>JAZLLO010000001.1:0-2831 GCA_045598185.1 Marvinbryantia sp.
GATGCTCTATTTCCTATACTCTTTTTCTCTATTCAGTACCAGATACAATGACTGTTTTACACCTTTAGCTCTTGTTTTTGAGGTAGATATAGTTAAAAAAAGCCCAGAAATTCAACATTCTGTGCTTGACATTATAGGGAGCTTCCTGTAAGTTATAATGTCTTTAACCTCACTATTATCTAAGGAGATTATTCATGGGAATTATTCTTGAAAAGTCAAAACTGATTTTTGATGAATTGATTGGTGCAAACTCATTCGATGAGATATTTAAGAACAGTATTCGTGACTACTATACCTATGGTTTTAAGTCGTATGACCAGTTTTCCAAAGGAAGCCAAACGGTGAATGACCGTTGGAAGGTATTGAGTAAAATTTTGGGAGAAAAGTGGTATCTGGAAAAACGAAAGAATGGACGTAATCAGATTATAATGAAGACTATGCCTTTTGATGCTATAAATCCAATTGATGATTTTTACTTCCTGCATAATCTCAGTAAAATCGGTGATTACCTGAACTACCTTCTGGATCTTGATATTCGTTCATCACTTAGTGGTGGATTGACTTCTCTTCCAGTCACAATAGAAGAATTACTATCTGTACAGGGAAGTAAAGGGGTGCAGCAATTAGTTGATGTAGATGAAATTGAATATGCTATTATAGATAACTGGATAAGCCAGTTGGATAATTCTGTGAATGCAGACGTTCTGGTACGGATCAACCGGCAATTAAATATCTGGTCACAAGCTACACGATTCATGCCGAAAAGTTATAAAGACAAGTATGACAATCTTAGTACCCGTACGGAATATCTTTTTTCATTAGGAATTCTGGCGGATCTTCGGGATGATTCTCTGAAAAGAAATCAGTGGCTGGCAGAACAATGGAATTCCTATAATCCTTCTTTCAAAAGATATTTTAATCGTAAAACTTCCGGTGAGCACTATTGGTATAAATCCCCTTTAACACTGTCTTTACTTATCAACAAAACTAAAGAATCCGCATCCTCCACGGAAACATTCGTTTTTGCCAATCGCTTTCAGGCAATGTGTGAATTCTTTTCGCAATACTATCCACTTGGAGAAATCGGTACTATCCTTTCAAAACGTTGTAAAAAGATAAATGGGCAAACGAACAATTCAAGTATCTTTCGATTTAAACATAATTATCTTCAGAAAACATTGTATGACTATAATCTGATTGACCTGATGATATCGATTGAGCAGAATTATCTTTGTTTGATCCGATATGTTCATGGAACAAACCAACATGCCTATGAAGAATTAGTAGTTCCACTTGAGATTCGAATCAGCGTTGCCAATGGACGTGAGTATGTCTTGTATTATCATATTACTGAACGAAGGATCAAAGCATTGCGACTGGAATTCATCGATAAGATTACAATGTATAAATCGATTTCTTCTATTAAAAAAGTACGACGTACCACTTCAAAAGAAGGAAAAAAGAAGATCACAAAGGAAAGATATCTACAGGATATTCATCTCGATCAGCAGGAACTACAAAAATGTCTTATATCTGCAAAAGAATTGCTGTCTCATATATGGGGTACAGGAGTACCTAACTGTATGATAGATGAGAACTGGCGCGAACATCTCATCTCTTTTAAGCTTCCTGTACAATATGATTCCTTAAAGGAACAATACATTGCTGCAAGGATGCGAAAAGAAAACAGGGGTAGAAACCCAGAACAGGCAATCTCGCTTTTTCCAACATCAGAGCTTCGAAAATGGATCAGAAGTTACTATATGCGAGTACATAATTCTGAATATCTCCACCAGATAGATTTTAATATCGAGGATGATATAGTCTCTATGTGGAAAATCTATTTTGCAGGACAAGATCTTCCTGGACAGGAAAAAACTATTTCCAAATCTCCAGAATCTGAATATGTAGAAGACGTTTATCTTATCACTGGAGATACAATTTCTGACTCCGAAGGACATGGTGCACTGTTCAATGAACTGTTGAGTTGGTATTCTATCGCTCTTGCAGATTCTGTTCTGAATGAACGTCCTGATAAACGAATGGTACTGAAAGAACAACTAGGAACTATTCTTGGATATTTCACAGAAGATGAACTGGATAGGGTTGTAAATAATCTCTATGCTTATCTTCTGGACTCAGAGTTGATTCGTCCTGATGGAAAGACTCGTTTCCGGATCTTAGGTGCTGATTATCTGTCAGACTTACTGCCTTTAACGAAGGTAGAAGTGCGCTGGCTGTTGACTATACTTGACGATCCTCTTGCAACCATATTCCTGTCAGAGGAACAGATTCAATCTATCAAAGCTATATGCAAAACAGCTCCATACCAGACTGAAAGCTTCCATATGAATATTATCAATTATTTTGATCGTTTCCAACCTGAAAGCAGCCTTAGAATATCCGAAAAAAAGAGTATGAATAAACGAAATCTGAATTTTCTGAAGATCCTTTATTCTGCTATAGAGTCTGAATCCAACGTAAAAGTCATCTATCGTAACTGGAAAGGAGAGAAGAGACAGGTTACCTGCGCACCTTCCTGGCTTGAATATTCAAGAAGAGATGATGTCTTTCGCCTGTGGTATCTACATAGTCAGAAAGCGCAGATTCGAATGATCAATATCCCTCGCATTATCTCCGTTGAAATACTGGCTGGAAAAAAGTTTCAACTGATTCAGCAGCAGAAATATATGAACTACACACAACCGATTATATCGGATGTGGTTTCTATGCTGGCACTTCGTGCCAGTATCCGTGATTGCTACGCAATCTTTACGGCATATGGCCTGTCCACGAGGCCTCTATCCCATTCTTTTACGTTTGGGAATACC
>JAZLLO010000002.1:0-2357 GCA_045598185.1 Marvinbryantia sp.
CATTCCAGCTTTCATTCTGATTTCTCTTATTTCTTTACCAGAGCATTCTTTTATCGGAGTAATGGAATAAGTTTTTACTCTGGCTTTTCCACTTCCCTTTTCATACTCAATCGCTTCCTCTAATCCTTGTTTCAAATCCTCAAATAATGAACTCATAGAATCAACTCCTATTATTTTTTGCCACTTCCTCTCTTGCTTCTATTCTCTAGCGGGAATCTAACCTTACGAATGCCACCAGTTCCTTCCATTATTGGACCAGACTCTGGATCTTTCAATAACATAATCTGAAACGCCTGCAATTCGTCGTCATTCAGACCAATTTCTTTCCATCGTTTTGTAAACAAAGGAACTTCAATAAACGTTCTTGTCATTAACATATACCTTCCTTTACTATAATATACCCTATATTCTAGGGTGTTAATATTATCCTTTTTTACATTTGAATTGTAATTCCTGTCAAGAGAATAGTCATTGTACTTGTAGTATAGTGACGGATGCTCAGGGAAGCTCCATTCGCAGGATGCCTCCATCCCCCCGTCTTCCATTTCGCGATTTTGCACAGAAGAGGGGGCGCCGGTCTGTGGGGCTCTGGCCTGTAGAGATTCGACCACCCCCTGATGGAAGCTAATGTCACGAAAAAACATCTATCAGATTTCTCCAATAGATGCTTTACTCTATGCCTTCCTATATAAATATTCGGTCAGCTTATTCTTCTTACTGTTTGCTCACTTCTGCTTCACCTGCTTCTCGGAATGCAAATGAAATTTCAGAATTATTCGTTGGCTCATATACCAGCTCGTTTTGTTCGCCCAGCATAATGTCACGATAATAGAAATCACGAAGATTGTTGTTTTCCTTGACATTATTGAGACGGACATATCTATGCTTTGGATTCACTGTTGTAAATGCAATGAAGCCTTTATCCAGAGTCTCCAAAGGTCTCAGATTATGGGAAGTAAAAATCAGCTGTCCTTTTCCCTTTTCAGAAATGATTCTGAGTAGTTCGCCCAGCAGATACTCAAATACACCTGCATCCAGTTCATCAACAGCCACCGTAATAGATGACTGATTATATACCACAATCAGAAGCTGAAGGATTGATATGATTTTCTTAATACCTTCAGACTCATATTTCAGTGCAATCTCTTTGCTGTTCTTTCTAGACATCAGCTGAATTCGAACACCAACCTGATCGCCATCCATAAGCTGTGTTCCCAGTTCTTTAATGCTGATTGTCAATCCTGGAATAATCTGTTCCAGTACAATATTCATGTTCTGGATGATTTTTCCAACCACACCCAACATATCCTGTGGAATTACTACTGGGGTTTCCAATGGAAGCATAACGGTTCCGATCGCCCCCATGTTCTTGCCTTCATACTTAAACATGAGTGGCTGGGCATTCAGACTAATTAATCCAGAAGTTGTAGTATTCACCACAAACAATTCTCTATTTTTTTCAGTTCATTCAATATTCTCTGTTTGTTGATATCCCCACCATGAAAGATCTGCTCACAGCCTTGCAGGTATTTGAAAACTTCTGGCCGCAGCAATCCATGGGTATCGGATAAGATTCCTATCTTCTTCATATTCAATCCTTACTCTAGCCTTATTCCTTTACGCATGATTTACTGTTTCGTAACACCATCTGGCAACGCAGCTTTCAAAATACGCTGCATTTCTTGCAGATCTGCTCGCTTCTCTTCATCCTGCGCAAGGATATATTCTTCGATAGACTTTGGTTTTTCACCACAATAATGATCCTGGTTGGCATTCTTGAATTCCCGTCCGCACTTTGGACACTTCCACATAAAATCACCTGCCCTTTACTATTAATGTATTGCCGCTTTGTTCTTCATCACAGTTCATCTGACTTCTAATTAATAACTGCAAGGTCTTCTGATCTTTTTCGCCGCCGAAAAACTTATCCAGTACCTTTACAAAGACCTCCTGCTCCGGTGCTACTTCTGCGAACAGTGTCATTGATGATTTCAGTTTCAGATCATCCGGGTATCCCATCACTCTGGATGGATCGCTACTTTTGAGTGTAAGAAGCACATGAGTAATCTCAAGCAGACGCTCCTTAAGAACCGGATGCTCCATATATGCCTTGGCTTCTCCCATTCCATCGATACCATAAAAATCTGACATGGAGCTGAAACCAAGGTCCTTCAATTGCGGAAAAATATACCAGATCCAGTGAGACTGCTTTCTACCATTTTTATATACCGTCTTTCTGCGAAAGACACCGATGGGGTCATGAAACCGAGGTTCTTTCGCTATCTAATTTATTATCCTTCTGATACAATTCTTATATAAGGCTGACACACTACAGAACACGTGGAGGTGAGTGGCGG
>JAZLLO010000003.1:0-3983 GCA_045598185.1 Marvinbryantia sp.
GACAGCTGCAAACCAGGCACACAAATCACAGTACACCGTTAATGTAAATGGATACCTCGCTCTTAGAAGCGATCCTGCATTTAACTACGGAAATGAAATTGCACAGCTTCATACAGGTGATGTTGTAAACTTCAAAGAAAATTATGGAACATACTGGTGTGTATATGTACCATCAATCGGACAGGTCGGCTTCGTAAACAGCAACTACCTTGTATAAAAGTAAGAATTTACCCGGAGAACATCATTTTCTCCGGGATTTTTATGTTACGTTAAGAATCTTTCAATTCAAGCTTCAGCATCTCTTGTTATCCTTACATCATCAAAAGGAACACAGAACAACTGATATAAATAAAACAGTTATGAAAAAGGAGAAATCAACATGATAACAACAATCAACAAAATCGCAAAATTCTTTCATGTAGGCGAACATAAGGCACATAGAAGATCTTCATACAACAGAAGTTCATCCTTCGATATGTTCAATACATATTCTATGTAACAGAAAAAAACGGAACAGTCTATAAATCAGACAAGAAGAAAGGAGAAATAAAAAATGGTTGGTATAGCATTTGGCACACTTAGCGCACTTTTAGTTATCTGTGGCGGTATTGCTATATGGAATGATATTTGATCAATAAGGTAACCTAAGTTAACCACAGTTATAAGCCGTGCAGAAACGCACGGCCTCTTTGTTTTTGCGTTTTTTTTGCCTGAAGATGGTTGCACCATTTATCTACCTATTACAAAATCACGATTTTATCTGGATATGTCTCAATGCCATTTTTCATTGAATATTTAAGGTTTTCGCTATGTCTGGACGTAAAAAGAACCTTCAAGAATGCTCTTAAAGGTCCTCTCTTATGTGTTATGAAATTATTGCCCTTTCGCGATAGGAAGGTTTGTCTGGTGACATGACTACTATTCGAACTCGATTTTGTCTTTTTTGCACTTAACTCCATTGATTTAAGTTTATTACATGAGAGACATCTTTTTTATTTCTATTTCACTCACTTTACTGGTTATCTGAGATATTGTTGCCAATATGTTGCCATAGCTTCATTATACATGTAATAGAAACAGGATTCAATCTAATACTTTCCAATATCCTGCTTTGTTTGAGCCAACTCTTTCAATATAGTCATTTTCTTTCAGATATTTAATATTATTGTCAATTGCCGTCTCGCTTACTGCCAGCATAGTACTTAATTCAGCAGCTGTTACGTTGGGATTGTCCCGCATTTCAGCTACTATTCTTGCTCGTCGCGGATTTAACTTCCGTTTCGGATCATCACTGGATTTATTCCCAACTTTTTCACCAACTTTTTTCCCAACTTTTGAAAGCTTTTTAAATGGTATCGTCACAACTATAGAATTCTCTCTGAAAGTGAACGCATCCTTTCCGTAAGTTTCTATAATTTTCGGGACACCTCTTCCTGATTTTTCACTAATGTGAAGCTGAAGGAATATTTCAGACAGTTTATCGTTCACCGGAACAGACGCTCCAAGATAGAATCCTTCCATTGTCTGCCCTGGCGCAATCGTCCCCCGGGACAGTATTTCGATTCTATCTGAAAAAACAGAGATCATCGGTTCGTTACCACCAACCCAGTAATTATGCAGAACAGCGTTTATAATAGCCTCTCTAAATGCCTTATTGTCAAATAACGGAACCTCCTTCCGCTCAACAATACGATTCGTCTCGTCCGCTTGAATGATATTTAGAACGTCTCCATATCTTAATACTTCATCAAGTGTATAAAGCAGACAATTATTACCAAACTCTCTAACCGAAAAAAGATGTTCTTTCTGAATTTTGGGTATATTAGTATTAAAGTATAGCCACCAGATTGGTTCTGGTGGCTATGTTTATATCAGATCCATTAGATTAAAATCATCTGTTTTGATTAAGAAGGCAAGCTTACATTTTTTTGTAAGGTTGACAATCTTTGATCTACCATATACTATACGTTTGATGAGTTTAATGTTAACTTCCTCTGAATTTGCGACACTATAATCCATTTTTGAATATCCCTGATTAATAAAAGGCGAGAAAATCAACGTTTTCTTGCTTTTTTTTATTGTCATTTCGAGGAAAATGTGTCATCCTGATAGTGTCGTAATACGACACTATCAGGAGGGCGAAATGTACTTTGATTTTCTTGTAAAAATACCAGAAATACAGCGTGTTACTCGCAAGGGGACATATGTTGAGTACGCGTACGAACGACACTATGACACGGAAAAGAAGGCTACCGTGACCAAACGTACTACAATCGGAAAGATATATAACGTTGATAAGGAAAAGATGTATCCAAACGAAAACTACTACAAATTCTTTACTGATGAACAGTTGCCTGCTGTTTCCTCTGAATCCAAAAGGAGCAGTTGTCTGCGTATTGGAACATATATCGTGATCAGAAAAATCATTGAAGACTATGGATTACCTAAATATCTTAGTAATGGGTTTGATGAGAAAGACATTGGTCTGCTCTTAGATATCGCAGCATATACGATAACTATGGAGAATAATGCAGGACAGTACTATCCTGATTATGCCTATAACCATCCTCTTTTCACTGAGAACATGACGATGTACAGCGATTCAAAAGTCTCTTCATTTCTGAACTCCATCACATGTGATCATAGTGCAGATTTTCTGAACAGCTGGAACAAGGACAGATATCACAGAGAAAAAATTTACATATCGTATGATTCTACAAACAAAAACTGTCAGTCCGGAGATGTGGATCTCGTGGAATACGGAAAGGCCAAAGTAGATACAGGTGCTCCGATCTTCAACTATGCGGTTGGCTATGACCTGAAAAATCAGGAACCACTGTTTTATCAGGATTATCCTGGAAGCATCAATGATGTATCACAGCTCAGATTTATGCTGGAAGCAGCAAAGGGATATGGTTACAAAAATATAGGTTTTGTTCTGGACCGGGGATACTTCAGCAAGCAGAACTTTGATATCCTCGATTCAAATGGTTATTCCTTCATTATCATGATGAAAGGGAAGAAAAAGCTGGTATCTGAGATGATCAGAAAATACAGGGGGACATTTGAAGAAAAACGGGTAAACTGTATCAGGGACTTCGGAGTTTATGGCATCACTGTAAAGCAGAAACTGTATGATTCTGATGAAAAGGAACGTTATTTTCACCTCTACCACAGTATTGACCGTGAAGCTGATGAAAAGAATGATCTGGAAAAACGGCTGAGAAAAATGACAGAATTCCTGAAAAAGCATCGCAACCAGGACCGGGAATTCGGAAAAGACTATGAAAAATATTTTGATCTGCAGTATGACGAAGAAGAGCATAAGTTTCTTATGGGGATTGAACAATACAAAGTGATAGAAGATGAACTGAAACTGTGCGGCTATTTCTGTATCATCACTTCCGAAAACATGTCTGCAAAAGATGCACTTTATCTTTATAAGAGCCGTGACAGTTCGGAAAAACTGTTCCGTGGAGATAAGTCGTATCTTGGAAACAAGAGCATGAGAACTCATAAGAACGAAAGTACTGAGGCCAAGATCTTCATAGAATTTATAGCACTTATCATAAGAAGCCGTATGTATGTACTAATACATGAAGCACTTCTGAAAATGGATATAAGACCGAATTACATGAATGTATCTGCAGCCATAAAGGAGCTTGAAAAGATAGAGATGATCAGAAGAACCGACGGAGTATACCGTCTTGACCACGCAGTAACCGCAGTACAGAAGAAGATACTTGGAGCATTTGGACTTACTGCACAGAATGTATTATACAGGGCAGAGGAAATAAGCTCGCAGCTAAAATCAATCCGTGATAAAGAGAAATGATGGGGGAAATGAAATATTATGGCAAGGAGACCACGTCTGACTGGTTTGGAAGCAATCGAGGCAGAGATTGAAAAAGCAGAAGAAGCACTGTGCAAATCAAAAGCGAAATATGATGCGGATAAAGCATACTTAAAACAGATACTGGATA
>JAZLLO010000004.1:0-8988 GCA_045598185.1 Marvinbryantia sp.
GGATATGTTATTAAAAACGATCCTGTAGCTGTTTCCTGATTGGGTGCTGTGTTTATATTCCTATTTGAAGCCACCGAGAGATGGCTTATTTGTGGTGTCTTTTAATCTTTGGCTAACCGCTACCTCTTTGTTTCAAACTTTATCTCCTCCAGTCTTTTTTCAGTTTCGGCCTTGTATTCCCGGGCTCTTAACTCCGCTTTTTTTGCGCTTTCGGCTTTCATCTCCAGATAACGCTTTTCTTCATCCAGCATATATTTCTGCCATTCGGATGCATCCAACGAATCGAGGTAAGCTTCATACTCGACCGGTGTCATCTTTCCACGGTCCCATATGCCTCTCTCTGTGTTGTAGTATACACTATAAGACTGGATTGTGTCATTTAATTCTTCGAGCGTGCTGCACTTTGTATACATAGTCTCCGTCTTGAACTTACCGAAAAATCCTTCCTGCGGAGCATTGTCCCAGCAGTTCCCCCGGCGGGACATAGACTGGTGCAGCTGACGTTCCACCACCTTAGCCTGAAACTCGTCCGTCATGTAAAGGATCCCCTGATCGGAGTGAAGGATCGCTCCTCGTTTTGCCGGATATGCGTCCATGGCATCCAGTGTATCCAGTGCCAGCTGCAGATCATTGTTCTCACTGACTACAAAGCAGATCAGACGATCGGTAGCCGGATCCAGAGAAGCCGATCCATAAGCGCGCTTACCATCTCCGTAATCAAGGTAAGTCACGTCTGTGAGTCTCACTTCGTTCGGCCTGTGCATCCGGAACTTTCTCATAAGAAGATTCACCTTCTTATTGCGCTTGATCAGCTCTTTCATAGACTTACGGTTTTTACCTGGCCGGCGCAGCCCTGTCCGGATTCCGTACTTATCCATGAGCTGCCGGATACGGTAACGTGAAAGACTTTTTCCTGTCACTTTCGGCATCAGCATGCATATCTGACGTTCTCCTTTACGGAATCCTTTATAGTCGAGTACTTTCCTGATCAGTTCG
Organism: Marvinbryantia sp.; assembly: GCA_045598185.1. GTDB lineage: Bacteria > Bacillota > Clostridia > Lachnospirales > Lachnospiraceae > Marvinbryantia. The sequence goes on from JAZLLO010000004.1 coordinate 997, forward strand.
ATGTCTTCTTCATCCCGCTGCTCCCTTATCATAGCGCTCCTTCCGTAGGACTCATCACTCAGATACCGATAATAAACACTTTTGGAGATACCAGCCAGCTGAAGAACACGCCCAACCGTATAATAACCGCCTGGATCCTGTGGAAGATCCCGGATCCATTCGCAAAGACTTCTTTTCTGTTCCTGAGCCAGCGCCGGCCATACCTGTTTCGTTCGGGCGAAACTCTCAGAAACCATACGGTTCATGGCATTATGCCTTGCCATCGTGATCTGGAGAGCTGTTTCGCTGTCTGCAATGATCTGTTTTCCGTTCGGTTTCCAGCTTTGCAGTTTCAGCCAGGCAGATGAACTGAGTATATCTGAGCCAGGCAGACTGTCCAGTTGAAAAATACGCAGGATCTCCTGTTTTCCCAATGGTAAAAGGCTGAAAGCGTCATTATAAAAAGCATCCTTAAGTATCAGACCACCTTTGTCCAAGGTATTGATGTATGGGTTCACTTCATCCTGTATCATATCTTTCTGGATATCAGTACTGTCATCTGCGATCATACTCTCTGAACTTGTTTCTTCTTTTCGTTTAACAGGCGGATCCGGCACTGGCTGAGTATCCTGGAGGATCTTATTCCTTTTTTCCTCAGTCAAAACCTTTTTTTTGATTGTTGTAATCCGGCTTGTACCAATATCCAGAGGATCAAGTCCCGCTTTCTTAAAGATATCGGCGATGGATTCTGCCGGGTACCTTCTTGCGATCTCTTTCAGGACCTCTGGGTGTATATGTAGACCAACCGTGTTTTTGGACTCATCTCCCCCAATGAACAGCCCCGATGCAAGAAGCGGATGATTTTTGTACAGATCCCGGTATTTAATGAACTCTTCCCCCACGCCCCAGGGCATAGGGTATCCATTCATATAAAAACCAGCATATACATTATTAAAATAGTTTTTACCGACCCATTCCATTCCCAGTCCGTTTTCTTCCAGTAATCTTTTTATATGGCCTCTCGTCGGATCTTTTTTCCATTCTTTAAAAAGCTTAAGTCTGAGTTCATAGGTAAGGTACAGTCTGTTTGAGGTAACCTCACGTACTCCCGGATGCTGTGAAAGATATTTCTCATTATAGTCGCTCATAAATCAACCTCCCATGGCATAAAAAAAGCACCTGGATGGTGCTCTATCAACTGTCATGTTGAAGTCCACCATCTAGGTACCAGTTTATAATACAATTGTATTGGCTTTTTATCATAAACGGGATAAATTGTATAGGCGGCTAAGACATCAGATTAATGCTATGTCAGAATCAAAAATCTTAGAATATTTGAACTATCTAATTTTTGAGTATACAGAAAATTATTACATCTCTAAAACTATTCAGAATGAGATTGAAAATAATGAACAGCTGCGCAAATTAAGTCAAGAGAACAATGGGATGCCTGAATTTGGAATGCTTAGTGTAGGGAATATGTTTGGAAAGAATTATAATCCAATATTGCCAGAAGAAATTCCCAACTTTTTTGATGCTAAATGGGCTGTGTGATAAGAACTAACTAATGAAAGCGAAAAGGAAAATATCTATGGCGCTGGAGAGGCTGTCTTCTGAGGATATTGACTATAATGTTACGGATTGAAATAGGAGGAAACATGAAACATAAGAAGAAACCAGATTTTGATGTAAACGAAATCAGTAAGGAATATATGGATCGCGCAGTGTCTGTGTATCAAAAGCATGAATCCATTCGTGCGGCAGCTAGAGAGTTAGAGATCTCACCAATGAAGCTAAGGAAGATCCTAATCACAGATGGATGCTATGATAATGAAATGAGCAGGGAAGTTTTTGCTATGCATAAGTCTGGCATGTCTGTTGAGGAAATCGCTGAATCAGAAGGAATGACGGTATCTAATGTGTATGCTTATCTGCCATACGATAAAATTATCTATAAGCTGGAGCAAAAAAGCGTGACGGCGGATAAACAACAGAGGTACCGGGACAGGAAAGAAACCTGTACTGTTGGGGAGGATTTAATTACCTGGTTAGAGCATCATCCTGGTATCGTTGCAGACATTAGAAGAAGAGCCGGACTGGATAAGAACGATTCTATTTGAAAACAGAATAATTCAAGGTTAAATCCAACCCAACAGTTAGAACTTTAGCGATTAACATTTTCGACGTTCCACTCTTGGCACTCGATAGTTGCAAGAATTGGTATTGTGGAAAGTATCTGTTAGTGCTCTGTGGTTTTGGTAAAGTTCCGCAGATAATTGTATCTATTGCACAAAGTATCGTGAGTGGAAACTTTACCAACTATAGTGCCGGTGCATTTTTCTAAACCTTTCAGAGTTTTTTCTTCGGCCAGAGAACGAAGAAAAATATCAGTAGTACGATTGCGATATCTCTAATTATTCTAATGTTTACATGATGCTCGTAAGGAATGTCATTTTCCTTTAGGATCTTTCCCAAGGTAATACTGTCAATACTGCCGGTGTATTTGAATCCGGTTTCTTCGGAACCTTTTATGCCACAGCAGTTTAGACCAACAACTTCACCGTTACCAGTTACAAGCGGTCCGCCGGAATTACCATGATGAGTTTGGGCGGTATGAACTAATATTGTATTGATTGGATGCGCTTCTAATTTCCTTTCAATTGGCGTGAGATTTACAAATGATATGATTCGTCCGGAAGTTATAGTCAGTCCGGTATCTTCATCAAAAAGAAGCGGATCACGGTGGCCATCTGGATAACCAAGTGCAAACACTTTTTCTAACCACGCTGGTTCTGTTAACGTAAGTGGTTTGAATTCGATGCCGCTATTTTCACAGTCCGCTGTTGAAAGTTTAAGGAGTGCGACATCATATTCCTCAGAAATAAATACTGTATTGGCTGTTATCCAGTTATTACGATCGAAGAAGAGTGTAATCTTCTCTGGAAAAATCGGTTCTATAGACTTTTCGTCTGGTTGGTGTGATCCAGAATAAACATCGCCTAGATGGAGTGTAATACCTCCTTTCAGCTTCTGCTCGTTTACACAGTGTGCACAGGTCATGAGATAAGTATTCTCAGAATCGGATGCGATAACAAATGCAGTTCCGCCATTCGTTTCTGTACTGCTTCCATTACTAAACTCATATTTATACCGAGATGTAAATTCATAGACTGATCCGCTAACATTGGAAACAGCTTCAGGAAGAGCATCACTTGGACGTAACGGTATTATTAAAAGCAATGCGATAAGTATGAGTGGAATGAAAATTCGTCTTTTCATAAAGCTCCTTTCAGAGAGAATCCTCATTCTATTCCGTGCTCGGCTTCAAATTCTCGAAGCTCACGATTCATCACATCCTGCAGGAGAGCAGTGTCTTCTGCATCTGGTATATCTTCATCATCTACGATTCCCAATACGCGACCTACCATTCGGACATTATCTTCATCCGTTTTATCACCAAAAGGATACTTGCTGTTCAGAGAATATAGTTTGTTGTTATGATGTCTTTTAATAACAGCACCTTCATTATAATAGCAGACGACATCCTCGCCATCGGCAGCTTCCTGGATAAACTGAACATAGACAAGATCTCCGTCATGGTATTTAGGTTCCATGCTTTTACCGGACACACGGATAATCGTATCTGCCTGCTTTGCTAGTTTACTCTGTTTGATAAAGAAAGCTTCTGGTGGAAGAGGAACTTCTTCACAGCCGATGCCTGCAGCAACAGGTGTAGCAGCCAAAGGAAGGATACAATACGTCTCGCGGAGCATATCGTACCTTGCATTTGTTTCTTCCTCATACATAGATAGAATCATGCGCTCGATAACTTTTTGACTTACTGCGCTCAATTTACGATATGAAGATAAAAGGTGGCTTTCTTTGATAGAAGGCAGATCTTCAGAAGGCAGATCAAAGAGCTCATAAAGCGGTATGCCAAACATAGTGACAAGCTGGCGGATCATACTGATATCTGGTCGGCTCTTATTTATTTCCCAGTTGGTTACTGTATTTCTGGATACACCAAGCATGGCTGCAAGATCAGGCTGGCTCATATCATTCTTCAGACGATATTTCTGAAGGACAGAACCAAATGTGGCAGCTGGGTCAGTGCTACTTGATTGACCAAGATTATTTTGCGGCTGGTTTTTAGTATTATTTTGTGGGAAATGTACCAGCGTTTTACTATTATTCTTTTTGGTCATAATATAGTTCTCCATTTCTAAAACGGCAGCTTAAATATGTAGTATCGGCTGTTCCTGTACACATTTGAACAGCGTCATAATGATCTGAATAACAAGGCGAATAGGTATGGATCGCCTACATATAGTATCTCCGTTGTATCTATAATAGCACAAGAATATTATGCGCGCAAGCATTAAAAGAAAAATAATATTGTGCATTACTATTGATTTTATATTCTGACGCATGTATAATGGGCTCACAGTTACACCGCTTCTCTGAGAAAACAATATGTCGCAGAGGGGAGTATGAAAATCGCAATGAAAGGAAGTGAGTCGTTTGGAATATGCGTATACAAATATAAATTTCGGGCAAGGCTCTGGAGGGATTAGCGTTCCCGTAGCAAGAAAGAGACGGGCAGTTGCGGAACCTGGAAGAGCGTATTCTGCATTGGAGGTACTGACAACTTTTTATGGAGAGGATCTTAATCGGGTACTCGGTCATTTCGTTGAGGTGGATCAGGACAAGATCCAGCAAGCCGGTATTTTAAAAGATGCTCAAACACTTCGCTTTTTGGCATATTACAACAAGATAACACAATCAAAGCTGCATCAGCCTACAGAAAGTACGGTAGTGGATTTTATTGTTGGAACAACAGTGGAGGATGAAAGAAAAAGAACTGCTTGCTTTGATGTCAGAGTAAGATACATCCTTGATATGAGGATTTGTGAGCAGGCAGTGGTCGGACCGTTGATATTTGTGGATAAGACATTCAAGGATCCTATCTTACCAAAGTACACGATTTATACGAATGAATATTTGTTGCCGATAATGTACGCCAAAGATTATGAACGCGTAGCTCATCAAATGTTAGATGATTACTTCCCGGAATACACTGGGACACTTGCTCCGAAAGGGTTTGTTCTTGATGCAGAAGAACTGGCCAGAAGAATGGGGCTAAAGGTCAGAGATGTACATTTTGCAGATCCAAGAGTAATGGGCCAGGTCTACTTGAACTTTGGAGAGGTAGAACTGCTCGATGAAAATGGAAAGGTATACAAGGAAAAAATCAAACCGGGCACCATACTGATCAGTATTGATAATTGCTGGAATCCGGCAATCAGAAACAGTACCATCGTTCACGAGTGCTGTCATATGTATCTGGATAGAACTTTTTTCCTGCTTCAGATGATGACGGGAAGACCTTTATCGGCATATACCAGTAGACGCAAAGAGAAAAAACAGAAACATTACAATTCTCCAATAGACTGGATGGAGTTGCAGTGCGAGAAACTTCCTGCATATCTTATGCTGGAAAGCGCAAGCACCGGAGCCTTTGTGGAATCACAGGTAAAAGAAGGCAGAAGTATTGACCGTTTGAAGAGAACGATTTCTGCGATCGCAGATCATTTCCATGTGTCAAAGTCAATGGCAAAATATAGAATGATAGAATTGGGATATGGAGAAGCAGGAGGAATTGACTGCTTCGTAGATGGCAGGAGTGTTCCGGATCATGGCTGTGGAGGAAAGTGGCCAGAAGGTGTGACATATACAGTATCGTCTTATGATGCAGCGGTTATCTGTGCGGAATCATCTGTGATTTCCAGAAAAATCAGTAGTGGCAGATATATCTATGTAGAAGGTCATTTCTGTCTGAATGATAGAAGATTTATCGCTCATGACTGGAGAGGACAGCTTTATCTGACTCCATGGGCAAGGGCGCACATAGATGAGTGCTGCTTGGCATTCAGACCCAGAGGAAGATATACAAAGGCTGGGTATTGGGGGAATAAAGCTTCCAGAAATAAAACAGAGCCGGTTACAGATAAGTATCTTCCAAATTATGAGCTGGCAGCAGAACCAGATACAGATCAGTATAATGTTGAGAATTCTATCTTTGCAGATGATAGCTATCTGTGGGGAACATTGTATGCTCAGCTTCCACAAGACTTTCAGGAAGCTACAAAGATGATTATGAAAGCTAAAGGAATTACCCAGGAGGCTCTTGCTTTAGAGTTTGGTGTAGAGAGAAAGGTCGTATATAACATCCTGAATGAGATGCGACCTTCGATTGAACATGTGATTGCACTTTGTGTAGCACTGAAAACACCGTATTATATTTCCGATAAACTGATATACCTTTCCAGAAATGTTCTGATGAATACGGAAAGAGAATCTCTTTACCGCCAGTTCCTTTTGGAGCCTGGTAAATTGACAATTGAAAGATGTAACGATATTTTAAAACTCAGAAAGTTTTCTCCATTATTTCAGTATGAAAGAAAAGTAGGATAATATAGGCTGAAATAAATGAGTTATGATAAAGCATTAGGTGTGGATGCTTTCATACAGATAAGACGAGACCGTGGTGCCGTAAAAAGCGCTGCGGTCTTTTTTTATGCTTTTTTACAGATGATTATAATTTTTTGAAAAAAGTTTTTCTATTATGCGACAGACAGTGTCTCATAATGCGACAGGATTTATCCCGTAAATGTGGGTGATATGATGGCAATTCCCTTAATATAGCCATCAAATTACGGGAAAACAGCCATGACTAAGGAAAAAGAAATGAAAATTCGTGCTTGAAATCACCTTTATTATGCGACAGCTGCTGTCCTCGAATGAATGAAAAAAAGAAGTTATTATAGCATCAGTTCAAGGGAACAGCAAAGTTCCTAAGACACAGAACATAAAAATAATATCGAATGCCTGACTAGATAAAGCGCAAAGGGCAGAGAATTCATATGAGCTTTTCATCGGTGCCGGTGGTCCAGTGTTGGACTACTTGGATGGTGGAAAGCTTCATAGGAAGTACTCGTGCTGCCTTTCTGCCTTTTCATCAGGATACCTGGCCTCGTGTGTACTTCCAGGGTACATGCAGGGCCTTTTTACTTCGCAGTATTCAAATTCTCTGCCCGGACCGCTCAAGCCAGAGCGGAAAGGACAAGAACATGAATATCACTGTAAACAACACAAACAAGAACGTAGCAACACTTACCTTTGCAGAACTTAAGGCTATGGTGCCTGGAACCGGAAAGGAGAAGCTTCCTAAGGTAAAGAAATTAAAGGAGTCTAAAGCAGCAGTTCTCTTTACAGCAGAGGATGCCGGAATGGTGATTACCGTTTATGCCAATGGATACTACACCGCAGCCAAGAATGGATTTATCACCGTGTATGCCGTGGATCGCTGCAGCAGTATTGAATATCACTTCGATGATGGAACCAGCATGACGGTTCCGGAGAGTGAGTTTGCGGATGGATGCTGGCTGATGCCACTTAGCCTCGTAGCGGACCACAGACTGGAAGATAGCTCTAATCATAGAGAAAGCTACATGGCAGCATTCACAGCAGACACCATCGGGACAGAAACCAGACAGGAACTGGCGGTTCCGGATTATGTAACACAGCTTGAGATGGAAGAACTGGAGAGAGGATTAGTGCTACTTCATCAGAAGAGAGTGGGACTTTTAGGGGAAGCTATTGCGCACCTCGCAAAGAGACAGCGACAAGTTGTGGATATGTATTTCAACCAGGATATGACTCAGTCAGAGATTGCAAGTGCTCTTGGACTTAGTAATCCGACTGTAAAGGAGTCTCTGGATAGTGCAATTAGAAGAATGAAAACGTTTTTTGAAAAAAATATCTGAGCAACACCCTAAAAACAAGCACTTTTTTCTCACTAAGTGAAGGGACAAAAACTTCAAGAAAAACGAGAGGAGCTGATCAAGATGAAGAGAGACAAACATTTACCTTATGCCTTTGTGTGTTCACCTTACAGACCAAAGAGCAGTAATCCTGTAGAGGCACTTGCGGAGCTGGCAGTGAATACCGAGC
>JAZLLO010000005.1:0-11835 GCA_045598185.1 Marvinbryantia sp.
ATTGATATGAGCCCTGGCCAGATATATACTCTTGTACTCTGGCTATCTTCCATTCAGGGCTATGTTTCTTTTTGATCATAAAAATCCCCCTAAAGTAGATTTGGTTATTTACCTTGTCTACTTTAGGAGGATCATATCAGATTCCCAATGGCTCACTTTGATTTCAGATGTAGATATCGTAATGCCAGTGCTGTCAAGGCGAGAATTCGTATCACTGCGCAGAGAAGGAAAAACTGTACGAAGGCTGTGTGATCAGCGCCAAGTGCGGTATAGATGCGAACACCGATATATGGCATGAAGCTGTTAGTCAGTGTGATTGTCAGGGTATAGATGCTGATAGCAAGACTTCTGCACTCTGTTGGTGATACACGAAGCAGAATCTGTACGATACAGAGATTTGTGGCACACTGTCCTGCATTCAGAACTGTTAAAAGAACGGTAAATACCGGCATCCTTACAGAAGGGGAAAGGGATGCGGTAAAGAGCATGATAAGCGGACACAAGAAAAGTCCCAGAGGCGCAAAACAGATCGCATAGTCAGCGCCTTTATTTTTTACCTGTTTAGAGAGAATGCCGATGGCGATCAGCTGTCCGATATTGAAGATTCCATTAAAAAGGGACAGATTACTTTCGTTTAACCCCAGATACTGTGTCTGTCCGATATACCACATACTCCAGTCGATCTGCCAGGTCATATAAAAGTATATAATAGGAATGAAAAAAAGCATGAACTGTTTACTGTGAGACAGCCTGTGAATGGTAGTTGTCAGAGCGGTAAGGGAGATGCTTTCTTTTTTTTCTTCTCTTGCAGGTGTATGGATTCTGGATAAGACGAACATCTGCGTGAAAGTAATGAATGCACATACCAGGTAGAAACAGCGGAATACCTGAAGCTTCATTTCGGTAGAATGACACAGGGTCAGAAGTTCTCCAAATACGATAGGAGCAGCGACACTGATGATAAACATGAATCGGTTACGGTGAGTCAGGATAGCATTTCTAGAGTCGCAAGAGACCACTTCCCCGAAGAAGTTCTGCCACTGAGCATTATAAAGAACGTTTCCGCCCATAGTAAATGCAAGGGCGAAAAAATACAGCGGCATGATGTTTTTTTCGGCAGAAGGTACAAGAAACATGATTAGATAACCAAATGCCATGGCACCTAAAGTCAGAATAGGAAGCTTTTTAATATTCTTCGCTTTATCAGCCCACATACCAAATGGAAGAAGCAGGATCAATGCGAGAATATTAGGGATGACCTGGGTAAGTCCCAGCTGAGTATCTGTAGCACCTAAGTTGGTTGCAAACAGGTTGTTGCCGAAATTATTGATGGATGCATTAAACTGAAGTAATAAACCTTCGATAGCAAACAAACTTGCGATATTCATAAAAATGTACCTCGACCGAACGAAATCGAGGTACATCATAGCAGTATTTTCTATTATTGTGTCAGAAAATACAGAACAGGACAAAAAAGTATAAGCTTATACCAGAATCAATACAAGCGGTATCGTGATGACAGATAAGATGGTGCTGACGATAACACCATTTGAGAATAGGGTGCTGTCAATTCCTTCTTTTTCTGCAAGCATCAGTGGAAGGCTTCCAACAGGAAGAGAAACCATGATGACGGTAACAAGATACATGATCTCATTTTTTATAAATGGATGAATCAGAAGTGCGAATGCAATCGGAGTAATCACCTGTTTTAATAGAATGAAAAGATATAGTCTTTTATTTCCAAAGACCTGTTTTAAAGGAGATTTTGAAAGATTTACACCGATTACAAAAAGGCTGAGGAAAGTCGTAGCATTACCCATATACTGACAGCTTTCCTTTACGATGTATGGCATCCGGATATTGGCAACATAGATCAGGATACTGAGAATGCTGCTGATCATACCGATGTTGATCAGCTCCTTAAGAGGAAGCCTGATCTTCTCACCAGGAGAGGATTGCTGCTTCATGCGGAAATAGCCATAAGTATAGAAGAAAAGACTGTAGCCGATATTGATGATAACTGCATAAAGAACTCCATCCGGACCGATGACTGCATTTACTACAGGAATGCCGATGAAGCCGGCATTTGAGAAGATATGCATCATACGAAAAGGATTTATTTCTGTTTTATTTGCCCGCATGATCCGCACAACAATTTCTGCTGTGAGAATCAGGAAAAGGTAGAAGATGAGAGTAATAAATCCAAAGAAAAGCAGCATCTGGTTACTGATTCCACGTTCTGCATTTAAGGCACTGACAATCAGAAGCGCCGGGTTACAAAGATAAATTACAATAGTTGAAATCTCTTTACTGATAGAACTTGATATCAGCTGTTTTTTTGAGAGCAAAAATCCTGAGAGTAACAGAATAAAGATAATGATCATTTGCTGTAAGATAACACTGGTCGCCATATTGTTTCCCTCTTTTACAATTGATAAAGTGCCACGATGATCGGCATGGTTATGACACAGGAAAGTGTTGTTGCTACATTGATTGCACTTGCATAAGCTGCATTCTTGTCATATACCTGTGCCATGTTGGTGATGGAAGAGGCAGAAGGTGTAATAGTTGCAATCAGAGTGATCAGAAGTACGGTACTTCCATTGGCTACCAGACCTGTAAGACCTGTGAACTTGATAATCGATAAGGTACATACAGGAACCAGGATAAGTCTGAGAAATACCGTCATCCAAAGTCGCTTTCCGGCTAATATCTTTTTGAGATCCATGCTGGCCATCAGCATTCCTGTTACGATCATTGCACATGGTCCGATCATAGAACCGACCTGCTTTGCAGAATCGGCCAGAAGAGAAGGGAGCTTGATTCTCAGCATAAACATGATGATGCCTATGATGATTGCGATGATATTGATATTCAGGAAAATCTTCTTCAGTTCGATATGTTTTTCGCCACACAAGACAGATCTTCCATGACTCCAGAGGAGGAGCTGCTGGATCGTCATGAATGCACAGGTGTAGATGACCCATTCTGCGCCAAGGATGGAGGAAACCAATGGGATAACCAGGTTGCCGGCATTGGAGTAGATCAAAGAAAGCTGTTCGACCTCATCCAGATGCAGAACACGTTTTAATATTTCATTTAAGATAAGCAGAAATACATGAATGATAAAAGCGGAAAATAGAGCAAGCAGAAGCCCATCTCTGATCTGGTCGGAATAATCTACCTGAAATGCAGTTATCAGGCTGCATGGGCAGACCAGATAGAGGATAAGGGTAGATATGATTCTGCTATCCTCTGACTTCAGGAATTTCATTTTGACAAGCAGTACCCCCATAAGAAGGATAAGTACCAGAGATATGATTTTTTTTATTAAAATAAGCGTGATCATAGTTGACATAACTCCTTAATCGATAGTAATAAGTTTAGAAGAGTTTATTGAAACTGTTACTGATGTAATCCATGATATCAAGGAACTGTCCGGTAAAAATACTATTTTTTTCATAAGATTAGTCACCTTTAATGTAATATTTTTTGCATTTATTTATCATAGCATTAATTTACAGATAACTGCAATTTTGAAAATAATTTTCATATTGCATTTTTTAGAGTTGTGCTATAAAATGAAAACGGTTTTCAATTTGAAGGGAGAAACATATGAGCAATAAGGCACAATATCAGACGAAACAACGTGACATATTGCTCGCTTATCTGGAAAGCATGTCAGGACAGCATATTACTGTGAATGATGTGTGTGAATATTTTAAAGCGGAAGGGAAGTCTATCGGAACTACAACGGTATATCGTCATTTGGAGAAGATGGTAGATCAGGGTGTCGTTACGAAGTATGTGATCGACGCCGGCAGTCCAGCCTGCTTTGAATTCATTGGGACAGATAGTCACTATGAAGACGGAATCTGCTACCATTGCAAGTGCGAGGTTTGTGGTAAACTGGAGCATATGCATTGCGAGGAATTGCCTCAGGTGCAGATGCATATTAAGGAGCACCATGGATTTACGATAAATCCAAAACGTACTGTATTTTACGGTATATGCGATAGTTGTGCATCGAAAGCTTCAAAGGAGTAGACAGGAATATGAGAAAGGAGGAGTACGATGTTTGCGAATAAGTACAATGGAAACAATAAAAAGAATCGTGTGATTGCACTTGTAGTTCTTGCTTCAGTTCTTTTTGTCGTGCTGTTCTCCTCTTTTTATATTGCAGAAGAAGCTGACCATGAATGTTCCGGTGCATCCTGTCCGGTATGTGCCATGATACAGCAGTGTGCGGATAATATCAGACAGACTGGCATCGGTCAGATTGTAACAACGATTATTGCTATGGTTATCTGTTTCTTCTGTCAGACGACGGAGGAAACTGGTTTTACAGTTTTAAGAGAAACACCCGTTACCAGAAAAGTGAGATTAAACGATTAAAGAATTATATAACAAGGGATAACTATACCCATATGCAGACAGCCGTAAACCTATTTGTATTCGGCTTTTACTTGTGTGCCCGCATAGACGCACAAAGAGTCACTTTGTGATTCTTTATTCTGCATGTTTTTTGGTGGAGTTTTTCCTTGTATTTTTATGCTCATTTTTATACGCTCATTTTTCAAATATATGGAGGTTTATCATGAAAAAGAATATTTCAGTTTTATTTAGTATATTATTTTTAGCCGGTGCAATGGTTGTTTGTGGTTCTGCAGAAGCTGATAACTCAGATAAAATTTCTATTGTAACAACTATTTTTCCGGAATTTGACTGGGTATCACAGATTGCAGGTGATACAGATTCCTCTGAGATCAAATTGCTTCTGGACAAAGGTGTTGATCTTCACAGTTATCAGCCTACAGCAGAAGATATCGTTAAAGTTGCAAGCTGTGATTTATTTATCTACGTTGGTGGAGAATCTGATGAATGGGTTGAAGATGCACTTGCTGAAGCAACCAATAAAGATATGAAAGTTATCAACCTTTTGGAAGCACTTGGTGAAAGTGTCAAGGAAGAAGAAGTAGTTGAAGGTATGGAAGCAGAAGAAGAGGGCGAAGAGGAAGAAGTTGAATATGATGAACATGTATGGCTTTCACTTAATAACGCACAGACTCTTTGTGGTGTGATTGCAGATACTATGGCTGAGATCGATCCTGCAAATGCAGAAGTTTATCAGGCGAATGCAGCTTCTTTCTGTGAGAGCCTTGCATCCTTGGATGGAGCATATCGTGAAGCAGTAGAGGCAGGCGAAAAAGATACTGTTCTTTTTGCAGATCGTTTCCCATTCCGTTATCTTGTAGATGATTATAACCTGAACTATTATGCTGCATTTGTTGGATGTTCAGCAGAGACAGAAGCAAGCTTTGAAACTATCCTGTTCCTTGCAAATAAGGTGGATGAACTTGGACTTACGTCAATTATGCAGATTGAAAGCGCAGATGGACGTATTGCAGAGACTGTAAAGCAGGCAACAGAATCTAAGGATCAGCAGATTCTGACAATGGATTCCATGCAGTCAGCAACAATGAAGGATGTGGAAGATGGCACAACATATCTTTCTATTATGGAAAATAATCTTGAAGTGCTGAAGGAAGCACTGAAATAAGGAGGACATAATGGCACAGATCACCTGTCAGAATATTGCATTAGGATATGAAAATCACATAGTTGCGGAGAATATCAATTTCTCTGTGAATGAAGGTGATTATCTTTGTATTGTCGGTGAGAATGGTTCCGGCAAATCAACACTCATGAAGACTCTCCTTGGTCTTCAGCCGCCGCTTGCCGGAAAGATTCTGACAGGTGACAGCCTGAAACAGAATGAGATTGGGTATCTCCCACAGCAGACAGAGGTTCAGAAGGATTTCCCTGCTTCTGTGGCAGAGATTGTACTCTCTGGATGTCAGGCAAGAATGGGGCTTCGTCCATTTTATAAAGCAAGCGAGAAAGAACTTGCGAAGAAGAATATGGAACGTATGCGCATCACAGAGTTTGCCGGCAGATGCTATAGAGAATTATCTGGGGGACAACAGCAGCGTGTATTGTTAGCCAGAGCACTTTGTGCTACTCAGAAATGTCTCCTTCTGGATGAACCCGTTTCAGGTCTGGATCCAAAGGTTACAGCAGAGATGTATGCTCTTATTGAACAGCTGAATAAGGATGGTATAACTGTTATCATGATATCCCATGATGTTACAGCAGCTGTTAAATATGCCAGTCACATTCTGCATATCAGTCATAATATTTTCTTTGGGACAAAGGAAGAATACCTGAATAGCCCGGCAGGTAAGATTTTCCTGGCACAGAAAGGTGGTGAGACAGTATGAATCTGATAGATAAACTTTCTTTATATCTGGCATACCCATTTGTACGTTATGCACTGATTGTAGGCGTTCTGATTGCACTTTGTTCTTCTTTATTAGGTGTGACTCTGGTATTAAAACGTTTTTCATTTATCGGTGATGGTCTGTCTCATGTAGCATTTGGTGCTATGGCAATTGCGGGAATATTGAATCTGACAGATAAGATGATTCTGGTACTTCCGGTTACTGTTATCTGCGCGATACTGCTTCTTCGTACTGGGCAGAATACCAAGATAAAAGGAGATGCCGCTATTGCCATGATCTCGGTTGGTGCACTGGCTTTTGGTTATCTTCTGATGAATCTGTTTTCAACCTCTGCTAATCTTTCCGGAGATGTATGCAGTACCTTGTTTGGATCAACCTCGATTCTTACACTTACCAGAAGTGAAGTATGGCTGTGTATCATTCTTTCTATTGTAGTAGTCCTGTTCTTTATCCTGTTTTATCATAAGATATTTAATGTGACCTTCGATGAGAATTTTGCCAGAGCAGTAGGAACTAAAGTAGATACCTACAATTTGCTTATTGCAGTTATTATAGCTGTTATTATCGTGCTGGCGATGAACCTGGTAGGTTCTCTTCTGATTTCTGCACTGATTATCTTCCCGGCATTATCTGCTATGAGGATGTTTAAAAGCTTTAAGTCGGTTACAATCTGTTCTGCAGTTATTTCCGTATTGTGTGCTTTCCTCGGAATCCTGATTTCTATACTTGCAGGAACCCCGGTAGGTTCTACGATAGTTGCAGTAGATGTAGCAGCATTTGCAATCAGTTATATAATCGGAACAGTGATGGGAGGAAGAGCATGAAAAAAAGAATTACTATACTGATGATGATAGCAATGGCAGCTATCCTGACAGGATGCGGAAATAGTTCCGGTTCAAAATCTGCAGATAATAATTCAGGTAACGCAGTCCAGAATGTTCTGGATCAGCAGATGAAGGATGCAGAAGAAAGTGAGACAGAAACAACTGCACCAGTCGAAGAAACAGAAAAAACAGAGGCAGATGTTGCAGAATCAGAAGTGAAGAATGCAGAAAAAGAGGATACTGAGAATGATTCTGAATATGACCTGGATCTTACAACTGCAAGCAGTACAATAGTCTTTTCTGAGGTACAGAATATGATGTATGCTCCTGATAAATTCCTTGGAAAGAAAGTTCGTATGGGTGGAAAGTTCACTGTATATCAGGCGGTAGATACAGATGGAGAGCCAATCCCTGATAAACATTATTTTGCCTGTGTTATAGCAGACGCTGCGGCTTGCTGCGCACAGGGACTGGAATTCGTTCTTGCAGGAGATTATGTCTATCCGGATGATTATCCGGAACCTGGAGAATATATAGTAGTATCAGGAACATTTGATATATATGAAGAAAATGGATATACATACAGCACTCTCGTAGATGCAGTTTTTGAATAAGAGACACCGGGGATTTTCCCCGGTTTTTTTTCTTATAGTGAGCCACTGAGGACGGTTCCCAATGAATAACAAACAGTATAAAACAGTTGACAACAGATAAATACTGTTATATACTGTTTACAACACAAGGAAGAAGACGTTTGGATTTGTGTTGGCAAAGAAGAATTGATATCACCTTCTGAGCAAAGGAGAAAATGAATGAAGATAATTTTGAATAACTCGTCAATGGTGCCGATTTATGAACAGCTGATGGATCAGATTAAGAATGAGATCATAGAAGGAGCGCTTGCAGCCGGAACAGCACTTCCTTCCGTCAGAGCATTATCGGGAGAACTTAAGATCAGCGCATTGACAGTAAAGAAAGCATACGATCGACTGGAAGAGGATGGATTTGTAGTAACGGTTCATGGGAAAGGAACCTTTGTGGCTGAGACGGACAGAAGTCTTGCACTGGAAGCCTGCAAGAAGGCTGTGGAAGACGATTTTGCCAAGGTAATCCTGAAGGCAAGAAATTTTGGACTTTCAAAAGAAGATATTCAGGAGATCGTGGAGATAATTTTGGAGGAAAGCTAATGATTACAGCTAAGAACCTGAAAAAAAGATATACAGATTTTTCTTTAAATGTAGATTTTGAGATTCCGGAAGGACGCATTACCGGTTTTGTCGGAAAGAATGGAGCAGGAAAGAGTACTACGATCAAGTTGATTCTGGGACTTGTCAGACCAGATGATGGTGAGATTATGGTAATGGGTAAGGAAGCTGGCAAGCTTTCTATTGTTGAAAAGGAAAAGTTAGGAGTAGCTCTGGCTGAGTCAGGATTTAGTCCATACCTGCGAGCTTATGATATTATAAAAATCCTGAAAAAGAGTTATCCTGGATTTGATGAGGATAAATTCAGAAAAGAATGCAGACGAATGAATTTGCCGATGGATAAACCCTTGAAGGAATTTTCAACCGGTATGAAAGCTAAGATGAGAGTGCTGGTAGCCATTACGCATAATGCAAAGCTTCTGATCATGGACGAGCCTACAGCAGGACTTGACGTGGAGGCAAGAGGAGAAGTCCTTGATCTGATCAGATCCTACATGGAAGAGGATGAAAGCAGAACAGTTCTGATCACTTCACATATCTCTTCCGATCTTGAGAGTATCTGTGATGATATTTACCTGATCGATGATGGTAAAGTGCTTCTTCATGAAGATACAGATGTGATCCTTGGAGAATATGGAATCCTAAAGGTATCTGAAGCGACTTACCAGGCGATGGATAAAAGCTTCCTGATGAAAACAATTAAGACACCATATGGTTATTCCTGTGTCACAAAAGAGAAACGTTATTATCAGGATAACTATCCGGAGATCGTAATAGAGAATGGTAATATTGACGAGTTGATTCTTATGCTCACTGGAGGTGTAAGATAATGAAAGCATTATTTGAAAAAGATTTACGACTCATTCTTATCAGAAAATCAACATTAGTCATCTTTTTGGTGATTGGAGTAATATTTACATGGAGCTTTTCCAGCACTTTTAGCGGGGCATATCTTACCATGCTGGGTACGATGCTTGCACTGTCGACTATAAGTTATGATGACTCAGACAATTGCATGTCTTTTATATTCACATTGCCATGCACAAGAAGACAGTATGTTCTGGAAAAATACATCTTTATTTACGGTTTTTCTTTTGTCGCAGGGCTGGTAGGTTTGTTGATCATTGTAGTATCCAGTCTTGCTATGAAGAATCCGGTAAATGAGGTGTTGATTGCAGAGATTCTTTCCTCAGAACTTCCAATCCTTGTTATCACAGGTGGACTTATGATACCACTTCAGTTGAAGTTCGGACCAGAGAAGTCCAGAATCGTTCTGCTGTCCCTGATGGGTATTATTTTTGCAGCTGGTTATCTGTTAAGCCAGCTTGCTGTTGTAGGACATGTACTTGGAAGTATAAGAGATGCAATGGATAATGTAAATCCGATAGCTGCATTTGCAGGGCTGCTTGGAATATTGATTTTGTTGACGGCAGTATCGATCATGATCACAACAAGAATTATGGACAACAAAGAGTATTAAGATACGAAATTTTAAAGTGGTTTGTTTAACTAGAGAACGATAGCATATTCGATGAAAGTATGCAAGCAGATTAGAAATGTGCTCTCTACTCTACGTAGGTAGCAACTTCCATACACAATAGTTAAAATGTGTTTACAGAATATGTACAGGAGGTTGATAATCATGGATAGATATATAACAGGCACAGTAATCAAAGAATTGCGTGAGAAGAAAGGCTTTACGCAGGCAGAACTTGCAGAACGATTGAGCGTGTCGGATAAGACGATTTCAAAATGGGAAACAGGGAAGGGCTATCCGGATATTACATTGTTGGAGCCGATTGCAGCTACCTTTGATGTCTCTGTTGCAGAATTATTATCAGGAAATGCAATCTGCAATATGAATGTTTCCGGTAACATGCTTCGTTCCAAATTCTATATCTGTCCTGTGTGTGGAAATATCATCCACAGCATGGGAGAAGCGGCAATTCAATGTCATGGAATTCTGCTTACGCCGTCTGTTGCAGAGGTGACAGATGAGAAACACAAGATATTTATTGAAAGAGTAGAAGATGAGTACTTTGTCCGGATTGAACATGACATGACGAAAAAGCACTATATTTCTTTCATTGCGGTAGTGTCATCTGACCGTATCCAGATGGTGAAGTTATATCCGGAAGGGAATCCAGAAGCAAGATTCAAGATCAATGGAGTGAAAAAGATATATTATTACTGCAACAAAGATGGACTGTTCTATCAGAATATCGTGAAAGGGATTGATGACAGAGAGAGATCCTATGATGATATCGAAGAACGAAGAGAATTAGAAAGAGCGGCCAGAATCATATTTGGATAATGAGTCGAAATAGCGCAGACTCATATATTTCACAACGATAGTGTTTTTAATCTGAAACCGATATAAGCGTATCATTTCAATTGATGTACAGGGAAGAGAAAGTCATATACAACAATGCCATATTCAAAAGTGCATTTTTTTACAATTCAGACTCTTGGATTCATGGAATTGTTTCCGGATAGTGAACTGCAGATTATGTTCTCCAATGGATTTACAGCAACTTTTGAAATCAAAGGACAGGTAGATATCGGACAGATTGGAAGAATGATTTCTGAATTTGTATTATAAATAAGGTATTCGATTCGATGACACAGATTGATGTATAATACAACATAATGAATATAATTGCATATCGAGCAGATATATGTTATATTGACTACACGGAAAGTCAGGAACATAGAAAAGGCGGTCTACCCTCTATACATCGGAGGGGCTTAACCCTCCAGATAAAAAGAAAGGAGGGCGATGCCAATGGTTACATATTCTGATTTAATTCAGTTTTGTATATTCATTGTTGCTCTCGTAGGTTTATGTTACAAAATCTTCGGGAAAAGAAAATAGCCGCCCACTACTCGCAATAGTGAACGGCTGGTGCTATTAAGCACTTATGTAAACAAACTATTTAGGGTAGGCCGGTTGTTCTGGCTTTCCCTTTTTTATAAGATAGCATATCCGATGAATGTATGCAAGTATATTAGATATCAGGGAATTAGAAAGAACGGCAACGGTGTTACTGTTCAGGTGCCAATGTCCCGCGAGGTGTTTTGCCAAGCAAAACCAGAGGTCTGTAGTGAAAAATTAAATTTCAGATTCTTATCCGTTACTATACGGGTAGTAAAATGTATAAGAAGCAAGATTTCAGGGATATAACGGTTACGGCACTGGTAATAAGAACGTATAAGAAGCAAGATTTCAGAGCTTTAACCGTTACTGCACTGGTAGTAAGAACGTATAAAAAGCAAGATTTCAGAAGTTTAACCGTTGCTACACTGGTAGCAAGAACGTATAAGAAACAAGATTTCAGAGCTTTAACCGTTACTGTACTGATGGGGAGGACGTATAAGAAGCAAGTTTCAGAAGTTTAACCGTTACTACCATGATAATAAGAACGTATAAAAAGCAAGATTCCAGAAGTTTAACCGTTACTACCATGATAGTAAGAACGTATAAGAAGTAAAATTTCAGTAGTT
>JAZLLO010000006.1:0-4058 GCA_045598185.1 Marvinbryantia sp.
ATTAACGCTGAATGAAGCATCGGAGTATTTCGGGATAGGTTACAAGAAGCTGAAGATGTTTGTTCAGGAGCATTCTGATGAGGATTTTGTCCTCTGGAACGGAAACAGAGCACTGATCAAGCGTGAGCAGTTTGAAAAATATTTGGACAGCCAGATGAACGTGATCTGATTTCATAAAAATTTTTCAATTTTCTTGTGGAAAATGAGCCGTGTATGTGATAGTATATTGATACATAGTCGGATACATGCTATGGACTATGTTAGATAAATATTCAAGCATGGCTCCCTCAATCGAAAGGAGACGATGTTCAATGAGCGAAAAGAGACGCGATAGTAAAAATCGCATTCTTCGCACAGGAGAGAGCCGGGAAGCGGATGGACGCTATAAGTATAGATACATTGACGGCAACGGTAAGCGCAAAACAGTTTACAGTTGGAGATTGGTGGCTACTGATGGTATTCCAGCCGGTAAAAAAGATAATGCGCCTTTAAGAGATCAGGAGAAGGCAATCAACAAGGATTTGGATGATATGATTGTCCCTGATGGCGGCGGCTTAACGGTTCTTCAGCTTGTGAAGAAGTATATAGCAACTAAGACCGGAGTTAAGCATACAACCAGAGCAGGTTACGGAACTGTAATCAATCTGCTGGAGAAGGAACCTTTTGGGGCAAGGAGAATCGACAAGGTCAGGTTATCCGATGCGAAGGAATGGCTCATCAAACTGCAGCAGGAGGATAAAAAGAGTTTCTCAGCAATTCATTCTATCAGAGGTGTTGTGAGACCTGCATTTCAGATGGCAGTTGATGACGATATATTAAGGAAGAATCCTTTTGGATTTCAGCTTGCTACTGTACTGGTAAATGACGCAGTTACTCGTGAGGCCATTACAAGGAAACAGGAAAGAACTTTCCTCGAATTTATTAAAAACGATGCGCACTACTGCAAGTATTATGACGGTATGTACATTCTGTTTAAGACTGGGATGCGTATTTCGGAGTTTACAGGTTTGACGCTGAAGGATCTGGACATGGAGAACAGAACCATCAATATTGATCATCAGCTTCAGAAGACCGGGACGTTGGTTTACATCGATACTACGAAAACCTACGCCGGTACCAGAGTGATTCCGATGCAGGACGATGTGTATGAATGCTTTCAGAATATCATCAAGGCAAGACCTAAGCTTAAGGTGGAGCCAATGATTGATGGCTACTCAGGCTTCCTTTGCTTTGACAAGGACGGTAAGCCGATGGTGGCGATGCACTGGGAGAAATACTTCCAGCATGCAGTTGATAAGTACAACAGCATTTATCGCATTCAGCTTCCGAAGATCACACCTCATGTATGCAGGCACACGTACTGCTCTAATATGGCAAAGTCCGGAATGAATCCTAAGGTACTTCAGTATCTGATGGGGCATTCGGATATCAGCGTCACTCTCAACACCTATACTCATCTTAAGCTGGATGATGCGAGGGAAGAGGTTGAGAAGCTTGCTAAGAAGCAGGCAGAGGCTGAGACAGAGATGAAGCAGCTGGGTATGAAAGTGGATGCTACTGACAGATTTAGGAAGTCAGTTTAGACCATCAAAACGGTGAATGTTTCAGTTTAGACCACGCAGAAAAGTTAGTATTTATAAGGCTTTGAAGGGGATTATGGTCTAAATGGTATTTAAGAATGGTCTACGAAATGGTCTATATTTTCATAAGAATCTGCTAATATCAGCCATTGGTGGTTGACAAATATTTTCTAACATTTGCCGAAAATGAAGAAAGTCTGATGGAATGGGCGAAGGCAGTAGATTTTTGAAAAAATTTATGCCTGAAATAGACCAGAAAAAACGAATGGTCTAAACTTGAAATCATAGACCATTTTAGACCAATTTTTAGACCATTTGATGGAATAAACATGCCGAGATAAGCCAAAATAAGCCGAGATATGGAAAAAAGGTCAGCAGACTGAAAAAGTGCGCAAATGCTTGAAAAATAAGGAAAAACCGAGATAATCCGAGATAAGTTAGGAGTTAAAAATATATGATACGCGTGTTATTTATCTGCCACGGCAGTGTTTTTTAGTAGAAGCGGAGGCAAGGATATAACTACTTATACAATGAAAATCACTGGTAAAAGGGACGGTTTACCACTGATTTACCACTTTTGAAGCGGAGAGCGAAGATATAAACAGACGATGGATCCCTGTAGTGTTTTATAGAACATTGCAGGGATATTTTGTATACATAAATACCGAGAATGCCTAAAGTCAAATAACAACAGTATTCAACTTCGTCTTAATTACACTTATTACACTATCAATTTAATCATTATTGCAAAAATGACAAAATTAAATTGACATTTGAATTAAATGACGATAATATATAATTGCATCAAAATTAAGAAAATGACGAAATTAAAATCGCATTGAGGAAATAAGATATGAGACTATTTGATTTCGAAACAGAATATAAGAAGCTACTCACACCAACCATCGTGGATTATCTTTCACAGATCCATGAATTTAAAGGAATCCAGACTGGTATGAATCTGCAGGAAGAAATGCTTTCTGAACTTGTTGAGATCGCAAAAATCCAGAGTACGGAGGCGTCTAACCGAATTGAGGGTATTATTACTACGGATGATCGTCTGAAAAAGCTGGTTCGTGAAAAGACCATGCCTAAGAACCGAAGCGAGCGAGAAATTGCTGGATATCGCGATGTGCTTGCTACCGTGCATGAAAATTATGAATACATCCCGGTTCGTCCTGGCATGATTCTTCAGCTGCATCGTGATCTGTATAAATATAGTGGAAGTACCATCGGAGGTAACTTCAAGAATTCAGATAATGTTATTGCAGAGACATTGCCAGATGGAACTAAGAAAGTGCGATTTGAACCGATACCTGCATGGGAAACAGCAGAAGCAATGGATCTTCTTTGTGATCAGTTCAATAAGGCATTGAATACGCAGGAGATGAATCCGCTTATTCTTTTCCCGATGTTTATTCTGGATTTCCTCTGTGTACATCCATTCAATGATGGTAATGGTAGAATGAGCCGGCTTCTGACACTGGTTCTTTTATATAAGTCTGGTTACACCGTTGGACAGTATGTCAGTATCGAGAAGCTGATCTCTGATACCAAGGATAGCTATTATGAAGCATTGCAGGCAAGCTCCTACGGATGGCATGAAAATGAGAATAATTATGCTCCGTTTGTGGAGTATATGCTTGGAATCGTAATTGCAGCATATCGAGACTTTACGGCAAGAGCAAAACTGCTTACAGAAAAGGGCGTATCTAAGCCGAATCGTGTAAGAGACATTATCAAGAATACAACCGGAAAGATTACAAAAACAGAAATCATGGAGAAATGTCCTGATATCAGTCAGACCACTGTACAGCGTGCATTGAATGATCTGTTAAAGAGCGAAGAAATCATAAAGATTGGTGGTGGACGATATACGTCCTACACCTGGAACTGGGAAAAGGAGTAATTGCATATGATTACCGGAGAATTGAAAAATAAAATTGATAGCTTATGGGAGATTTTCTGGACCGGTGGACTCACTAATCCGCTGGACGTTATCGAACAGATGACATATATGATGTTCATCCATGATCTGGATGATGCTGACAATCTCCATGCAAAAGAAAGCGCTATGCTTGGACTTCCTTATCAGAGCATTTTTGCAAAAGAAGTGCAGATTGGTGAAAGAACTATTGATGGAAGCCAGCTGAAATGGAGTGTGTTCCATGACTTCCCTGCGGCTAAGATGTACAGTACTATGCAGGAATGGGTATTTCCTTTCATCAAGAACCTTCATGGCAATAAGGACAGTGCGTATTCTAAATATATGGGAGACGCAATCTTCAAGGTACCGACTCCTCTGATGCTGGACAAGATTGTAACCGCTATGGATGGAATCTATGAGCAGATGGCACAGCTGAAGTCTGCAGATACCAAAGGCGATGTATATGAGTATCTGCTTTCTAAGATTGCAACTGCAGGTGTAAATGGTCAGTTCAGAACACCACGTCATATTATCCGTATGATGGTTGATCT
>JAZLLO010000007.1:0-53169 GCA_045598185.1 Marvinbryantia sp.
ATATACGTCCCAGGCAGACTATCTGGAACAGGATCCTATCCCGAAGTATAAGAAGGGAAAAAAGAAACCTGAGATGTCGGGAAAGAGGATAAAACGAGGAATGTACAGACATAAAGACGGGACGATCAGCAATGCAGATATCAATGGAGCAGCGAATATCATGCGTAAGGTATTCCCAAACGTAAAAGAATGGGATAGAGGCCTCGTGGACAGGCCATATGCCGTAAAGATTGCGTAGCATTCACGGATACTGGCACGAAGTGCCAGCATAGAAACCACATCCGATATAATCGGTTGTGTGTAGTTCATGTTGTAATGAACAAACGAATAGATATCATCAGAGCAAAAATAAAGAATAAATCAAAGTTTTTTTGCTATTGATAGCAAAAACTTTGATTTCTGGAGAAGTTTATGCTATACTGAAATGCATTGAAGGAGGGATTTATATGATCTCAAAGCAAAAATTAAAAAAAAGAGACGTATACCTTGATAAGCTGGTGGCATTTAAAGACACTGAACCGGTCAAGGTCGTCACAGGGATAAGACGTTGCGGCAAATCCAGCCTTTTGAAGCTGATGGTTGAATACCTAAAAGCTAACGGCATAGATGAAAATCAGATTATTGAGATGAATTTTGAGTCTGGTGATTACAAGGACATGACATCCGATGAAGTCTATTCTTTTGTAAAAAGTAAGTGCGGTGAAAAGCGGATGTACCTTTTCTTCGATGAGATTCAAAGGATCGACAAATGGGAAGAGGCAATAAATGCATTTAGAGTAGACCTGGACTGTGATATATACGTCACTGGATCTAATGCTTATCTTTTATCTTCAGAATATTCTACTTATCTTAGTGGGAGATGTGTGGAGATAAAGATGTTCCCATTATCGTTTAAGGAATTCATCCAGTTCAATAATTTGGAATTGAAACTGGTAAAAAGTGCATTGGGCGGAGAAAAGAAGGTCATCTTTGATGAGGCAGGAACACAGTATTCTTTGAATGAAGTGTTTGATGCTTATTTACGATTTGGTGGTATGCCTGGAATTGCCGATGTTGGCTTAGAGCAGGATAGGGCTTTTACTCTGCTTGATGGCATTTACTCAACTGTAGTTATCAGGGATATCCTGGAAAGAGAAAGGCGTCGAGGCAAAAGACAGATCACGGATGCTGTCCTGCTTAGAAAGATAATCCTATTCCTTTGCGATAATATAGGTTCAAGTGTTTCCGCTACTTCAATTGGAAACATACTTGTCAATGAGGGGCTTCTCGAAGATGGAAAACGTAAAGGAAAACCAAGCGGTCATACCATTCAGGCTTACATTGAAACACTCCTGGAGTCGTACTTTTTTTATGATATCAAGCGTTTTGATATAAAGGGGAAGGAGTACCTAAGAACTCTTGGCAAGTATTACATTGTCGATGTGGGACTAAGAAATTATCTGTTAGGAATAAGAGATAGAGACCGTGGTCATATAGTTGAGAATATTGTTTACTTTGAATTGTTAAGAAGAGGTTACGATGTAGCAATTGGTAAGCTTGATAACATGGAAATTGATTTCATTGCAACGAATACAACAGATAAACTTTATGTTCAGGTTACGGAAACAATGACAGTGGAAAGTGTTAGCACAAGAGAATTAGCTCCGCTTCAAAAGGTCAGTGATAATTATGAAAAAATGGTACTGTCAATGGATGAAGGAGCAGTCAGCCATGAGGGAATAAAGCAGGTTAATCTTATCAATTGGCTTCTACAATAACCAAATAAAAACCCAGGCACCGTATCTGATACCTGGCAATGAAGAGAAGTGTTCGAATGAGGTGGGATGCTGTGGGTATGTAACAAGTATATGCTATCTATTGCCGTTATCAGTAACATTGTATTATATCTGGAACCCAAAAAGATTAAAGTGTTATTGAATATGATTGAAGAGCGACATATAATTACAATATATGTATGATGTTTAAGAGATTAGGAGGGGCTAGTATGGCTGTACAGACAAAAGGATTTTGTAAATACTGTGCTAAGGAATATGCCAGAAGTGGAATCATTCGTCATCTGAATTCATGCCAGAAGCGTAAGATTAAGATATCAAAGGAGAATACTAAACGTAGAGATAATCAATATACGCTTGTTATTTCAGGGAAATACGATAAGGAATATTGGCTGGTTATCGAAACAAGTGGTAGTAATACCTTGAAGGAATTGGATGAGTTTATCCGTCAGATATGGGTTGAATGTTGTGGACATCTCAGTGCATTCACTATTGATGGAGTATTATATGAAAGTAATCCTAGTACAGGTAGCTTCTGGGGACCGCCTTCAAGGAATATGAATTATCGATTACGAGATGTTGTCTCTAAAGGAGATACGTTTGGATACGAATATGATTTTGGATCAACAACTGAACTCGATATAAAAGTAGCGAGTGTGCGTGAAGGAGAAAAAACTTATAAGGATATTGTAATATTATCACGTAATAATCCACCTAAGATTATGTGCAGTCAGTGTGGCGAGAATGAGGCTTCTTTTGTTGATCCGAAAAGGTTTTATAAGGAGAATCCTTTCTGGTGTAAAAAGTGTATTGCTGAAAAAATTGAGTCTGATGAAGAAGAGGATTTTGAAGAGGGAGAGTTTGAAGAAGATCTGGAAGAGTATCTGCCAGAATACTATCTTCCAATCTGCAATTCACCTAGAATGGGTGTATGTGGATATGATGGAAGCAGAATCTATCCGGATCAATTCGTGCCTGATGAGAAAGAATAGAAACTAGGATTTAAGAAAAACACCACTTATAGTCATGTTGATTATAAGTGGTGTTTTTCTTGCTAGTGAGATAGGGATGTTGTAGAATATATCTGTGAATCACAGAAAAGGAGGAATTACTCAAGTGACAGAAGTAAAGAGATATGGAAAAAAGTATTACCTGGAATACCTTCTTATGTATACAGTGGCTTTTGCAATTGTAACAACAGGTATATTTTTCTTCTTTATTAAGAATGGAAGAAGCCTGTTATGGTTTTCAGATGGACTTTCGATATATATTCCAAAAGCATATTATTTTATGGGAGAGGTGAAGAACTTCTTTACGAATCTTCTGCATGGACATCTAGAGTTCCCGATGTATGATTTCTCCATTGGTATGGGAGATACTCCGCCGATTCATTTTGAGCCTCTTTACTGGATATTCCTTCTTTTTGGACAGGAGCATATCGAGGCGGCATTTAATACCGTATTTATGGTTCGTTTCTTCCTGGCTGGATTATCCATGTCAGCATTTCTTCTCTATTTTAAGAATAGCAGAGGCGGGGCACTTCTTGGAAGTTTTGCATATATCTACACTGAGTTTACACTGGGTTCTGCGAGCAGACATTCCCAGTTTATGGTACCGATGATTCTGCTTCCACTGTGTCTGCTTGCACTGGAAGAGATTCTGCGAAAGAGAAACTGGTATATCTTCACCATTCTGATCTGGATTCATATCTGGTGTGGATATTACTTCTTATATATGGATACCATTGCTATGGGAACCTATTTCCTGGTACGCTTCTTTATGAATCCAAAGGGAAGAAGTATTAAGAATTTCTTTGTGAAAGGATTTACTATCGCTGGAACATATCTGCTAGGCATAATGATTGGTAATATAACACTGTTAAGTTCCTTTGCATCTTATCTTGGATCATCACGAACTATGACACAGACAGCAGGAAAAGTAGGGGCACCACTTTTATATTCCAATTTAATCAAACGTGCATTGCAGCTGTTCCGCAGTTTTATGACAATTGGACGCACATCATTTTCAGGACTTCGTCTTGGATTTGTACCACTGCTTTACCTGAGTATCATCCTTCTGTTTTTATATAGAAGAAACTGGCAGAGAAAGGTATTTGTCCTTCTGTATAGTGCATTCTGCTTTATGCCGATTATAGCTTATATTTTCAGTGGATTTGACAGCCTTACTTATCGCTGGTCCTATATCTATGCACTTGTACTGGCTGCGAATCTGAGCTTTGGACTGAAAGACTTAGTACAGCTTGATACAAAGAGAAAGATTATTTTAAGCGCTTTTACACTGCCGTATTTTGCAATGTACATCAAAGATTTCCTGACAGAAAAATCATCTGTCAGATATATGGTTCTGATCTCAGCTGTTACGCTTTTCCTGGCGATTCTTTCTGTATGGATCGCAAATGAAAAGAAACTCAGCTGGAAGAAGAAATGTATCGTACTCTTTGCCGCACAGACGATTGCTTTATGGGGACTTGGTGCACAGCAGTTTTCTGATAAGATGGATGATCTTGGATCAGAATTTGTCGTGGCTGGAAAGGTTTTGCAGAAGGCGAGTGAGAGTCCGCTTACAGTAACTGCTGAGATTGAAGATGATTCCTTCTACAGAGTTGCGACCAATGAAAGTCGTTTCAGTATCCGTGGAACAGCACAGATGTACGGTTACAACAGCACGGTATATGACCAGAATACTGCTAGCCGCAGCTGGAATGAGTTCTATCAGAAGCTTGGCTTATCACAGTGGACACTGGTTCGCAAGCGTGGATTTAACGGAAGAAGCTTCCTTGAAACATTGGCAGATGTTAAGTATTATGTTGCGAAGAAGGGCGAGGAACGGGACGTCCCTTATGGATATAAATATCTGACGAAAACGAAAAAGGGAAAGAAAACATACAAGATTTATGAGAATAAGTATGCATTGCCAATAGGATATACCTATGCACACACAATAACGCCGGAACAGTTTGATACATATACAACTGCAGAACGCGCAGAAGTTCTGATGCAGGCAGCTGTAACAGATACTGCAGTAGAAGATGGGTTTACACCAACATTGACATCAAAGAAAGCAGAGATACTGGATATTACCTGCAAGAATGCAACGATTGAAGGAGATACCATTACACTGATACCGGATAATGGAGAAGAAGCACGTATTGATATTACATTTAAGCCGCAGGAGAAGTGTGAACTGTATCTTTGTATGAATGGCATGCACAGAACAGGTTCAAGTAAAAATGATGTATGGTATGGAACAGATTCATATGAGGAGAGATATGTTCTTCATGGAGAGAATAACAGTTACTATACCGGACAGCTGGATTATGTATTTTCACTTGGATATTATGATGAAGCGGTTTCAACCTGTTACTTTACAACTAATACGGCTATGACTTTAAAATGCGATGAGATCTGCATAGTTGCCCAGCCAATGGATAATCTGAAGCAGTATACGAAGGAACTAAGATCTCAGGCACTGGAAAATGTAGTTGTAGGTAATAACACTGTTACGGGTGATATCTCTCTGAAAGA
The DNA here is from genome assembly GCA_045598185.1 of Marvinbryantia sp. GTDB lineage: Bacteria > Bacillota > Clostridia > Lachnospirales > Lachnospiraceae > Marvinbryantia. The sequence goes on from JAZLLO010000007.1 coordinate 5,318, forward strand.
AGATAACTATCTGGTATTCTCTATTCCATACCGAAGAGGCTGGAAGGCATATGTCGACGGTGAAGAGACAAAGCTTGAATATGCCAATATCCTGTATATGGGATTCCCGTTATCGGCAGGAGAACATACCATTGAACTTCGCTATTGTACAGAAGGTATTGCGTACAGTCTGATCGCATCAGCGGCAGGCTTACTGATATTGATACTTGGAATTGTGATCACCAAAAAGAAAAATAATGCGAAAGGATAAAAGAAAATGTCTGTTTCTGGATATATCTTAGAAAAATACAATCATATGACGAATGCCTATACCTGCAATCGTCTGGTGGAAGAAGCAAAAAATATTGGAGTAGATTTAAAGATCATTGGTATTCACGATACCATGATTACAAAAGAAGGAGCGATTAATGATGGAAAGCTTCTGGAAAAACGTGATTTCCTGATCAATCGCTATAAATGGGGAAAAGAAAAAGATTTTATCAACGCACTGGTAACACGTTCTTACAATCCACTGGATCAGTACAATATCTATATTAATAAATATGAACAGGTAAGCAGACTCCATTCTGATGCTTTTCTCATTCCAAAGTATGTTCTTGGAACAAGCCTGTTCCCATATGAACAGCTGACAGAAACCCTTGGAACACCGATCGTAGGAAAAGGACTGGAAAGTTCTATGGGCGAAGAGATCGTACTGATCAGCAGCAAAGAAGAATATGAGCAGCTGAAAAAGACATATGGAGCAGCAAAAGAATGGCTTTTTGAAGAGTTTGTAACCACAAGTTTTGGAAGAGATATGCGTTTTTACAGTATCTGCGGAGAAGTTGTGGCATGTATGCAGAGAAAGTCACAGGGAGATTTCCGTGCGAATGTTGCACTTGGCGCAAGCGTAGAACCTTTTGAGATCACTCCATTCATCCGTCAGATTGCTAAAGATATCTACGAACAGACACAGCTTGATTTCCTTGGAATTGATCTGATGTTTGGTACTGATAAGCCATATTTTTGTGAGATCAATGTTATGCCAGGTATTGAAGGTATTGAAAAGGCTTCTGGTGTAAATGTTGCAAAACGAATTGTGGAAACCATCAAAGGAGACTTTGTGAATGAATAGAAAAGAAGCAGAAGACTTCGTCTACCAGTCTTATGTAAAGGCAGAAAAGAAACAGGACTATCGGTCGAAGGATGCAGAGAAAAGACATCCGGAGCTGACGAAAGCTTTGATTGCAGGGAAGGCAGGAACACCGGCTATAACTGTAACGGGAAGTAAGGGCAAGGGATCTGTCTCTAATATGATCTCCCAGATTCTACAGTCGAAGATGAGGGTCGGACTTATGACAAGCCCTCATCTGAATGATTTCTGTGAAAGATTTAAGATTAATGGACAGGATATCACAGATGAAGAATTTGCAGAATATATGACAAGGATAGAACCGGAGATTCGTGCCATCGACGATCAGATTCCGGAGGATGTGTGCGTTAGTCCGATGGGCATCCAGGCGTACTTTGCACTGACTTATTTTAATGATAAGAAGACCGACTTTAACATCTTTGAAGGTGGAAAAGGTGTAAAGTATGACGATGTCAACAACGTAGAACATGAATATGGTGTAATCAACAGTATCTTTCTGGAGCATACTCGTGAACTTGGAGAGACTCTGGAAGCAATTGCAGAAGATAAAGCACATATCATCACCGGAGCACAGAAGTGTGTATATGTAGCAGAGCAGACAGAAGGTGTACAGAAGGTTATTGCACAGAGGGCAGAAGAAAATGATGTACCACTGAAAGTATATGGCGTTGACTTTCGGGCAGAGAATATCCGGTATAGTCAGGGCGGTATGGTCTTTGATGTCGTAATTGGAACAGAGCGCTTTTTAGATATTCAGGTTCCGCTTCTTGGGGAACATCAGGCAAAAAACTGTGCCCTTGCCATGGCGCTTTGCCGTGATATTCTGAAAGAATTTAATCTTGAAAGCATTAGAGAAAAACTATTACAGATCAACTGGCCGGGAAGAATGGAAGTATTGTCATCGGATCCATTTGTTATGCTTGATGCCTGTATTAATTCTGCAAGCTGTAAGAATGTAAAGAAAGTAATCGAGCATCTAAAGCTGTCGCATGTGACTGTTATAGTTGGAATTCCGGATGATAAAGATTATGCAGGGGTCGTAAGAAGCATGGCACCAGCATCAGAGCGTATCATTCTTACAAAGTCCCAGAACCTTCATTATGTATTTACCCCGATGCAGAAAGAAAAGCTTCAGGAAGAAGGGATAGAAACGACCTGGACAGCTTCTATAGAAGAAGCAATCAGTGAAGCAAAAAAGACAGGGAATCCGATCATCATTCTTGGAACCACATCTGTAGTATCTGAAGTGACCGGATATTTTAAAGGATAGACATATGGATAAGAAAAAAATCATGTGGACGATTTTGTCTGTTGTAATTGCCGCTTTTTCTATCTGGGCCGTAGGAATGCAAAGTAAGAACTTTTCCGTTACAGAATTAAAAACGTTTCTTCTGACTGCAGATAAGAAATGGCTCTTTCTGGCAGCTTGTTGTATGATTGGATTTATCTTTTTCGAGGGCTGTGCACTGCTTCGGATCAGCAGTTTCCTGGGATACAAGAAAGGAATTGCAAGCGGGACTCTTTACAGTGCAGCAGATGTGTACTTCTCAGCCATCACGCCATCAGCATCCGGCGGACAGCCGGCAAGTGCATTTTTTATGATGCGGGCTGGAATACCGGGAACAGTTGTGACAGTAACACTGTTGCTGAATGCAGTTATGCACACACTGGCGCTTTTTGTGATCGGATTATTATCCTTCCTGTTTCGGTTCCGACTGGTTATGGAGTTTTCTTTTGTTTCCAGAGTATTCATTGGCATTGGTGCTGTAGTACTTCTGGGGTTATCAGGGAGCTTTTTTCTTGCATTAAAAAAAGGAGAACTTCTGTATGGAATATGCACCTGGGGAATGGGGTGTCTGGAAAAGCTTCACCTTCTGCGAAACGGAGAAAAGAAGAAAGAAAAGCTGATGAAGACCATGGGAGAATATAAGAAGTCTTCCGATCTGCTTACCGGTCATGCGCATGTGCTGGCAGAAGTTTTCTTCTGGAATATTATGCAGAGAGTAGCTCAGTTTGGCGTATCCTTTATGATCTTTAAGGCTGTGGGATACGATACTCTGATAGCGGCAAGAGCATGGATGATACAGAGCTTTGTATCGGTAGGATCCAATTGTGTGCCAATCCCAGGATCCATGGGCGTAGCAGATTATCTGATGCTGGATGGATTTGCCAGAACGATAGGAGAACAAACGGCTGCATATATGGAGATTCTATGCAGAGGTATGTCTTTTTATGGCTGTGTCCTTACGAGTATACTGATCGTTATAGCTGGATATTTGATGGGAAGAAAGAAAAATATACTCTTTTAATAAAGAAAAAAATAGTGTACAATGTTTCGTGTAATAAAATTAACAAAATTTTCTGATTATGGAGGATATATGGCAGAGAATTATTTAATCTATACAGATGCATCAGCGGATGTTGACTTGAGTAGATTGGCAGAAGGTGCACTTACATTTGTACCTATGAGATATATGGTAGGTGAAGAAGAGAGAATCTGTTCTACACTGGAAAGTGAAGAAACACTGAAGAAGTTTTATCAGGCACAGCGTGAAGGAAAGTCTACAAGAACCAGCCAGATCACACCGAACGCTTATAGAGAGGCATTTGAGCCGGTTGTGAAGGAAGGCACATCTGTTCTTTATTTATGTCTTTCCAGCGGACTTACAAAGACTTACGATTCTGTTTGTCTTGCTGCAAGTGAGCTTGCAGAAGATTACAGTGAGGCAAAGGTTGTAGCAGTAGATACACTTTCCGCAACAGCCGGAATGGGTATTATGATTGAACGTGCGGTAGCAAACCGTGAAAAAGGAATGTCTATCGAGGAGAACGCAGAGGATCTTAGAAACTGTGCAAAGCAGACCGTACATTGGTTTATGGTAGATGACCTCATGTACCTTAAGAGAGGTGGTCGTTTATCTGCAACAGCTGCGGTTCTTGGCTCTGCATTGAATCTGAAGCCGGTTCTTATGGTAGATGAAGAAGGAAAGTTAGTTACAGTAGAGAAGAAGCGAGGACATAAGGTTGCATTGAAATGTATTCTTGAAAAGTACAGAGAGCACAAGAACGGTCTTTATGGCAACAGAGTTTATATTGTTCATGGAGATGCACCGGAACTGGCGGATGAGATGGAGAAATTGATTCTGAAGGAGAACCCGGATGCAGATATCTCCAAGGTGATGCTTTGTCCGGTTATCGGTTCCCATACAGGTCCTGGTATGATAGCTGCTGTATTTGGCGGAGACCGCAATGCAAAACCATAGAGTATGAAAGAAGGTATAGAGTGAGAGCAATATTTTTTGATCTTGACGATACTTTATATGACAGAAAGCTTCCTTTTCAGGAAGCTTTTTTTCAGTTTGATAAAGTACAGGCAGAAAAACTGGATATGCAAAAAGCACATAAGACATTTGTAAAACGGGGGAATGAGGTCTTTGACGATTCTCAGGCAGGACGTATCACGATGGAAGCGATGTATATCTATCGGTTCCAGAAGGCGATGGGAGATCTTGGGATTTTCTATACGGCAGAAGAATGTCTGGAATTTCAGAGAGTCTATAAGACAATGATGGGGAACATTCATCTGTCAGAAACAGTGGAGACAATGCTTGCAGAGCTGGCAAAGAGAAGGGAATGTATGGGGATCATAACCAATGGACCATCCCTTCATCAGAGAGAAAAGCTGCGAACCCTTGGAATAGACAGATGGATACCAGAAGACCTTTGGTTTGTTTCAGGAGACTATAATACGCCAAAACCGGATCCATTCCTCTATAAGAAGGCACAGGAAGTGACCGGATGTCAGTGCAGTGACCTCCTGTATGTAGGAGATAGCTATGACAGGGATATCTGCGGGGCTTTTCCGCTTGGCTGGAAGACATTGTGGCTGAATAAAAAAGGCAGGCCTTTGTCTGAAACAGAAAGAGTTCCAGACTGGATGGCCTGCAATGAGATTGAAATGAGTGCGATTATTCTGCATCAAAATCCATTTGATAAGTAGCATCAGGAGTACGGATCGTAAGGATTCCAAGATTAAAATCGTCGTCCATAATGGTGATGTTGTATTCAAAGATCACATCTTCTTCGAACTTGGAGAGGAGAAGGTATGTGCCATTCTCTTTTCCTTCAATCTGGTCACAGATATCGTTGTAAACAGCTTCACCGGAGATGGGACGTGGATAACCGGAAGCTTTGATGATGGATTCAATTGCATTATATAATTCTTGCATGGATATACTCCTTATCATTTTAAAATTAGTTGTTGTAATTGCATCTTAGCACAGAATGGAGAGAGGTGCAATTATCTGTAAAGGAGAAATAATGATACCTTCAGCAATCATGAATGGATTATGGAAAGGAAAAAATCTGGAACTGGAATTTCGCATTCTGGAACTTCGCCTGGATGGATTTACATTTCGTTTAAGTAAAAGACATGGCGATATAACAGAGGATAGAAAAGCGGCTCTCGAACTTCGTTTCTTTTCCTTTATCAGGGCGGAATATCAGAAAATTGATATTACGGATTTTCAGATTACCCTGATAGAGGAACTTCCATTTGCTTACCACTACGAAGTTCAGATATCAGGAGAAACAAGGTATAAAGAAAAGGCTGGAATTCTTAGTAAAGAATATCTGGATTATATTCGTCTTTATATGGAAGAAGAACCTTCCTGCCTGTCAGAACAGTTAACCGGCTACCCGGCCTCACAGGACGAGAATTATCCCCAGTCTTACAGGAGACTGAAAAAAGAACTGGCAGAACAGTTTTCTGTATCAATAGGAAGAACGGTACAGCAGGGAATTGTAGTAGAGAATCCATGGCAGTGTGCTGCATTTCTTACAAAGAGTTTTCCGGAATACTTAAGTTTTTATTTTCAGGAAGCAGGTTTTACGGAGATACCTTCCGGGATAAAAGAGGTTAAGTATGTCTATCTGGGGAATCAGTTATGTGATCATCTCCTTCCAGGCATAATAGAACTCGTAAGGATTCTGAAAAAATGCAAAGAAGAAGAGAAGATACCGGTGCTGCAGCTTCCACCAATCAGGGAGGGGAAGCGGGGAGAGACAGAGGATTTTCTTGAAGAGACTGCCGAATATCTAAGTAAGACAGAGGAGATGCTGGAGGTCGTTGTAAATGACTGGGGAATGTTAAGTTTTCTGTCAGAAAAGAAAGAATTTTCCATTACAATGGGAATCCTTCTGCTGAAACAGAAAAAAGATCCGCGTCTTTGCTGGAAGAATGGATTTTCAGGAGATATGACATCACATAGATCGGGATGGAAGAACGGATATTTTCTGGATTATACGAAAAAGGAATATCGTGTATCCAGGTATTCGACAGAGATAAGCAGATTTCAGGAAGCAATGCCAGATGAGAATATTACCATGTATGCACCCTGGTATCAGATGAATACCTCTCCCCTTTGTCCGCTATATGCCGCCATCCGGCAGGGAGACAGAGGGAAACAGGAAGAGATACAAAAGTGTGATTATCTATGCAGAGAATGGAATTTCCTTTATCCGAAGCATCTTCAGATGTGCGGAAGATATAACACGATATGGGGATATCAGACAGAACTGGTATTAGAAGATGAAAAAAAGGGAGCAGACCGGGTGGTCTGGAATTTTTAATATGAAGATAACAGCGGGAATCGGAACAATTGAAGATTATATCAGGTATGCTAAGAGCGGCGCCGATGAAATGTTTGCAGGATTTGTTCCTCATAGCTGGATGGGAAAAGGAGGACTTCTGGATGCGTTAAACAGAAGAGAGGTTCTTTATTATAATGTACAGCTTGGAAGCAGAAGTGAACTGGAGATTCTGGCTGATATGATAGCTGTGTACCAAAAGCCGGTCGTGTTGACCTTTAATTCTCTGACTTATGAAGAAAAGCAGTATCCTCTCATTCTGGATATCATAAAGGAATGTACGGAGGTTGGATTTTTTGACTTTATCATTGCAGATCCGACTTTATTATTATATCTGAGAGATCTTCCGAAAGAAAAAAGAGAAAAGCTTCATATCCATCTGAGCGGAGAATGTGGGGAGATTAATGACCGTATGATTAAGGAGTTTGAAAAGCTTGGAGTAGAAAGAATCATATTTCATCGTAAGACCAGTATTACAGATATGAAGAAACTGATAGGAGAAGCAAAAAAGCGAAATGGAATCCATAAGTTTGAAGCATTTGCCATGAATGAACTCTGTCAGTTTCATGGAGGCTTTTGTAATTCGCTCCACTGTGATGAACTTGTTCCTGCATGCAGGATTCCTTATCGGCTGCAAAAGGATATACAGGTGATAGAATCAGAAAAGCAGGATATAGAAGAAGGGATTCCGGGGCAGGGCGGATGTGGACTTTGTGCATTATGGAAATTGCAGGATGCAGGCGTAGACTATCTGAAACTGGTGGGCAGAGGGAATTATTCGGAAGATATGGTCAGGGATATTATAGTCTTAAAGGAAGCACTTAACTGTCTGAAAGTCAGCGATTCTGAAGAAGACTATATCCGGAACATGAAGAAAAAGATATTCCCGAATGGATGCAGTGGGAACTGCTATTATCGATAAGGGTAGCATTCTTTGCACATTTATAGTATAATCGAACAATATGTATGAAAAGAATTATTGATGGAGGAGATTATTATGAGCATTATAGAAGAAGCAAGACTGGTAAAAGCAGCAGCCCCTGCTTTGGCCGGTAAGTCTGGTGAGACACGTAACGAAGTGCTCCTTGCAGTGGCGGATGCACTGCTTGAGAATAAAGATCGTATCTTTGCTGCGAATGAAGCTGACCTGAAACAGGCGCAGGCTGATGGAATTGCGGCACCGGTATTAAAAAGATTAAAGTTTGATGAAGGAAAGTTAAGAGATGTAACTGCAGGAATCAGAGATCTGGTGAGCTTACCGGATCCATTATTAAAAAAACAGCTGGCAAGAGAACTGGATGAAGGACTTCGTCTGTTTCGTGTGACGTGTCCGATTGGTGTCATCGGTGTTATCTTTGAAGCAAGACCGGATGCACTGGTTCAGATATCAGCTCTTTGTATCAAGAGCGGAAACTGTGTCATCTTAAAGGGCGGCAGTGAAGCTATGCAGACCAATCGCGTTCTGTTTTCGATCATCCATGATACTGCAGCTGAGAAGGGACTTCCACAGCATTGTATGCTTCAGCTGGAAGCAAGATCTGAGATTTCAGAATTACTTTCCTGCCATGAATCGGTAGACCTTCTGATTCCTCGCGGATCGAATGCATTTGTACAGTATATTATGAATAACACCAAGATCCCTGTTATGGGACATGCAGATGGTATCTGCCATATCTATGTGGATAAGGATGCAGATATCAGGAAGTGTATTCCGGTTATTCTGGATGCAAAGACACAGTATGTATCTGCATGTAATACTGTGGAGACTCTGCTTGTGCACAAGGATATTGCGGATAAGCTGATGCCGGTACTGGCAAAGGCATTTGCAGAAAAGAATGTGCGTCTAAAGGGAAGCGAAGCGATTGCTCAGATCGTTGACTGTGAAGCAGCAACAGAGCAGGATGATAAGACAGAATATCTGGATTATATTATTTCGGCAAAGACAGTGGATAATATTCAGGAAGCTATTGATCATATCAATCATTTTGGATCGCACCATACAGATTGCATTATGACAGAGAATGAAGCGGCAGCAGATCAATTCATGACACTGGTAGATTCTGCAGGTGTATATCAGAACTGCTCTACACGTTTTGCGGATGGATATCGCTATGGCTTTGGTGCAGAAGTTGGAATCAGCACTGGTAAGATTCATGCAAGAGGACCGGTAGGTCTAGAAGGTCTTGTAAGCTATAAGTATAAGCTCTTTGGTAATGGACATATCGTAGGAGATTATGCGACAGGCAAAAGAAGCTTTCATTTTAAAGATATTGAATAGAAATGCTTGACAAAGACCTGTAACTCTTCTATAATCAATTTCGTGCTTTAAAGGTAAAAAGCGTTGAAGCGCGAAAATGAAATAGATGGAGATAGAGAAATGAAAGAAATAGCAAAACTGATGGATTATCGTTCTGCGATCCGTGTCGTAGATGCAACATTAAGAGATGGAGGACTTTGTAACGATTTTCGTTTTACAGATGAATTCGTAAAGGCTCTTTATTTTGCGAATATCCGTGCAGGTGTTGATTATATGGAGTTTGGATACAAGGCATCCAAGGAGCTTTTTGATGTAGAGAAGTTTGGTAAGTGGAAGTTCTGTGATGATGAAGATATCCGTGCAGTAGTAGGAGATAACCAGACAGATCTGAAGATTTCTGTTATGGCCGATGTTGGACGTTGTAACTATAAGCAGGACATCATTCCAAAGTCAGAAAGTCCGATCGACCTGATCCGTGTTGCGACTTATATGCATACGATTCCGGGTGCTGTTGAGATGATCGTGGATGCAGCGAACAAGGGATATGAGACAACCTGTAATATCATGGCAATTACAAGTGCACGTGAACGTGATATTGAAGCGGCGCTTGAGATTCTTGGTAATACTCCTGTTAATGCACTTTATATCGTAGATAGCTATGGTTCTTTCTATCCGGAAGAACTTGCCAGAATGGTAGATCCGTTTATGAACGCAGCAGCAAAGTTTGGCAAGAAGGTTGGTATTCACGCACATAACAATCAGCAGCTGGCATTTGCCAATACGATTGAAGCTGTCGGAGATGGTGCTGACTGGCTTGATGCTACTTATGATGGCATGGGACGCGGCGCAGGTAACTGTCCGATGGAACTTTTACTTGGATTTTTGAAGAATCCGAAGTATAATGTATATCCAGTGGTACAGTTTATTGAAAAATATATGAAGAAGCTGAGAGAAGACGGTGTTGTATGGGGATACGATCTTCAGTATCTGATTACAGGTCTTCTTAATCAGCATCCAAGAACTGCTATCCAGTTCACGAAGGAAGGACGTAAGGATTATACAGAATTCTACAGAGAACTGATTGTACAGGATGAATAAGAGAAAGGGTACCGCGTGGCTGGATGGCCGCGCGGTTTTTCGGTGAAGGAATGAGTGAACAGCTGACAAAAAGTGATGTAAAAAAGATACAGGAAGAGATCGAATATCGTAAACTGGTGGTTCGAAAAGAAGCACTGGAAGCGGTAAAAGAGGCAAGAGCACATGGTGATCTGAGTGAGAACTTTGAATATCATGCAGCAAAAAAGGATAAGAACTCCAATGAGAGCCGTATCCGTTATCTGGAGAGAATGCTGAAGAATGCAAGAATCGTTTCCGACGAATCCAATGAAGATGAAGTTGGACTTAATGATACCGTAGAGGTATACTTTGAAGAAGAGGACGAAGTTGAAGAATATAAGCTTGTAACCTCTATTCGCGGTAATTCCATGAAAGGGATGATCAGTATCGAGTCGCCTCTTGGGAAGGCAATTCGTGGGAAGAAAGCTGGAGACCGCGTTTTTATCAAAGTAAATGAGTCTGTCGGATACTATGTAGAGGTGCGTTCTATCAAAAAGGGAACGGATGAAGAAGACCAGATTCGTAGATTTTAATGGAAAAATTATAAAAAAACATACAAAATATGCGTAAATTCTCTTTATTTTTTGTTAAAAGTGTTGTATGATGTAAAAAGAGTATAGTTGAGTGTTGAGGTGACAGTATGGTTTCAAATCAGATTTTACAAAGTACAATAGATGGGTTGAAGCAGATCAGCAGAGTGGAACTCTGTGTGATCGATACAGAAGGGAATGTTTTAGCTACTACCTTTCAGGAAGCGTCCGACTATTCAGAATCAGCTGTTATGTTTGTGAACTCACCAGCAGATAGCCAGGAGGTCCGCGGATATCAGTTCTTTAAGATATATGATGAAAGTCAGTTGGAATATATCCTTCTTGCAAGTGGCAGCACAGACGATACCTACATGGTAGGCAAGATGGCTGCATTCCAGATTCAGACACTTCTTGTGGCATATAAGGAGCGTTTTGATAAAGATAACTTTATCAAGAATCTTCTTCTTGATAATCTGCTTCTCATCGATATATATAACAGAGCGAAAAAGCTCCACATTGATACCGACGCAAGACGTGTGGTATTTATTCTTGAGACGAGCAATGAAAAGGATAATGCATCCCTGGAAAAGGTTCGTGTGAATATGGGTGGCAAGGCCGGAGACTTTATCACAGCCGTAGATGAGAAGAGTATCATCATTGTGAAAGAACTTGAACCGAACGAGGATTATCTCGAGATGGAGCAGGTTGCAAAGTCTATACTGAATGGTCTGGATCCATATGCAAGAGAAAGTGCGCATGTGGCATACGGGACTATCGTTAGTGAGATCAAAGAAGTATCAAGATCTTACAAGGAAGCCAGAATGGCACTTGACGTTGGAAAGATATTCTTTGATGATAAGGATACGATCGCATATAGTTCACTGGGAATTGGTCGTCTGATCTATCAGCTTCCTATTCCGCTGTGTAAGATGTTTATTCGTGAGATATTCGATGGTAAGTCTACCGATGATTTTGATGAAGAAACTCTGACAACTATCAATAAGTTCTTTGAGAACAGTCTGAATGTATCAGAGACATCAAGACAGCTCTATATCCACAGGAATACTCTTGTATATCGTCTGGATAAGCTTCAGAAGAGCACCGGACTGGATCTTCGAGTATTTGAGGATGCAATCACATTTAAGATCGCACTGATGGTTGTGAAGTACATGAAGTATATGGAGAATACAGACTTCTAATATAAAAGAAAGATATAAGGGATCGGGATCTGTCAGATACCAGATCCCTTTTTTGAGGAAGATGCGGAATAATAACGATAATAATGAAGAGTTTGAATTCCTGGAATCAGGATATCTGGAAGAAGATAATGATACCTGGATGGAAGAACCAAAAAGAGAGAAGGATTATAATTTATTCATCATAGGCCTTTTAAGTGGAGTTCTTTTGGTTCTGTTATTTATGGGCATTCTATTGATGCGGATTCGCGCAGATCTGGAGAAACGTGCTGCAGCCAGAGCAGATCAGCAGGAAGAAGAACTGGATCTGGATATGATTGGTATGGTAAAGAAGATGCAGGAGATAGAAGCATATATTAATTATTACTCTATCTATCCGGTAAAGGAAGAGTATGCAGAAGAAAAGATAATGGATGGTCTGCTGGAATCTCTGGATGATCCATATTCTGTTTATTATACCAAAAAAGAAAAAGAAGATATGGAAGAATCTTATTATGGAGAATATTCCGGTATTGGTGCAGTTCTGTCGCAGGATCGTGAAACCAATGTTGTTACGGTCACAAATTGCTTCACAGGTTCACCGGCTGAAGAAGTTGGATTGAAAAAAGGAGATATTATCAAGGCTGTCAATGATATTGATGTCACAGAGATGGAACTGGCACTTATTGTTGCAAAGATTCGTACAGAAGAAGGAGCATCGATAAAGCTGACAGTATTAAGAGAAGATGAGACGATAGATTTTGACATCGTAAGACGCAAGATTGAAGTTCAGACTGTAGAAAGTGAGATGCTGGAAGATCATATCGGATATATTATTCTATCTGAATTTGATATCGTTACAGAGAATCAGTTCTATAAAGCACTAGATGACTTGTCTTCTCAGGGAATGGAACGTCTGATCATAGATCTGCGTGACAATCCTGGCGGAGTTTTGCAGGTAGTAGTTAAGATGCTTGACCGGATCTTACCGGAAGGACTGATTGTCTATACGGAAGATAAGCACGGCAATCGCAGCGAATATACTTCTGATGAAGAGAATAAGCTTACCATTCCGCTTGTAGTTCTGATCAATGAAAACAGTGCAAGTGCCTCAGAGATATTCTCAGGTGCTGTGAAGGATTATGGAATCGGAACTTTGGTTGGAAAGACGACTTTTGGAAAAGGAATTGTTCAGAATAGTTTTGACCTGGAAGATGGCACCGGAATCAAGCTTACTGTAGCGAAGTATTATACACCGAATGGGAATGACATTCACCTGAAGGGGGTAGAGCCGGATGTAGAGATAGATCTGGATTTTGGAGATGCTACGGAGTATAGCAAAGAGGTGGATAATCAGCTGCAGAAAGCGATTGAAGTAATTAAAAGTATACAGTAAAAGAAAAAGTGGTTTTTGACTATTACAAGTCATAAACCACTTTTTATATCTGATCTATTAATTAAGATTAAAGAAGCTGGATTCCATTAGCTAGAGCTTCAGCTGTGATATCTTCTGGCCACAGAGAAGCCTGAACTTCGCCGATATGTGCTTTTCTCAGGTAGAACATACAGATTCTTGACTGACCGATACCACCACCAATAGTATATGGAAGTTCTTTATCCAGAATTGCCTTCTGGAATGGAAGATCCTTTCTCTCAGGACATCCTGCCAGATCAAGCTGTTTTACAAGAGAATCTTCATCAACACGGATACCCATAGAAGAAAGCTCCAGTGCGATGTCAAGAACAGGATAGTAAACAATGATATCACCGTTTAATGACCAGTCATCATAGTCAGGAGCACGTCCGTCGTGCTTTTCACCGGATGCAAGCTTACCGCCGATCTGCATGATGAAAACTGCACCTTTTAACTTGGTGATCTTGTACTCTCTCTCCTTTGGAGTACAATCCGGATACATATCCTCCAGTTCCTGTGATGTGATGAAGAAGATATCCCTTGGAAGGATCTCTTCGATGTAATCATACTGAAGTGACATATAAGTTTCTGTTGCTTTTAATGCTTTATATACGTTACGAACAACCTTCTTAAGTGTTTCTACGTTACGTTCTTCTTTTTTGATGATCTTTTCCCAATCCCACTGGTCAACATAGATGGAATGGATATTGTCAGTGTCCTCATCACGACGAATAGCATTCATATCTGTATAGAGACCTTCTCCATAGGCAAAGCCATATTTCTTTAAAGCAAAACGTTTCCATTTAGCAAGAGAGTGAACGATCTCAGCTTCGTTATCATTCTGTTCCTTGATGCCAAAAGAAACCGGGCGTTCTACACCATTTAAGTTATCATTAAGACCGGAATCCGGAGTAACGAAAAGTGGAGCAGTTACACGTAACAAATTAAGACGTGTAGTCAAAGCTTTCTGGAAATAATCTTTTACGACTTTGATCGCAACCTGTGTGTCATGCAGGTTCAGTGTTGAGGCATAACCCTCTGGAATTATTAATTTGTCCATAGTATCCTAATCCTTTCCTGTTTATTATTTTTCACAATAAACATTTGTAAGTATAACAGATTATAAAAAATATACAAGGAAAAGGGAGGGAAAGAATGCTGTTTCCCTAATAAAACTTTTTCATTGTATTTATTAGAAAAATAAATGTATTTCATATATATAATCAAAAAAATAAAAGCAGGTAAATCTTCTCACGGTAGTTTACGTCTAATTATCTTCCTAAGCTTGTTTTTTATACGAAGAAAAGTTATACTAAAGAGTTGAAAGGAGTAATACATATGAAGAAAAGAAAATGGTTTTTTTATATAGCCATTCTGATCGTTCTTATGATATTTTCCGGATGCAGTAAGAGAGAGATAAATCGTCAGATAGCAGAAAGCCTTGGTACGCTTGGTCAATATGAGAATGACGAACCGGTTGAATCTCCTAAGATGAAGGCTGAAAAAGAGATGAAAGAGTCGAAGGAGAGGATTGAGCTGGAGGTAAGTACCCGTCTGGCTAATGCAGAGAAACTGGCTACTCAGTTTGATTATCAGGGCGCCCTGGACGAGCTTGCATTGATCAATAAAGATTATCAGGACTATAAAGAGGTTGTAGACAGTAGGATTCATTACACGAAGCTTCGTGATGCCATGCAGTATCATGCAGGTACGATTGCGCATTTTTCTGTTGGGAATCTTGCAGTTGACAGAGATAAGGCATATAAAGATCCGGAGATGGGACAAGAGCTGAACGACTGGACACTGACTACGGAAGAGTTCAAAAAGATATTGCAACAGCTTTATGATAACGGTTATGTGCTGACGAATGTTGCAGATCTTGTCAGTGAGTCTGTGAATGAGAAGGGAGAGACGATTCTGGTCTGGGAAGGAGTTCTGGTTCCGGAAGGAAAAAAACCGATCGTTCTTTCTTTTACCGGTGCCGGATATGAGAAGAGTTATTATAATCTTGGTTTCTCAAATCGAATGGTCCTTACCACCGATGGTGAAGTGAAGAATGAGTATACGGATGCATCAGGTAAGACAAAGACAGGGGACTACGATATGGTGCCGATCCTGGAGACTTTTATTAAGCAGCATCCGGATTTTTCGCTTCGTGGTGCAAAGGGTATTCTTGCTATTACCGGATACCGTGGTGCTTATGGTTATGATCCGGGCACTGACGGGGAGATGATCCGAAAGATTACAGAAAAGCTGAAGAATGATGGATGGATAGTGGCATGTCAGGGGTATCGCGGAATGTCCATGGAAAGTGAACTTGACGCAGATGGATTCGTAGAGGATATGGAGAACTGGTCAAGGTATATTGGAAAGTATGTCGGTGATACATCGCTTTTAATCTATCCGAACGGAAACGAGATACCGCTTTATGCATTTAAACATCTGTGGGCACTGGAACATGGATATCATTTATTCTTCAATCAGTGGGCTACTACAGATACACTTACGTTATATGAAGATTGCCTGATTCAGTCACGAAGAAAGCTGGATGGATATGATCTTCACAATTACGGGAAAGATATGGAGCGGTATTTTGATTATAAGAAGATTCTTGATAAGGAGAGACCTTCTTTTGAGTAGCGTGATATTAGGGGGCAATAGATGAACGGAGAATGTCATGCCCATCTTTTTATGGATGGGATCGATTACAAAAAAGCTGTTGCCAGACACAGAGAAGGAGTTGATCTGGAACAGGTTCGAAAGGAACTGGAAGCTTATCAGGAACATCAGATTACCTATGTTCGCGACGGAGGTGATCGTTTCGGAGTTTCTGTTTATGCAAGGAGCATTGCAAGAGAATATGGGATCGAATATCGTACCCCAATCTTTTCAATTTCAAAAAAAGGACATTACGGAAGGATCGTCGGAAAGCAGGCAGAAAGCCTGAAGGAAGTCGCAGAACTTATAAAAGAAGTTAAGAAGCAGAAGGGCGATTTTATCAAGATCATGATATCCGGTATTATGGAGTATTCCGGATTTGGCAGATTAAGTGAAGAAGCACTGGAAAAAGACTGGATCAAAGAGATGATCCACATTGCGCATGAAGAAGGAATGGCAGTCATGGTGCATGGGAATGGCAGTGAAGCAGTTCTTCCTGCAGTACTTGCCGGTGCTGACAGCATTGAACATGGGAATTATATCGATGAAGAATGTCTTTTGGCAATGAAAGAGATGGGATGTATCTGGGTCCCTACGATTGTTACGACAAGGAATCTGCTTCATTGCGGTAGGTACGACGACCTGGTGCTGGAGAAGATCTATCAGATGGAAAAAGAGAATCTATGTCGTGGCGCAGCTATTGGTGTTACGATTGCATGTGGAAGCGATGCGGGTGCATATCGTGTTTTGCATGGAAAAGGGTTACACGATGAAGAAGATATCTTTCTTGAGACTCTTTCAGAAGAAGGAATGAGAAAGGATGCGATTCTTCAGCTGATCGATTATGGAGAGATGCAGATTAAGAATAAGTTTAAGGAGGATACAATATGAGAAGTAAGAAAGTAGTTTCATTATTACTGGCAACTGGGTTATTATCCTGTCAGGTATCTGCTGCAGAGCAGACACTGATCGGGGTATCTTCTTCTATGACACAGGATGCAGCAGAGCAGACTAAGGAGATTAGTACAGAACCGGAGACAGAAGAAAGAAAGGCAGAGCCTATGAACGGCTGGAAAGTTGCCATTGACCCGGGACATCAGGGAAGCTGGGTTGATATGAGCGAACTGGAACCATCTGCACCGGGATCTTCTGAGATGAAGGCTAAAGCAACAACAGGAACAGAGGGCAGATATAGTGGGCTGTGCGAATACGAACTTAATCTTGGAGTATCAAAGGTTCTGAAAGAAGAATTACTGATGCGTGGATATGAAGTGGTTATGACAAGAGAAGATAACGATACAGCAATCAGTAATAAAGAGAGAGCAGAACTGGCAGCAAAAGAAGATGCAGATATCCTGGTAAGAATCCATGCGAATGGAAGTGATGATGGTTCTGTGAATGGAGCACTTACCATGGTTCCATCAAGAGAGAACCCTTACGTAGGTAATATGTTTGATGATTGCTATGATCTTGGTGATCTGATTCTGACAGAGTATTGTAATCAGACAGGATTTTCGAATCTGGGAGTTGGTTACTATGACAATATGTCAGGAATCAACTGGAGCACGATTCCGGTTACAATCCTTGAGATGGGATTTATGAGTAATGAAAGTGATGATCTTCGCATGGCAGATGAATCCTTCTGGCCGGTTATGGCAGGAGGAATTGCAGATGGTATCGATCAGTACTTTGCAAAACGTGATCCGGTGAAGAGAAGTGAAACAGAGCAGGCAGAGACAGAAAAAAAGAAAAAGAAGAAAAAGAAAAAACAGACAGAGCAGAAAAAACAAAAAGAAGAAACCGCAGCAGATAAAGCAATGAAGGCACTTCACGATGAACTTACAGAGAGCATGGCAGTTAAGGCAGCACCTGGTGAGAACTGGGCAGCTGCAGTAGTAGATCTTAAGAGCGGAAGCTCCTGCTCAGTGAATGACGGACAGATGCAGGCAGCCAGTCTGATCAAGCTCTACATTGCAGGTGCGATCTATGAACGTTATGATGAGATCTGCGAGACTTACGGAAAAGAGAATGTTGATAAGCAGCTCTACAATATGATCACAGTAAGTGATAATACAGCAGCGAATACTCTGACGAACTATCTGGGAGGCGGAGATGATGATGCTGGAAGAGCGGAGGTAACGGACTACTGTAAGCGAAATGATTATGAGAATTCTATCATGGGACGAATGCTTCTTGCACCAAAGGATCATGGTGATAACATTACAAGCGTTAATGACTGTGCAGAATTCCTGACAAAGGCTTATAATGGTGATATGCCACATGCAGAAGATGTGATCAATCTTCTGAAACATCAGGAGAGAAGACATAAGATTCCGGCAGGTCTTCCGGAAGGCGTTGTATCCGGTAATAAGACCGGTGAACTGGATGATGTAGAGAATGATGCAGCTATCGTCTTTGCAGATCGTCCATACGTACTTGTAATCATGTCAGAGCATCTGAGGGATTGCGGGGATGCACAGCAGGATATCGGACATATTTCAACAGAAGTATTCCGCTTTGTACAGGCAGAATTAAATAAATAAAAACAGGGAGGTGTTTTAGACACCTCCCTGTTTCTTTATTCGAGCTCAAATGCTCCGGTATATAGCTGGTAATACTTTCCTTTCTGAGCGATCAGTTCGTCGTGGGTACCACGCTCAATGATGTGTCCCTGTTCCAGTACGATGATTGCATCAGAGTTTCTTACAGTAGAAAGTCTATGTGCAATTACGAATACAGTTCTGCCCTTCATAAGAGCGTCCATACCCTTCTGTACAATGGATTCTGTACGGGTATCAATACTAGATGTAGCTTCATCCAGGATCATTACCGGTGGATTAGAGATGGCAGCACGTGCAATAGAGAGGAGCTGTCTCTGTCCTTGGGAAAGATCAGAACCGTTGCCATTGATCTCGGTGTCATATCCATTCGGAAGCATCATGATGAAATCATGTGCATTGGCAATCTTTGCTGCCTCGATAACTTCTTCATCTGTAGCATCCAGTTTTCCGTAACGGATATTCTCACGAACTGTTCCGGTGAAGAGGTTGGTTTCCTGAAGTACTACACCAAGCGAACGACGAAGATCCGGCTTTTTGATCTTGTTGATGTTGATATCATCATAACGGATCTTACCATCTGCAAGATCATAGAAACGATTGATCAGGTTGGTGATTGTTGTCTTTCCGGCACCGGTTGCACCAACAAATGCGATCTTCTGACCAGGTTTCGCATAAAGGGAAACATCAGTTAAAACGATCTTATCCGGGTTATATCCGAAGTCAACATCATAGAAGTGAACGTCACCTTCCATCTTCTTATAAGTAAGAGTACCGTCTTTATGATGATGCTTCCATGCCCAGGTACCGGTACGTTCCTTACATTCTGTGATCGTACCATCTTCTGCAATATTAGCACGGACGAGTTCTACATAACCCTCATCTTTTTCCGGTTCTTCATCCATCAGTTTGAAGATACGGGATGCACCTGCCAGCGCCATGATAACGGCATTGAACTGCTGAGAGATCTGTCCGATTGGATTCGTGAAAGAACGGCTCAGCTGAAGGAAGCTTGCGATGATACCGATCGTCATATGGCTGATATTAAAGTGAAGCAGAAGACCACCAACGATGGCAATCAGAACATACTGGATATTGCCAAGATTACCCATGACAGGCATAAGAATATTGGCAAATCGGTGTGCCTGTGTTGCATTGTGGCAAAGCTCATCATTGAGCTTATCAAATGCTTCGGTAGAACGATCTTCATAATTGAATACCTTAACGACCTTCTGACCGCTGATCAGCTCTTCGACATATCCGTTGGTTGCACCAAGGGATTGCTGCTGTGCCATGAAATACTTACCACTGTTTGATGCTATCTTACCAACTACCTGCAGCATAAAGAATACGAATACAAAAACAAGAATCGTAAGATACACGCTGGTACTTAACATCGCAACGACTACGGATACGATCGTAATCAGAGAAGAAATCATCTGAGTCAGACTTTGAGAGAGCATCTGACGAAGTGTATCGGTATCGTTCGTGTAATGGCTCATGATATCACCATGAGAATGGGTATCAAAATAACGAAGCGGAAGTGTCTGCATATGAGCAAACATCTCGTCTCGGATACTCTTTAAAACACCCTGGGAGATGGTAACCATTGTACGCATCTGAATAAGAGAGGCAAGAGCGCCGGTAAGGAAGAATAATCCAATCAGTACCAGAGTACGAAGGAGAGGACCAAAGTCTGGGTTAGCCATCTGTAAAAGTGGCGTGATGTATCCGTCAATGAGGATACGCAGGAAGATAGAACCTGCAACACCAATCAATGAACCGAATACGAGGCAGATGAGAACAATGACCATCTGCAGTTTATAGTCTTTCCAGATATATCCAAGAATACGCTTAAGTGCCTTCATAGGATTCTGTTCCTTCATCATCTGACGACGCTGTTCCTTGGACATACCGCGTGAACGCTGTTTCAGATTACCGCCATTGCCCTTTGGCTGTTGCTGTTTGTTTTCATTACTCATTGTCAGAAGCCCCCTTTACCTGAGAATTAAATACTTCCTGATAGATGGAACTTGTCTGAAGCAGTTCTTCATGATTACCGATTGCAGATACTTTACCATTATCCATAACGATGATTTTGTCTGCATGCTGTACGGAAGAGATACGCTGAGCAATGATAAGCTTGGTCGTATTCGGAATCTCTTTTGCGAATGCAGCCTGGATAAGAGAATCTGTCTTGGTATCAACAGCTGAGGTACTGTCATCCAGGATCAGGATAGCAGGCTTTTTCAGAAGAGCACGTGCAATACAGAGACGCTGCTTCTGTCCGCCGGAGACATTGGTTCCACCCTGTTCGATGTACGTATCGTACTGATCCGGGAAGGAGGTTATGAAATCATCTGCCTGTGCAAGCTTGCATGCATGGATCAGTTCTTCGTCAGTAGCATTCGGATTACCCCAGCGAAGGTTTTCCTTGATCGTACCGGAGAATAAGACATTCTTCTGAAGAACCATGGAAACTGCATCACGGAGAACCTTAATATCATACTCACGTACATCAATGCCGCCAACCTTGACAGATCCTTTTGTGGTGTCGTAAAGACGAGGGATCATCTGTACAAGTGTACTCTTGGCACTGCCTGTTCCGCCAATGATACCTACTGTTTCGCCGGAGCGGATATCGATATTGATATCTTTCAGGCAAAGCTTATCAGGGTCGTTGCTGTAACTGAAGTCTACATGATCAAAAGAGATAGAGCCATCAGCTACATTCATAACAGGTTTCTCCGGATTGTGGATATCCGGAACCTCAACCAGAACTTCATTGATACGTTCAATGGAAGCACGGGAAAGAATAGTCATAACGAAGATCATGGAGAGCATCATAAGACTCATCAGGATCTGCATTGTGTAAGTAAATAAAGAAGTAAGTTCACCGGTTGTCAGTGTGCCGCCTACAATGTAGTGAGCACCAAACCATGAGATCAGGATCATACATCCAAATACACACATCTGCATGATCGGGCCGTTAAAGGCAATCATCTTTTCTACCTTATTAAAGTCATCGTAGATAGACTTTGAAATGGCATTGAACTTTTGCGTCTCATAGTCTTCACGAACGAAAGACTTTACAACACGGATACCACGTACATTCTCCTGAACGATGTTATTCAGTTTATCGTAAGTCTTGAACACCTTTACAAAGATCGGATGAGCGTGTGACATGATCACAGCCAGAGCGATCGCAAGAATTGGAATAACACACAGATAGATCAGCGATAACTTCGGGTTGATCTTAAGAGCCATTGCATAAGACATGATCAGCATGATCGGAGCACGTACTGCAATACGGATGACCATCTGATATGCATTCTGAATATTAGTGACATCTGTGGTAAGTCTTGTCACAAGACTTGAGGTAGAGAAATGGTCAATGTTCATGAATGAAAAATCCTGAACTTTATAGAACATTCTTCTTCTCAGATTCTTTGCAAAACCGGCACTGGCAATTGCCGCATAGTGTCCGGACAGAACACCACACGCAAGAGAGATCATAGCAAGGATGACAAGGATAATACCATATTTTGTAATATTACCCAGATTGTTCTGATCGATACCTTTATCGATCAGGGAAGCCATCAGAAGCGGGATCAGAACTTCCATGAATACTTCCAGAGTGACAAAAAGAGGAGCAAACAGAGATGCTTTCTTATATTCACCCACTGATTTTAAAATGTTTTTAATCATTTTCCAGTTCCTTTCTGTCGCAGCCAAGGGTGCAGCCTTCTGCATAGTGATGTATGATACGCTGCATCATTGATACGACAAGTTGTTTTTCTTCGGGAGTAAATTCAGAAGCAAGGGAGTCTTCAAAGTCATCCATGGACTTACAGATCTGTGCATATTTCAGCTGCCCTGTTTCTGTTAACTGCAGTTGTTTCAACCGGGCATCACTGGAGTCGGGGATACGTTCAACATATCCATGAGATTCCAGACCAGATATCAGACTGTTTACAGAAGAACGGCGAATCCCGAAGATCTTTTCGACATCCTTCTGATAGATAGCGTTCCCGTCTGCCTGTGCACGGACAAGTTCTCCCAGAATACGACCCTGAATTCCGGAAGAGAGGCCATGTTGTGAGAAGATGGCATCCAGGTTGCGCCGGATATGCATGGAAGCAATCGTTACATACATACCAAGATGATTACAGTTACTCAAGTTGTTTACCTCCTTTAAAAGTTAGAAAACGAACTGTTAGAGTTCTAACAAAAAGTATAATATAGAAAAAACATTTGTCAATACAGGAGAAAAATATTGTCAGAAAAAATAATCTTGTTTATACTTGTAAAATGTGAATGATGCCAGGGGCAAAAGCATGAAATGCGAAGAAATCCGTGGCATCATGTGAAAGATAATGAGGAATCAGGATGAATAAAAGAAATTATCAGAAAGAACTGGAAAAGATCATAGAACAGAATGAAATAGAGGGAAGAGTTCCAACGCTTTTGCTGCATAGCTGCTGTGCACCATGCAGCAGCTACTGTCTGGAGTATCTTTCCCGTTTTTTTAGTATAACAGTATTCTATTATAATCCGAATATCTATCCGGAGGAAGAGTATTATAAGAGAGTAAAGGAACAGGAACGGTTTATTCAGGAACTGCCTGCCGTACATCCTGTTTCTTTTATAGAAGGAGATTTTGAATCCTCCCGCTATTATGCATTGGTAAAAGGTCTGGAGAAGGAACCGGAAGGTGGAAGACGCTGTGAACAGTGCTTCCGGCTTCGACTGTCTGTGACGGCACAGCTTGCAAAAAAACTTGGGATGGATTATTACACAACGACACTTACCATCAGCCCGCTAAAGAATGCACAGGTGCTCAACAGTATCGGGGAGGAACTTGCCAGGGAGTATCAGACAGACTGGCTTCCTTCTGATTTTAAGAAAAAGAACGGGTATAAGCGCTCTACAGAGCTGTCGGCGGAATACGGTCTGTATCGCCAGAATTACTGTGGATGTGTATTTTCTATAAGAAATCAATAAGAATTCAATAAGAAATGACACAGATTAAATCTTGATAATAAAAATGATGTATGGTAGACTACTACCGATATTGGATTAGAAAGAGGTAATATTATGGCACAGCTCTGGGGAGGACGTTTCACAAAGGAAACAGACAAACTGGTTTATAATTTTAATGCTTCCATTTCTTTTGATCAGAAGTTTTACCGTCAGGATATGGAAGGCAGTATGGCACATGTGAAGATGCTGGCAAAGCAGGGAATCCTTACTGAAGAAGAGAGGGATCAGATTCTTGCAGGTATTCAGTCTATTCTTGCAGATGTGGAGAATGGAACACTGGAGATTACAGATGAATATGAAGATATTCATAGCTTCGTGGAAGCGAATCTTATTGATCGTATCGGTGATCCGGGTAAGAAGCTTCACACAGGAAGAAGCCGTAATGATCAGGTAGCTCTTGATATGAAGCTTTATACAAGAGATGAAGTAAAGGAAGTAGATCAGTTGCTGAAAAAGCTTCTGGAGACATTACTTGGAATGATGAAAGAGCATGTAGGAACCTATATGCCAGGATTTACACATCTTCAGAAGGCACAGCCTATTACACTGGCACATCATCTTGGCGCTTATTTTGAGATGTTTAAGAGAGACAGACAGCGTATGGCAGATATTTATGACCGTATGAACTATTGTCCGCTTGGAAGCGGTGCGATGGCAGGTACTACTTATCCGCTGGATCGTGAATATACAGCACAGCTCCTTGGATTTAAGGGTGCTACCCTGAACAGTATGGATTCTGTGGCAGACAGAGATTATCTGATCGAGTTCCTGTCAGCACTTTCTACCGTTATGATGCATCTGAGCAGATTCTGTGAAGAGATCATCATCTGGAACACCAATGAATATCGTTTTGTTGAGATCGATGATGCTTACAGCACAGGAAGCAGTATTATGCCGCAGAAGAAGAACCCGGATATTGCTGAACTGGTTCGTGGTAAGACCGGACGTGTGTATGGTGCACTTATGTCTCTTCTTACAACTATGAAGGGGCTTCCACTTGCATATAATAAGGATATGCAGGAAGATAAGGAACTTACCTTCGATGCAATTGATACAACAAAAGGCTGTCTGGCATTGTTTACCGGTATGATCGCAACCATGCGATTCCGTAAGCAGGTGATGGAAGACAGCGCAAAGAATGGATTTACCAATGCAACAGATGCTGCTGATTATCTGGTAAACCATGGAGTACCATTCAGAGATGCTCATGGTATTGTCGGCAGACTCGTATTATATTGTATTGATAAAGATATCGCACTGGATGATATGACTCTGGAAGAATTCAAGAGTATCAGTCCTGTGTTTGAAGAAGACATCTATGAAGCAATCAGCATGAAGACATGTGTTGATAAGCGTCAGACCATAGGTGCTCCTTCAGAGGTTGCAATGAATAAAGTAATTGCGCTCAATGAAGCATACCTGAGTGCGGATCAGGGTTTATAAGCTTTACGTTATGTATGAATGAGGAGGAAGAAATAATGAGTGAAAAGTTACGTGTTGGTATTTTAGGTGCAACTGGTATGGTTGGACAGAGATTTATCTCTCTGCTTGATAACCACCCATGGTTTGAAGTTGTTACTCTTGCAGCAAGCCCAAGAAGTGCAGGAAAGACATACGAAGAAGCTGTTGGCGGAAGATGGAAGATGACAACACCAATGCCGGAAGCAGTTAAGAATATTGTTGTT
Organism: Marvinbryantia sp.; assembly: GCA_045598185.1. GTDB lineage: Bacteria > Bacillota > Clostridia > Lachnospirales > Lachnospiraceae > Marvinbryantia. The sequence continues at coordinate 30,535 of JAZLLO010000007.1, forward strand.
ATGAATGTTAATGAAGTTGAAAAGGTTGCTGCTACAGTAGATTTTGTATTTTCAGCTGTTGATATGACAAAAGATGAGATCAGAGCAATCGAAGAAGCATATGCTAAGACAGAGACACCTGTTGTTTCCAATAACAGTGCTCACAGATGGACACCAGACGTACCAATGGTAGTTCCAGAGATCAATCCAGAGCATTTTGAAGTAATCGCAGCACAGAAAGAACGTCTTGGCACAACAAGAGGTTTCATCGCTGTTAAGCCTAACTGCTCTATCCAGGCATATGCACCATGTCTTGCAGCATGGAAAGAGTTTGAACCATATGAAGTAGTTGCTACAACATATCAGGCTATTTCAGGTGCAGGTAAGACATTCAAAGACTGGCCTGAGATGGTAGAGAATATCATTCCATATATCGGCGGAGAAGAAGAAAAGTCTGAACAGGAACCACTTCGAATCCTTGGTAAGGTTGAAAACGGTGTGATCGTTAAAGCTACAGAACCGGTTATTACATGTCAGTGTGTACGTGTACCTGTTCTGAACGGACATACAGCAGCTGTATTTGTAAAGTTCAGAAAGAAACCAACAAAAGAACAGCTTATCGAAAAGCTTGTTAACTTCAAGGGACTTCCACAGGAAAAAGACCTTCCAAGCGCTCCAAAGCAGTTTATTCAGTACTTAGAAGAAGATAATCGTCCACAGGTAAAGGCTGATGTAGATTACGAAAGAGGTATGGGCGTTTCTATCGGACGTCTCCGTGAAGATACTGTATATGATTACAAGTTTATCGGTCTTGCACACAATACAGTAAGAGGTGCAGCAGGTGGTGCAGTTCTCTGTGCAGAAAGTCTGAAAGCACTTGGTTATATTACAAAGAAGTAATTAAGTTACAGCAATATAGATACGAAGGATGTTGGCATGATTCGTTTTAAAAATATTTCGAGAAAATATGAAGAGAATAAGGGAATCTTTGATTTTACACTTGAAGTGGAAGAGGGCGAAGTATTCGGGCTGCTGGGACCATCAGGTTCCGGTAAGACCACAGCTTTGCGCGTTCTTATGGGATTTGAGAAGCCAACAAAAGGAAGATGTGCTATTAATGGGAAAGACTGTTTAAAAGACAGTCTTTCCCTGCATAAGACTATCGGATATCTTCCGGAGAATGTGATTTTACCATCAGAATTAACAGGACGACAGTTCCTTACACAGAACGCAAAGATGCGTGGATGTAAGAATCTGGGACGTATTTTTGACCTTGCAGGCAGATTTAAGCTGAATGTAGATAAGAAGATAGGAACTATGACTTCGAATGAGAAGAAGCAGACTGGTATTATCTGTGCCATGCTTCATGATCCGCAGATATTGTTTCTTGACAGACCGTATGAGAATCTGGATCCCAAAAGTAGAAGCGTTATGATGGATCTGATTCTTGCAGAGAAGGAAAGAAATCATATGGTGGTTCTGACTGCGAAGAGCGTTGATGAGGTTGATCTTACCTGTGACAGGGTTGGTATGCTGGATCGCGGTTATATGATCTATATGGGAGAGATTGAAGATCTTCGCGAGAATATGTATCGGGATTATGTGCTGCAGTTTCACGATCCGCGAAGCGTTATTCGTTTTGTGAATGAAGGCTATGAGACAAAGAATATGAAAGACAGGAATGTGATCGTAACGGTCAAAGGAGAGTTAAAGCCTTTGATCGAGAAGCTCGCATCTTATGATATAACGAATATAGAACCGGTTCCGACCACACTGGAAGAAACTTTTGTTCATTTCTATGGAGGTAGAATCCATGTTTAATATACCGATTCTAAAACAGGACGTTAAGATTAATGACAAAAGATTACTTGTGATGTTTGCACTGGAACTGGTGAGTATTCTTCTTGCAGTGGGAATCTGTGAGATGAATCTGGTAGAGATCTCTGATATTTTCTGGGATACGATTCCGATCATCCTGATTCCGATGTTTCTGGAGATGATGCTTGCTTATCATCTTATTACCAGAAGAGTTGAGGATGGAACCATGGAGTTTCTTCTTGCAACAGATATCGGACCTGGAAAGATTATGGGAACTAAGGCAGTGATGATTACTGCGTCAGGTTTTCTTATGATCATTCTTGTGACAGTGATTGGTGCACTTACGCAGGTGTATCGTCTTGCAGGTTACTGGAATCAGAATTCTTTTCTGATGCTCAATCTCGGAGCGCTCTGCCTGCAGTTTTTTATCAGTGGATTCTGCTTTTTTATAGCATGCAGATCCAGAAGTTTACTTGCATACATAAGAATAGCTGTTATTATTCCTGTTCTGATGTATGTAATGTATATTGGATATTATCTGGTTGAACAGTTATTCTTTCTTCAGTATGTTACGCTGTTCAGTTTGTTCAGACAGTCATGGTATGCCAGAGGGTATTTTATGGCATATGTGGGAATGGGAATCTTCCTGCTTGCAGGAGCAGCATTCTTTTATCTGGGTAGAAAGAGTTTTTATGACCGGATCTTAAAATGTAATTAGGAATTAAAGTATGGCAAAATCTTTATTTATTGCAGAAAAGCCAAGTGTAGCGCAGGAGTTTGCGAAGGCGCTGAAGGTGAATACTGCGCGAAAGGATGGATATCTTGAGGGAGACCAGGTTGTGATCACATGGTGTGTGGGACATCTTGTTACCATGAGTTATCCTGAAGTTTACGATGAGAAGTACAGGAAGTGGAGTCTAGCGACACTTCCTTTTTTGCCGGATGAATTTCTCTATGAAGTCATTCCGGCAGTGGAAAAACAGTTTAAGATTGTAAGCGGCTTACTTAACCGAAGTGATATTTCATCCATCTATGTCTGTACAGACTCGGGAAGAGAAGGCGAGTATATCTATCGTCTTGTAGAAAGACAGGCGAAGGTAGATGTCAGCAAGAAGAACAGAAGACGTGTCTGGATTGATTCCCAGACAGAAGAAGAGATATTAAGAGGGATCCGTACCGCTAAGGATCTGTCTGAGTATGATAATCTGTGCAGCGCGGCATATCTGCGTGCCAAGGAAGATTATCTTATGGGTATTAATTTTTCGAGACTTTTAACATTGAAGTATGGGAATGTGATATCCAGTTATCTGAATACAAAGTATACAGTGATATCGGTTGGTCGTGTTATGACCTGTGTTCTTGGAATGATAGTTCGAAGAGAACGTGAGATCCGTTCTTTTGTGAAAACACCGTTTTACCGTGTCCTGAATACTGTAGATATCAGTGGAAGTGATGTGGAAGGGGAATTTCGTGCAGTGGAAGGATCCCGGTATTATCTTTCACCGAAACTTTATAAGGAGAATGGATTTAAAGAGAAAGAAGATGCAGAAAAGCTGATAGAAGAGTTGTCCGGTCAGCAACCATTGACTGCGGTGGTGGACAGCATAGAGAATAAGAAGGAGACAAAGAATGCACCGCTTTTATATAATCTTGCGGAGCTTCAGAATGATTGTTCCCGTCTCTTTAAGTTAAGTCCGGACGAGACACTTCAGGTTGTACAGGAACTTTATGAGAAAAAGCTGGTTACCTATCCGCGAACAGATGCAAGAGTTCTGTCTACTGCAGTTGCCAAGGAGATTTCACACAATATCAAAGGGCTGACAGGATTTGAACCAGCGGCAATGTTTGCAGGTGAGATACTGGAAAGTGGAAGCTATAAGAATATAGCGAAGACGAGATATACGAATGATAAGCAGATTACAGACCATTATGCGATCATTCCGACCGGGCAGGGATTGTCTGCATTAAAGAGTGTATCAGAGCGAAGCCGTAAGGTGTATGAACTGATTGTACGGAGATTCTTAAGTATCTTTTATCCACCGGCTGTTTATAAGAGGATCAATCTTGTGACAAAGATGGGGACGGAAAAGTTTTTCGCATCATTTAAGGCGCTGGAACAGGAAGGATATCTTAAGGTTGCGAATGTTAAATCGAACAAAGAAGACTCTGTGGATCCAAAACTTCTGGAGACGTTAAAATCAGTAAAAAAGGGACTGGAGCTTCCTGTGAAAAAGCTGGAAGTAAAAGAAGGAGAAACCTCACCTCCAAAGAGGTATAATTCCGGTTCTATGATACTGGCAATGGAGAATGCCGGACAGCTGATCGAAGATGAAGAACTTAGAGAGCAGATAAAGGGAAGCGGAATAGGCACAAGTGCAACCCGTGCTGAGATTCTGAAAAAGCTGGTTGCCAACAAGTATATAGCCCTGAATAAAAAAACACAGATCCTTACACCGACTTTATTAGGTGAGATGATCTTTGATGTGGTAAGCATCTCCATACGTTCTCTCCTGAATCCTGATCTGACAGCAAGCTGGGAGAAGGGACTGACCTATGTAGCAGAAGGAAGCATTACTTCAGATGAGTATATGCAAAAGCTGAATGCATTTATTCAGACAAGGACAGATAACGTTCTTCATAATGGGCAGAATATACCGCTTCGGCAGTTTTTTGATGCAGCTGCGGTATATTACAAAACACCGGCAAAGAGTTCGGAAAGCTTGCCAAAAGGAACAGGAAAGACACGTACAACACGGACAAAAACGACGAAACAGTAACACAGTAATAATAGGGTAAGTATACAGGGAGTTTTTCTGATTGACAGAAAAACTCCTTTTTTGATATGATAAACGAAATCCATTTAATTCCACGCGGGATTCTCCGCATATATCCATGTACAAAAGAAGTGAAAATTTCATAGGGAAATCTGGTTGACAATTATGGTAAAGTATAATAATATTAGAACAGAAAAACGAACACAAGTTCGAAAAGGAGTATAATAAGATGAATGACGATAGACAGAAAGCATTAGATGCGGCACTTTCACATATTGAGAAGCAGTTTGGTAAGGGATCAGTTATGAAGCTTGGGGATTCCGGTAAGAACATGAATGTTGAGACTGTTCCGACAGGTTCTTTAAGTCTTGATATCGCGCTTGGACTTGGCGGTATCCCAAAGGGACGTGTAGTTGAGATCTATGGCCCTGAATCAAGTGGTAAGACAACAGTAGCACTTCATATGGTGGCAGAAGTACAGAAGAGAGGCGGCGTAGCCGGTTTCATCGATGCAGAACATGCACTGGATCCTGTATATGCTTCTCATATTGGAGTAGATATTGATAACCTTTATATTTCACAGCCGGATAATGGAGAACAGGCTCTTGAGATTACAGAGACACTGGTTCGTTCCGGTGCAGTTGATATTATCATCGTGGACTCTGTAGCAGCACTTGTTCCAAAGGCTGAGATCGATGGTGATATGGGAGATTCTCACGTTGGTCTTCAGGCAAGACTGATGTCACAGGCTCTTCGTAAGCTGACAGCAGTTATCAGCAAGACAAACTGTGTTGTTATCTTTATCAACCAGCTGCGTGAAAAGGTTGGTGTTATGTTCGGTAATCCGGAGACAACGACCGGTGGACGTGCACTTAAGTTCTATTCTTCTGTACGTATGGATGTCAGAAGAATTGAGTCTCTGAAACAGTCGGGCGAAGTGATCGGTAACCGTACAAGAATTAAAGTAGTAAAGAATAAGATTGCACCTCCATTCAAGGAAGCAGAATTTGATATTATGTTTGGCCAGGGTATTTCAAGAGAAGGAGATATTCTTGATCTTGCAGCTAATCTTGGTATTATCAATAAGAGTGGTGCATGGTATGCATATAATGGTGAGAAGATTGGACAGGGACGTGAGAATGCAAAGCAGTTCTTACGTGATAACCCAGAGGTTATGGCTGACGCAGAAGCAAAAGTACGTGAGCATTATGGTCTTCAGGGAAGCGCTGTTTCATCTGGTATGATATCAGATGATGAGGAGTAATCTTTCTATGGATTATGACATGCAAAAGAGAGCGAAGCTTCGTTGTATGCACCTGCTTGAGAAAAGAGATTATACCGAGAAGGAACTCAGAGATAAGCTGAAAAGTGGCAAGACTATTTATACAGAAGAAGAGATCGATGTTGCTATTGCTTATGTGAAAAGCTTTCGTTATGTTGATGATGCGAATTATGCACAGAAGTATATTGCATCTATGAGTGAACGAAAAAGCAGGAAGCAGATTGAGATGGAACTCTATCGCAAAGGTGTAGAGAAAGACCTTATAGAGATTGCATTTGAAGAGGCAGATGATATTCCGGAGGAAGAACAGATCATCCGATGGATGCAGAAGAAGAACTTTGATCCGCAGACCAGTGACCGGAAGGAGAAGCAGAAGATGTATGCATTCCTGATGCGAAAGGGTTTTAGCAGTGAGAATGTGAATCGCGCTATGAAGATAGAATTTGGATAATTTTTACAAAAGAAACCAAGAAAAGTGTAGGAGATTTCCTACACTTTTTGTTACTTTTTGTTACTATGACGTTTCTTACTTGACATCTATTGGAAATAAGTATAGAATTAAATACGTTGTATTTGTACAATGAAAATTTAATAAGGAGGTGCTCCTGTGAGTCCTGTGACAATTGTTGTCTGTATTTTGGTGGCAATAATTGCAGCAGCTATAGGATGGGTGGTAGCGACAGCTTACCATAAGAAAGTCGATGAAAAGACTATCGGAAGTGCTGAAGAAAAAGCCCGTGATATTATAGATGATGCATTAAAGGTAGCAGAGACAAAGAAACGAGAAGCGTTACTCGAAGCGAAAGAAGAGTCCATGAACCGCAAGAATGAACTTGACAAGGAAACAAGAGAACGCAGAGCTGAGATCCAGAAGTATGAACGTAGAGTTCTTGCTAAGGAAGAAGCGATCGACAAAAAGTCTGATGCTATTGAGCGACGAGAAGCCAATTTAGTAAACAGAGAAGAAGAGTTAAAGAAAAAGGCCGCAGAGATCGATGAGATCCATGGCAAAAAAGTACAGGAACTGGAGCGAATCTCAGGTTTAACCTCCGAACAAGCAAAGGACTATCTGTTAAAAACTGTTGAAGATGAAGTGAAGAGCGATACTGCCAGACTTTACAAGGAACTGGAGAGTAGAGCAAGAGAAGATGCTAACAAAAAGGCAAAAGAGTATGTTACTACAGCTATTCAGCGTTGTGCTGCTGACCATGTAGCTGAGACAACAATTTCCGTTGTGCAGTTGCCGAATGATGAGATGAAGGGACGTATTATTGGTCGTGAAGGCCGTAATATCCGTACACTGGAGACTATGACAGGTGTTGACCTGATTATCGATGATACTCCGGAAGCAGTAATTTTATCAAGCTTTGATCCGATTAGAAGAGAAGTGGCTAGAATTGCATTGGAAAAACTGATTGTTGACGGACGTATCCATCCGGCAAGAATCGAAGAAATGGTAGAAAAAGCACAAAAAGAAGTAGATACAATGATTCGCGAAGAAGGCGAAGCAGCAGCATTAGAAGTAGGTGTACATGGAATACATCCAGAATTGATCAGACTTTTAGGTAGAATGAAGTTCCGTACAAGTTATGGACAGAATGCATTAAAGCATTCCATTGAAGTAGCACAGTTGTCTGGTTTATTAGCTGGTGAGATCGGTGTTGATGTCCGCATCGCTAAGAGAGCCGGTTTATTACATGATATCGGAAAGTCCATCGACCATGAGGTGGAAGGATCCCACATTCAGATTGGTGCTGATCTTTGTAGAAAGTACAAAGAATCTGCAGTTGTTATTAATTCCGTGGAATCACATCATGGAGATGTTGAAGCAGAATCCCTGATTGCATGTATCGTACAGGCGGCAGATACTATTTCTGCAGCACGTCCTGGTGCAAGAAGAGAGACTCTGGAGACATATACCAACAGATTAAAACAGTTAGAAGATATATCCAACTCATTCAAGGGTGTTGATAAATCATTTGCTATTCAGGCAGGTAGAGAGATTCGTATTATGGTTGTTCCTGAGAAGGTCAGCGATGCTGATATGGTATTACTGGCAAGAGATATTTCAAAGCAGATTGAAGCTGAACTTGAATATCCGGGACAGATAAAGGTTAGTGTGATCCGTGAATCACGCGCCGTTGACTACGCAAAATAATAAGATACCGCAAAGAGATGATTCTCTTTGCGGTTTTTATAATTTACGCGTGCAACAAGCCAAAGCCAGTGTTCGCACAAGGCCTTGGCGACTGCCGCGTTAACCGAAGAAACTCGCAAAGCGTGTTTCTTCTGGTTTCAGATCAAGTATGGTAAGATATAGGATGCAAGCAGAGAGTGTCCTCTTTGCGTAAGGTGGATGCCATCAGGAGTTATAGCGGTAATGTCTTCTTTTAAAAGGAGCGAATCCATGTAGTCCTGCAGAGAATAGAACGGGATAGAGAAAGAGTCACATACCTGCTTCATACAGCGGATGGCAAAAGAGAGTTCTTCTTTCCAGCTAAGGTATTCCTGAGGATAAGGGAACAGGAATGGGGACAGACACAGGAGATTCTGTGTATGAGTCTGAAGGAGACAGATAAGCTCCTTATAATTCTGCATAAAATGCTGTTCAGATAAAGACCTTCCTGTATTCATGGATACGCCTACATCATTGATTCCGATAAGAAGGATGATCTGGTCATAATCAGATAAGGTGATACGACTGGAACACAGGCGCTCAAGAAGGGAAGCGCAGGTGAGACCATCGAATCCTTTATTCGTCATAAAGGTCTCTTTCTGACAGAGAGCCTTTTGTTTGTAAAGCTGATAGACATAACCATCGCCAAGACCTTCATGGGTATCGTCCCAGAAACGGTCAGAACAGGTGATGCTGTCTCCCAGAAAAAGATAATGCATAGAAGAAACCTCGCTATATATGTATATAGTTTTAGTATATAAAAAATAAAAAGTACTCACAAGGAGAGATTATAGATATGAATAAAAAAGAGATTGCAGAGATAAAGAAGCAATATACACAGGAAAAGTGCCCTGGAAGCAGAATTGCCGGATGCTATGTGGATGGGGAGAAACGTGTGATCGCACAGTTTCGTGAAGCGTTTTTATCTATTCCGGAAGAAGAGTTTTTTAAATATCTGAACATCTTCCGAAAGTCAATGTCGGGAACTGTTGGAAAGAACCTTCTTACGATGGAATTTCCGTTGGAGGAGGAAGAGGAAGGTGGAAAGCATGAGCTTTTGATGAAGCTTAAGTACACAGGACTTCAGGATGACGCAGTACTGGAAGAGTTCTATGAGAAGGTGATCAACTGCTATAATTTTGTTGGTAACTACCTGATTCTTTTACTGCATGGAACTATGGATATTGTAGGAAAGACATCTGATAATATTGAGATGGATGACGCATCTGATGAGGTATATGAACACTTTATCTGTTGTATCTGTCCGGTAACACTTTCCAAGCCAGGCCTTTCCTATAATCCACATCAGAACTGTTTTGAGAATAATATCCAGGAATGGATGGTACAAAATCCATCGGTTGGATTCCTGTTCCCGGCCTTTCATGACAGAAGTGCAGATATTCATTCCTTATTATATTACAATGCAAAACCGGAAGAACCTGCAACAGATCTCGTAGATGGGGTACTTGGGTGTGTCCTTCCGATGACAGCAGGTAATCAGAAGGAAACCTTTAGTAATGTAATGGAAAAAACATTAGGAGAAGAATGCAGCTTTGAGATGGTTCGCACGATCCATGATACTTTAAATGAGATGATGGAAGAGAAAAAGGATGAGCCGGAACTGATGAAGCTGGATAAGGGAGATGTAAAGCGTATTCTGGAACAGAGTGGAGTCACGAATGAACAGCTATCAACATTTGACGATATGTATGATGTGGCGGCTGGAACTCATGATGTATCCTTTGTGGCCAATAATGTTGTGAATACGAGAAAGTTTGAGATTAAGACTCCGGATGTGGTAATTCAGGTAAACCCAGAACGAACAGACCTGGTAGAGACAAAAGAAGTGGATGGTAAACGCTGTCTGGTTATCGAGATTAGCGAAGAAGTAGTTGTAAATGGAATAGCGATCAAATAATGGAACTTTCAGCAGAGGCGTACTTGAATAAGAGTTTTGACAGGAGAGATTAGGATGAAAGAGATAAAGAATGTTTCCATCATCGGAATGGGAGCTCTGGGACTTATGTATGGCAATATCATTGAACAGAGTGGGACAGGAATCAGTGTATCGTATATCATGGATAAGGAAAGAGTATCGCGCAGTCAGGGAAAGAAGGTTCTTGTAAATGGAGCGGAAAAGAGCTTTTCTATTGTCTGCGCAGAGGATGCGAAGGAAGCAGACCTTCTGATTGTTGCAGTAAAGTCTACAGGACTTAAAAGTGCAATAGAAAGCATGGAAAAAGCAGTTGGACCAGACACTGTTATTATCTCTGTAATGAATGGAATTGACAGTGAAGAGATGATCGGTGCGCGATATGGATATCAGAATATTATATATACCGTTGCACAGGGAATGGATGCGATGAAATTCGGGGACGAATTTTCTGTAATTCATACAGGAGAACTGCGTATTGGCTGCATAGATAAGACTGATCGGAATGCTTATGAGCAGTTAAAGAGATTCTTTGAGAAAGTGCATATTGCATATACGGAAGAAGAGGATATTCTGTTTCGTATGTGGAGCAAGTTCATGCTGAATGTAGGGATCAATCAGGTATGTATGACATATGGGATTACTACCGGAGAGGCACTTACAGAAGGGACAGAAGGCTATCGCGTCATGATTGCAGCTATGAGAGAGGTTCTCGCTATCTCGAACCTGGAAGGGATCCATCTGACAGAGAAGGATCTCAATCATGCACTTGTGATTTTAAGTGGAATCAGTCCGACAGGTATGCCGTCTATGGCACAGGACAGAGTGAATAAGAAGTATTCCGAAGTAGAGTCCTTTGCCGGTACTGTAATCAGAATTGCAGAAAAACACGATATATGTGTACCATCCAATCGCTATCTTTATGAGAAAGCCAAGGCGATAGAAGCACTCTATTAAAAGTGAAACTCCTTCCTGAGGTTATGTATGCTTAAGGAAGGAGTTTTATAGTTTTAGATAAAAAGAAAGACATCTGCAATCGCAGATGCCTTAGCGTGTGTTAGAGGATTCGAACCCCCGACCTTTTGGTCCGTAGCCAAACGCTCTATCCAGCTGAGCTAAACACACATGTCTTTCGAACAAAATGTATTATAGTATATTTCCATACTAATTGCAAGCTTTTTTAAAAAATAAAAGTAAAAATTTAACCGACAATTAGTGTCAGGTTGTAGACTATCTGAAAATTCTGAGATATAATAAAAATAATGTTATTCTGTGGGAAAAGATATGATATTTTATTTCTATTGAATACATTTTTGGTCGTTCAGATAGTCTGCTTTGTGATACAAAACAAAGTTTACTTTTCTGAAAGCAATGTAATTAAGAGGCGAGGAATATTGTCGAATGAAAAAACACAATGGCGTAATCAGCATATGGAAATTTATATTTGCATTATTGATACTACTACATCATTTGTATGCCATTACTGATGGAAAGATAAAGCATGATCTTTTTATATGTGGTGCCATCGGAGTGGACTTTTTCTTTATTGTGTCAGGGGTTTTATTAGCATTAAAAGTTGAGAGTGAGCAAAAAAAACACGACACAAGAAGTCTGCCAGAGGCTACTTGGAAGTTTATCTGGGGAAAATTAAAAGGAGTATATCCATATCTGATCTTTTCATTATTATTAATGGCAACAATCAAAATCCATTTTCGCTCATTTGGAGTAAAATATTTTATTCGGGGAATATTAGACTTGAGCATGCTTCAGATGCTTGGTCTGCCCAGAGATGGATTATTAGGTGGATGTTGGTATCTGTCGGCAATGATACTGAGTATGATGATTATTTATCCGCTGCAGAAAAAGCTGGGGAAAAATTATTCGGGATTGATTGGACCAATTGTTGCAATGCTGATTGGTGGCTATCTATATTATAATTTTCCGTCTATGAGAAAGGTAAAGACATATACAGGGCTGTGTTATCTTGGATTAGCGAAAGGATTTTATCAGATTACACTGGGATGTACAGCATATGAAATCAGTAAGCTGATCAGAAAAGTGGCGTTTACCAAATTTGGTAGATGTTGCCTTTCCGTATTAGAAGTGTTTTTACTGGGTGGAGTTTTTTATTTAAATGCCAGATATAATAACGTACGAGAATATGATTGGATATTTGTGATTATGTTATTGATCGGTATTTCAATTGCATTCAGTGAAAAAACAATGCTGATTGAATTTTCAAAGAACAAAGTATTCTATTATCTCGAAAAATTAAGTGTTCCAATGTATTTAAATAATTTTATTTTTATTCAGTTACTGAACAATAGCTATAAATTGAAAAGATTACCGTGGTCAACAAAATGTGTTGTGGAAGTAGTAGGAGTTATACTTCTTTCTATGTTGGAACTTGTAGTAATTGATTATGTGAAGAAAATTAAATGGTCAAAAATCAGTAGATTATTCTGGGCGGAATATGAATAAAAGTAAGTGGAATGATACATAAAATTGTTTACACGTATGGTGGTATTTATGTGCAATTCCTAAAGCACTTTATACTGTAGTAAGCGTTACAGTTCAGATGCCACTGTTCCGCGAGGTGTTTTGCAACGCAAAACCCGAGGTCTGCAGTGAAAAAGCCATCACCGAAGGTGATTCTGCATGGCTTTTTCACCGTTACTGGAACGGGAACGAAGTGTACGTGAACAGTAACATCGACTAAGATCTAAAAGGAGGACATGCTATGAGTGAAGAAAAGAAACTGCAGAATCTGGAAGTTGAAAAGGACGTTGAAGGAGCAGAGGGAACTACTCAGGAATTAAGTCCTACGTGGGCACACGATGTAATTGAAGATCTTGATGATTGGATCGAGTCACAGGGAATCTACCTGAGACAGTAGATAAGGTATTACAGTTCAGGTATCACTGTTCCGCGAGGTGTTTTGCATTGCAAAACCGAGGTCTGCAGTAAAAAAGCCATCACCGAAGGTGATTTTGCATGGCTTTTTCACTGTTACTGGAACGGAATCGAAGTGGACGTGAACAGTAACAATCTGGTTTTGTATGAGGAGGAATGAAAAAATGGTTGCTTATAAGGATTTAAGCAAAGAAGCGTTACTGGAAGAAAAAGCGCGTCTGGAAAAAGCGTTTGAAGAAGTTAAGGCACAGAATCTGAAGCTTGATATGTCAAGAGGAAAGCCATCTGCTACACAGCTTGATATCGCTATGGGTATGATGGATATTCTGAACAGCAGCTCAGATTTAAAGTGCGAGACAGGTATTGACTGCCGTAACTATGGTGTTATGGATGGTATTCCTGAGGCAAGGAGACTTCTTGCTGAACTGTCAGAAGTACCAGAAAAGAATATTCTGATCTATGGTAACTCCAGTCTGAATGTCATGTTTGATACAGTTGCACGTGCAATGTATATGGGTGTATGCGGACATACACCATGGGGACTTCTTGGTCAGCCAATCAAGTTCCTTTGCCCTGTACCAGGATATGACAGACATTTCGGTATTACAGAGTTTTTCGGAATTGAGATGATTAATGTACCACTGCTTCCTACAGGTCCTGATATGGATATGGTAGAAAAACTGGTAGCAGAAGATCCAATGATTAAAGGTATCTGGTGCGTTCCAAAGTACTCTAACCCATCTGGTATCTCATATTCAGATGAGACAGTACTTCGTTTTGCACACCTGAAGACAGCAGCTCCTGACTTCAGAATCTTCTGGGATAATGCATATTCTATCCATCATTTATATGATGATGATCAGGATGTTATCTTAGAACTTCTTTCTGAATGTGAGAAGGCAGGTAATCCTGATATTGTTTACAAGTTTATCTCTACATCCAAGATCAGCTTCCCAGGTTCCGGTATTGCAGCTATGGCGGCATCAGAAGCTAACCTTGCAGATGCAAGAAGATCTATGAACTATCAGACAATCGGTCATGATAAGCTGAATCAGCTTCGTCATGTAAGATTCTTTAAGGATATGGATGGAATAAGAGCTCATATGCGTAAGCATGCAGATATCTTAAGACCAAAGTTTGAAGCAGTTCTTGATATTCTGGAAAAAGAACTTGGCGGTCTTGAGATCGGAAGCTGGCATAAGCCAAAGGGAGGATATTTCATTGCATTTGATTCACTTCCAGGATGTGCAAAGAGAATCGTAGCACTGGCAAAGGAAGCAGGTGTTGTTATGACGAATGCAGGTGCAACATATCCATATGGAAAGGATCCACAGGATAGCAATATCCGTATTGCACCATCTTTCCCGACACCGGAAGATCTGGCAAAAGCAGCAGAGATCTTTGTACTCAGTGTTAAGCTTGCAAGTGTTGAAAAGTTACTTGAAGCATAAGTTTCATAACATTTTAATAAGATAATTTTAAGAAAAGGAAGTAATGATGCACTTGTGTTATTACTTCCTTTTGGTTATACTTTAGAAGTAAAAGAAAACTCTTTTGGGGAGTAATCTGATAGTGAGGTATATGATATGAAGATTGTAGTTCTTGCAGGCGGAACCAGCACAGAGCGTGCGGTATCTATTGTTTCAGGAACAAAAGTCTGTCAGGCACTTAGGGAAAGAGGCCACCAGGCAATATTGATAGATGTATTTTGTGGAAGAGAAGGACTGAATCCAGAGACAGCATTTTCAGATGATTATTATCTGGAGCAGGAAGTTAACTATATAAAAAGCTTTAATGACAAGATTGAGGAGATTCAGAATAACAGAAGAGGTTTCTTTGGACCGAATGTACTGGAAGTATGTAAAAAGGCTGAGGTTGTATTCCTGGCTCTCCATGGACAATGTGGAGAGGATGGAAAGATTCAGGCTGCATTTGATCTTTTAGGCATCCCTTATACCGGAAGCGGCTACCTTGGCAGTGCACTTGCTATGGATAAAGGGATTACCAAGCAGTTATTCCGTGAGAATGGAGTACCGACTCCTCCGGGTGTGATCGTTAAGAAGTCAGATCCAAGAAAAAGTGCTGACGAATTCGGCGTTGGACTTCCATGTGTAGTTAAGACTGCATGCGGCGGCTCAAGTGTAGGTGTGTATATCGTAGAAGATGAGAGATCATTTCAGCAGGCACTTGATGCAGGCTTTGGATATGAAGAAAAGCTTGTTGTTGAGAAGTATGTAAAAGGAAGAGAGTTTTCCGTTGGTGTTGTGGATGGTGTAGCTTATCCGGTTATTGAGATCGCACCACTGGTTGGATTCTATGATTATACGAATAAGTATAAGGCTGGAAGCACGATTGAGACCTGCCCGGCAGAACTGGAAGAGAGCCTTACGAGAAAGATGCAGGAAAGTGCTGTAGAAGCATATCATGTACTGCGCCTGGAAGGATACGGAAGAATGGATTTTATGATGGCAGAGGATGGTTCTATGTACTGTCTGGAAGCAAACACATTGCCAGGTATGACTCCGACCAGTCTCCTTCCACAGGAAGCGGCAGCGCTCGGCATCTCTTTTGGAGAGTTATGTGAAAAACTGATCGCAGTCTCAGGAAAGAGAAAGTAGATCAGGATCTACGGAGATATTATTATATGAAGAATATGACATTAGAGAATATTGCCCTTGCATGTGCTGGAACTTATGTGGGAAGTGAAGAAGACAAAAGCAAGGTAATCAGCGATATTACGACAGACAGCAGACAGGCAAAAGAGGGAAGCCTTTTTGTTGCTATCAAAGGTGAGAGGGTAGATGCTCACCGTTTTATTCCTGCAGTTTACGAACAGAAGGCAGCCTGTGTTCTTTGTGAACAGGCACCACAGGATCCTAAAGGTCCATATATTCTGGTAGAGTCTTCTTTGACAGCTGTAAAAGGAATTGCAGAGTTTTACCGAAAAGAGCTGGGCATCAAGGTAGTTGGTATCACCGGCAGTGTTGGAAAGACAAGTACAAAAGAGATTATTGCATCTGTTCTTTCTGAGAAGTATCGTGTATTGAAGACACTCGGTAATTTTAATAATGAACTTGGGGTACCACTTACTATTTTCCGACTGCGTGAAGAAGATGAGATTGCAGTGCTTGAGATGGGGATCAATCATTTTGGCGAGATGCACCGCTTAAGTAAGATTGCAAGACCTGATATCTGTGTGATCACTAATATCGGTCAGTGTCATCTGGAATTTCTTGGAGATCGTGACGGAGTTCTGAGAGCGAAGTCTGAGATATTCGATTTCCTTGCAGAGGATGGAAAGATCATTCTGAATGGAGATGATGATAAGCTTTCAACGGTTACCGAGGTAAAAGGCATTCAGCCTGTATTCTTTGGGAATGAAACTCAGAGAAGTATCTATGCGAAGAATATTCAGAGCGTAGGTCTTAAGGGTGTGAGATGTACTATCGTAACACCGGAAGGAGAATTTGAAGTATTGGTACCGATTCCAGGATATCATATGGTTATGAATGCACTTGCAGCTACCGCAGTGGGATTATCCGTAGATATGACTCTGGATCAGATCAAAAAGGGAATTGAAAAATTGGAGTCCGTATCTGGACGTTTTCACATTATTGAAGCGAATGGACTTATCGTAGTAGATGATTGTTATAATGCGAATCCAGTGTCCATGAAAGCTTCTCTTAAGGTCCTTGATGATGCAATCGGAAGAAAGGTTGCAATTCTTGGAGATATGGGAGAATTAGGTGAGGATGAAGTTGAACTGCATAGAGAAGTAGGTCATTATGCGGCAGATCTTAATCTGGATCTTTGTATCTGCATTGGTAAACTAAGTGAGGAGATGGCAGATGCAATCATTCAGAAAGGATCGAAAGCAGAAGTCAGAAAGATTGCTGCACTGGAGGAAGCACTGGAAGTTCTTCCGAATATGGTAAAAGCAGGTGATAGTATTCTTGTAAAGGCATCTCACTTTATGCATTTTGAAAAGATTGTGGATAAGCTTACCAGATAATCTATATAAGGAGGACATTATGAGTAAAAAATTATTAACAAGTATGATTCTTGGTCTTACAGTTGCAATTGGATGTGCAGTACCTGCTATGGCGGACAGCCGTAGGGTAGTTACATTAGGCGCTGATCTTACAGAAGCGCAGCAGAACACGATGCTTCGCTACTTTGGAGTATCCCGCGATGCGGTAGATATTATCTGGATCAACAATGATGATGAAAGAGAACATCTTGGATCTTATGTTCCACTGGAACAGATCGGAACAAAAACATTCAGCTGTGCGCTGGTTTCACCAACCAGAAAGGGTGGTATCCAGGTAAAGACAGCGAATCTGAACTGGGTAACATGTAACATGATTGCATCTACTTTATCAACATCAGGCGTTAAGAACTGTCAGGTAGTTGCAGCATCTCCATTTGAAGTATCCGGTACAGGAGCACTTACAGGTGTTATCATGGCATACGAGACAGCAGAGGATGTTGTTCTAGAACCGGTAAAGGTTGAACTTGCTAATGAAGAGCTTGTAAAAACCGCTAATCTTTCTGATGAGATTGGACAGAGCGAGGCTGTAGCTGTTATCAATGCATCTAAGATTGAGGTTATCGAGAATGATATCACTGATGTAACTGAGATTACCAATATCATTAATAATGTTTCGAATGAATACAACATTGACATTTCTGAAGATCAGAGTGCAGAGATTGCAGAACTGCTGGCAAAGATTGCAGAACAGGATTATGATATTACACAGTTAAAAGCAACTCTTGGACGTGTACAGGCGAACGTAGCAGGTGATGCTGGTGCATCAGAAGAGATGCAGAAAGAACTGGAAGAATCTGCAACAATTGCTGAAGAAGAAGCACTGGAAGCAGCAATTGAAGAAGGCGAAGATAATGGAGTTGTAGTCTTTGAAGATGAAGACGATGAGGAAGAAGCTGTAAGTATTCTTGATTTCACTGATATTTCTGCACTTGAAGAAGATGGTATGGTAGTATTTGAAGGTGACACTACATCAACTGTAAAGGAACAGGAAGAAGCCGATGTTGAAGAGCTTGTGGATGAAGATGATGAAGATATTCCGGAAGCTGTTGGTGAAGAAGTTGACTTTGCAGATCAGAATCAGAGAGATGTAGATGTGATCGATGAGGAATATACAAAAGATGATCTTGAATTTGATGATCTGGAAGTATATGAAGATATCGAGAAGGGATTAAAAGAAGCTTTCCGTGATGATGAAGTATCGAATGAATACGGAGAAACAGTATATCTTACAACTGATGCAGTAAAGGATCTGCAGAAGGCACTGAAAGATTATGTCCTGAAAGTATTTGTAAAAGGTTACGATGAAGTAGCGATGGAAGAAAGCATGGATCCTGAGATCTCAGGCAATATCATAGCAGAAACTGCAGCTCAGGCACCAGATCAGCTCTATGATGATCCTGATCTTAGCCAGATTGATGAATTTGTAAGAAGAGTTATTCTGAAGGATTCAGAAAAGATTCTGAAAGACTGCAATCTTGACAGTGATGAGGCAGTTATTGTTTATGACGAAGTAATCAAGGTTCTTGAAAAGGCTTTTGGCGTAGAAAAAGAAGAAGTAATCGAAGAATTTGAAGAATTCGAAGAAATCGATGAGGACGTTGAAGCGTTCGAGATCTTTGACGATGATGATGAGTTTGCAGACTTTGATGAGGACGAGGAAGTCTTCGAAGAATAAGTAAAACGGTAAAAGGTAAAAGATAATGATACGTACAATATTGGTTGTTTTGTCAATTGCACTCTTCCTGATTCTTACCATTCCGGTGTTGATCGTGGAATGGATTATTGGGAAATTTAAGCCTGAATGGAGAGATATCTCATCTCTCCGTATCGTTCAGGCAGAACTGAAGATCATTATGTGGCTGACAGGAGCAAAGACTACAATTATCGGGGAAGAGAATATCCCGAAGGGAGAACCGGTTCTCTATGTGGGAAATCACAGAAGTTATTTTGATGTAGTACTTTCCTACAGTCGTTGTCCTGGTCTTACAGGTTATGTGGCAAAAGATGGTCTTAAGAAGATTCCATTGCTTAGTATCTGGATGGGAAGACTTTATTGCCTGTTCCTGGATAGAAAGGATATCCGCCAGGGATTAAAGACGATTCTTACAGGTATTGAACAGATTAAAAAAGGTGTTTCTATGTTCATCTATCCGGAAGGAACAAGAAGTCAGACGGAAGAGATGCTTCCATTCAAGGAAGGCAGCCTTAAGATGGCAGAGAAGACAGGATGTGCTATTATTCCGGTTGCGGTTACCGGTACAGATGATATTTTTGAAAAACATGTACCTTATATCAGACCGGCAAAGGTTATCCTTGAATATGGCAAACCAATCTATCCGAAGGAATTATCAAGAGAAGAGAAAAAGTTCCTTGGGGCATATACGCAGAATGCCATTGCACAGATGCGTGAGAATCATAAAACGATGTAATCAAGATTTGGGGGGTGACATCCAAATCATTTAAAGGAGCACTGCCTGATGGCAGTGCTTTTTCTGCTTTCATGTTGAAATTCTGTAAAGCACCTGTACTTGACAATTGTTATATAAATGATAAAATAAAAAGTGTGGGATTGTATACAAAATACGGAAGGAAACATAGCATGAATACTATTACGCTAAAAGCCAGAGCCAAGATCAATCTGGGACTTGATGTTGTCAGAAAAAGAGAGGATGGATATCATGAAGTCCGTATGATCATGCAGACAGTTAATCTGTATGATACATTAGTTCTCAAAAAAGAAGCAGCAGAAGGAATATCCATAACTGCGAATGTAGATTATATTCCAACGAATGAAGATAATCTGATCTATAAAGCAGCAAAGCTTCTGATGGATGAATTTCAGATAACAGAAGGGCTTTCTGTTGAATTGACAAAAAGAATTCCGGTAGCGGCAGGACTTGCAGGCGGCAGTACAGATGCAGCTGCAGTAATGATAGGTGTGAATCGTATATTCAAGCTTGGTCTTTCAGAAAAAGAACTAAAGGAAAGAGCAGTAAAGATTGGTGCGGATGTTCCATTTTGCATCATGGGAGGCGCTGCTTTGGCAGAAGGAATCGGTGAGAAGCTTACAGCATTACCAACTATGCCACATAGCTATCTGGTTCTTGCAAAGCCACCGATCGATGTATCCACAAAGTTTGTATATGGTAATCTCCACGCGAATGAACTGGAGTATCACCCGGATATTGATGGTCAGGTAGAAGCATTACGCCAACAGGATCTTTCCAGACTGGTTTCTCTTTGTGGTAATGTCCTTGAGACAGTAACGATTCCTGCGTATCCGATAATAGAAGAGATTAAAGAGATCATGAAGAAAAACGGTGCGGAGAATGCCATGATGAGTGGCAGTGGACCGACAGTCTTCGGAGTTTTTACAAAGAGACATGATGCGGAAAAGGTCGTAAAGATTCTGAAAAAGAAGCATATAGGAAAAGAGATTTACTTAGTGCGCCAGTAAGGTATGGGGGAAAAAGAATGGAGAATTTTCACATTGATATGAATGAGTTCCTTCCTTTAAGAGATGTAGTATTTAATACACTCAGGAATGCAATCTTAAAGGGTGAATTGAAACCGGGTGAACGTTTGATGGAGATTCAGCTTGCACAGAGACTTGGGGTGAGCAGAACACCTGTAAGAGAAGCAATCCGTAAACTGGAACTGGAAGGTCTCGCTATCATGATTCCAAGAAGAGGTGCGATCGTTGCGGATATTACACTTCAGGATTTGAGAGATGTGCTTGAAGTACGTACAGCATTAGAAGATCTTGCTGTGCGAAAAGCTTGTGATTATATTACAGAGGAACAGCTCAAGGAATTGAAGCGTGCATCTGTTGATTTTAAGACTGCAGCGGAAAGTGGAACTTTGGTGGATTGTGTAGAAGCAGATATGCATTTCCACGAGATTATCTATGCAGCAACGAACAATAAAAGACTTCAGCAGACACTGACCAGTCTTCGTGAGCAGATGTATCGTTATCGCATGGAATATATGAAGGATCGGCGTATGTATAAGCAGCTGATTGATGAACATGACCAGATTCGCAAGTGTATCAAGAAGAAAGATAAAGAGCGTGCAGCTACTTATATGCAAATGCATATCGTGAACCAGCAGCAGGCTATTGAAAAGAATATAACCGGTCAGGAATAGCCCGACGTGAGCCAGTGGCTCAACCGCCCTTTAATGGCATATGTATGAAAAACCCGTCTCCGAAAAAGGAGACGGGTTTTTTATGGATGATATTCTAAGCAAGAATTCTTATACTTCGATAAGTTCGTATTCATCTGTACCGATGCCAATCTTCTTAGCATGTTCAATACAGCTGAGCCAGTTTGTCTCTGGGTGATTCATATGGAAGTTGTCATGTCCTTCACAGTCATGTTCATGCATATGTACATCAAGAATACTTCCTGGGATAGCTGGCTGTGCATTAACTGCATCTGCGCAAGCCTTATCAAGAGCAACTGGGTCGAATGATGCAAACATACCAACGTCTGGTACAATTGGAAGATCGTTTTCTGCATGGCAGTCGCAGTTAGGAGAAACATCTACAACAAGGCTGATATGGAAGTTTGGTCTTCCGCTGAGAACAGCTTTGCTGTATTCTGCGATCTTGCAGTTCAGGATATCATTACTTTCATCACTTGCTGGTTCTACAGCGTCTTTTGGACATACTCCGATACAACGTCCACAGCCAACACACTTGTTATGATCGATAGAAGCAAGCTTATCTGTAACAACAGCTGCACTGTGAGCACAGATCTTTGTACAAGCACCACAGCCAACACAGAGATCTGGATTTACATGTGGTTTACCAGCACTATGCTGTTCCATCTTACCACCACGGGAACCACATCCCATACCAATATTCTTTAATGCTCCACCAAAACCGGTGGCTTCATGTCCTTTGAAATGATTCAGAGTGATGAAGATATCAGCGTCCATGATAGCACGACCAATCTTAGCTTCCTTTACATATACGCCGCCTTCAACAGGAACTGCAACATCATCAGTACCCTTTAATCCATCACCGATAAGAATATGACAGCCAGTTGTGTAAGGTGTGAAACCATTCAGGTATGCACTTTCAATATGATCGATGGCATTCTTACGTCCACCTACATAGAGTGTATTACAATCTGTAAGGTATGGTTTTCCACCAAGTTCTTTAATGATGTCAGCAACGACTCTTGCATAATTCGGACGAAGGAATGCAAGGTTGCCTGGTTCTCCAAAGTGAATCTTGATTGCAACGAACTTGTCTTCAAAATCAATATTCGCAATACCGGCTTTTTTGATCAGTTTTGTAAGCTTTTTTGGAAGGTTAGTTGTAGTGCCGGTACGAAGATCTGTAAAATATACTTTTGACGGTGCCATTATATTACCTCCTTTTAATTTGGGCCATTTTTGTCTCCTTATTGTATCATAGAACTGTATGCAAACCAATATGAATAGAAAATTTCATAAGAAAAGAGAAGAATAAGACAAAAAACAGGAATAAAACGTACGAGAAAAGATGGTGAAAATCAGAAATCTGTTATATACTAAGAAAGTACTTAATAAAGGAGAAACAAGTTTGAAACAAAGAGGTAGCGGTTAGCCAAAGATTAAAAGACACCACAAATAAGCCATCTCTCGGTGGCTTCAAATAGGAATATAAACACAGCACCCAATCAGGAAACAGCTACAGGATCGTTTTTAATAACATATCCT
>JAZLLO010000008.1:0-20591 GCA_045598185.1 Marvinbryantia sp.
TGTACTGTTGCATAATGAGTGTTGTAGAGACAATAAAGAGAAGAGAGAAAAATGTATATAGAAGCATAGCAAACCTCTTTAATGGAAAGCCGGTCTTAGAGTAACCGGCTTTCTTAAAGTTACCTAGCTGAACTGTAACAATTATATAATTTCGTATCGTTTTATCATACCATAAAAATGATTGACTTTTGAGATGATTATGGTATATTTTAAATTGATTTTGATGTGCATTTGCACATTTGACCATCTTTTAAAGATTAAGGCTACACGGACGGCCGGGTCAAATGCCGAAAACCTGTCGAAGAGCCAGGGACCGTACCTCGGGTGCGGATTCGTAAGTGTAAGTGTACGCCTTTTCATCTGTTGCATAGTGCGTATGTTTGCACTGTGCTATTTTTTTACCTTTTAAGATAATGAAAGGAAAATAAAGATGAAAGGAGTCAAAATTATGAACTATGGAATACTATGTCTGATTCCACCAATCGCAATGCTGATCTTTGCATTGAAAACGAAGAAATCCTTCGAAGCCCTGATCTTCGGATCACTCATCGCCTATATCATCATGTATAAGGCAAACTTTATCGAGCCATGGTGTGGCCTTCTTCTCTCAGAGATATCCAACGAAGACAATGAGTATATTCTATTACTCTGTGGTCTGTTCGGCGGTTTTATCTTCCTTCTGAAAGAAGCAAAGGGAACTATGGGATTCTCATCCCTTCTGGCGCGCCTCTGTAAGAGCGAACGCCTTGTTCTTCTAACCTCCATTTTTATGGGTATCGTCATTTTCGTGGATGATTATCTGAATATCATGACCATTGGTACCTGTATGAATGAAGTATGTGACAAACGTAAGGTTCCTCGTCAGGCACTTGCATACGTCATCGATTCTACCGGTGCTCCGGTATGTGCACTTATCCCATTCTCAACCTGGGTCGTTTTCTACTCCGGTGTATTTATCCAGGAACCAATTATCAAAGATATGGGATTTGATGCCGGCATGAGCGTGTACCTGAAAGTACTTCCTTACATGTTTTATCCAATCTTCGCATTAGTCGTTGTTCTTCTTTTTGCTCTGGGTGTCATTCCTAAGATTGGTGCCATGAGAAAGGCCTACGAGGATATGGAAAAGAACCAGAAACGTGTAGAACCAGAACAACACAATGTTCCTTCTGTTGATATTGCAATGGCGGGTATGGCAACAGATTATCCTCCAAAGACAACAAATGAAGGAAATATGATCGATTTCTTAATTCCGATCGCCGTACTTATCGGTATCACTGTCTATACAGGTGATATGCTGATTGCCATTATCCTTGCACTTACAAGCTGTATGATTCTTTATATTCCAAGAAAGAAGATGACTTTCACCCGTTACGTGGAACTCTTCTTTGCCGGATTTGCCGATATCCTTCCGGTTCTTGCAATCTTACTTGCTTCTTTCATGATCAAGACTGCCTGCGGCGAGATGGGGCTTTCTGAATATGTTATTGAACTTGCAACCCCTGTTATGAATGCTGCTACTATGCCGGCTATCATCTTCGTGATCATTGCTATCCTTACCTTCGTAACCAGTTCTTTCTGGGGAATCGAAGCTGTTGCAGTATCTATCGTAGTTCCACTTGCAGCTGCGTTAAACGGCAATATTCTTCTTACTCTTGGTGCAGTAGTATCAGGTGGTGTATTCGGAAGCCATGCTTGCTTCTATTCAGATGCAACTGTTCTTTCTTCTGCAACCTGTGAGATTGACAACATGAGTCATGCAGTATCGCAGATTCCATATGCACTGATCAGTGCTATCCTCGCTACTGCAGCATTCCTGATCTGCGGATTTGCCTTCTAAGTAAAAATTTCTTAGCACGACAAAAAGGGACGTCAAATGACGTCCCTAAAATTTAAATTGAAACTCTGGAAATTCCTCCCGAATCCTTTTTCTGCATCTATCGCAAAACTCTGCGTTCGCTTCCGGAACTTCTGTAAGGATTCCTTTAAATCCCCATACATGCGTGATGAAATCCTGTGCATTGACATCTTTATCCAGATCCAGCAGATACCCCATACTTTTCTCTTCCGCCTTTGCTACCATTGGAAGAATCCTCTGCTCAGCAAAACACATAGCCGTTACCGGATTCAGTCCTTCCAGATCCACATTCGCAAAGAATTGAATAGCTGCATCTACATACTTGTCCCTAAAATCTGTATCTTTCAGATATAGAAATGCCGTATTCGTTGCTTTTAACTGAAAATCCCACTCTTTCGGAAATTCATAGACTTCTTTCAGATGAAACTTCTCCGGCGAAGGATAAACCGCTGGGTTCAGGTCCTCGTCATGAGCGGTAACGATATCAAACTGCTGTAATCCTTCCAACCCTTTCCATATGATCAGATCTGTATCCAACATTACTATAGGTGCAGACATCTTTCTAAGCGCATAAAGCTTCCCTGCTGCCCAGAAATGAATCGGATCCACTTCCTCTCCAATCTCGTCCAGTGAAGTATCCACCTCATCCCATAGCGAAGCCATACCTAAGGATTCATAAAACTCTGCCCCTGGAGTATCTGTCACCATCTTAATGGATCCATTATGTTTTTTCCACTCTAGTGCAGAAAGAATGGTCGTTAACAACTCAAACTCCGGTAGAAGTATACTTCCACCTGCTCTTACAGAATTCGGTTTTGACCAGAATGAATGAAAAGCATCCATAATCGCCCCTAGATCAGTCCAAGACCATAAGCCAGAATACCATTCCCATTGTCAGAACCACTGCCTTCACCTGGGAATCTGCTGCGTGGATAAACAGCATATGGATCTTTTACTGTGTTGGACTCTTTTTTGCTCAGATTCGTTACATCAATAACAGTTTCTTCAACCTTTTCCTCAGCATTACTATCTGCAACTTCTTCACTTGCCACACCACTTCCAGTATAGCGAACTCCTGCATCTTCAGAACCACTTCCTATGTAGCGGATTCCGAGACTTCCGGATCCGCTTCCGATATAACGGATTCCAAGACTTCCGGATCCACTTCCCACATAACGGATTCCGAGACTTCCGGATCCACTTCCTACATAACGAATCCCAAGACTTCCGGATCCACTTCCTACGTAACGAATCCCAAGACTTCCGGATCCACTTCCGATATAACCGCTTCCAGAACCACTGCCCATATATGAACTTCCAGAAGATACCAGCATGGATCCCAACTGACTGCGATGTTCCTGCAGCATCGCGCTATACTTCTTCCACCAATCCTGATCTTCTATACGAGAGCGCGTATCCGCATACTTACTTTTATCCATTCCGATACCTCCTTATAATCAAATTTACCTCATATGGTATAATTATATCATAATATTCTCTGGTTTAAATATTATTTTGTAAATTATTTACAAATTTTTATGACGTTTTTTTACATTTCCATATATGCTTTGGCGATTTCCTCATACTCTAATGCATTGGTGATCTTTTCCACAGCAAATTCTGTCTCCTGTGTTTTTACTTTATAAATATACATAGCCTCTTCGTTGATCATATCGCCTTCAATTAAAGCTGCTGCCACATAATTCTTGTGTTTATATTCGAATTCATCCATGACTGCCAGTTCAACTTCTCTTCCATCTTTTGCTGTTACCGTAAAGGTAATATATTCCTGAAATTCTTCTGTCATTACTTTCTCCTTATCTTGTTAACTTTTTCATCCAATGTCCATAGTTTACTTTTATAAATGCCGGTACACACTTAAAGATCTGATCCAGATTCAGGCACCATACAACAACGATTGGCGATGCTTTTACCACAAACGCCATCAGAAATGATAGTGGTACGACAATTCCCCAGATACTGATCAGGTCAAGCTTCATACAGTATCCCGTATCTCCGCCTCCTTTGATGATACCACTGTTAACCGGCATCTGATAACACATTCCCATCATTACGATACAAAGAATATGTAAGAATGTTCTTGCCAACATTCTGCTTTCCTGAGAGAAGCTGTAGAGTGCCAGTACAGGCTCAGATAATGCGAATAAGATTCCTCCGCACAGGATTCCCATTCCGAAAAACAGTACCTGGAATGTACGGGCATAATCATGCACTCTCTTCTCATTACCTTCTCCGATTGCCTTTCCAATAAGAACATTCGCGGTAGATGCTTCTCCGATAGCAATTGTCTTGACAATGAGATAAAGATTAGACGCCATACTGTTCGCTGCTATTGCTGCAGAAGAGAGATGTCCCAGAATTGCTGTCTGGAGAGCTGTATTCACGCCCCATAAGCTTTGTAAAAATATAATCGGAGAGCTGACACGAAAATAGTCTTTCAGGATATCCCAGTCTATCTTATAAAAATCTTTCAGTTTCAGGTGCAGGTTCTTTTCCTTTCTCTTAAGGAAATACACTAGAATCAGAATCTCAACAATTCTTGCTGTCAATGTACCGATAGCAGCTCCCTGTACACCCATTCTTGGCATGCCAAAGTGTCCATAGATCAGTACGTAGTTGATACTACAGTTAATCAGCAGGGTACTGCAGGACAGATAAAGTGCAATTCGTACTACTTCTGTACTTCGAAGTACTGCCAGCAGAATCGTTGTCAGACAGAAGAAGGGATACGTAAAACGCACAATATTCAGATACTTTACTCCTTCTGTTATAATCGCAGGATCCTTCGTAAAAAGTCCAAGTACCCAGGTTGGGAATACCGAGATTACCAGAAAGAGCATCAGCATAAGGGCAAGTGCTGTACGCATCGCAACACTGGCTATCTTCTTTATTGGTTCTGTCTGCCTCTTGCCCCAATACTGGGATGCAAGAATAACAAGCCCGTCGCCGATTCCCATAAGAATATTCTGGTAGATAAACTGAATCTGATTCACTGCCGTAACACCGGATAATGCGCTCTCTGCATATCTTCCCAGCATAAGATTATCTGCCAGATTAACACTCAGTGAAATAACGTTCTGGAAAACAATTGGCAGACATAATGAAAAAAACAAGCGGTAAAAACTTTTCTCTTTAATCATTTCCATAACTCTTTTCTATTATATAATCCGTAATAAGTATAACGCATATTTATCGCAAATCAATGAAAATGTGTTATACTATTAAAATCTAACTTATATGAGGAGGCAATTATTTTGGAAACATTAACTATTACAAGGGAAGCAGCTTTTGAACTTCTGAAACAATATAATCAGGATCCTTTTCATCTTCAGCATGCCATTACCGTTGAGAACGTTATGATGTGGTATGCCAATGAATTAGGCTATGGTGAGGATGCAGCCTACTGGGGAATCGTAGGGCTCCTTCACGATATCGATTTTGAGATCTATCCAGATCAGCATTGCATCAAAGCACCGGAATTACTGCGTGAAGGCGGTGTATCCGAAGATATCATCCACGCTGTTGTATCTCATGGCTATGGAATCACAGTTGATGTGGCTCCTGAAAGAGAAATGGAGAAAGTTCTTTTTGCTGCAGATGAACTTACCGGTCTGATCTGGGCTGCCGCACTGATGCGCCCTTCAAAAAGCACAAAAGATATGGAACTGAAGTCATTAAAGAAAAAATATAAAACCAAAAGCTTTGCTGCCGGATGTTCACGTGAGATCATCGAACGTGGTGCCAACCAGTTAGGATGGGAACTTGATAAACTCCTTTCCATGACACTTGAAGCTATGAAAAACTGCGAAGATACGATAAATCAGGCCATGTAATTTTAAAAAACTATGAGCCACTGGGATCAGTGGCTCATGCTTTATCTTTTCTGTTCTTTTCTTGATCGATAATTCTCTTCTAATATAATTGCCTTATGTTCTACATTGACCCTGATTCCTTTCAGGAACCCTTTTCGGATCATCCTGTCTACAAGTCGTACCGTATTCTTTCTGCCGCAGATCTTGCTTAATGCCTTCCAGGATATGACTCCTTCTGTAACTGTCAGCAGTTTCTTCTCAATTTCGATTGACTGTTTACTTAACTGATAACCTTCTGCCAGGATCCAGGCTGGTATCAGTCCAACTATAAAAAGCAGTAAAACCGCTGCGATATGCACAATATCTACTCCGTTGAGTATATATTCAACAAACGCAACGATACATGCACCAAGATAAACCGTAAGTGCAATCGCACTGCCTATGTATATCTTTTTATCCAGCTTCAAAAATGTATCTGTTTTTTCCGTTGTATAGATGCGTTCGTGTTTCTGATTCATCCTAAACTTTCCATTCTCCTTCCGGATTATTTAAATGTAAAAGCTGCACCGATAATTGCACCAATGAGACCTTCGGCAACACATGCCATGGTATAACTATCGCCGCCTCCCATATATGCCATCATACCATAATATCCAAATGCCGCCAGTATTGCTCCGATGAAGGAAAGTGGGATACAACCATCCTCTTTTCCGGTATGTGATGCAATGATAAGAAACGCAGTAATAACGCCTCTTGCACCCATAATAGAAATCCCTGGGAAAAGGAAAAAATGAACAATACTTGTGAAGAAGGCAACAAGACCAATCATCAAAAGCACACCCATTGACGTTGATTTTTTCTCAACATATGGCCCAATTGCAAGTATCAATAATATATCCCTGAAAAAGATCTGAAGGTCGTTGTATCCGCAAACATGAAAAATGAAACGCATATACATGCGCGGATCCATCATCTCCGTTGAGCGATATACACTGAATATCGAATCTGTCATTCCTCCGCCAGTATAATAGTCCAGTCCAAATGCACAAAAACAAAGAAATGCATACAGCATTATAACAGGTGCATCAATTGATATTTTTAATTTCTTCATCTGTCTTAAGAACTTACCCCTTTCTCGAATACTTCTTTATATACTTCCCCAATTCATTTTAATCGAAAAATATGTTCTTTTCAAGTATGTTCGAATGCAAATCAAAATACCATTCCTGCAACGACTATTAATGCACCAAGCGCCAATGCGATCACATTGATCTTATCTTTTCTTGCTCTTCGAAATGCCGGAAGCAATTCAAACAAAACAATATAAAGTACCATACCAAGTGTCATACCTGTAACAGCCCATAATGGGAAATTCGGAACAATATGATATAACCCATTCATAATAAGTCCGCCAAAGAATGTTGAAAAAACTGACAGGAACAATATCAGATACTTCTTAAGTGATGTTTCTTCCTTAACTGCTGCATAGATCAGCATTCCCATAGGGATATTGTGTAATCCAATTCCAAGGGTAAGGGAAATTCCGCTGGTAAGAGAATTAAGCGTAATATTATAGACAGTCATTCCTTCGATACAATTATGCAGGACAATCGCAATCGCTGCCATAGCTCCAATATGCTCCATATTCTCTTCTGTTGTCTCAGATCCTTCATTCGAATCTTCATTGTGCTCCGGGACAAAATGATCCAGTGCTACAAGAATCAGAACACCAATCACAACTGCCAGAATTCGACTGATAAACATACCATCCGCTTCCTCCAGAAGTTCCGGAAGAAGGTCAAATAAAGCCATTACGATCAATGCACCAAGAGCGACCGCAACTGCCCTTTCTTCTACTTCTTCTTTATCCGGATAGAAACGTACGATCAGTATACCAATGATAAAGAATAATCCCAATCCAAAGGATATTCCTAATGCCATAAAAACCTCCTGATATTAAAATAAGTATTTCCAGACTATTTTTATAGCATGCTTTTTTAGGTGTTACAATGCCCAAAATGAAAATACTTTGTAAAAATCAGCGGCCAGATTACAAACGCAAACAGTACCATGCATGCATATCGTATCATGTCACAAACACTAATCGGCAAAGCAGTAGCTACGAACAGCATTTTTAATCCTGATTTAATCATTAAAATAAATGCAAGACCCAGAATATACTTGATAAGTTGTTGCTTCATTGGCGCCTTCGCCTCAAACTGGACATACTTCTTTTCGATGTAATAACCGGCAATAATCGCAAGTATCGAACCAAAAATTGTACTGACAGTCTTTACTGCATCTGCCAGATTCTCTTCGTCAACTATTGAAGTATTTAAAGAAAAGACATATCCATTTACAACAAAAGAAAAACCTATCATTATAAAAAATACGATTCTGATTCTCTTCTCTGTCTTACCATCTGCAGAAAAGAAGACTGGATATAGTACAAAAACAAGAACGGTTCCGATCAGCAGTGAAGTGCCTACATCGGCAGGAGTATGAACTCCAAGATACATGCGCGATAATGCCACCAGAAGAATCATAGTGGTTGCAAAGATCCTTGTTATCTTCTCTCCACATCTTGCTACACTTCCAAAAATTCCGGTTGCAATCTGGGTATGTCCGCTTGGAAAGGAATATCCTCCTGCATCTTTCCTTGCCCTCTCTACGATCGTAAAATTGGGATCTATTACCCATGGTCTCGGTATCCGACAAATCATCTTTAGCAGCTGATTTATCTCCAACCCAAAGAATCCAACCACAAGACAATACAGCCCTTTCTTCTTGTCCACACACCAGTACATCCAAAGTGCAATTACAAGAAATACTGTTTCAAATCCCATCTCGGTAATAAGCAGCATCAGCTGGTCCAGTACCGGATTACGTATTCCCTCGAGAAAATATAATATCTTCATAGTTATGTAAACTCCTTTCTTTCTGTTTCAGTACATTTCAGGAAGAATTCTTTTCTCCTCCCGATGATATGTCTTACGATAGATACTAGGCGGTTTGTGATAGAACCTTCGAAATGCCGTGGAAAAATGTTCCCCGGTCGAATAACCAACTTCTTCTGCAATCTTTTCAATCGTAAAATCCGTATTCAGAAGCATCGGAAGTGCCGCAGACATACGTGCTTCTAAGAGCTTTTGTGAAAATGTCTTCCCATAATGCTCCTTCAGAAATCGCTGTGTCTGCCTCTCACTAAGATGTAAAAGCTCAGATAATTCTGATAGACACAGTGTCTTATAATCGTAAAAGAACGCATCCTCTACCAGTGGATAATGCTCTGCATTGGAAGCCTGTACTTTTTTCTTACCCTTAAATATCAATGGAATATCCTTCTGATAAGACTTTACCATTAATAGAATAATCCGTCTTAAGATCGTCTCCCCCATCTCTTCATAGGCATAAGACTTTTCCCGATATTCTAATATCAGTTTTTTCATCTCTTCAAATACCTGCTCCTCATCCTGACCAATCCAGAACTTTGTATCCAGAAATGTCTGAATCACCGAGTTCCCTGCTCTGGCGTTCTTCATCTTCTTACAATTCAGATACAGGCAAAACTCAATAATCGGATCATCCGGATCCGAAACCTGCTCATGACTGATATCAGGTCCTGTCACATAGAGTGTATTCTCCTGCACCAGAAAGGATTGTCCTTCGACTTTTACGCTCCCTCTGCCTTTTGCAGTATAATGAATCTCATAGCTTGTGTGGGAATGACGATGTGATGGTATCAGAAGCCGAAGCTGTTCGACACGAATATGTACCGGCTGGATTACCATCTCATTCATGGTAAATTTATGCTGAAAATAATAAGTTTCCATCTTCCTCTTCTCTTCCATATAATTGTAAACTAAATTATATCATATAAACGAAGATTTTTCATAAATTCTTCGCAAATACGACAAAAAATGAAAGATATCGTCACAGTATCATCTTTTAAAAAATCCAACGTTTTTTTATAATAAACGTATAAAAGAAATCGTGAAAATAACGAGGAGGTTTTTTACAATGAACAAGAATACACGTTATATGAAGGGTGCAATCTTACCAGGCAACAGCACAGTTGAATTGAAGGATTTCGAGATTCCTACTCCGGGACCAGGTCAGGTTCTTGTAAAAGCAAAAGCTTCTACAATCTGCGGTTCTGATATCCGTTGTATCTACCGTGCACATGTTGGTAAAGGTGCAGAGGGTTATATCCCTGGTATGATCGCAGGTCACGAACCATGTGGTGTTATCGTAGAAGAAGGTTCCGGTCTGAAACGTTTTAAGAAGGGTGATCGTGTTATCGTATATCATATTTCCGGATGTGGTGTATGCTATGACTGTAGAAGAGGTTATTACATTTCTTGTAAGAGCCCTGCACGTGCAGCTTACGGCTGGCAGAGAAATGGTGGTATGGCACCATATATCTTATGTGACGAAAAAGACCTTATCGCACTTCCAGATGAGCTTTCTTATGAAGATGGTGCTCAGGTAGCTTGCGGTTTCGGTACTGTATATGAAGGTCTTATGAAGATCGGTATCTCAGGAAATGACAGAGTACTCGTTACAGGTCTTGGTCCTGTAGGTCTTGCAGCACTTATGATCGCTAAGGCAATGGGCTGTGATATGACAATCGGATGTGATGTAAATGAAGATCGTATGGCTCTTGCAAAAGAACTTGGTCTTGCTGATTACACATTCAATTCAATGGATCCAGAAGCTTGCGAAGCATCTATCAAGGAAGTAACAAAGGGTTACGGATGTGAACGTGCTGTTGACTGTTCAGCTAACAACTCAGCAAGAGCACTTGCAATCCGCTGCACACGTGAATGGGGCAAGATGGTTATGATCGGTGAAGGTAATGATGTAACCTTCCGTCCATCTGAAGATATCATGCATGGTCAGAAGAGCATCTATGGTTCATGGGTAACTTCTCTCTGGAGAATGGAAGAACTTGTTGAACATCTCGTTCGCTGGAACATTCATCCAGACAAACTGATCACACATCGTTTCACACTTGATCAGGTTTCTGATGCATATTCACTTATGGCATCCGGAAAATGTGGTAAAGTATGTGTTGTATATCCAGAAGACGCTGAATAAAATAAATCCAATATTGAAAGGGAGGTGTTGCAACACCTCCCTTTTTCAGCTCGTATGTCCAATTAGAAGAATGAGCAATATGATAACTATGATCACACCAACTACTATTCCTAAACACATCCCTGCTGTAATAATATGATCTTTTCTCTGTTTTTTCAGATACTCATCTTTTGCATCTGTGGTAAGATATCGGATCACCGCAACGATAAACCAAAGTATCACTGCAACAATTGGTCCGAATATCGTACCGTATATCAATGATAACGAAAATCCCATAGTCTCCTCCTGTATTCTTAGCTTAGTTTTCCTTTACTTTTCTGTCGTTCAAGATCCGGAAGATAGTTATGATTGCCAATACTGTGGCAATAGAATCCATCACACCGGAGAAAAAGTCTCTGACAAACATATCATAGCAAAGCCAGATCAAAAGGTTAAGCACTATATTCACTTTTACAGGTATTTCTTTTTTCAGAAAATAGCTGCAAAGAGAATACTGGATGGTTGCAATGATAGTAAGAAGTCCAATGATCCCACTTGTATTGGTCCACAATCCAAGAATCAGTGCAGCAAAACTAAATGCTATACAGTGCCAGACTGCATACTTTTCTGCCGCAACCAGATAATTACGAAATGCATTGATCAGCATCATGATGATACATGGATATACTCCGTAAAAATAAGCTGCTACAGAATAAACCAGACATTGACCTACCTGATACCAGTAAGTCCTTCTGGAATCCTTCGTCCAGGACGATGCAAAGGTAAAGCACGCTGTTATAAAAGAAAAGACCGTTGCAATTGCATAATACGACATATTTAAATCTTAACCCAAACCAACATTTCTCCTACTTTTCTGTTTGACCAGGAGTAATATGGTATAAACTTCAGTTTCTTATCGATGGTCTGTTTTCCTCTGTATGGTCTGTAAAGTGTCTTTCCATCCCATCCATTGCCGGAGACACGCTTACCATCTGCTTCAATCGTTACGATACCCTTTAAGAGATTCTCTTCATAGCAAACGGTATATTCACTGTCTTCTTTCAGGTAAAGATCCTGCAGAACAGGTCCATTATCTTCTTCTTCCAGACAGTAAACAACAGGACCGCGCATCATCGCAACCTTGCCAACATCTTCACGAACATTCGGATTAGCTTCTACAAGTACTACCGGCATATCCATAATAAGTTCTACGGTATCTCCTGCTGACCAGGTACGACTGATCACAGCATAACCTTTTTCGATGGCAATATCAGCTTTTTCTCCGTTAATAAGAAGAGAATACTCAGAACACCATCCTGGGATACGTACTGCAAGGGTAAATAAAGCAGCATCTGATTCTGTAATCGTAGTCTTTACAGAGCCTTTCCAAGGATAATTCGTTTCAACCTTCATTCCCACCGACTTTCCGCCAAGTGTCAGGTTCATATCACCGCCAATGAAAAGATTCATGTACAGAGTATCATCATTCTGCTCGTAAGCATATCCACCGATAGAAGAAAGAAGACGAGCTACGTTTGGAGGACAGCATGCACATCCAAACCATTTCTGACGTTCAATCTTTACGTGACGCTTGAAGTAGTTCTTAAGAGAACCTTCCGGATCTGCTTCCAATGGGTTTACATAAAAGAACTTCTTTCCATCCAAAGACATACCACTGATTACACCATTATACATCTCTTTTTCAATTACATCGATGTACTTACTGTCACCTGTAATCTCAAACATTCTTCTTGCAAAGAATACAAGTCCGATGGATGCACATGTTTCGCCATATACAAGGTCATTTGGAAGATCATAGTCATAAGAGAAGGACTCTCCATGTTCATTGGCACCGATTGCACCTGTGATATACATCTGTCTGCCTACAATATTATCCCATAATGTCTCGCAGGATGCGAACAAAGTTTCATCCTCTGTTGCACTTGCAACATCTGCCATACCGGAATACAGATATACGGCACGAACAGCATGTCCTTCTGCCTTATCCTGCTCTCTTACAGGCTTACCTGCCTGATAATACTGCTTTTTGAAATATGCATCATCCCAGTAGCACTTGTTATCATTCTTCTTACACTCTTCATCAAAGAACAGAGGAGCCTGACCTCTCTGGTCAATGAAATACTTCGCAAGCTTTAAGTGCTTTGGATTCTTTGTAATATTGTATAAACCGATGAGCGCCATCTCGGCCACTTCATGTCCAGGATATCCAGGAATCTTGCCTTCTTCAATACCAAGATGTGCTTCGATGCAGTCTGCATAACGGATAACAACATTCAGGAAGGTATCCTTTCCTGTTGCATGATAGTATGCTACAGCAGCTTCTGTCATATGACCAAAGCAATACATCTCGTGATGATCCATGAGATTGGTGAATCTCTTATCAAGACCATTGATGATGTAATATGTATCTAAGTAACCATCTTCCTGCTGCGCAGAAGCAATGAGTTCGATGGTTTCATCTGCTGTCTTTTCCAGTTCCGGATCCGGATGCCAGGTAAGAGAGTAAGCAACTGCTTCCAGCCACTTATACACATCACTATCCTGGAAAACCATGCCCTGGAACTTCCCTTCTTCTTTTCCGGATGCTACACGGAAGTTCTGAATACAATAACTTGGATCAGCATTCTCAATTCTGTCATTCAGAGCATCCCACTGATATGGAATTACATGATTGCGAACCAATTCCATATAGTCTTTCCAGAATTTATCCTGAATGGAAATCTGGTTTAATTTTATTGCGTGAACTTTCTTTTCTAACATATGCATGTCTCCTTTTTCGTCGTTAATCTTTTAATCCTGACATCATGACACCCTTTACGAATGCATCCTGTGCAAACAAGAACGCAATCAGTACCGGGAGTACTGAAATTACGGATGAAGCCATAAGTACCGGCCAGTCTGTTGAATACATACCTTTCATGCTGGCAAGTCCTAAAGGCAGAGTGTATTTTCTTGCATCATTGATATAAATCAACGGTGTGAAGTAATCATTCCATACATTCATAAAGCAGAAAATACATAAAGTTGCAATTGTTGATTTTGCAAGAGGGAATGCAATCTGAATAAATGTCATAAACGGATTACATCCATCTATCTTAGCAGACTCAATCAATTCGTTCGGTACAGTAATAAAAAACTGTCTCATGAGGAAAGTACCGAATGCGGATACCGATGCAGGAAGCATCAGTGACCACAGAGTATTAACAAGACCATACTTTGACATCTGCAGATAGTTGGTGATAACCGTTACATGGAATGGAATCATCATAGTTGCAAGATATAATAAGAATACCTGATCTCTTCCCTTAAAATTCAGTTTTGCAAATACATAACCGGCAGTTGCCGATGTAAACACCTGAAAAGCAACTACCCAGATAGATACTTTAACACTATTCAGGAAATATGCAAAGTAATTAAATCTACTGGAAATCTGTGTATAGTTCTCCCATACGATCCTCTCGCCGAAAAGCGTTGGTGGGAATACGAATACTTCACCAAGTGCCTTAAAGGAAGAAGAGAGCATCCAAATGAATGGTACGAGCATGGTCAATGCACCAAAGATCATGATGATCATTGCTACGATATTCACAAGCCCGAACTTTTTTAATCTTTTCATCATAAGTTCTTCCTCCTTTCCTAGTAAACGTCACGCATGTTCTTTTCCATACGCATGTTAAAGACAGTAATGATCATAATGATAAAGAATAACAGATATGCTATTGCACATGCATATCCAAGCTTAAAGTACTGGAATGCGCTCTGATACAGATAATGGACCAATACAGAAGAAGATCTTCCCGGACCCCCCTGCGTCATAAGCATTACCTGGTCGAATACCTGGAAAGAACTGATCACCGACATAATGAAAATAAAGAATGTCGTCGGCTTTAACAGTGGAAGGGTGATATAACGGAAGGCTGCAAATCCACTGGCACCATCAAGTTTCGCTGCTTCATAGTAAGATGTAGAGATACCTTGCAGACCGGACAGGAAAATAATCATATTATAACCTGCACTCTTCCAGATACCTACAATTGCCAGAGATATCAAAGAAGTATTAGCATCCAAGAGCCATTTTGGTCCTTTAATTCCAAACAAAGACAAGAAATAGTTCAGAAGACCAAACTCTGGATTGTAGATCCACTGCCATACGATCGCTACAACTACCATAGAGGTAATCGACGGAAGGAAGAATGCTGCACGGAAAAATCTACGGAATGGAATCTTCTGATCCAGCATTACAGCAAGTAAAAGCGAAATAACCATACCAATTGGTACAGTGATAACTGTATAAAGGAGGGTATTCAGCGTTACCTGCTGAACAATCGGATCCTTTATCATATTAATATAGTTTTCTAACCCAATGAATTTTGGTGGATTCAACATATTATACTGGGTAAAGCTGAGTGCAAATGTTGCCACCATCGGAATCAGCATGAACATCAGAAAGCCTATTATGTTCGGTGCAAGCATCAGCCATGCCCACATGCTGTCATCTTTTAATTTTCCTTTCTTTTTTGTTACAGGTTTACTCATATGTCTGTTCACTCCTTAAAAAGGGCACCCTGCAGAAGCAGGATGCCCATAGTAGTAAATTACTGATTACTGTGCCATTGCTAATGCATCAGCGATAGCTGCATTAATTCTTGTATCGATATTTGCCAATGTAGTATCAACATCCTGTCCCATCTTGAAGAACATATCTGTTTCCTCAATAAGGATATCACGAGACTGTGCTGACTTCTGAAGAGCTGCAGGGTCAACCTGTGCGTTCATGAAGTAATCAAGCATTTCTCTGTAAGAATCGCCGTGTACTGCATCGTTGTACCAACCTTCAAGGTTTTCACCTTCGTACATAGAATATCTGTTAGGCATCCAAAGACCAGAGTTACAAAGAGCACCCTGATACTCAAGTCCTGATAAGAACTGAAGGAACTGCCATGCCTCTTCCTGATGAGGTGTTGTAGAAGAAATACAGTGAAGGTGTGCCTGACCTGTTGTTAAAGCTGTTCCATAGTTTGGAAGTGGAGCCATACCAATGTTCATACCACTTGCTGCTAATTCCTGAAGTGCCCAAGAACCATCAACGAGCATTGCAACCTTACCTGTTTCAAGCATCTGAGCTGCTGACATACCAACTGAAGCTAATGTAGAAGCATCTGGAGCTGATCCATCTTCTTCACGGATTGCTTTGATAGTATTAAGTACTTCTGCTGCTTCTGGTGAGTTGATTGTTGATTCCGTGAAATCTGCATTGTATCTTGATCCACCATTAGAAAGGATCTGTGCATTTAATGTATCAGATACTGATTCAAGACCATATACACCGTAAACATCATCAGTTGTGAGCTGTTTTGCTAATTCTCTGAATTCATCGATTGTCCAGCATGTGTCTGGATTTGCACTTGGATAAGCGATGCCTGCTGCATCAAATACGTCTCTATTGTAGTAAACGATTGGAGAAACTGTACAAGAAGAAACGCCATAAATATGTCCATCGATATCCATGATTGTTCTTGAAGACTCGATAAAGTCATCAAATGGATAATCATCGTCGAATAAATCTGTGATATCAAGTAATGCACCTGCTGCTACAATCTGTCTGTAACTTTCAGCTGATACGAACATTACATCCGGAAGAGCACCTGCTGCTGCAGATGAAAGAATCTTAGCGTTATACTCTGCACCTGCAAGACCTGGTGTATAGTTAACTTTGATGTTAGGATACTGAGCTTCGAAAGCTGCAATACCATCTTCAACAGCCTTTGTCTCAAGTGGAGAAGCTTCCCATCCCATAAAGGTTAATTCAACGACATCATCAGCATTTACAACTGCTGTACCTGCTAAACCTACGAACATTGCAGATACTACTGCAGCTGTTAACATTTTTTTATTCATAACCAAAACCTCCATTTTTGTCTATTATGTGCAATTTCTAATTGGCCATTTAAAAGAAATTATACATTTTCACGTTAATATTGTCTGCAGACTTTTATTATGATAATATAATCATAATTTATTGAGCCAACTCATTTCAACTACTAAATATTTAGAAAAGGTGGACAATTTCAAGATGTTTTACTGCGTCTATAATGTAGATTATCCAATTGAATATCTGAACTGTGGGAATCTAATCTCCAAAGATCGTTTTCTTCATATGCACCGTACAGCGGATTACTATGTATTTATCATGGTGATCAAGGGTGTGCTTCATATCACACAGAATGGAATTCCATATGATATTCATGAGAATGAAACCATTCTTCTCCTGGAGAATACATATCATTACGGACATCAGGAATCAGAGGGAGAGCTTTCTTACTATTGGGTTCATTTTAAAATTACGGATCCAGACCATAAGATTTATAATCGTGGTTCTCTGAAGCGTGTTTTTCTGGCCAATAATCTTCCGAATCTTATGCTTCCGCAGTCTGATTTCAACAACATGTGTATACTGCCGGAACTTGCATCCGTTGGAGAAGATAAAATGTCTCTGATTTTCTTCTCACAGCTTCTGAATATGGCGATCCAGGATCGGTATCGTAAAAGTATCCGCGTTCACCATTGTTTAAATCTTCTGCTGAATCAATTTTCTTATGAAAATATGGCCGATACTCTGGACCAGACTACTGCCATGCCAAAGAAACTGGTTAATATCATGGAATGGATCGCTCTTCACCATGCAGAACCAATTACTGCAGCTTCCGTTTCCCAGGAGTTTAACTATCACCCAAGCTATCTCTCCTCACTCTTTAAGGAATATACTGATA
Source organism: Marvinbryantia sp. (assembly GCA_045598185.1). Classification (GTDB taxonomy): domain Bacteria; phylum Bacillota; class Clostridia; order Lachnospirales; family Lachnospiraceae; genus Marvinbryantia. Next base: position 17,562 of record JAZLLO010000008.1, read on the forward strand.
AACCTCTGACAGACTATATCAACCACTATCGAATCGATGTGGCCAAAAATCTTCTGGTTCAGTATCCACATCATCCGATCACAAGGATAGCGAAACGCAGCGGATTTCATGATGAGAAATATTTTATGAGAATCTTTAAAAAATATACTTCCATGACACCTACAGAGTATCGCAATGCATTTCGCCTGAAGCCAATGAATCTAATATAAAATGAGTCACCGGGGATATCCCCAGTGACTCATGCTGTCTTTCCTGTATGTGTAAATATAACTTCTTCTATTCTTTTCTGCACCAAGGAAGCAATCTCTGCAGTGCTCATCGATGCATATTCTTCATAATAGATTGGTGTCAGGAAATGTACCTGTGTCTTAATCTTTTTCAGCGAATTGATACCGAATACTTTATACGAATCAATCAGCGCAACCGGTACAATCGGTGTTTTTGATCTGACAGAACACTTGAATGCACCTGGCTTAAACGCCTCAACATCATTACTATTATCCTCATAACCGCCTTCCGGGAATACAATATATCGTCTCCCCTCTTTTACCTGACTGGCTATCTCCGTAATCGTATGGATTGCACTTCGAATATTCGTCTTATCCAGCTTGCTTGCCTTAAGAAGCTTGGAGAACTGACTGGCAAATGGAAGATCTGAACGCTTTTCATCGATCAGAAAAGTGCATGGTGTCTCATGTGCATGAATGATTCCCAGTGCATCATACTTCCCCTGATGATTCGGATACATAACATAACCGCCTTCCTGTGGCAGGTTCTCTGTACCAAAGATCATGGTTTCAATCTTTCCATTCTTTTTCATAATACGGATCATACGCTGCACCATCGAATATCTTTCCTGTTCTGTATAGTTATCCAGATGTGCAATCACATAATGACACCTCAGTATGTAATAAATTACAAATGGCAAGCTTGCCAGTATCACATATACTAAACGCAACATCGTTCTGTCTACGCCTCCTGCTGCTTATTCTATTGCGTTACTACAACCACTTTACCATTATATATCATATCACTTCTTTATAAAACAAATAAATTCTGTCATATATTTCGTACTTTCTGTATTCAAGTATGTTGCAAATCAATTAAGAATACTATTTTTCACAGAAAAACTCAATCTCTTCTCCAGCTGCACCGATACAGAAAGCAATTCTTGCAGGGAATGGAATTGCAGATGGAATTACAATATCAACTGGTTCTTTCGTGATCTCATATCCTGCTTTTCTTACTGCTTCTACGCAGGCATCTACATCATCTGTTGCCAGTGCAAAGTGGTTCACAGAACCTGTTGTATTCGTTGTCATACCTTCTGCAAAGACTTCCACAAGCACACCACCTGCATCAAGCATTGCACCTGCACTTGCGCCCTCTCCCCAGGTTCTTACAAGTTCCAGTCCTAATATATTCTGATAAAATCCGATTACCTCCTCAAACATCTTGTCACTGTTACATTTCAGTGCTACATGATGTGTACCTTTGATCAATTTTGCCATCTTATGTTCCTCCTGTTAGTTGTTGTAATATTTTGACCTTAACATCATATCCTAGTAATATCGGGTTCAAATGCATTGATTAAAAACTATAAATTACTAACGTAATTTCCAAATACACGGAACTGCGATGTTGCCTTTTCTATTGATAACATAATTTCTTCCATACCAGGATCTGTGAGGTTACCTGTTAATTCTAAGAAATACATGTATTCCCAGTTTCCTTCTGTCACCGGTCGGGATTCAATATGAATAAGCTTCAGATTATGATTTGCGAAGATAGATAATACATTATGTAAATCATCCCCCTGGTGTTTTACGATAAATGCCAGACACAGCTTGTTTCTGCCTTCCCTAAGTTCCATTCTAGGTGCTACAACCACAAATCTTGTGGTATTTTTTTCTTTTGTCTGAATGGAAGGTTTTAAAATATTCAGATTATAGAGTTCTGCTGCTCTTGTGGAGCAGATTGCCGCTTTGTGAATATCTCCTGTTTCAGATACCATTTTGGCACTTCCTGCAGTATCCCCATATGGAGTGCGTTTCCAGGTTGGATACTGATCTAAGAATTTTTCGCATTGAAAGAGACCCTGTTCATGAGAATACACACTATCAATATCATCAAGAGTAGCTCCTGGCATCGCTGCAAGGCAGTGTGCAATCGGTACAGTGGTTTCACCAACCATATAACACTCATATTTCATCAGAAGCTCATAAACCTGACGGATAGCTCCTGTGAAGGAGTTCTCAATCGGCATAACCGCATAATCTGCTCTTCCTTCTTTTAAAGCAACGAAACTATCTTCAAACTGAGATAATCCGGTAAAGTTTACATCCACACCAAAGAAATTGCGGGCTGCCATCTCACTATAAGCACCTGATCCCCCCTGGTAAACAACACGAGGATTCTCCACTACATCTCTTATGTTGTTCTGAATTCTCATCTTTCTTTCTAATAATTTCTGGATCTGAAGATCAATATCATTCAAACTTTGATTTTTATCAAATCTCATATTCTCTATACCTGTGATACTGTGGAATATCTATTCCGCTTATCCCCCTTCTGTTTTAATATATATATTCTATTGTACTGAGTATATCATATAGAAAACTCCAGTACATAATTCTTTACTTAATTAAGGAAAAATCTTTTCACTGGTCAATTTTTCCATTTTAATTCAAATATTATTCATTCTTCTTTTTGTGGCAATTTTCCAGATTCTTTGACCATTTTCTTTTCCTGTGCTTTTACCCGTCTTTCTAATTTCTTAATATCCTCTGAAGGCGGCAGTTCCTCTGGTTTAATCCCTCTTGTTCCAAGCATCTCACGCACCGACATATTGTTTTGAACGTGTTCTACCGTAATGGCATTTTCTCCCTGTAAATCTTTCTCTTCAACATTATAATTTGTCATCTCTGTAGCAAGATTTTTCGCTGCAATAGTAAGTGTAGGGAGAAAATCTGCAAGTGGTCGTTTATCACTAATCCCCAACTTCTTTTTCATATCTTGAGTAGATTTTCC
>JAZLLO010000009.1:0-25816 GCA_045598185.1 Marvinbryantia sp.
ACAAAGATACCCCCGTTTTTTTAAGACCCACGGGGGCCGATGAGCTAATGCCTCATCCTCCCCTGTGGCTCGTGTTAAATAACACAAAATGATTGAACCATATTTCAAAAGATGGTAAACTGAGATTATCTAAGTTTCTGATTTCATAAGGAGGAGATAAGCATGAATAAGAAAATTCTCGCAGCAGCATTTTTAGGCGCTGCAACATTAACAATGGGACAGGCTGCTATGGCAGAAGGCGACTACAAGGTTGCTATGATCACAGACTCAGGTGATATCACAGACCAGTCTTTCAACCAGACAACATACGAAGCATGTATGGCATTCAGCGAAGCTAATGGCGTTGATTTCAAGTACTATAAGCCAGAAGGTGACTCTGATGAAGCTCGTATCGCAAGCTGTGACCAGGCTATCGCTGATGGTTATAATGTAATCGTAATGCCAGGTTATCTTTTCGCAGCTACACTTGTAGAAGAAACTCCTGCATATCCAGATGTTAAGTTCATCGCACTTGACGTTGCGGCTGGTGATATCCTTGCAGCAGGCGTTGGCGATTCTTATGATTACAATCCAGATAACTGGAATGTAACAGAATATTACAATGCAGACAACACATTCTGTGCAGTTTACCAGGAAGAACTTTCCGGTTACATGGCTGGTTATGCAACAGTTAAGCTTGGTTACAAACACCTTGGATTCTTAGGTGGTATGTCTGTACCAGCAGTTATCCGTTTCGGTTATGGTTATGTTCAGGGTGCTAACGATGCAGCTGTTGAACTTGGTATTGAGAACGATGTAGTTGTTGATTATGTATATGGTAACCAGTTCTACGGTGATGCTGATATTACAGCTTACATGGATACATGGTATTCAACAAACGGCGTAGAAGCTGTATTTGCTTGTGGTGGCGGTATCTTCCGTTCTGCAGCAGAAGCAGCAGCTAAGGTTGACGGTAAAGTACTCGGTGTTGACTCTGACCAGTCAGGTGTTATCAACGAATACGGCGATGGCATGTGCATCACATCTGCTATGAAGGGTCTTGCTCCAACAGTTAACACTCTTCTTACAGAGACAATCCTGAATGACAACTTTGATGCTTACAAGGGACAGATCCAGAACCTCGGTTTAGTATCTGAAAACCCAGTAGAAAACTACGTTCAGCTTCCAATGGAAACAACACAGTTTGGCGAAGGCTTTACAGCTGACGATTACACAGAACTTGTTAAGAAGATGGTAGCTGGTGATATCACAGTTTCAGGCGCACTTGAAGCACCAGAAGTTGCAATCACACTGAACGAATACGGCAACATCAAATAATCTGACAGAATCTGATTTCAAAGGTCATCTCGAAAGAGATGACCTTTTTGTGTTTCATAATGATAGATTTATGATATACTATAAATTGAACCATTGGGGACGGTTCCCATTGGCCCGGAAGGAGGGTTTTGATTTGGGAGAATATGCAATTGAGATGCTGAATATTACCAAGAGATTTCCAGGCATCATTGCGAATGATAATATTACGCTTCAGCTGAAACAGGGCGAGATCCATGCGTTGCTTGGAGAGAATGGAGCAGGAAAATCTACGCTGATGAGTGTGCTTTTTGGGTTATATCAGGCAGAAGAAGGTGAGATCCGAAAGGATGGAAAAAAGGTTGAGATCAAGGATCCGAATGATGCGAATGATCTGGGAATTGGTATGGTGCATCAGCACTTTAAGCTTGTAGAGTGTTTTTCGGTTCTTGATAATATTATTCTTGGTGTGGAAACGGTAAAAGGCGGGTTTCTTCAGAAAGAGGAAGCGCGCAAAAAGGTGATGGCTCTTTCTGAGAAGTATGGACTTCAGGTAGATCCGGATGCACTGATCGAGGATATTACGGTTGGTATGCAGCAGAGAACAGAGATTCTGAAGATGCTTTATCGTGATAATGAGATTCTGATCTTTGATGAGCCGACTGCAGTGCTGACACCACAGGAAATCCAGGAACTGATGAAGATTATGAAGAATCTTGCAGCAGAAGGTAAGAGCATTCTTTTTATTACACATAAATTAGCGGAGATCATGCAGGTCGCAGACAGATGTACGGTACTTAGAAAGGGTAAATACATCGGAACGGTTGACATCAAAGATACTACGCCGGAAAAGCTCTCTGCAATGATGGTTGGTCGTGATGTTAATTTCAAGGTAGATAAGAAACCGGCAACACCAGGCGATGTTGTTCTGGAAGTTAAGAATATGACAGTTGCATCAAAGAGACATAAGAATAATGCTGTTAATAATGTGTCTCTTAAGGTGCGTGGTGGTGAGATTGTATGTATCGCAGGTATCGACGGAAATGGACAGACAGAATTTGTCTATGGTCTGACCGGTCTGGAACCATTGAAGTCCGGACAGATCCTCCTGAAAGGAGAAGATATCTCAAGTGCATCTATTCGTGAGCGTTCTGTAAAAGGGATGAGTCATATCCCGGAAGACAGACATAAACATGGACTTGTACTTGATTATTCTCTGGAGAATAACATGGTGCTGCAGAGGTATTTTGAGCCTCAGTTTACCGGAAAAGGCGGTTTCTTAAAGAAGGGCGCTATCCGTGAATATGCAAATAGACTGATCGAAGCATTTGATGTACGTTCCGGTCAGGGAGCAGTGACACAGGCGCGTGCCATGTCCGGTGGTAACCAGCAGAAAGCTATCGTAGCAAGAGAGATCGACAAGAATCCAGATATCCTGATTGCAGTTCAGCCAACAAGAGGACTTGATGTCGGCGCGATTGAGAATGTACATAAGCAGCTGGTTGCGCAGCGCGATGCCGGAAAGGCAGTCCTTCTTGTCAGTCTGGAACTGGACGAAGTAATGAACGTACCGGATCGAATCCTTGTTATGTATGAAGGCGAGATTGTTGGTGAATTTGATCCAAAAGAAGTAACCGTTGAAGAACTTGGTCTTTACATGGCCGGTGCAAAACGAAAGGAGGTAAGATAATGAAGCAGAAAAAAAGTATTCTGAGAAATGGTGCTGTTCAGGCACTGTTAGCCTCTTTGATCTGTATCATACTCGGCCTTCTGGCAGGATATATTGTACTTTTGATCATCAATCCGGCAGGTGCAGGACAGGCGATCATCAACATTTTGAAAAACTTCATGTATTATCCATCAGCAGTAAAGGCGACACAGTATTTTGGAAGTACACTGGTTAAGACAGCACCGCTCCTTCTTTGTTCCCTTTCTGTACTGTTTGCTTACAAGGTAGGTCTTTTTAATATCGGTGCAGCAGGTCAGTATGTTGCGGGTGCAGGTGCCTGTCTCTACTTTGCTCTTGCACTTAAGATGCCATGGTGGGTATGCCTTATTGCAGGTGTTATCATGGGTGCTGTTCTTGCAGCTATTTCCGGAATCCTGAAAGCTTACTTTAATGTAAATGAAGTTATCTCCTGTATTATGCTGAACTGGATTTCCCTTTATGTTGTGAATATGGTTCTTACAACAGTAAAGGATTCTTCCAGCCCTTATACAGTAGCCCTTTCCTCTACGAATTCCAAGGCAATCCTGCCGACACTTGGACTTGGAGAAGTATTTGCAGGAAATAAATACGTTTCACTTGCAATTCCGCTGGCAGTAGTTGTGGCAATCCTTGTCTGGATCCTTCTGGAAAAGACAAAGCTTGGATATGAACTGAAAGCAACAGGTCTGAATAAACAGGCCGCAAAGTATTGTGGTATGCGTGAAAAATACAATCTCATCCTTACAATGGCAATTGCCGGTGCACTTTCCGGACTTGCGGCAGGATGTTATTATCTGACAGGTGTAGAACAGTGGGCAGTTACACAGACAAGCGTACCTGGAATGGGCTTTAACGGTATCGCAGCTGCTTTCCTTGGAGGTCTGAATCCGATCGGTACGATCTTCTCTTCCTATTTCATCCAGCACATAACAAGTGGTGGTGCTTATGTAGATAAGACGATGTATTGCTCACAGATCTCAGATCTGATCTCTGCGCTTATCATTTATCTTTGTGGTTTTGTATATATCTTCAAACTCTGGATGAATCGCATCCTTGATAAGAGAGAGGAAAAGAAAGGAGGAAAAGCATAATGTTACTTCTGATTCAATATACATTGATCTTTGCTTCCGTTCTGATTCTGGTTGCACTCGGAGGATGTTTCTCAGAGCATAGTGGTGTCATCAACATTGGTCTTGAAGGTATCATGGTAATGGGTGCCCTGGGAGGTGCCCTCATGCTGAAATTTGTGCCGGAGACAGCACCTGCGATTCTGATTATCGTTGTAGTTATACTGGCAGCAGTTATCTTAGGTATGATCTATTCACTGCTTCTTGCAGTTGCAGCAATCAACTTTAAGGCAGACCAGACTCTGGTAGGTACTGCGCTTAATCTTCTTGGAACTGCATCTGCTGTAGTAATCGTGCGCGCTATCAACATGGCAGAAAGTCCGGATAACGTATCATCAGCTATTTCTTATATAAATACGAAGAAAGCATTCATCGTAAGAATAGGTGGTTTTGAATTTAACTGGTTTATGGCTATTGCACTTATAGCACTGATCGTATCCTATGTGGTTCTGTATAAGACAAGATTTGGTTTGAGACTGATGGCATGTGGAGAACATCCGCAGGCAGCAGATTCAGTTGGTATCAACGTTTATAAGATGCGCTACGCAGGCGTTCTTATCTCAGGACTTCTGGGTGGTCTTGGTGGTATCGTGTATATTACTGCCGGTGTAAGTGAGTGGAAGTTTGAAAATGGTGTTGCTGGATTTGGTTTCCTGGCCCTTGCCGTTATGATCTTCGGACAGTGGAAGCCGGTGAATATTGGACTTGCAGCTCTCCTCTTTGGTTTATTCCGTGCACTTTCAAATGTTTACACAGGATTCCCATTCCTGGTAAGCCTTCATATTCCTGGAACCGTTTACAATATGCTGCCATATGTGATTTCGCTGATCGTTCTTGCATTTACATCCAAGAAGTCAAGGGCACCGAAGGCAGAAGGTATTCCATATGATAAAGGACAGCGATAATATGATTAAGAAATACAAAAGAGTATTTGTCATCGTTCTGGATTCCCTTGGAATCGGAGCGATGCCGGACTCTGAAAAATACGGTGATATGGACGTAGATACCTTCGGCCACATCGCAAATACTGTAAAAAACATGCAGATTCCCAATCTTACAAAGCTTGGAATGCTGAATCTCCATCCGGTAGCTTCCATGGAAAGCGAAAAAGAGCCAATCGGAAAGTATATGAAGATGGCAGAGGCAAGCAACAGTAAGGATACCATGACAGGTCACTGGGAGATGATGGGGCTTCGCACAGAAACACCATTTAAGACATTTACCGAGCACGGATTCCCACCGGATCTTGTTGCGGAACTGGAAGTGCGATGTGGGAAAAGGGTAATCGGGAATAAGAGTGCGAGTGGAACTGCGATTCTCGAAGAACTTGGCGAAGAGGAAATCAATACCGGTGCCATGATTGTATATACCTCTGCGGACTCTGTTCTCCAGATCTGTGGAAATGAAGAGACGTTTGACCTTCAGAACCTGTATCGATGCTGTGAGATAGCACGCGAGATCACCATGCGTGATGAATGGAAGGTAGGTCGTGTAATAGCACGTCCATATGTTGGTAAGAAAAAGGGCGAATTTAAAAGAACAAGCAATCGTCATGATTATGCGGTAAAGCCTTTTGGTGCAACCGCTATGGATGCCTGTAAGGAGGCTGGTGTTTCCGTAATTGCTATTGGTAAGATCAATGATATCTTTGTCGGAGAGGGAATTACAGAAAGCTATCATTCAGACAGTTCTGTCCATGGCATGGAACAGACGATTGAGATGAGTGAGAAAGAATTTACCGGACTTTGTTTTACCAATCTGGTAGACTTTGATGCACTTTGGGGACATAGAAGAAATCCACAGGGCTATGCACAGGAAATCGAGAAATTCGATGAGAAACTTGGAATTCTCCTGGAAAAACTTCGATCGGATGATCTTGTGATCCTTACAGCGGATCATGGCAATGATCCAACTTATAAAGGTACTGATCATACAAGAGAATATGTTCCTTTCATAGCATATTCCCCATCTTTTGAACAGGGAGGTCCACTCCCGGATACCGATACATTTGCTGTAATCGGCGCGTCCGTAGCAGATAACTTTGGTGTAGCGATGCCGGAAGGCACTATCGGATACAGTATATTGGAAATGTTATAGAGACGTTAAGAGGCGGATGAGCCATGGCTCATCCGCCTCTTACGTTTCACTAATTCTCCGGACAGGTGATTTCCATCATATGCTCGATGGTTTTGTGAAGCACCTGGGCAGCCTCTGAATCAGAAGCCTTATAATAAACTTCTTTTCCAAGACGACGGCTGACGATCAGGTTACTGGACTTTAACTGTTTGAGATGATGCGATACTGCAGGACTGCTCATATCAACAAGAGCAGAGATGTTGATGACACATTCCTCACAGTGACACAGAAGCCAGAATATCCGCACACGGCTGCTGTCTGCAAGCTGCTTGAACACATCTGATACAATCTGGAAATTATCCGTCTTTTCCAGAGTTTCGCGAAGCAGTTCCGCAATCTGTTCGTTAGTCAGATGGTCATCATGATGATGTGGTAAAATTGAACCAGCCATAAAATACCTCCTTAAGTTTCTTCGACTGGGAATGTGAAAATAGTATTGACATTTCCTGATAAATTAATTATACTACAAACATATTGATTAAACAAGTGTTTAATCGTTGAATCGCTAAGATATGAATATATAGGAGGATTTTATCATGAAAAAGACTTATAAGATCGAAGTAGATTGCGCTAACTGTGCAAACCTTATGGAAGATGCTGCTAACAAGACAGAAGGCGTTGCAAAAGCAACTGTTAACTTCATGACACAGAAGATGATCGTTGAATTTGAAGAAGGTCAGGATCCAAAAGCAGTTATGCCAGTAGTACTTAAGAACTGCAAGGCTGTAGAAGATGATTGCGAGATCTTTTTCTAAGATATTTCAGAGATATAATAGAATATAGAATATTTATAAAAGAGCTGATCGTTATGATCAGCTCTTTTTTTGCGTTACCAAAAACAGCTTATTTTTTGAAACGGAAGTGTGTTTTAACTACGAAAATATTATATATTTTCGTAGAAATAAACGTAAAAAAGTGCGTTATTTTATGCCTGAAACAGGAAAAAATATGATTTTTTATGATGTGGATGATGGAATATCTTTTCTATCTGTTCCGATTCATCAAAAAATATCAAAAAAACGAAAGAAATAAACTTAACTTTCGTAAATATACATCCTTTTCGTAAAAAGTTTAAGTAAAAAGTACACAAAATAAAAAACGGTATTTACGAAAATTACGAAACAATGTTACTATATGTGTAACACTAAAAGATTTCGTAACAACAGTGTAACGAATAGGGCTAACGAGTAGCGATGGGGGAATTGGATATGAAGAAACTTTGGAAGGTAATCATCTTAACAGCAGTTATGGTAATGAGCATCAGTGGTATGGCATCTGCAGCAATTACAAAGAATACAGACGTAACAAGTGCTGGTTCAGGCTGTCAGATGGTTGGTATCGAAGGTCAGTACATTGCAGAATGTAAAGCAGCCCTTGATCGTCTTAATGATATCCGCCTGGAAGCATGTGAAGAAGGTGTTATCAATCCTGCAACAGGAAGAGCTCTTAAGAAGAGCGATTATACTCCATTAAAGTGGTCTTCTGACATGGAATACATCGCAAGAATCCGTGCAGCAGAAAGCTCAGTTACAATGGATCATGTAAGAACAAATGGAAAAAACTGTTTCGCAATCAAGAGTCCTAACGGAATCGGAGCATCCAGTGAAGTAATCGCATGGAACTACTCAGCATCAATGGTAAAAAGCATTGCACAGTGGTATGCAGAGAAAAAAGCATGGGTTAACAAGACAGGTGCTGTTACAGGACATTACGAAGCAATCATCGATACAACAAACAAGTATGTTGGACTTGGAACTTTCTACTCAGAAAAGACAAGATATTACAACACAACAGTTGGCGAATTCAGCTCTACAACAAAGAACCTTTCTCAGACAATGGGAACAAGTGAAGCTGGTCTGATCCAGGCACTTGAAGTAAGAACAACAACAATCAACAGTAATAAAGACGTTTTTGTAGCTGTTAAGTTAGCAACACCGGCACCTGCAACAACTCCTGCAACAACAAAAACAGTTACACCAGCTCCAACTCAGGATACAACAGCAGTTAAGACAGCATCTGCAGTCAAGACAGTAAAGATCAAAGTTAACAAGACAAAAGTTACTTTGAAAAAAGGCAAGAAAGAAACATTAAAGGTTACTGTTACACCTACAGGTTCTACAGAAAAAGTTACCTTTAAATCATCTGATAAAAATATCGTAAAAGTTACATCTAAGGGTGTTATCAAAGGCGTTAAGAAAGGAACAGCAACTATTACAATCAAATCTGGCAATGCAAAAGCAACTGTAAAAGTAACAGTTAAATAATAGAAAATTTTATTCAAGTCTATTTTCCAATTCCTATGAAGACCTGCAGATATGTAATAGTATCTGCAGGTTTTCTATTTTTAGTGTTCAATTTGACAGTAACGTTTGCATTTGATATAGTTCAAGTAATTCACCGAATATACAGAAGATAATGGAGGGCGTATGGACGGAATTATTTTTGATGTTGATGGTACATTATGGGACTCTACCCCTACGGTAGCTGTTGCTTACAACGATGCAATGAAAGAATTTGGATTTGATCTTCGCATTGACGCTGATCGATTAAAAAAAGAGTTTGGAAAGCCGATGGATGTGATCTTTCAGAACCTGCTGCCAGGAGTAGAGCCTGAGCTGTGCGGGAAGATTGCAGATCGCTGCATGGTTTTAGAGGAAGAATATCTTCTTTCTTCTTCGGAAGAAGTTGTACAGGCATCTCTTTATGAGGATCTTGGACAAATGTTTGCAACGATGTCAGAGAGATATCCACTGTTCATCGTCAGCAACTGCCAGCTTGGATATATTGAACTTTTCCTAAAGCGTACCGGATTTGGAAAGTATGTAAAAGCACACCTCTGTTTTGGAGAGACAGGAACCAGCAAAGGACAGACGATTCTGAGACTTATGAGAGAACAGGGAGTTACAGATCCAGTCTACGTAGGGGATATTCAGGGAGATTTTGATGCGAGCAAGGAAGCAGGAATTAAGTTTTGCCACGCAGCATATGGATTCGGCAATGCAAAGGATCCGGATTATGTGATTAACAAGCCGATGGATCTTGCTGAAGTTTTTAAATAAGAAAGAATAAAAAAACAGCGAATGCAAAAGCATTCGCTGTTTTTTTATCTACGCACCGCCCTTCGAACTCCGACCATGGACGTTACCTCTACAGTTAACTCAGTCCAGGCACCCTCGCATCACACAAAAGGTCCTACTTAGTGCTGCTCCATTCCTGACCTGACACGGTTCATAGGTTTCTGTTGTGCAAGACCCAAACGTCATCGCCACTTATAGAGGGCAGCTCCACAGTCAAGAGCCCTCGGTTTGGCATCACCCCTGCTGTAGCGGATTGCAGGTACAGGGCACCGCTATCTCCCCGGTTGCGTAGATAAAAGTTACTATAGACCATTTTGAAATTTTTGTCAACTCAAAAAGTATTTGTCGTAAGGCGTGAAAAGTATTTGTGATAAAGTGCGAAGTGTAGTATACTGATTATATTATGAGGATCGTAAATGACCCTAGGAACGTGTACGAAATATATCAGAAGGAAGGTATGAATGATGTTAAGAATTGGTTTACTTACCAGCGGTGGTGACTGCCAGGCGTTGAACGCTACCATGAGAGGTATCGTAAAAGGATTATCACAGAATGTTGATCAGCTTGAAGTTTATGGTTTTATCAATGGTTATAAAGGTCTGATCTATGGTGATTACAGACTGTTAACACCTCAGGATTTCTCAGGTATTCTGACAAAAGGTGGAACAATCATTGGTTCTTCAAGACAGCCATTTAAGATGATGCGTGTGCCGGATGAGAATGGGCTTGATAAAGTAGAAGCTATGAAGCAGAATTATTATAAGTTAAGACTTGACTGTCTTGTAATTCTTGGTGGTAATGGAACACAGAAGACAGCGAACCTGTTAAGCGAAGAAGGTCTTAATATAATCCATATGCCAAAGACAATCGACAACGATATCTGGGGCACAGATATGACATTCGGTTTCTACAGTGCTGTTAACATTGCAACAGATGCTATCGACTGTATCCATACAACAGCTTCTTCACACAACCGTGTATTTATCGTAGAAGTAATGGGTCACAAGGTAGGTCAGCTTCCACTTTATGCAGGTATTGCAGGTGGTGCAGATATCATTCTGATTCCAGAGATTCCATATGATATTGATAAAGTTATCGCAGCAATCGATAAGAGAACAAAAGCAGGCAAGGGCTTTACTGTACTCGCAGTTGCAGAAGGTGCTATTTCCAAGGAAGTAGCAGCAATGAGCAAGAAAGAACAGAAGAAACATCAGGAAGAAAGCAAGTATCCATCTGTTTCTTACGAACTGGCAGCACAGATTCAGGAAAGAAGCGGTACAGAAGTACGTGTAACAGTACCTGGACATACACAGCGTGGCGGAAGCCCATGTCCATATGACCGTGTACTTTCAACAAGACTCGGTGCAGCAGGCGCAAAGGCCATCCTGAACAAGGATTTCGGTTACATGATTGGTATCGTTAATGGAAAGACAAAGAAAGTTCCATTAGCAGATGTTGCAGGCAAGCTGAAGACAGTTAACCCTGATGATCAGATCATCAAAGAAGCAAAACTTATTGGTATCAGTTTTGGTGACTAATATAGACGAACGAGCGGCGAAGCCTTGAACAGAGACCTCGCCGTCTCTTTTGCAAAAAACAGATATAGGATAGATGATATATCTGTGATAGATTGGAGCAGGAAATAACATGGGATACACAGCCCTTTATCGTAAGTTTCGACCGGATTCCTTTGCGGAAGTAAAGGGACAGGAAGCAATTGTACAGACATTGAAAAATCAGATAAATGCAGACAGAATCGGACATGCGTATCTGTTTTGCGGAACCAGAGGTACCGGAAAGACGACGATTGCCAAGATTCTTGCAAAAGCGGTGAATTGTGAACATCCTGTAGATGGCAATCCATGCAACGAGTGCCCTACCTGCAAAGCGATATCAGCCGGAAGATCTATGAATGTAATAGAGATAGATGCTGCATCCAATAATGGCGTTGACAACATCCGTGAGATCAGAGAAGAGACGACCTATTCTCCGACAGAAGGAAAGTATAAGGTCTATATCGTAGATGAAGTCCATATGCTCTCTATTGGGGCGTTCAATGCATTGTTAAAGACTCTTGAAGAGCCGCCATCTTATGTTATCTTTATTCTCGCGACTACAGAAGCACATAAGATTCCGATCACGATTCTTTCAAGGTGTCAGAGATATGACTTTAAACGAATCTCGATCACCACGATTGCAGACAGACTGATGGATCTTGTGAACCGTGAAGAAGTAGATGTTGAAGAAAAAGCGATTCGTTATATTGCCAGAAAGGCAGATGGTTCTATGCGAGATGCCTTAAGTCTTCTGGATCAATGTATAGCATTTTACCTTGGAAAGCGCCTTACCTATGATAATGTGCTTGAGGTGCTTGGCGCAGTAGATACAGAAGTGTTCAGTAAGATGATGCGGCTTATCATGGCAAGGGATGTCAGAGAACTGATGAAGATGCTCGAAGATCTTGTTATGCAAGGGCGAGAGCTTGGACAGTTTGTGACAGACTTTACCTGGTATCTGAGGAACCTTTTGCTGGTGAAAACGTCCGATGAACTGGAAGATGTTCTTGATGTATCCAGTGATAACCTTGTGCTTTTAAAAGAAGAAGCCGCAATGGTAAAGGAGACAAGTCTGATCCGTTTTATCCGCATTTTTTCAGAACTGTCAAACCAGATGAGGTATGAGACATCAAAGCGAGTAGCCCTGGAGGTTGCGCTGATTAAGCTCTGCAAGCCAGAGATGGAAAGAGATATGGTGTCGATCCTTGAAAGAATCCGTGTTCTGGAAGAACAGGTGGAGAAGCAGGAAGAGAGCCTGCGAAACGGAACATTTACGCCCATAAGCAGTGGTTACGTTTCGGTGCCGCAGGAGATGGCAGCTCCGATTGAAAAGCCACAGGTGAAGAAAAGTGTGATGGCACCGGAGGATCTGCAGAAGATCAAGGGACTCTGGCAGGGAATTGTCGGAGAAGTAGGTGGACGACACGGTCCGGTTCTTCGAAGTGCAGAGGTATCTTTTAATCCAGATGGCGATCAATCGGTATTATATATTGTATTTCCTGATTTTCAGGGAGAAGCGATTCTTGCGAATGGAGAAGTAAGAACAAAGATAACAGAGATCATAGAATCAAGAATCGGAAAATCGATTGAAACCAGATTCGTAATGAAGGAACAGATAAAAGAACAGGGAATCAATCTTACAGAGGTTTCCGTAGATAATGCTATCAGTCAGAATATCAATTTTGATGTTGAGATATATGACGATTATGAGGAGGAATTTTAGATATGGCAAAAAGAGGAGGATTTCCAGGAGGAATGCCTGGTAATATGAACAACCTGATGAAACAGGCGCAGAAGATGCAGAAGCAGATGGAAGAGAACCAGAGAGCACTGGAAGAAAAGGAATTCACAGCATCTGCAGGCGGCGGAGTTGTAGAAGTAACTATCAGCGGTAAACGTGAAGTTACAAAGGTAACATTAAAAGAAGAAGTTGTAGATCCGGACGATATTGAGATGCTGGAAGACCTGATCGTAGCTGCTACCAATGAAGCACTTCGCAAAGTAGAAGAAGAATCAAGCGCTGTTATGTCTAAGCTTACCGGCGGATTCGGCGGAATGGGCGGAGGATTCCCATTCTAATGGAATACTATAGTAATCAGATTAACCGTCTGATCGAGGAGTTTTCAAAACTTCCGGGTATTGGTGCAAAGTCGGCTCAAAGGCTGGCCTTTCATGTTATCAACCGACCGATGGATGAAGTGAAAAGTCTTGCGGATGCAATCGTTTCAGCAAAGGAGAATGTACGATATTGTAAGCAGTGCTATACGTTGACTGATACGGAGCTTTGCCCGATCTGCAGCAATCCGAAGCGCGATCCTTCTACCATTATGGTAGTTGAGAATACACGAGATCTGGCGGCATACGAAAAGACAGGAAAGTATGAAGGCGTTTATCATGTACTGCATGGTGCGATCTCTCCGATGCTTGGTATCGGACCGAATGATATTAAATTAAAAGAACTGATCCTGAGGCTTCAGGGGGATGTGAAAGAAGTGATCATTGCTACGAATTCCAGTCTGGAAGGTGAGACAACTGCGATGTATATCAGTAAGCTGATCAAGCCGACAGGAATCCGCGTCAGCAGGATTGCAAGTGGTGTGCCGGTAGGCGGAGATCTGGAATATATCGATCAGGTGACACTGCTTCGTGCACTTGAAGGAAGAGTTGAATTGTAAAAGATTAACATTGGAACCGTGACAAATTAGTAGATAAATACTTTCGTGAAATATAGTTTAACTATTGTACTTATTCTCAGGAACATGGTATAATAACATACAGCAAATTTATTTGGGAGGGCGTCATGAATAAGTTAGAATTACAAAAGACTGCTAACGAGATTCGTAAAGGTATCGTTACAGCAGTTCATAGCGCAAAGGCAGGACATCCAGGCGGATCCCTGTCTGCAACAGAGGTATTTACATATCTCTACTTTGAAGAAATGAATATTGATCCAAAGGATCCAAAGAAAGCTGACAGAGACCGTTTCGTACTTTCTAAAGGACACACAGCTCCAGGTCTTTATTCTACACTTGCACACAGAGGATATTTCCCAGTTGAAGATCTTACAACACTTCGTAAGCTTGGTTCTTACCTTCAGGGACATCCATGTATGCAGCATGTACCAGGCGTAGATATGTCTTCAGGTTCTCTTGGACAGGGCATTTCTGTAGCAGTTGGTATGGCACTTTCTGCAAAGCTTACGAATGATGATTACAGAGTATATACACTTCTTGGTGATGGTGAGATCCAGGTAGGTCAGGTTTGGGAAGCTGCTATGTTCGCAGGCGCAAGAAAGCTTGACAATCTTGTAGTTATCGTTGATAACAATGGTCTCCAGATCGATGGACCAATTGAAGAAGTTAATAACCCATATCCAATCGACAAGAAGTTCGAAGCATTCAACTTCCACGTAATCAATGTAGCTGATGGTAATGATTTCGATCAGTTAAAAGCTGCTTTTGATGAAGCTAAAGCTACAAAGGGTATGCCTACAGCAATCGTTATGAAGACTGTAAAGGGTAAAGATGTATCCTTCATGGAGAACAATGTTGCATGGCATGGTACAGCTCCTAATGATGAGCAGTATGCTATCGCAATGGCAGACTTAGAGAAAGTAGGTGAAGCATTATGTCAGAAGTAAAGAAGAAAATTGCAACACGTGAAAGCTATGGTAATGCTTTAGTTGAAGTTGGTAAAGAGAATCCTAACGTATATGTATTAGATGCTGACCTTGCAGCAGCAACTAAGACTGGTGTATTTAAGAAAGCTTTCCCGGAACGTCACATTGACTGTGGTATCGCAGAATGTAACATGACAGGTATCGCTGCTGGTCTTGCTACAACAGGTAAGATCCCATTCATCAGCTCTTTCGCTATGTTCGCAGCTGGCCGTAACTTTGAACAGGTTCGTAACTCTATCGGTTATCCAGAACTGAATGTTAAGATCGGTGCTACACATGCAGGTATCTCTGTAGGTGAAGACGGTGCTTCTCATCAGTGTAATGAAGATATCGCCCTTATGAGAACTATTCCAGGTATGGTAGTTATCTGCCCATCTGATGATGTTGAAGCAAAAGCTGCTGTTAAAGCTGCTGTTGAACATCAGGGACCAGTTTATCTTCGTTTTGGACGTCTTGCAGTTCCAGTAATCAACGATACTCCAGACTATAAGTTTGAGATCGGTAAAGGTGTTACATTAAAAGAAGGTAAAGACCTTACAATCATTGCAACAGGTCTTCCTGTAGCAGAATGTCTTACAGTAGCAGATATGCTTGCTGCAGACGGAATTGATGCTGAAGTTATCAACATCCATACAATCAAACCTCTTGATGCAGAATTAGTTATCGCTTCTGCTAAGAAGACAGGTAAGGTTGTTACAGTTGAAGAACATTCTATCATCGGTGGTCTTGGCGGTGCTGTAGCTGAATGCTTAAGTGAGAATGCTCCTACAAAGATGCTTCGTATTGGTATGAACGATAAGTTCGGTGAATCTGGTACAGCTGTAGCACTTCTTCACAAGTATGGCTTCGATGCTGAAGGTATCTACAACAAGATCAAAGGCTGGTTATAAGAATAATTTTTTAAGATAAGATGGGGACTATCGTTAGATAGTCCTCTTTTTGTGCATTGGATAGAACTTTACAATCATAATGAAAAAATATAAACTATAAGTATTGAAAAGGAGGATAACACTATGAAAAATCTCAGGAAATCATTATTAAAAACCCTTCTCGTTCTTGCGGCGATCGTATCGATGGTATTGGCAGGAACAGTAAGTGTACAGGCAGCAACAAAGATTACTGCTGCAACAAAAGACTCAAAAGCACCAAAGGTATCTGTTAATAAGACTTATATTGTTTCTTCAAAAACGAAGAAAGATTATACTTATGTAGCATTCAAGGTTCCTAAGACAGCTACTTACAAGTTTAACTTTTCTAAGCTGGCAAGATATGGCTATAGCAGTGCAAGTAAAAAGTCTGAAATTCTCGGACACATTTGCTTCATGACAAAAAAGGGCAAGAATCTTCAGAGGTTAACATTATCAAAGAGCGGAAAGAAAGACAGCGTCTTCCGTTTACAGTCAGAATACTGGACCAAGAAGTATTATACTGACAAGACATATCCAAAGAGCTTTACAGCATCTGCAAAACTGAAGAAGGGTACAGTAGTTTATATGAGAAGCTATTTTCTTAACCTGCCATTCAGCTATTCTTTAAAGATTACAAAGAAATAATAATTCTATAATTTAAATAATAAAAAGAGTTTCGCTGGCGGAACTCTTTTTATATACCGAGAAAACTCTTTAGCTTGCCTAATATTTAGTCGGATGTTATGATAAAAGGTAATCGAAAAAATAAAAGGTGTTAGTATGAGTGTCAGACAAAGAAGAGATATAGACCAGAAGGCGGCAGGGAAAAAGACCGGGCTTTTTGGTACAGATAAGAAAAAGAATGAATCTGTAAAGTCTATCGTTTCTGAATTAAAGCAGGTCAATCCGGAAGTACAGCCAGTTAAGAGCATTGTTACAGAGGTAAAACCGATCGTTACAGAAGTGGAGCCGGTTGCTGTAGAAGCAGAGCCAGTTGCAGCAGAAGTTGAGTCGCCTGCTGTAGATACTGAGTCAGTTGCTGCCGAAACAAATGAGGAGATTTCTGAACAAGCAGAGGGAACAGCAGGTGAATCTGTAAAAAGAGCGGAAGCAGAGAAAAAGCCGACAGAAAAAGTGAAGATTCCACTTTTTCGCAAGAAGCACGAACCGGATGAAGAAGATGATGAAGATATTGACTTCCTGGATGACCCTGATGAAGACGAGGATGAAGTTGATCAGAAAGTTGATCAGGAAGTTGAGAAGATTCTTGCTGAAAAAGCGGTACGTGATGAACGTAAGAAAGAGAAGAAGGAACTCCGCAGGCAGAAAAGGAAAGCCTTTTTTGCCGGTTTTCGCAACCTGACTCCAAAGAGCATATGGGAGAAACGACTGGATGTGAAGGATTTCTTCCTGGATCAGATAGATAAGATCAAGAATGTCAAAAAAGGTCAGAGTGATGAAAGGACTGAGAATGAGGATAGTCTGGATCTGACTGCAAGGATAAAGATTGAGCAGAATAAGAACCGAATTCGTGCTGTTGCGATAGGCTTTTTATGTGTGATTCTGATTGCGGGGGGTGCAATATATCGACATGTCAGGGTTTTCCATACGATGAAGGTTCTTGATGTGCAGGAACGTCAGGATGATAATGCAACAGAATATGTAACTCTGAAGAGTTATCGCCTGAAGTGTAATCCAAATGGTGTAACATGTGTGAATAAACGAAATGAGGTTGTGTGGAATACCACTTTTACCATGCAGAGACCAATCGTAGATAAGTGTGATGATATCGTTGCGGTAGGTTCGCAGAGGGGGAATGAGATCTATCTGTTTAACGAGGATGGGCTTGTGTCGAACTTTACAGTGGATCATGTTCTGACCAAGATGCATGTCACAAAACATGGAGATGTAGCTGCTGTTTTAGAAGATGGACAGGTTACCTGGATCAATGTCTATGATAAATGGGGCAAGCTTCTGATCCGTAATAAGACAACGATGGAAGAATCCGGTTATCCACTGGATATGGATATCTCAGCGAATGGATATAAGATGATGGTATCTTTTCTGGGCGTAAATGATGATATTGAATCCAGGGTGGCATTTTTTAATTTCTCTGCGGTTGGACAGGATAATGAGGGAAAACTTGTGAATGAACAGAGGTTTTCAGGTAATGTTATTCCGCAAGTCAAGTTTATGGAAGGTGATTATGCGATTGCTTTTCGCGATAATGGTGTCACTATCTTTCGTGGACAGCAGATTCCGGAAGAGTGCAATAGTATTTGGATTGAACAGGAGATTATCAGCGAATTCAGCAATGAGAAGTATTTTGGTATTGTAACAGAAAGTGACGAAGAAGATAGAGAACATAAGTTCAAGATGGTAATCTATCGTGAGAATGGATCTCGTTGTGGAAGTGTATATTTTAATTTTGAATATACCAATATCGTTATGAATGACGATCAGATTATTCTTTATAATAATACGTCGATGAGAATCTACAGCATAACAGGAAAATTGCAGTTCTCTGGCAACTATGATAAGCAGATACTAAAGGTGATCCCGACTTCTTCTTCCAGAAAGTTTAATATCCTTACGAATGATAGCGTGGATTTGATAAAGATTAAATAGCGGAGGAGGTTATGAACGTTTTGACTCTGATAGTTTTTTTAATTCTGTTCGTTTTCGGATTAAGAGGATATATTAACGGTTTTGCAAAAAGTGTGGTTTCTGCTACTGCATTGATCTTTACGGTAGGGCTTGCGATATATCTGACTCCGCATATATCAAACAGTCTGGAGAATTCTACATCTTCTTATGAGATGATCATGAAGCACTGCGAGCAGGCATTCAATGTAGATATGAAAGAAGATATTGCAATGAATAGAGCTGACGATACGCTTAAAGAAATCCATAATGAGATGATTGATCAGCTCAAGCTTCCGGGAATCGTAAAAGAAGGATTGAAGAAGTATAATAATGCTTCGACCTATAAGAGACTTGGAATTAAAAACTTTAATGAATATGTACCCAGATTCGTGGCAGACATTGTAATTAAAGCGAGTGTATTTTTTATATCATGGCTTCTGGCAGCAATTGTCCTGTATGTTATAATAAGGGTAGGGAAGCTTACATATGAACTGCCTGCTATCAAAGGCTTTAACCGTATACTTGGAGTAGTGCTTGGTATTATGCAGGGGCTGATTTTTATATGGATCATGTTTCTGGTTATTACTATGATGGGTAATCTGAGTGTAGGAGCTTCTTTGTTAAAGAAGATATCCGAAAGCAAGTTCCTGGAATTTCTGTATGATACCAATCTTGTTCTCAGGATGATTCAGGCTTTGGCAAGAACTTTTATATAAGCCTTTTGTTAATTGTGAAATATTGCTGAATTTGATAAAAGTGCATAAACTGGAATTGTATAAAGCAAAATAATATGATATTATAGACAAAAAACATGAGCAATATCTAATTATTTATGAAGGAGGAATTTACTAATGTTAGATAAGTCTTATTATGATAAGACCGACGAGATCATCGAGTTCTATGGTAAAAAGGCGAGTTCGCTGATTCCTATCATGCAGGATATTCAGGCTGAATATCGTTATCTTCCAGGCGAACTCCTGACTTACGTCGCACAGCAGATTGGTATTAAAGAAGCAAAAGCTTACAGCGTAGCTACTTTCTATGAGAACTTTTCTTTTGAAGCAAAAGGAAAGTATGTCATTAAAGTATGTGATGGTACAGCTTGCCACGTAAGAAAGTCTGCACCTATTCTGGATGCATTCCAGAAGACATTAGGTCTTAGTGCTAAGAAGCACACAACTGATGATATGTTATTCACGGTTGAAACTGTATCCTGTCTTGGAGCTTGCGGACTTGCTCCTACAGTTATGGTTAACGAGGATGTACATCCAAAGATGACACCAGAAAAAGTTTATGAGTTAATTGATGAATTAAGAAAGGGTGGACAGGCATGATTAAGAGTTTAGAAGAACTTGGGCTTGCTAGAGAAGAAGCCATAAAAGCATTAGAAGCTGACGCCTGTCGTATTCTTGTTTGTTCAGGTACTGGTTGCGTAGCTTCAGGCTCTAACAAAATTTATGATTTATTTACAGAGATCACCAAGGGTGTATCTGGTGTAGAAGTAGAATTCGGATCACATGGTCCGGAAGCACATATCGGCGTTAAGAAGACAGGTTGTCAGGGTGTCTGCGAACTTGGTCCTCTTGTTCGTATCCAGAAGGGCGACAAAGTTGTTCAGTATACAAAGGTTCAGCCAGAAGATGTTCGTGAGATCTTCGAACAGTCTGTACAGGGTGACGCTATTATTGAACGTCTTCTTTACAAACAGAACGATGTGGCTTATGTATCTCCTGATGAGATTCCATTTATCGCAAAACAGACACGTATCGTTCTGGAAAACTGTGGTAAATATGATGCAGAATCATTTGAAGAGTATCTTGCAGCAGGCGGATTCTCTGCATTTAAGAAAGCATTATTTGATATGACACCTGCAGAAGTAGTTGACGAAGTTGATAAATCAGGACTTCGTGGACGTGGAGGCGGTGGCTTCCCAACAGGTAGAAAGTGGAAACAGGTTGCACGTCAGAAAGAAACAACAAGATACGTTGTATGTAACGGTGACGAAGGTGACCCAGGTGCATTCATGGATGGTTCCGTAATGGAAGGTGATCCATATAAACTTATCGAAGGTATGATGATCGCTGGTTATGCAGTAGCTGCTGGTGATGGTTACATCTACGTTCGTGCTGAGTACCCACAGTCTGTTGCACGTCTGAAACATGCAATCGCAGTTCTGGAAGAGAATGGTATGCTTGGTGACAACATCCTTGGTACAGATTTCAGCTTCCATATGCATATTAACCGTGGTGCTGGTGCATTCGTTTGTGGTGAAGGTTCTGCTCTTACAGCATCTATCGAAGGTAACCGTGGTATGCCACGTGTTAAGCCACCTCGTACAGTAGAAAAAGGTCTGTGGGAAAAACCTACAGTTCTGAATAACGTTGAAACATACGCTAACGTTCCTAAGATCATCCTTCAGGGATCTGACTGGTTCAAGAGCATTGGTACAGAAGGAACATCTGGTTGTAAGACATTCTCTCTGACAGGTTCTATCCAGAATACAGGTCTGATCGAAGTTCCTATGGGAACAACTCTTCGTGAGATCATCTTTGATATCGGTGGCGGTCTGAAAGATGGTGGAACATTCAAGGCAGTCCAGATCGGTGGACCATCTGGTGGATGTCTGACAGAAGAACATCTTGATGTACCTCTTGACTTCGAATCAGTTAAGAAGTTTGGCGCTATCGTTGGTTCCGGTGGTCTTGTAGTTATGGATGACCATACCTGTATGGTAGAAGTTGCCCGTTTCTTCATGAGCTTCACACAGAGAGAATCATGCGGTAAGTGTGCACCTTGTCGTGAAGGTACAAAGCGTATGCTTGAAATCCTTGAAAAGATCGTTAATGGTCAGGGCGAACTTGAAGATCTTGATCGTCTGCAGGAACTTGCAGAGATGGTTAAGAACATGGCTCTTTGTGGTCTTGGTAAGAGTGCTCCACTTCCAGTACTTAGTACACTGAAGATGTTCCGTGATGAGTACGTAGAGCATATCGTAGATCATAAGTGTAGAGCACATGTATGTTCTGCTATGCGTAAGTATGTTATCAACCCTGAATATTGTAAGGGATGTAGCAAGTGTGCAAAGAACTGTCCGGTTAACGCTATCAGCGGTAAGGTTAAACAGCCATTCACAATTGATCCTAATGTATGTATCAAGTGTGGCGCTTGTAAGGAAAACTGTGCATTTAATGCTATTTATATTGAAGAATAAGGGGGTGCTGTTATGGCATTTATGATTATTGATGGCGTAAGAGTCGAATATACCAATGAGAAAAATGTTCTGGCAGTCATCCGCAAAGCAGGAATCGATGTTCCTACTCTTTGCTATAAACCAGAATTATCCACATTTGGTGGATGCCGTCTCTGTACAGTAGAGGATGACAGAGGAAAGATGTTCGCATCTTGTTCAGAAGAACCAAGAGACGGAATGAAGATTTTCACTAATACAGAACGTCTGAGAAAGTATCGTAAACTGATTCTTGAACTTCTTCTTGCAGCACATGACAGAGATTGTACAACATGTGAAAAGAGTGGAGATTGTGATCTTCAGAGACTTGCAAGACGTTATGGCGTAACAGACGTTAGATTTACAAACTACAAAGAGCCACTGCCACTTGACTTTAGCTCACCTTCTATCGTGCGTGACCCTAACAAGTGTATCCTTTGCGGTAACTGTGTTCGTGTCTGTTCAGAAGTACAGGGTATCGGAGCTCTTGGCTTCGTAGGACGTGGTTCAGAAGCTACTGTTTCTCCTGCATTTGACAGACCACTTGCTACTACAGATTGTGTAAACTGTGGTCAGTGTCGTATTCAGTGTCCAACAGCAGCTATCAGCATTAACCATAATCGTACAGAAGTATGGGCAGCTATCGGCAATCCTAAGAAACGTGTAGTTGCACAGATTGCACCAGCTGTTCGTGTAGCTGTAGGTAAAGCATTTGGTCTTCCAAACGGAAAGTCTGTTATGGGTAAATTAGTAGCAGCTCTTCACCGTATGGGATTTGATGAAGTATATGATACAACATTCTCTGCTGACGTTACTATTATGGAAGAAACAAATGAATTCCTGAACAGAGTAGCAAACGGCGGAAAGCTTCCATTACTTACATCATGCTGTCCGGCATGGGTTAAGTTTGTAGGCGAACAGTATCCTGATTATCAGGCTAATGTATCTACATGCCGTTCTCCACAGGGTATGCTTTCTTCTATGATCAAAGAATACTACAGAGATCCGGAACATAATACAGACGAAAAAGAAACAGTTGTAGTATCTATCATGCCATGTACTGCAAAGAAGATGGAAGCTAAGCGTCCAAACAGCTTTACAGAAGGCGAACAGGATACAGATTATGTACTTACAACTACCGAGATCATTGACATGATCAAGATGACAGGTGTTGACTTTGCAGCAATCTCACCAGAAGCTTCTGATGTTCCGTTCGGCTTCGGTTCCGGTGCAGGTGTTATCTTTGGTGTATCTGGTGGTGTTACAGAAGCGGTTATCAGAAGACTTGTTTCTGGTCATGACAAAGCTACACTTGAAAGCATCGCAGAATGTGGTGTACGTGGCAATGATTATATCAGAGAGTTCGTTGTTCCTTATAACGGAATCGATGTTAAGATCTGCGTAGTATCTGGCCTTGACAATTGTAACAAGGTAATGCAGCAGGTTATGAGCGGTGAAAAAGAATACCATCTTATCGAAGGCATGGCTTGCCGCGGCGGTTGTGTAATGGGTGGTGGACAGCCAAGACTCAAAGACATGAACCTCTGTGAAGTAAGAACTGCTGGTCTGTATAAGGCAGATGACGTTGCTGTTGTTAAGAAGAGTGATGAAAACCCACTTATGAATGCAATGTATGAAAGCTTCCTGAAAGGAAAAGAACATAAACTGCTTCATAATCATGAGTTCTGCTCTAAATAATGCGATAAGCAATAATAACGATAGACAAACTATAAGAAAGGCCGTATCGTTCGATACGGTCTTTCTTATGTGATTTAGGAGGATAGTAAAATGAAAAATATGATAAAGGCAGCAGTACTTACAGGTGCTGTGGTACTTAGCCTTGGGGTTATGGCCAGTGCAGAAGGGGAAGTTAAGGTTGGGGCGATGTCAGGACCAACAGCAATGGGTATGATGAAGCTTATGGATGATGCGGAAAATGGTGCAACAGCGAATGCCTATGAATTCGCTGAGCTCTCCACAGATCCTGCAGCATTTGTTGCTCCGCTTGCAAAGGGTGAAATTGATATTGCGGCAGTTCCTGCTAACCTTGCTTCTGTTATCTATAATAATACAGAAGGCGGCGTGAAAGTTCTTGCTGTAAATGTACTTGGTGTACTTGATATTGTAGAGCGTGGTGAATCTGTTCAGTCCGTAGAAGATCTGAAGGGCAAGACTATCTATGCTACAGGCCAGGGCGCAACACCGGAATATACCTTTTCTTATATTCTTGCAGAGAATGGAATTGATATTGAAAATGATCTGACTGTTCAGTGGTGTGCAGATACAACAGAAGCATTAAGCTACATTACTGCAGATGAAGAAGCAATCGCAATGCTTCCACAACCATTTGTTACGGTAGCAGGTACCAAGGTAGAAGGTCTTCATATTGCACTGAATTTAAGTGATGAATGGGCTGCCCTTGATACGGGATGCGAGATTACCACAGGTGTAGTTGTTGCACGTACTGCATTCGTAGAAGAACAGCCGGAAAAGGTTGAGACTTTTATGGAAGAACTGAAGGCATCTGTAGCTTATGTAAGTGAAGATCTGGAAGGAGAAGCAGCACTTGTTGAAAAATATGGTATTCTTCCTGCAGCAGCAATTGCACAGAAAGCAGTTCCAAACTGCAGCATTACATGCCTGACAGGCGAAGAGATGAAGACAGCGGTAAGCGGCTATCTTGATATCTTATTCGGAGCTAATCCAAAAGCTGTTGGTGGTGCAGTTCCTGCAGATGATTTCTACTACGGATGCGAATAATCCATGCAGAAGCATAGTGATGATAAAAGAATATTGATATTAAAGAGAGTGGGGGCTGTGGCAATAGCCCTCCTCTTTTGGCAAATGCTGGCTATGGTTATTGACCAGAAGATTCTTCTGGTATCACCATGGCAGGTCTTGCTTCGCTTTCGGAATATATGGAAGGAAAAGGGATTCTGGTCATCCATCTGGTTTACCTTTTATCATATAGAAGCGGGATTTTTTATTGGAGTTCTGGCAGGTATCTGTCTTGCGGTTCTGGCAAAGCGTTTTTCGCTTATCGAGACTTTATTGTGGCCGTGGATGATTTCGGTAAAAGCTGTACCTGTGGCATCGTTTATCGTAATCTGTCTGGTCTGGTTTTCAGCGAAGAACGTCTCCGTTTTTATTTCATTTCTGATTGTTTTGCCGGTGGTCTATCAGAATATGCTGGCTGGATTAAAGGGACTTAATAAGGAAATGAACGAAATGGCGCAGGTGTTCCGTATACAGGGCCTTAGAAAAGTACGTTACATTATTCTGCCACAGCTTCGTAATTATATCTATTCTGCATTCAGTATAGGTGCTGGGATGGCCTGGAAAGCTGGTGTGGCAGCGGAAGTAATCGGAACTCCAAGCGGTTCTATCGGAAAGATGCTTTTTACGGCGAAGATATACCTGGATACAGAAGATCTGTTGGCATGGACGGTGATTATCGTGTGCATGAGTGCGTTCACGGAGAAAATCATTATGATGATATTGAGAAAACTCCTGGGAGGAATGAAGTAAGATGGCGATCACCTTGAATCATATCAGTAAATCATTCGGAGAAAAGAAGGTTCTGAAGGAATTTGACTGTACATTGGAAAATGGAAGCTGGACATTGATAACTGGACCGTCCGGATGCGGAAAGACAACACTTTTTCGGATTCTTCTGGGCTTGGAACAGGCGGATTCCGGATCAATTGAACAACTGCCGACAAAACAATCCGCTGTATTTCAGGAGAATCGTCTCTGTGAAGAATTAACTACAGCGGATAATATCAGATTAGTTATGGGGATAGATAAAAGAAATACCCGGATAAAAGAGGCTAAGATCGATAATGTGCTAAGAGAACTTGGACTGATAGAAAGCAAGAACCAGCGTGTGGTGGAACTTAGCGGAGGTATGAAGCGCAGAACTGCGATTGCGCGTGCTGTATTGGCTGATGCAGAAATGTATCTGCTGGATGAACCATTCTATGGACTTGATAAAGAAAGCAAAGAAGCAACTATGTCCCTTCTGGTCAGGTACCTGAAAGATAAAACAACGATTCTTATCACGCATGATAAAGAAGCGATAGAATATCTGGTGAAAAGAAATGTGATTTCTCAGGAAATACGACTATAAGTTGCTGGGTGTGCCATTGGATGTGGGGTGTGCCATTGGGGACGCGTTACTGAATTGAAAAACTTTTAAAAAAGGTGTTGACATTTATAAAATGGAATGGTATATTATAGAAGCTGTCGCTGATGCGAACAGTAACACCTTGACAATTAAATAGTGAAACAACCTTGAAAAATTCTAAATGAATTCATTTAAGGAACTGACCTTTAAAAACAGTAAAAAAGGGACAAAATTAGCTAGCAAGTTGTTTTGATTCAAGAATCAAATTTTTTTTGAGAGTTTGATCCTGGCTCAGGATGAACGCTGGCGGCGTGCTTAACACATGCAAGTCGAG
>JAZLLO010000010.1:0-3158 GCA_045598185.1 Marvinbryantia sp.
GGGGTGTGTCAAGAATTTTGTGTAAATTATAATTGTTGGATAAGTTATGAAAATCAGAGGAATGCCCATGGGCATTCCTCTGATTTTTCCGCCCACCCATAGATTACGATCGGCCCTGCCCTCCGTCAAGGCATAGCGAAAACAGGAGACGGTACTCAGCCCGCCTCCTGCGGATCGTTGTTATTTGGACAGGTATTTATCAATACGCTTTGTAAAGCGTTCGTTGACCTTCAGCTGATTCAGCACCATTGACCAGTTCTGGTAGTGGCCGCCTTCCCATTTGGTTTCCAGCTCTCTGATTCGCAGATACAATGCCTTGAACACTGCATCGTGGTTGGGGAAGGATCCTTTCTTCGTCACTTTCCTGAATGAGGAATTTACTGATTCAATGACATTGGTTGTATACATGACTTTTCTGACTGCCGTGCCATAATCGAACAGCTGCTCAACATGATTGAAGTGTCTCTTCCAGACATCAACAGCTCCGGGATAGTTCTTCCAGGTATCACAGAAACGCTCAAACGCAGTACGGCAGGCCTGCAGATTAACAGCACCATAGACTCTCTTCAGATCTGCTGTAAATGCCTTGTAATCCTTTGAAGGGACATAACGAATCGAGTTCCTGATCAGATGCACCATGCATCTCTGCACAACTACACCGGGGAATACTGCTTTAGCTCCGTCTTCAAGTCCGGATACTCCATCCATGGAAATAAAGAATACATCTTCTACTCCGCGTGCTTTGATCTCATCAAAGACCTGCATCCAGTAATTCTTTGATTCCGTTGTATCCATCCACAGCCCGAGAAGCTCCTTTTTTCCCTGCAAGTCATAACCAAGAATCGAATATACAGCCTCTTCCTTGGCTTCGTATTCGCTGCGTACGTTAACGTACATGCAGTCTACGAACAGGAATGTATAGCACTTCTTAAGAGGGCGTGTACGCCATTCTTCGACTTCAGGAAGTATTCTGTCTGTGATTTTGGAAATCATCTCATGTGAGACTTCAAAACCATAAATGTCCTTTATTGTACTTGAGATGTCACGCTGTGACATTCCTCTTGCATACATTGCCAGTACCTTTGATTCGATCTCTGATACATCCGTCTGATATTTCTGGATAACAGTCGGTGTAAAGGAACCGTCACGGTCTCTGGGAGACTGGATCTCTACAGAACCCATGGAAGTCTTCAGTGTTTTCGGTGTTGAGCCATTTCTTCTGTTTGTTGTGTTCTTGGGCTCTTTTGAGTTGCTTGCATATCCCAGATGATGGTCAAGTTCTCCCTTAAGCATGTTCTCGAACATCGGTCCGAAAATCTCCTTGAGAGCGTCCTGCATATCGGCTACGGATCCGATTTCATAGTTCTTGAAGATCTGATCGGCTATTGCTTGTGCAGCGGGATTTCGTTTGATTTTTGCCATATGATTTTCCTGCATTTCCTTCCTCCTTAGCATACCATGTGTAATCAAAAAATCTGCATAAGCAGTTAAGCCGTACGCTCTTAACTAACTTACACAGATTAATTTACACACTCCGTTATCCGCCTTCAGCGGGATTTTTCATATGTATTATTTTTCAGCACAGACCTCAAACATACGATTGAATCCCTGCCCATCCAGAACCATATAAGGTACTCCTGAGCCAAGATACATCACAGTTCCATCTTCAAACAGCTTCAGCTGTACAGCTGTGTGATCGATCATGGAAAGTGTCAGTACATATTTCTTTTCGATGGCATGATTCTTCTCGAACTGAGCCAGTTCCGCAATTTCCATGTCACGTTCCAGACCAATGATTTCCGCATCATTCAGTTCATCCAGAAATAACGACAGTACTGATTCATCTATATTCAATACTCTTTCATTACCACGATTCCATGACCAGTCTTCTTCGTTCTGTACATAGATAGAAGAAAGATATTCTCCTACATGAAGACGATCTTCAAAGATATCCTTACCGGTATACAGAGTATACCCGCCTTCTCTTTCCATCAGCCATTCACCACCGCTGGCACACACAAAGACTACACGGAAATCAGGATCATAGCCTGCTGCTTCATAGACAGTACCTTCCATGTTGGACACCAGTTCACCTTCTTCCGGTTCACGGATTTCCCATTCACCAATGCATGCATTAGCTGTACCGATCAGTTCTCCCTTTTCTAAAGGAATATCCATCTGCTGAATCACCTGCAGATAGCCATTGTCTCCTACCATCACAAAGCCGATCATATCTGATAAACCTGTAGGTGCTGTGGGAGGGACAAATGCACGCACTGTAACGCCTTTTCTGTTAACAATGGGTTCTTCTTCCTTTACCTCAGGTTCGACTGTCTCAGGCACTGCAATCACATCCTGCGGCACATCTGATACAGCAGGCTTAATTAAAGGAATCATCACTGCCGCAATGAGAACTGCCATTACCGGTACAAGTAACTTCCATACAGATCTCTTCTTTTCCGGTAATCCTGCTTCTTCGATATACTTGTCATCAATGTCATTTAATACCTTGAATAACTCATCCTTCTTCATAACGTGAATCCTCCTTTGATCAGATCCTGCTTTAACTGCTTACGGATTCTGTTCAAAGCTACCGATACGGCATTCTCAGACATACCGCTTCTCTTTGCAATCTCAAAGATTTCCAGTCCATACCAATAACGCAATACGAACAGCTTACTCTTCTTTGCACTCAGTCTTCCCAGAAAGGCATTGACTGCTTCCAGCAGAAGTGTATGATCCAGTTCTTCCTCAGGACTGATGGAATCAGAAACAATATCTTTCAGTTCCTCCAGTACTGCATCCGTAACTCCTCCGCCTCTTTTCTGTGCATGCTTTTCTGCATAGCGGTTAAGCGAAAGACTGCGTGTAATCTTACCTATGTAAGCCATAAAGCAGGAGGGGCTTTCAGGCGGAATGGAATTCCACATCTTCAGCATTGTCTCATTGAGAATCTCTGACGCATCTTCTCGATTACCAGTGATGTTCTGTGCAATGGTATGACAGTACTTGCCATACTTATCCATTGTCTCACTCAAAGCTTTCTCATCTCTTTCGAAATACAACGCAATGATTTCAAGATCTTCCATTCTTCCTTCACCCCCTTCACTTATAAAGACAGAAATTCTGCACTTTCCTTACATGAAAAAACAGAATTC
>JAZLLO010000011.1:0-84352 GCA_045598185.1 Marvinbryantia sp.
GTCTGGGTTCATACCGAAACGAAGCCACATATGAGGAGGCATAAGAAGGATACCGTCAGCACCAGCTGCTTTAGCTTCTGCAGCCATCTCGATAGATTCGATAGTGTTTTCGCAGTTAACACCAGAGATGATTGTCATAACGTCGCCACATTCTTCAGCACAGATTTCAACAACACGCTTTCTTTCAGCTCTTGTAAGACCTGTGATTTCGCCTGTATGACCGTTACATACAAGACCTTCGATTCCTTTTCCGTAGAAAGTTTTGATCCAACGGAGGTATACTCTGAATTCTTCTTCGTTAATAGACATATCTTCATTCAGAGGAACAGATACTGCAGGGAAAATAGTTTTAAATGTTTTTTCTTTAGCCATTTTTATAATCTCCTTATAAATGTAAAATAATAATAAAATTGACTTGCATTCCCGCTAGTGTACCGCGCGCTTACAACTACGCTTGTGCAATCGTTTGTTATGCCATAATTATATCATGGGAAAAATGTTCGTCAATATTTCTAAAGGCTTCTGCAATTTCTTGCATTAACATTGCAAAAAGTTGCACAAATCGATATATTTCACATAAAAATATGATAAAAATTGTACATAATCAACAAATAACGATTGTGCGTAATATATATAGGATTCGCAAGAATGAAAAAACATGAAAAATAAATACAAACGATTGCATAATATTGAACCATTATTGAACCGTCCCCAATGGCTCACACTACTTGAAGACAGATGCCTATTTTTGCTATAATAATACTGACAGAAATGATGAAAACGGGGGTTTTTATATGTCCAGAATTATAAAGGAAAAATATATGCCGGGTTTTCCGGATCTGGCTGTTCAGCCTTATGAAACACAGAACCGCGAGGTGGCAAGAAGAGCCGCAAGAGAAGGCGTTGTATTATTAAAAAATGAGGACCAGATTCTTCCTATTAAAAAAGGAAGTAAGCTTGCGCTTTATGGTGCGGGAGCATCCCAGACGATTAAAGGTGGAACAGGTTCCGGTGACGTGAATGAAAGAGAGGTTATCTCTGTTTATCAGGGACTTAAGAATGCAGGATACGAGATTGTGAACGAAGACTGGCTCCGTGAGTTTGATGAGATCTATAAGCAGAGCCGTCAGGACTGGAAGGATGCTATCTTTGCAGAAGTGGAAAAACAGGAAAAGGATGGTAATCCATACGGATTTTTCTTTGCATATACGATGAACCAGTATCATATGCCAGAGGGCAATGACCCTGTGAAGGCAGATACCGATACAGCTATCTATGTGATCAGCCGAATTGCCGGTGAGGGTGCAGACAGATTCGATGAGAAGGGTGATTATTATCTGAGTGATCGTGAAGAGGAGATCCTGAAACAGGTCTGTGAGATGTATCCGAATGTCATCATCATGATCAATTCAGGAAGTATTATTGATCTTGGATTTACAGATAAGTATGAGAATATTAAGGCGATCCTTCTGATCTCGCAGCCTGGTATGGAAGGCGGTAATGGTATCGCGGATATCATAAGCGGTGAGGAATCTCCATCCGGTAAACTGACAGATACCTGGGCATTGAAATATGAGAATTATCCGAATTCAGAGCTGTTCTCTCATAATAATGGGGATGTGGAAAAAGAACTTTATACAGAAGGAATCTATGTAGGATATCGTTATTTTGATACTTACCAGATTCCGGTAAGATATCCGTTCGGTTACGGTCTTTCCTATACTGATTTTACAATCACTGTTACGGATATCCAGGGTTTTGCCATGGAGCGTGAGGATGCAAGAATCATTGTAAAAGGAAGTGTTAAGAATATAGGTGACACCTATTCCGGAAAAGAAGTAGTCCAGATCTATGTATCCTGTCCACAGGAGAAGACAGATAAGGAATACAGAAGACTGATAGGTTATACAAAGACACGTAATCTTGCACCGGGAGAAGAAGAAGAATTCATTCTGGAGATTCCTGTTTATTCACTTACTTCCTATTGGGAAGAGGCACCAGGCTGGGTTCTGGAATCCGGTATTTACGGAATCTTTGCAGGGAACAGTTTACCGGATTCTGTTTATGTTGGATGTGTGGATGTAGAGACAGATAAGCTTCTTGTCAGAACAGAAAATGTATGCCAGCTTCAGGAGGATCTGGAAGAATTGAAGGGGTCTGAAGAAGCAAAGGCAATGCGTGAAGCATGGCTTTCCCAGATAGAGCGGTATCCAATCGTTAAGATCACATCGACAGACCTGATTCGCAGAAATATCGAATATGGTACAGATTATGAAAAGATTTCCAAAGAAGCATGGGAATTCGTGGATAAGCTGTCAGAAGAACAGTTGATCCTACTGGCAACCGGAGATCCTGGAAGAGGGCAGGGTTCTGCACTAGGAAGTGCCGGCATCTCAATTCCAGGTTCAGCAGCGCAGACCAGCGACTGTGCAGAAGCTGAAGGGCTTGCAAGCGTCGTTCTGGCAGATGGACCGGCGGGTGTTCGTCTTCAGAGAGAATTTTATGTAAAAGACGGTGAGATCCAGCCAATGCCATTTATGGCGAATCTGGAAGGTGGTTACTTCATAAAAGAAGAAGAGATACCGGAAGGTGATAAGAGATATCAGCATTGTACTGCATTCCCGGTAGGTACTATGCTTGCACAGACATTTAATGATGAACTGATAAAAGATATCGGAAAAGCAGTAGCTAAAGAGATGGAATTATTCGAAGTTACCTTCTGGCTTGCACCTGGTATGAATATCCATAGAAATCCGCTTTGCGGACGTAACTTTGAATATTATTCTGAGGATCCATATCTTTCCGGAAGAATTGCAGCTGCCATGACAAATGGTGTGCAGTCCGTATGGGGATGCGGAACGACGATCAAACATTTTGCATGCAATAATCAGGAAGACAATCGTATGGGTTCTGACAGCATTGTTTCAGAAAGAGCACTTCGTGAGATTTATCTGAAGGGGTTTGAGATTGCGGTTAAGACAAGTCAGCCGTTTTCTATCATGACAAGCTATAATACGATCAATGGCATCCATGCAGCGAATAATTATGACCTTTGTACAAAGATTGCAAGAGATGAATGGGATTTCAAGGGCGTGATCATGACAGACTGGACAACGACCAGCAGTGAAGGCTGCAGCGCAGCAGGCTGTATGCGTGCCGGTAATGACCTTGTAATGCCGGGGGTTCCGGAGGATCATGAGAATCTTCGAAAAGAACTTCAGGAAGGTACACTTACACTGAAGGAACTGAAGAGATCAATTGCCCGTCTGGCACAGATCATCTGGATCTCCAATCAGGTGGATATTGCTACAGGCGATGCAGCAGCAGATAAGATTCGTAAAGAATTCTTCCTTGGCGACAGAATCCGTGACTGCGGACTTGTAAAACCGGTTGGAATTGAAAGTATCGAAGACATTTCCTACGGTCCATACGGAAAAGATAATCTACTGGATGTATATCGAAAAGAATGTCTGAAAGGACATCATGGTCTTCAGCCTGTCATTGTAAATATGCATGGCGGCGGATGGACATATGGTGATAAGGATCTGTACAAGTATTACTGTATGGAACTTGCAAATCATAGCTTTACCGTAGTGAACTATAATTATCGACTTTCACCGGAGAATCAGTTCCCGGCAGCAATGGAGGATACCGCAAGAGTATTCCGTTGGATCTATACCCATGCACTGGACTATGAACTTGATATTGATAATGTATTTGTTGTCGGAGATTCTGCAGGTGGACAGATGGCAAGTCAGTTCCTTGCTCTGATGACGAATCCGGAATATCGTAAGCTCTTTGATTTTGAGGTGCCATATGACAAGGTAAAGATCAGAGGTGTTGGATTAAACTGTGGTATCTACAGAATCAAAGATGCAGTAGAAGGTGAAGTAGAGGATCTTTTCGTAACTTATCTTGGAGAGAGATATCAGACAGAAAAAGAGAAGGTTCTGGAAGAAATTGATGTCTGCAAGTATATTACAGCAGATTTCCCGCCTGCATATGTAATGACAGCAGCCAATGATTTCCTGAGATATGAAGCAGAGCCAATGGCAGACCTTCTGGCTTCCCTTGGAGTAGAAGCAGAATACCATCTTTATGGAGAAGAAAGCAAGGAATATATGGGACATGTATTCCACTGCAATATCAGATTAAAAGAAGCGATCATCTGTAATGATGATGAATGCGAATTCTTTAAAGAGCATATCGTGGAATTCGGAAAAGAAATAATAAATGATTGATAATACAGCATTGGGGACGGTTTTTACCGTCCCCGATATACTACGCCTCAGTTAATTCAATTTTCTTTATGGTGCGGTAATATGCGATGCAATGTGGCAGGAAGGATCCGAACCATGCCAGTGGATTAGCGACCACTGCACCCATGAAACCGAAGTGTTTGGCAAGGATCAGACCGGCAAACATGCGGACAAACAGTTCGATGATTCCGCCGATCGTCGGAATCAGTCCATTTCCAAGCCCCTGCAAAGTAAATCGGTAGACAAACAGCATCCCAAGAAGATAGTACAGGCTTCCATTCAGGAACAACATATTCTTGGAAAGGTGGATGACCTCTATTTCGCTCTTATCAACAAAGAGTGTAG
Source organism: Marvinbryantia sp. (assembly GCA_045598185.1). Classification (GTDB taxonomy): domain Bacteria; phylum Bacillota; class Clostridia; order Lachnospirales; family Lachnospiraceae; genus Marvinbryantia. The sequence continues at coordinate 4,605 of JAZLLO010000011.1, forward strand.
TCAGGTTACTTCCAAGGAAAATGTTCATAAGCCCTAACAAAATACTGAGGATAACAGTCATCACAACAGCATGAAATACGCCCTGACGAATACGGGCGTATTTTTTTGCACCGTAATTCTGTGCGGTAAAGGTTGCCATAGCTGCACCCAAAGAATTCAAAGGAAAGGTTGCAAGAGAATCGATCTTCTGTGCAGCGGCATAGGCAGCAACAGAGATAGCTCCCAGCCCATTCAGTGCATACTGAAGAATAAGGGCACCTATGGCGATGATGGACATCTGGAACGCCATAGGAAGGGCAACCAGAATATGCTCCCGGAATACCTTTGGCGCTTTCTGAAAATGCTCCTTCCGGATCCAGAGAATCGGAAGCTTCTTCTTTATATAGAAGATACAGAAGATTCCGGAGATCAGCTGTGAGATGATGGTGGCATATCCCGCACCTGCAACACCCATATGGAAGTTAGTAATGAAAACGATGTCCAGAATGATATTGATCACACAGGCAATGGCAAGAAAGTAAAGTGGAGTTTTACTGTCACCCAGAGCACGGATCATATTCGATGTCAGGTTAAAGATAACGGTACAGATGATTCCGCCATAGATAACTCTTACGTAGGATAAAGCTTCGTCAAGGATCTCTGGCGGAGTCTGTAAAAATATAAGGGCACCCTTTACGATCATTTCTGACAGAATAGTCATGATAAAGGTAAGTCCGACAGAGAGTATGATGCTTGCAGCAAAGCTTACCTTTACACCTTCTGTATCATCTGCACCAAATCGCTGTGCAGTAATGATAGAAAGACCATTAGCAAATCCCATGATAAAACCCATGATAAAGAAACAAAGACTTCCGGTACAACCAAGCGCAGCCAGAGCATTTACACCAAGAATACGTCCAACGATCATAGTATCAACAACATTATATAATTGCTGAAACATGTTTCCTATGATAAGAGGAAGTGCAAACAGGACGATCAGTCTGGCAGGAAAACCTTCTGTCATATTATTTGTCATAATGTGATGCCTCCTTAATTCAAATTGACGCTAATTATACACCTTTTTATCCTGGAAATCTGAATGGTTATTGTTTACTTTCTATCTGTTTTTGAGGTAAGATGTCTTTAATAACGATAAATCACTGAGGTGACATAATTGAAACAGAATAATGAAAAACGTATAAAGGATATGACTTCCGGAAATCCTGCCAGCTTGATTTTGTCCTTTTCCGTTCCTTTGATATTTGGCAATATATTCCAGCAGCTATATACGGTTACGGATACTGCGATTGTTGGAAAAAGTCTGGGAGTTCAGGCGTTGGCAGCACTTGGATCTGTAGACTGGTTTAACTGGATGATCCTTGGCGTTGTACAGGGATTTGCACAGGGATTTTCCATTCTGGTTGCACAGTTCTTTGGAGCGTCAGATGAGAAAAGTCTTCGAAAAAGTGTAGGAAATTCCGTGATTCTTGCAGTGATCAGTTCTATATTAATCGTGCTTCTTGCACAGATCTCCGTTAATCCGGGGATTGCCCTTTTGAAGGTGCCGGAAGAGATCCGTTCAATCTCACGAACCTATCTGCGGATTATGTTTTTCGGGGCACCGATCCTTATGGCTTATAATCTTGGAGCTTCTATATTAAGATCTCTTGGAGACAGCAGGACGCCACTTCTTGCAATGATTGCGGCTTCGGTTACAAATATTGCATTGGATATCCTTTTTGTAGTATATTTTCATTGGGGAGTTGCAGGTGCAGCTTACGCGACACTGTTTGCGCAGGTATTATCAGCAGTTTTTTGTTTAATCAAGCTGCGACAGATTCCTATTCTTAAGATGGAAAAGAAGGATTTCTATCTGGAGAGGCAGCTTGGAAGAAAGCTTCTTACCCTGGGATTTCCAATGGTGTTTCAGAATATCATCATCTCTGTCGGAGGGATGATCGTTCAGATGGTCGTAGACGGATTCGGTGTTGTATTCATCGCCGGATTTACTGCTACAAGTAAGCTTTACGGTCTTCTGGAAGTGGCAGCGATATCCTATGGATTTGCCATGGTTACCTATGCAGGACAGAATTACGGTGCAGGAAAGAAAGACAGGATTCGAAAAGGAATGGTATCGGCAATGGTAATTGCCGTGATTACTTCCGGTTTGATCACGTTATTTATGTTTGTCTTTGGAAGGAACATCTTAAGTCTTTTTATTTCGGCATCGCCGGATATTGAAGAACAGGCACTGAATATTGCATTTCGTTATCTGAAATATATGAGCATCTGTCTTCCAATCCTCTATGTGCTTCACGTTACAAGAAGCTGCATTCAGGGAATGGGTAATACCGTGATACCGATGATGTCAGGTGTGGCAGAGTTTATCATGCGAACAGTAACGTCTTTTGCACTTCCGGCGCTCTTTGGGGAGCAGGGAATTATGTTTGCGGAGATCTGTGCATGGGCAGGCGCTGATATGGTTTTGATTCCGGGATACTATACAACATTAAAAAATATGAAGGGGGAATAACTATGTTTTCCAGAAAGAATAACAACAAAGGATTTTTCAAAAAATTTGGAAGTGGCATTTTCTTGCTGTTGTTTCTGATGATCTCGACCATAGCTTTTGATATGCCGGGTCAGATACAGAATCAGACGATCACAACACAGAAAAAGAATAATAAAAATAACAACAATTATAAACAGAATGATAACAAACAGGCTTCCGGAGATAATCTGTCTGATATCCTGCGCATCTTGTTTGATACGGTAGACGAAGCAATTTCCTCTGGCAGCCAGGAGACAGAAAAGGCAACAGAAGCAAAAGAGGAAGTGGAATATCATTTCCGTAACAAAAAGTATCTGAGCCAGCACTTTGAAAAGCATGGCGGAGAGTTTGATTATAAGACAGAAGAAGAGTATGAAGCAGCAGCAAGCAAAGTTGTGAATAATCCGGATGCACTTCATAAGATCGAGCAGGAAGATGGCGATGATATCTATTATCTGGAAGATACGAATGAGTTCGTAGTAGTTTCCAAGGATGGTTATCTGCGTACTTATTTTAAACCAAGTGCAGGAAAGAAATATTACGACAGACAATAGTGGCTAATAAGAGGTGACAAGATATGGGAATGGTTTTTGGTGAAGAAAGATATAAAGAGAATATGCAGACGGTTGTTTTGCCGTATATCAAGGAACGCGAAACAGAAAGCTTCGTGGAAAGAACTCCGGGAGAGAAACTTCATCTGGTAACTTATCACGCAGATCAGGCGAAAGGCAGCATCGTGATCAGTCATGGTTTCACAGAGTCAACGGTGAAGTTTGCAGAAGTAATCTATTATTTTTTAAATGCTGGTTATCATGTATATATGGCAGATCATTGTGGTCATGGAAAGAGCTATCGGCTTGTTAAGGATGATATGAGCCTTGTGCATGTGGATTCCTACAAGCGCTATGTGGATGATCTTCTGTATATTGCGCATCTTTGTAAGAAAGCGTATCCGGATCTTCCAATGTATATATATGCACATTCTATGGGAGGCGGTGTTGCTGCAGTTGCGATTGCAGCAGAGCCAAAGCTCTTTACCAAGGCAGTACTTACATCTCCTATGATCCGTCCGCAGACAGGGAATATCCCTTGGACAGGTACAAAGCTTATCAGTCTTTTTATGACACTTACCGGACGTGATAAGAATTATGTAATGGGGCAGAAGCCATACGATGGAAGTATGACATTTAAGGACAGCTGCGGATCATCTGAAGCAAGATTTGATTATTATAAAGAGATTCAGGATGAGAATGAGTATCTTCAGACATGTGCATGCTCTTATGCATGGATCAGAGAAGCTGTTAAGATGAATACTTATCTTAGAAATACAGGATGGAAAAAGGTAGAGATTCCGGTTCTTCTGATGCAGGCAAAGGAAGAACTTCTGGTATCGAATCAGGAACAGGCTCTCTATATCCAGAAGATTGCAAGTAATGGAAAGAGCGAAGCGATCCTTCAGGAAGTAATGAATACCAGACACGAGATCTATAATGCAACTGCCCAGGTGCAGGAAGGATACTGGGAAAAGATATTTACATTCCTGAATAAATAAATCAGGGTGTTGCTTTTTCCAGCAGAATGTGTTAGTATTCGCAATGTTGTGAAGCTTAAAAATAAGGTCATATAAGGCTTTCGCCGATTCCCGGCGTAAAATGAATCGAGTGTTCGAGACCTTCCACTCGTAAAACAAAACTTTATTTATAAAGGTTTCGTCTAGTTTCGTCAGATATCAAAAGCCCAAGAAATAAAAGGTTTCTCGGGCTTTTTCTTTTTGTCTTGTGTTATCGCTGTTTGTGTGATTTGGTACTTTTTTGGTACTACTAACCACTTCACTTTTTCGTCTCTCTGCTTTATCAAATTTATACCCAATCATAAGAGATTAGCTAAAAATAGCGATTTAATTGATATAGTTAGCAAGCTCGTTTTTCATCTGCATTAGTTCAAAATCATCATCCCACCCTATTGAGAGTTTCAGCGAGATAAAAGCTAAACTAAAACTAGGATCACTTATATAATCGGATGAATCGGCATATGTTTCTGCCCGATCTAATATTGTTTTTGCTTTTTCTATTGCTTCGTTCATATCGATATCAAAAGATAAGTATTGATCTATTGTTTCAACTAAAGCATTTGCATATTTTGATATTTGATCGCTATAGACGGCATTTTCATAAATATGTTTAAAGTCTATGCCGTATTCGTCTTCAGATTCATAAGGTTCATAGATAAAATTCTCTGGGAGTTCTATCGAATCATATAATGCTTCAGCTTCTTCCCAGTAGGTTTGGTCTTCCCCTGCACTAATTAGTCTTGAAACCATAAGAGAACCATCATAATACAGTATTTCACATAAGGATAGTAGATCTCCCGATTCTATCTCACTTTCAACATATTGGTAGTCTCCAATAGGAGTGTATTCGTATTTCTCTCCAATAAAACCATCTGTAGCACGAGTATATACCGAATCGTTTATATCGGTTTGTAGCGAGAAACGAATAGAAACGGATGGTGCTTTTAAATCCTTATATGTTTGTGTATCGAATGTATAAACTCTGTGGTCTTCTGTTGAAAAAGAGGATATTTTCCCATACCACTCATTATCATAAGTGAAAGATATGCTTTCATCAGAATACGTCTGTTTTTCTGCGGAAGCTACAACAGATGATGTTATAAGTAACGCGGTGAATAATAATGCAGTTCTTTTTTTCATGTTTTGCCCCTTATCTATTCTATTAGACTTTTTTTAATGCTGCATAATGAGTTTTTTATCTCGTCTAGCATAATGCCGTCAAACGTCTTTTGCGTAATAGGCATGGGGTGCCTATGCTGATAATAGTCGACGTATGTGATTTCCGTTGGTATTGTATGCGAATATAGATAGTGATTGATTCTCATTAGAAGAGTGTTATCGTGGTCGTAGTCTTGATCCATCAACCCTCTTCCTAACAGAATATTAACAGTGTCATTGACTCTGGAATCAAGCATTGTCATAATTTCCAATGCCCGTATAGAATCCTCAGAAAGTCCGGTATGTTCTTTTATAAATTGCCCATTGTGCGTCACACAATCAATCTTTCCTAAAAGATAATCGCTTGAGCAATGAAAAAAATCACAGTATGCCTGTAGGTATTTCATTGGAAGTTTATCAACAGTATCTAAATTTAAATGATTATTCACTTGCTTTCGAATAGCACCTTTTATTTTTGCGTGTCGATTAGGGTCAAATTCTGATTCTGTATTTTCATATTTTTCTACCTGTATGTAATTCCCCTCACATAGCTTATCAGCAAGTGCTTGAGCTGTCTTAAGTCCCTGCTCATTCATTAGCTTCCATAATCTATTCTTAAATAATTTCATATCCGAATGGTCTTCCGTACTATGTGCCATATTATCCCCTCCTTTTAACTATAAAATGGATATAATTGTCCAAAATATAAAAATAAAAATATGCAATGGATGATAGAATGGATAGATAAATCCAATATAGCACATTATTATCATATTATCAAGCTTGATACAAAAACATGAACAAGGAGACAAGACGATGAAAAAACTAAATGTTAACATATATGGTCGATTTTTACCAATGGCAACAGCGTGTGGAAGATACAATCTTTCAAGAAATACGCTCTCTAAAGTAGCAGAAGAATCGGGAGCTGTTATTCGCATCGGCAGATCGGTGCGAATTGACACAAAGAAACTTGACAGCTATTTTGAGGGTCTTGCAGAAGCATAAAATAAGGCGGTGAGGGAAATTATGGAAAAGAAACGCGTGGTACAGGCAAATAACCAGGTATCGGTTGCTGAACTGCTGCCGAATGATCCAAATGAGGCAATGTCAAGGGAAGAACTTCGCAAGAAACTCGGGGGTATTGATGACAGAACTTTGAGAAACAGGATTCAAGCGGAGAGAGATAGGGGGGCGTTAATTTGTTCGCCTGAAGATGGCGGCTATTTCCTGGCTGAAAATCTGGAAGTTGCAGAACCATTTCTGCGAATGATGGAAGCACACATTTCAAGAAGACTTCAAACAGTAGTAGCAATGAGAAACGGGGGTGCTGTGGAATGAAAGAAGTAATTATATACAGCTCTGGTGAGCGTGGTAATAATTACAAGCAATGTTTCCCGATAAAATGCACTATCGACAGTCTGGAAAGTTTGCTTGATGCGATAAAGAATGACACTGCTTCAGGGAGATTTAAAAACGATTATAAGATTCAAAAAAACTTTGAATGGGGTATATGCATCCCTTGGGATGTAGACAACTCACACTGTGATGATAAGAGTTCTTGGAAGACGATTGAAGATATTAAGCGAGCATATCCGGATACTGCGTTTTATTATTGGTCAAGTAAAAGCCATATGAAGGTTAAGGACGGAAAAGAAGCACGTCCTAAATATCATGGTTTCTTCATTTTATCAAAACCGATTTATTCAGATGTAGAGTATAAGGCAATACAAAGCAAAGTAGGGGCGTTATTTCCCTTTTTCGATCAGGCTATGCAAGGATCCCAACAGCCTTTTACAGGGGTTGAAAATCCTACAGATTACGGATATGTGGAAGGCGTGTGTATTGATGAATTCTTGAACAGCTTCACAACAGAAGATCTTGAGGCACGTATAAAGCAATCAATTGATGATTATGAGTCACATACCGGCTGGAAACCCGTTAATAGCTGGAGAAAAGCTGCCTATAAACCAAAACCGAGAGAATGTTCAGGAGATGGATCACTTGAAGAATCAGCAGCAGATTTTGAAAAGATTGCTGAAGAATATGGAATCAATATTTTGAGTACCGAGAACGGAGTCAGTAATGACGGTAATCCGTCCGTAAACTATTATATTGATTGCATATGGGAAGAAGAACACAGTTGTTCTACCGGCATGAAACAAACAAGAGTTGTTATCTACAGTGACGGTCGTAAAGACTATCAATGTTTGCACGATCATTGTAGAGGGAGAAAATGGGTTGATGTGTGTAAAAAACTCGGTATTCGATACGGTGAAACAAGTGTAGAAGAGGCGTTTGGGAGTATTGGAAAGATGGAAGATAAAAGAGATGACTTGCTGTCAGCACTTAAGCCTATGACGGAATTTGAGGAACGTGAAGCAGAATGGCTTGTACCTGGATACATACCAAAAGGACAGATCACCGTAATTGGTGGTGACGGTGGAACCGGTAAAACAACGATTTGGTGTGATATTGCTGCCGCAGTAAGTAGCGGTAGAAGTAGTTTTTTTGAATACAGGAACCCAAGGGATAGAGACCCTCAGAAAGTGCTTTTCTTTTCGAGTGAGGATGATATTCGAACTGTAATACTCCGAAGATTAAGAAAAAGCGGTGCAAAAATGGAAAACGTCTTTTCTATTCAAATTGGGAGCGACATCTTCCACAAAATCAAGTTCAATTCCTCAGAATTGGATAAGATTTTGGAATGCTCAAGACCAGCGTTAGTTATATTCGACCCGATTCAAAGCTTTCTACCCCAGGGGACAAGAATGGCTGAAAGAGGTGATATGAGATCTGCATTAGATCACTTATCGAAATGTGGGGATAGATATGGATGCTCATTCCTGATCATTTCCCACACGAATAAAAGGGGTGGAGTATCAGGAAGAGATAGGCTCTCGGATTCTTCCGACATTTGGGATCATGCGAGGTCAGTTATGCTTGTAGGTAGAACAGAGGAACCGTCTAAATTTTATTGTTCTCAAGAAAAATCGAACTACGGTCCTCTTTCAGATACAGTGATATATAGTTTGGGAGATGGATCAGTCCGTTATCTAGGGCCCACGGATAAGAAAGACCGAGATTTTGTACAAGCACGGGCACAAGACAGTGCGAAACCTAAAATGGAAACGGCAAAAGAATTTATCCTTAAGTGTTTAGAAGATGGAATGCCCCATAAATCATCAGAGATAGACGAGAATGCTTTAGCTGTTGGCATAGCTAGAGCGACACTAGGAACAGCAAAAACACATCTGATTAATGCAAATAAGATAAAAAGTACGCATGAGGGCAGCGGAAGAGGATCAGCGTGGTATCTGCAGTTGTGTATGCGTAGTGATAAAAAACAAGAAGTTTAAAGAAAATCATTATAAATAAAGACTTTTTTCTACTTCTAATAAAACAAGAAGTTTGAATTTTATATAAAACTCATGCGTTCATGTACAAGTTCAAACTTCTTGCTGTTAAGAAGTAGAAAAAAGCCTTATAGGATATAGCTTTTTCTCAAACTTCTTGGTCGCCCGCGTTTGTATATGAAAATGAAAACCGGAAGGAGATGTTTAATATGAATAAAGAGGCAATAGCAAAAGTTATTAGAAAGAAAATCGGGGTTTATAGCTATGTTGCAAGGAGCTGTGTGGATGAAACATTTACCCTGATTGCTGAATCACTGGCAAAAGGTGAAACAGTCAAGATAAAAGATTTTGGAGTATTTGAGGTTTGCACAAAACCCGAAAGAGAAGGAAGAAACCCGAAAACAGGGGAGAGAATGCGCATTCCTGAAACAAGATACGTGAAATTCAAACCATCAAAAGATTTAAAAGAGAAGGTTAGGTGATACCGAAATGACAGATGATACGTTAAAAATTGCTCTGTTTGCTCTGGAGCTGTACATAGGAGACGCGGAATATATGCTGCTGAAGAGAGAAAAAAAAAACTCTGCAGCTTTTGACGAGGATCAAGAAAGCAGAGAAGTATACGCTGAATTGAAAGAAAGAGTCAGAAAGGGTAAAGCTGCTTGCGTTGAGATCAGACAGGAACTTAAAAAAATGATAGGAAAGTGACAGTATTATGATTGTTTATATATCTGATGATGATAAAAAAGAATTGAAGGACGTGATAAATAGATGATAGTGGTTATAAAGAATCAAATTACAGGAAAGAAAAGGATAATAGAAAATGTGACTGATTTCTATTTCATCGGAAAAGATGCGGAAAAGTTGCCGAGAATTTATCCTGTAGGTTTCAATGAATCTGGAAAAAGAGTAATCATGCATGATTATTCAGTCGATAAATCGGAAGCTTATCAAGGTTATGATTTTTCTTGCATAGCTGGGGGCAAGCATATTATCTGCTATACGTTGAAAACACATCAAGAAGCGAAAGCACTTTTGGACTATGCCCATTCATTAATGATGGAAGAGAAGAACACAGGGGAAGAGAATACGTTATCTTTTCCGGATTGCTTGATTGGTTAAGATAGAGAAATCCAATATACCCTGTGAGCGAATGTAAGCCAATTTAAGGACGTTTTGTATATTGAACGATAAAATATACCTTGAAGCCGTACAGACACTTTATAGTATACTCAGACGCTCACAGGGTATACTTTCTTTTTATCTTTGGCGAATATTTGAGGAACTAAGCCGGCCCGCAAAAGATCGATAAAATATTCCCCCTGGGGGTATGTTATCCCGCCTCTTATAATGTCACATATTTTTTAGACGTAGTCGAAATGCTTGTGGGTTGATTAAACAGTATTTTTTTAAAACTAATCGGAGTGTTCACGGGTTAGCAACTAATACTTTATATCGGATAATCGCCCTGATTAAGTCTCATTTCTATAGCTTTTTTGATAAATACGTTCACTGATTCCCCGCACTGATCTGCTGCCGCCTTGATTGTTTCTTTTTCTTCTGCTGTCATTCGAAGTTTAATCTCGGTCAGTTTGTCAAGGTATTTCTTTGATGCACGTTTCTGTGCTTCAGATACTGTCATACAATACACCTTCTTTCAATAAATTTTTGCTTTAATTGTACCATAATAAAATATATGGGTACATATACATGTTACACAAATATGGGGACATATATTTGGTGAGTATGTCAATTGATATATATGGGGACATATATTATAATAAAGACAGTTAAGAGAGGTGCTGATTAAGGCAGACGAAATCGAGAGCGAGTGATGAACGGTGGATGCGTCAGTAATAGTTCACAACAGCCCGAGCCTCTCACAGGATACCGAAAAAGGGGGATAAATACATGAAGAAGTATAATCTTAGCTATATCATGAAAAAGGCATGGGAGCTTTTCAGAAAGCAGAGTATCACCTTCAGTGAAGCACTTCACAGAGCCTGGATGACTGTAAAGGTAAGAGAGACCAATGAAAAGCGGGTTGAAGATACAAAAGCTGCATCCGGAATCACAGAAGAGACAAACACCTGGAGCGGATGGAAAGCACGCGGTTATGAAGTGATTCACGGAAGCAAAGCATTATTTGGCGTTGATCTTATCTACGCATCAAAAGGAGACGGGGCGATTTACAAAGCACGGTTCTTCGGAAGATCGCAAGTTCAGGAACTTGTGACAGAATAAGAAAAAGCCCTTGTAAGAGCGGCAACTCTCACAGGGGCAACCACTTAAAAACCTACCACAGTTATTAAGGGCAACATGATTATAAATCAAACTGCTGCCCGATTCAATGAAAAGGAGATCAAAAGATGGAAAGAAAATATTTAATTGATGGAATCATGAAACTTGTTGAAAAGGCAGATGTAAGAGTGTTGAGATTAGTTTACATTCATTTCAAAGCTTTACTTGGTATGTAAGGGGGCAGCAGTATGGCAACAGATAAAAGGGGGCGAAAGCTCCCTAAAGGTATTCAGCAAAGATATGATGAGTATGAAGCTCGACCGATGATAAACGGGAAAAGGTATCTTGTACACGGCAGAACAATTGCAGAAGTGCAGAAGGCTGTCACTGATTTACGGTACAAAGTTGAACACGGGCTTTTCGTTGGAACTAAGAAGATCACTTTTGGAGAATGGTTTGATACCTGGATGACTGAATATAAAGCTAACCAGGTGAAAGCTGGAACAATCAATAGCTATTGGAAGTATTACAACGGATGCCTGAAAGCGCGTTTTGAGAAGACATATATCACAGATATCCGGGGCGAACACATACAGAAGCTTTATAACGAGATGGTGAAAGAGGGGTACAAAGTATCTTCTATAAAAGTGGTATCTGCTATTGTGAGCGGTGCTTTTAAACAGGCCTATAAAAATGGATTGATTGAAAGAAATCCGACAGATTGTGCAACACTTCCGAGACAGAAAGAGAAAAGCACGAGGCAGGCATTAACCAAAGAGCAGCAGGCTTTATTTATGGAATATGCAAAAGACAGTTATCTTTATAATCTGTTCGCTCTGCTGCTCAGGTCTGGCATGAGATCGGGGGAAATAAGAGGCCTGAAGTATTCCGATATCGACAAGAAAAAGAACGTGATTCATATAAGTAGAACATTAAAGTACATAGAAGGACAGGGGTATTTTGAAGATACACCAAAAACAAAGACATCAAAGAGAGATATTCCTTTAACACCTGATATGATTGCTATTCTTGATTCACAGAAAAATCTTTGGAGTTTTAAAGTTGAACGATTTGAAAGATACCTGTTTTGTAATGAGGACGGAAACGAGTTAAGCCGTGAAAGAGTACAGGGAGAAATTGACAGGATTATAAAGAGGATTCAAGAGGACGGAAACGAGTTCGAGAGAATCACACCCCATGTATTCAGACATACTTTTGCGACCAGGGCAATTGAGGCAGGTATGCAACCTCAGGTATTAAAAACCATTCTCGGACACAGTTCTCTTGCGATGACGATGGATTTATACAGTCATGTGATGGAAGATACAAAGGACAACGAAATGCAGAAAATCGCATCTGCATTTTAGTGAAACAGTAGGGAAGACCGGGAAAGCTGATCTTCCTTTTTCATGTCGAAAGAAACGGACTTTTTGCCAATTTGGTACTTTTTTGGTACTTTGCTTGCATTTTCTAAATTGCTGTGATATAGTCAAACACGCAAAACCCCTTTAAAAATAAGGTCTTTCGGGGTATAAAGTCGAGTGTTCGAGACCTTCCACTCGTAAAACAAAACTAAAGGAGACAATTGAATATGAAAAACAAAGGTACTTTATTCATGGTACAGGCAGCTGCTATTGCTGCGATCTACGTCGTACTGACACTCATTTTTGCACCATTCAGCTATGGAGAAGTTCAGGTGCGTATCTCTGAGGCACTGACAATCCTTCCGGTATTCACACCGGCTGCGATTCCGGGACTTTTTGTTGGGTGTCTGATCGCTAACTTTATCGGTGGTTCCATCATTCTGGATGTGATCTTTGGAAGTATTGCTACACTGATCGGTGCAGTATTCACCTATCAACTTGGTAAGTCCAACAAGTTCCTTGCTCCGATTCCTCCAATCGTTGCAAACACGATCATCGTTCCATTCGTGCTCAGATTTGGTTACGGGGTTGAGCTTCCAATTCCATTTATGATGCTGACAGTAGGAATCGGTGAAGTGATTTCCTGTGGAATTCTTGGTATGGTTCTTTACAAGGCACTTGCCGGATATGGAAGAAAGATATTTGCATAATTATCATAATAAGGTATAGTTTTATTTGGCGGTAAACTGATTGTTTACCGCCTTTTTGTGTTATAATACAGATGTATTTTTTATATGGGAGGTTTTTATGGAACTTACATTTCGTGCAGATTTAACAGGGAAAACAGCAGTTGTAACAGGAGGCAGTGGTACCTTATGTTCCTGCATGGCAGAAGCCCTGGCAATGAACGGCTGTAAGGTGGCAATCATAGGACGTGGCAGAGAAAAGCTGGATAAAGTTGCTGGTGCAATGCAGGTAAAGGGATTACAGGTAAAAGGCTTCAGTGCAGATGTGTGCAAAAAGGAAGAACTGGAGCAGGCATATGAGGAAATCAAAAAGGAATTTGGTACCTGTGATATCCTGATCAATGGAGCTGGTGGTAATACATCGGATACCATTACTTCTAAGGAATATCTTGGAAAAGAATGGACAGAAGGGGATGATGATTTCTGGAATATGAAGATCGATGCACTTCATGAAGTGATGGATCTGAACTATCTTGGAACAGTGATTCCGATCATGGTATTTACAAAGGATATGGTAAAGAATCATTCCGGTAGTATCATCAATATTGCATCCGTAGCAGGAGCACATGCACTTACTAAGGTGGTTGCTTATGGTAACATGAAGAGCTCCATAATCAATCTTACACAGTGGATGGCAGTGCATCTTGGAGAGAGCGGTGTTCGCTGCAATGCGATTGCACCGGGATTCTACGCTGCGCAGCAGAATCATGATCTGCTCTTTCATCCGGATGGAAGTCTGAAACCTCGTGCAAAGAAGATTATTGCACATACTCCGATGAGAAGATTCGGTAAACCGGAAGACCTGGCAGGAACCGCACTTTTCCTTGCAAGTGATGCATCGGCATTCGTAAATGGAATCGTGGTACCGGTAGATGGAGGATTCCTTGCATATAGTGGGGTATAGACAAGATTAGCCGAATCTTGACAATCTCTTTTGGATAAGTGTACAATTGACTAATCATGAAAAGACAGAAGATGGATACTGAGTGTAACTGTTCAGCACTGGAACGGAAACGCAGTGGACGTGAACAGTAACTACTGATTATCTATAGGAGGAGTTATTATGAATATCGTATGTTTAGATCTGGAAGGTGTACTGGTACCTGAGATCTGGATTGCATTTGCAGAGGCAAGTGGGATCCCTGAGCTGAAGAGAACAACAAGAGATGAACCGGATTATGATAAGCTTATGAAATGGCGTATCGGAATTCTGAAAGAACATGGTCTTGGATTAAAAGAGATTCAGGACACTATCGCAAAGATCGAACCAATGGAAGGTGCTCTGGAGTTTCTGAATGAGCTTCGTTCCATGACACAGGTTATCATTATCAGTGATACATTCACACAGTTTGCAACACCACTTATGAAGAAGCTTGGCTGGCCAACAATCTTCTGTAACTCTCTGGAAGTAGCAGAGGATGGCACTATCACAGGATTTAAGATGAGAATCCAGGATTCCAAGCTGTCAACTGTTAAGGCACTTCAGTCTATCGGTTTTGATACTATTGCAAGTGGTGACAGTTTCAATGACCTTGGCATGATCCTTGCAAGTAAGGCTGGTTTCCTGTTCAAGAGTACAGAACAGATCAAGGCAGATTATCCACAGCTTCCGGCATTTGAAACATATGAAGAACTGATGGATGCAATCAAGAAAGCATTATAAGAATAAAAGACAGGCGCTCCGCAGAGGGCGCCTGTTTCACAATAACAACAAGGAGGGACAAGATGAGAGTAAAGTATGAAGAGATGGTAAAGGTATTTAAGCATGTTTTGATGAAAAAGGGATTTTCTGATGAAGATGCACAGACAGCAGCGGAGATATTTGCAACGAACAGCATGTCGGGTGTCTATTCTCATGGATTGAATCGTTTCCCAAGAGCTGTCAGTTATATTGAACATGGCGGAATCGATCCAAAGAAAAAGGCAACCTGTGTATTTTCTCTTGGAGCCATCGAGAGATGGGATGGCCACTTTGGATTCGGACCTTTGAATGCAAAGCTTGCCATGGATCGTGCGGTAGAGCTGGCTAAGCAGTTTGGAATCGGTCTGGTTGCGCTGGGGAATAACAATCACTGGATGCGTGGCGGCACATATGGCTGGCAGGCAGCAGACCAGGGCTGTATCGGTATCTGCTGGTCCAATACGATGCCGAATATGCCTGCATGGGGAGCGGCAGAAAGAAATATCGGTAATAATCCATTTGTCATGGCGATTCCAAGAAGCAATGGAGAACATGTGGTAGTTGACTGTGCCATGTCCCAGTTTTCCTATGGAAAGATGGAGGAGCACAGAATAAATGGCACCCAGCTTCCGGTACCGGGTGGATATGATTCCGAGGGTAATCTTTCTACTGATCCATCTGAGATAGGAAAAACTCTGCGCGTCCTTCCGATGGGATACTGGAAAGGAAGCGGATTATCTATCGCACTGGATGCAATTGCAACTGTCTTGAGCAATGGTAATTCCGTAGCCCAGGTGGGAAAATTTGAAGATGAGATCGGTCTTACCCAGATCATGATCGCGATCGACCCATCAAAGATGAATACAACAGAACTCACGGATGAGATCATAGATGGCATTATTGCGAATGTGAAGAATGCCATGCCGATCGAGGAAGGGAAAGAGATATATTATCCGGGTGAAAGATCTGTTAAGAATATGATAGAAAACAGAAAGAATGGAATCCCGGTAGTGGAAGATATTTGGGAAAAAGTACTTGAAATGTAAAGAATACCATGGAATTCTTGACGAAGTTGCTTAAAATTTGTTATACTAAATCAGGACACAGAATGTTCACAATTAAATTAAAAAGATAAGGAGAGACAACAATGAAAAGTATGAAAAAAATAATGATGATGTTGTTCGCGATGTTTTCACTTGTTCTTGCTATGCAGTTCTCAGTAAGTGCGGCGACAAAACCAGCCAAGGTTTCAAAGTCTGACTTTAATATTATGGCAGAAAAAGGTGAACTTACAATTTATTATAAAGGTGATACAAGAGATTATAATTCTATTGATATCGAAGTTAAGAATCTTTCAACAGGAAAAACAAAGATTTATAATACTAAATATTTAAAAAATACTATCGATATTTCCAATCGTGTTGCTTACAGAGTAAGAATCAGAGGTGTATGGAATATCGGCACAACAAAAGTGGTCGGAGAGTGGTCTTCTGCTAAATATGATGTGCAGGTATCTGCAAAGTTATCTTTAGGAAAGAATACAACTTTCAACTTAAAGCTTTATAGCGCAAAGGGAGTTAAGAATTATACTGTTTACATCTCTAAGAAAGAGAAAAGTGGATTCAAGAAAGTTGGAACATATGCTGTAAGCGGTAAGACAAAGACAATCAATATTAAAAAGTGTGGATCAAGCAAGATTAAGAGATATGTAAGATATTATGTTAAAATCGTTCCAAACGTTAAAGTTGGAAGCAGTACTGAAAAAACTGATTCATATTTAATTACTAACGGATACATCTATTTAAAATAATAACAAAACAGATATCGGGCCACTGGAATTCCAGTGGCCCATTTTATCTCAGTTGGAGAAGCTTCCCACCTCTTTAGGTGGTGAGTGGAAACAAATTCGTCTCAGTAGGAGTCCGATCTCCAACTGAGATAAACACTCCGCGAGCGTCGACTTGAATTTGAAACTTGACAAATACCCTGAGGGGGTATATATTAACAATAAAGATACCCTGAGGGGGTATCTGGAGGATGGGAGGTAACAGGATGGAAGAGAAGCAATGTGCCTGTTGCGGTGAAAAGCACAAGGAACGTTCTGAAAAAGAATATAAGGATCTGATGAACCGGTTGAAACGTATCGAGGGTCAGGTTCGTGGAATCCAGGGTATGCTGGAGAGAGATGCTTACTGTATCGATATCCTGACGCAGGTTTCTGCGATTAATGCGGCATTGAATAGTTTTAATAAAGTTCTTCTGGCGAATCATATTGAGACATGTGTTGCGGAGAATATCCGTCAGGGGAATGACGAGGTTATCACTGAACTCGTGACAGTTTTGCCAAAGCTTATGAAGTAACAAGAAGTAACTGTTCAGGTGCCACTGTTACTGGAACGGGAACGAAGTGGACGTGAACAGTAAGAAGGGAGTGATGAAGATGCAGCAGTTTTCAGTTACAGGTATGACATGTGCGGCGTGCAGTACCAGAGTAGAAAAAGCTGTAAGTGCAGTAGAAGGCGTTACCGGTTGTTCTGTCAGTCTGTTGACAAACTCTATGGGAGTGGAAGGAAGTGCTTCTGTTGCAGCAGTTATTAAAGCAGTTGAGGATGCAGGATATGGAGCCGCTGTTAAGGGAGGAAGTTCGGCGTCCGGAAGCAGTAAGGCACCAGACTATGATGACATGCTGGTGGATAAAGAGACGCCGGTTATGAAGAAGCGTCTGATCGCATCGCTGGTGCTTTTGACACCATTGATGTATTTTTCTATGGGACATATGATGTGGGGATGGCCACTTCCTGCATGGTTTGATGGGAATCATGTTGCAATGGGGCTTGTACAGCTTCTGCTTGCAACAGCAATTATGATCGTGAATCAGAAGTTCTTTATCAATGGATTTAAGGGACTCCTTCACAGATCACCGAATATGGATACTCTGGTAGCCTTGGGATCCGGAGCTTCCTATATTTATAGTGTATATGCTCTTTTTGCCATGACAGCATCGAAGACTCCGGAGGAAACAATGCATTTTATGCATGAGTTCTATTTTGAGTCAGCAGCCATGATCCTTGCCCTGATTACGGTTGGAAAGATGCTGGAAGCAAGATCAAAGGGAAAAACTACAGATGCTTTAAAGAGCCTGATGAAGCTTGCGCCTAAGACAGCGACAGTTATCAGAGATGGAGCCGAGACGGAAGTTGGAATCGAGCAGGTGCAGATTGGAGATGTATTTGTAGTACGTCCCGGTGAGAATATACCGGTGGATGGTATCGTTCTGGAAGGTACCAGTGCGGTGAATGAGTCAGCTCTGACAGGAGAAAGTATTCCGGTTGATAAAGAAGCCGGAGATCAGGTGTCGGCAGCAACACTTAACCAGTCCGGTTTCCTGAAATGTGAAGCAAAGCGTGTAGGTGAAGATACTACACTTTCCCAGATTATTCAGATGGTAAGCGATGCAGCAGCTACCAAGGCCCCGATTGCGAAGATTGCAGACAGAGTATCCGGGGTATTCGTACCTGTTGTTATCACGATTGCAGTTATCACTACTCTGATCTGGCTGATTGCAGGTCAGGATATCGGATATGCCCTCGCAAGAGGAATCTCCGTATTGGTAATCAGTTGTCCATGCGCACTTGGACTTGCGACTCCGGTTGCGATTATGGTTGGTAATGGAATGGGTGCAAAGTCAGGTATCATGTTTAAGACAGCGGTGTCGCTGGAGGAGACAGGAAAGACACAGATCGTTGCACTTGATAAGACAGGAACGATTACCAATGGAGAACCGAAGGTAACAGATATTGTTCCTGGTGAAGGATATAGTCAGGATACACTTCTTTCTCTTGCATATGCACTGGAACAGAAGAGTGAACATCCACTGGCAAGAGCAATTATCGCATATGGAGATGAACAAGGATTTGCAAAGCAGGAGGTTACTGATTTCGCAGCAGTAGCCGGTAATGGACTTACCGGTACACTGGAAGGCAAGAAGCTTTCCGGTGGTAATCGCAGGTTTATGGAGAAGAAGTGCCGTATCTCTGCAACTATGAGAGAGCAGGCCAAGAAGCTGGCAGAAGAAGGAAAGACGCCACTTTACTTTGCAGAAGATGATCATTTCGCAGGTATCATTGCGGTTGCAGATGTTATGAAACAGGATAGTGCACAGGCTATCAAAGAACTTCAGAATATGGGTATTAAGGTAGTTATGTTAACCGGAGATAATGCACGCACTGCAAAGGCAATCGGTGCACAGGCAGGAGTTGACCAGGTAATCGCAGGAGTACTTCCGGATGGAAAGGAAAGCGTGATTCGATCCCTTCAGGAACATGGTAAGGTAACCATGGTAGGTGATGGAATCAACGATGCACCTGCACTTACAAGAGCGGATATCGGTATTGCCATTGGTGCAGGAACGGATATTGCAATCGATGCAGCAGATGTGGTACTGATGAAGAGTAATCTTCTTGATGTACCGGCAGCGATTCGTTTGAGCCGCCAGACCCTGAAGAATATTCATGAGAATCTGTTCTGGGCATTCTTCTACAATGTTATCGGAATTCCACTGGCAGCAGGACTTTTCATTCCACTGTTTGGATGGAAGCTTAATCCAATGTTTGGTGCGGCGGCAATGAGTCTGTCAAGTTTTTGTGTAGTTAGTAATGCGCTTCGTCTGAATCTTTTCCAGATGTATAATGCGCATAAAGATAAAAAATTAAAAAATGAAGTAGTTCTTCCTGTAATGGAGACTGCGGAAGAAGAAAAGGAGATGGAAACCATGGAAAAAGTAATGGAAATCAAAGGAATGATGTGTGGACATTGTGAAGCAAGAGTAAAGAAGACTCTGGAAGCTATCGAAGGCGTTGCAGAAGCAATCGTTTCTCACGAAAAAGGAACAGCAATCGTAAAGATGACAGCAGAAGTTGCAGATGATGTTTTAGCAGCAGCTGTAACAGCACAGGATTACGAAGTAGTATCTGTGAAATAATAGTATCCTCTTTACTTGCAATAATGAAGCTGAAATTTTATAATGATTTCAGGAAGGCCTCCCTTTCCGGGAGGCCGTTTTTGTTAATATAGAAAGAGGTATTATGATATGGGAATTACAGAAAAGAAGTATCTGATTGATACAGATGAGAACAGAGCATTTCTTTCAGAAGTTCGAGATGGTCTTCTGAATTTTGGACATCAGTTTCCGGCACCGGGTGGTTCTTCTTACTATCTGGGTGATGATGGGACACCTTGGAAAGAGAGAAATCGTGAGACATGGATCACTAGCCGTAT
Source organism: Marvinbryantia sp. (assembly GCA_045598185.1). Lineage (GTDB taxonomy): Bacteria > Bacillota > Clostridia > Lachnospirales > Lachnospiraceae > Marvinbryantia. The sequence goes on from JAZLLO010000011.1 coordinate 24,528, forward strand.
GGCGCATGTATATAGTATGGGTACATTTCTTGGACATGAAGGAAGTAAAGAGCTTGCCGCGGCAGCAATCAAGGGTCTCAGAGGCGAACTTCACGATGATGTGAATGGCGGATGGTATGCTGGTTTGACTGCAGATGGAGAGATCCTTCCAACCAAGCAGTGTTATGCACATGCATTTGTAATTCTGGCAGCATCTTCAGGTGTTCTGGCAGAAGTAGAGGGAGCAGGGGAACTTTTAAAAGAAGCACTGGAGATATATGATCTTCGTTTCTGGAATGAAGAGGAAGGTCTTTCCTGCGATACATGGAATACAGAATTTACTGTTCTGGATGATTATCGTGGACTGAATGCCAATATGCATACAGTAGAAGCATTTCTTGCTGCTGCAGATGTTACAGGGGATGAGAAGTATCGCGAAAGAGCAAAGAGAATCATTGACCATGTAACCGCATGGGCAAAAGAGAATAACTGGAGAATCCCAGAGCATTTTTCAAAGGAATGGGTTGCAGATCTGGAATGCAATAAGGACAGACCGGACGATCCATTTAAGCCATACGGTGCAACACCAGGCCATGGTATCGAATGGTCAAGACTGATCACACAGTGGGCGCTTTCTTATTATCCACAGGATAAGGATGCTTCAAAAAAATATGTTGATATGGCAGAGGAACTCTTTAACAGAGCTGTTACAGATGCATGGAATGCAGATGGAGCGGAAGGTATCGCTTATACAACAGACTGGGAAGGCAAACCTGTTGTTCATGACAGAATGCACTGGACTCTGGCAGAAGGAATCAATACCTCTGCAGTTCTGTGGCATGTGACAGGAAAACAGATCTATGCAGATCAGTATGCTGCATTTATGAAATATCTGGATGAAAAGGTTCTTGATCATGTGAATGGTTCATGGTTCCATCAGCTGGATGCCCAGAATAATCTTCTTGGCACTGTATGGCCAGGCAAGTCTGACCTTTACCATGCAACACAGGCAACCCTGATTCCATATTGTGTAGCTGATTTATCTATTGCACCTGCAGTTAAGAACAAGAAATTTATTTAAGCTATGAGAGATGAATATAGAAAGTGGGTTGCAACCTGGGGGAATGCCACATCCATTATTGACCAGATTGCTACCCGTTATGCGAAAAATCTGACACTTCGTTATCCGATTATATCCAGCTTCTCAGGAAGTGCCCTTCGCGTGCGTTTTTCCAATCTTACCGGAACAGAAGCAGTTACATTTGTTGCAAGCGTGGCAAAGACATCAGAAGAAGTATGCAACGGAAAAGATAAGGGGATTTACCCAGAAACAGTGTGTGATATTTTAAAAGACGGACAGCGAAAACTTACGATAGAACCTGGCTGTGAGCTCGAGAGTGATCCGATTCCTTTTAAAGTGAATGCTGGTGAAAAGTTCTCTGTCAGCATCTATCTGGAGGAAGCAACCCAGATGAATGCCGGTGTACTGATCAAAGGTCCATTATCCAAAGGCTTCTATAGCTATGGGAATATGGAAAAGGAGGCAATGCTTCCACTTGATCTTACACGCAATACGAACTGGTTCTATTTCCTGAATACAGTAGATGTATTAACTGCAGAGGAGAACCATGCCCTGATCTGTTATGGAGATTCCATCACAGCACAGTCCTGGCCGGATTATCTGCAGCAGCGAGTATGGAATCTGGGGATAAAGAACCTTTCTATTATCCGCAGAGCGGTAAGTGGTACGAAGATTCTGCGTCAGTATGACTGCATCACTTATCAGGCATATGGTCTTAAGGGGGAAACAAGATTCCCGATAGAGATGAATACGGCTGGTGCAGATGCGGTGATCATCCAGCATGGTATCAACGATATCATTCATCCGGTTGGGGAAGAGGAGAATATCTTCCGTCCATGGAGTGACCTGCCGACCGTGGAAGAGATGATCGAAGGAACAAAGAACTTTTACATACAGCATGCTAGAAAGCTTGGTATGAAGGTGTATGGAGGTACACTGGTTCCAATCTATGGTTGGAGAACCTATGCACCGTTTCGAAATGATATGAAGAATACGTTCAACGAATGGATTAAGACTACCGATCTTTATGATGATTATGTTGATTTTGATGAGGCAATCAGAGATAAAGATATGCCGGAAAAGTTCGGGGAAGGATTCGATAGTGGTGACCATCTGCATCCAAGTGAAGCAGCTTATAAGGCGATGGCAGAAGCAGTACCGGAAAAGTGGTTGACATAATATGACGCAAATAAAAGACGGTGAGCCGATGGACTCGCCGTCTTTATAAATCCAGGTTTTATGGTAATGGCAGCAGAGTGATGCTGCCGTTTTTTAATGTCTCTTTCATGTCGATGAGACGCTGATTGGAACTTCCGCGGAAATGAATACGGTAATCCTTTAACTCCTCGACATAACGTCCATCTACAAGAACATCCAGTGTGGATAACAGCTCATCTGTAAATGGAGTATACTTTCTCCCGCCAGAACAGAGATCGCGGTCAAGAGTATATCCTGTGTAACACCAGATATCCTTCTGTGGATAATCCCTGTGGATTCGGGAAAGAAGGTGCATAACTGTCTCCTGATTCTCTTCTTCAAATGGTTCTCCGCCAAGAATGGTAATTCCGTCGATATATGGAAGAGAAACGGCCTGAATGATCTCATCTTCAGTCTCCTGCGTATAAGGAGTTCCATAATCAAATGCCCAGGTATCCTGATTAAAGCAATTCGGACAGTGGTTACGGCATCCAGACACAAAGAGACTTACACGAACGCCAGGTCCGTTTGCAGAGTCTACCTTATTGATCTTTCCATAATGCATAGGCTTATTCCTCTTCGTTCTCAGCTTCTTCTACATGAGTCATAAAGATATCGAATACAGCACTTAATACTTCTTCATCGTTAAGACCAACATAGCCTTCTCCGTTTTCTTCATCAAGAAGATCGATGATCTTAACGATCTCTACATCAGGATCCTCTCCTTTGACCGGAAGGAGGATAGCATACTGTTCGCCTTCGTAATCCACTACATCCAGGAATTCATATGCGATATTACTTCCCTTTTCATCAGAGAGATAGATGATCTCCACATCGTCCTGGTTTTTCTTTTTCTTTTCTTTTGCCATAGATTTGTCTCCATAAAATATACTTTTATATCACAATAATGATAACTCGAAATGTCAGAAAGCGCAATGCAGCTCGATTAAAAAATATGGAATCCCAAATAACCATTTTGGAAAATATATTTGTCAAGAGAAAAAAAGAGAGAAATCTAAAGCGAATTTTTAGCACTTTTTTCCTATGATTCACTCTTTTCAAAATATACATAATGAGGTATTATAAGACACGGACACAAGATATAGTGTGACTTGTGAAAAACCAAACAATATTTAGCAACATATTGGATATGTTGCGTACAGAAAAGAGGAGTTTTATGAGCATTATTAATGTAATAAAGCGTAATGGCGAAGAAGTTTCCTTTAATCTGGAAAAGATCATTAATGCGATAAAAGCTGCGAACAATGAAGTTGATAAGCTTCATCAGATGAATGATTATCAGATCATTGCCATAGCAGATACAATAGAGCGCCAGATAGAGACCATCTCTCATGCAGTGCATGTAGAAGATATTCAGGATATGGTTGAGACAGGAATCATGGAGATGAGAGGCTACGAGGTAGCACAGAAGTATGTACGTTACCGTTACAGACGTGAGCTTTCCCGTAAGTCCAATACAACAGATAATGGAATTCTTGCACTGATCGATCATATGAACGAAGAAGTTAAGCAGGAGAATTCCAACAAGAATCCGGTCATTAACTCTACACAGCGTGACTATATGGCAGGCGAAGTAAGCAAAGACCTTACCCGTCGTATCCTGCTTCCGGAAGAAATCTCAAGAGCGCATGATGCCGGTATTATTCACTTCCACGATTCTGATTATTTTGCGCAGAGAGAACATAACTGCGACCTTCTGAACCTGGAAGATATGCTTCAGAACGGTACCGTAATCAGTGAGACTATGATTGAAAAGCCACACAGCTTTTTCACAGCATGTAACGTTACTACACAGATTGTGGCACAGGTTGCAAGTAATCAGTATGGAGGACAGTCCTTCACACTTTCCCATCTTGCACCATTTGTTGACATCAGCCGTCAGAAGATTCGAAGGAATGTTATCCTGGAACGTCAGGAATGCGGCGAATCCATGGATCCAGAGATTATCAACAAGATCACAGAGAGACGTCTTCGCGATGAAGTTAAGAGCGGTATCCAGACGATCCAGTATCAGCTGATCACACTGATGACCTGTAATGGACAGGCACCTTTTGTTACAGTATTTATGTATCTGGATGAAGTTCCGGAAGGACAGACAAGAGATGACCTTGCACTTATCATTGAAGAAGTTCTTGTTCAGAGAATGCAGGGTGTTAAGAATGAAAAGGGTGTATGGATCACACCGGCATTTCCAAAGCTGATCTATGCGCTGGATGAAGATAATGTTTATGAGGATTCCAAGTACTGGTATCTGACAGAACTTGCTGCAAAGTGTACAGCAAAGCGTATGGTACCGGATTATATTTCTGCGAAGAAGATGCGTGAATTAAAGCGCGGTAATGTATATACCTGTATGGGATGCCGTTCTTTCCTTACTGTTGAAGATTCTCAGAGAAATCCGGATGGCAGTCACAAGTTCTACGGCCGTTTCAATCAGGGTGTTGTAACGATTAACCTTGTAGATGTAGCCTGTTCTTCTGATGGAGATATGGACAAGTTCTGGGAGATCCTGGAAGAGCGTCTGGAACTGTGTCATCGCGCGCTCCGCTGTCGTCATGAACGTCTCCTTGGAACCATCAGTGATGTTGCACCGATCCTTTGGCAGCATGGTGCCCTTGCTCGTCTGAAAAAGGGTGAGAGAATTGATAAGTTATTATTCAATGGATATTCTACTATTTCTCTTGGCTATGCGGGTCTGTACGAGATGTGTGTTCGTATGACAGGACAGTCTCATACAACACCGGAAGGTCAGAAGTTCGCACTTGCCGTTATGCAGCGTTTGAATGATAAGTGCGGTGAGTGGAAGGCGGCAGAGAATATCAGCTATTCCGTATATGGTACTCCGATGGAGTCAACAACTTATAAGTTTGCGAAGTGTCTGCAGAAGCGTTTTGGTATCATTCCTGGCGTTACAGATAAGAATTATATTACCAACAGCTATCATGTACATGTTACAGAGGAGATTGATGCATTCAGCAAGCTGAAGTTTGAGTCAGAATTCCAGAAGCTTTCTCCAGGTGGCGCGATCAGCTATGTAGAGGTACCAAACCTTCAGAATAATATCAAGGCAGTTCTGAATGTTATGCGTTTTATCTACGACAATATCATGTATGCAGAGCTGAACACTAAGAGCGATTACTGTGAAGAATGTGGATATGATGGAGAGATCAAGATTATCACAGAGAAATCCGGTAAGCTTGGATGGGAGTGCCCGAATTGCGGTAACCGTAATCAGGATACCCTCTTCGTAGCAAGACGTACCTGTGGTTATATCGGAACACAGTTCTGGAACCAGGGAAGAACACAGGAGATCAAGGATCGAGTATTACATTTATAATATTTAAAGTAAGTACTAAGCACGGGTGAATGAACCCGTGCTTTTCTGGTATTATCGCAAATTTTGAGAATAAGATTAGCAATTTTCGGAATGAATACTATTGCCATAAAGGGTATAGTAAATGTATTATGAGAAAGCTTTTCGAAAAAGGAGATTTGTAATGAATAGAGAGCAAGCAAGAGAAAAAGCGATAGAACTTGTTGACAAGATGACTCTGGAGGAAAAGGCAAGTCAGCTGCGTTATGACGCACCTGCTATCGAAAGACTCGGAATTCCTACCTATAATTGGTGGAATGAGGGTCTTCATGGAGTTGCAAGAGCCGGACAGGCCACAGTATTTCCACAGGCAATCGGTATGGCAGCAACATTTGATAAAGAATTACTTGGCAGCATGGGAAAGGTTGTATCTACAGAGGGACGTGCAAAGTATAATGCATACTCATCTGAAGGCGACCGTGATATTTATAAAGGACTTACATTCTGGTCACCGAATGTGAATATCTTCCGTGATCCTAGATGGGGACGTGGTCATGAGACTTATGGGGAGGATCCATATCTGACAAGCCAGCTTGGTGTATCTTTTGTAAAGGGCTTACAGGGAGATTCAGATACATTAAGAGCAGCTGCATGTGCAAAGCATTTTGCAGTTCACTCAGGACCGGAAGCAATCCGTCATGAATTTGATGCACAAGCAAGTGCAAAGGATATGGAAGAGACATATCTGCCGGCTTTTGAAGCACTTGTGAAGGACGCAAAGGTTGAAGCTGTTATGGGCGCTTATAACCGTACCAATGGAGAACCTTGTTGTGGAAGTAAGACTTTGCAGGAAATCTTACGTGGCGACTGGGGATTTGAGGGTCATTTCACATCTGACTGCTGGGCAATCCGTGATTTCCATGAACACCATATGGTAACCAGCACACCTTCAGAATCAGCAGCGCTGGCAATCAACAATGGCTGTGATCTGAACTGTGGCAATACTTATCTTCATATTCTGAAGGCATATCAGGAAGGGCTTGTAACAGAAGAAACCATCACAGAAGCTGCTGTAAGACTTTATACTACAAGATTCATGCTTGGATTATTCGATGGAAGTGAATTCGATGCTATCCCATATGATGTCGTAGAGTGTAAGGAGCATCTGGCACTTTCTGAAAAAGCAGCGAAAGAGAGCTTTGTATTGTTAAAGAATAATGGACTTCTTCCATTGAATAAAGATAAGATCAAGTCTATCGGTATCGTAGGTCCGAATGCTAACAGCCGTGTGGCTCTGATCGGAAACTATCATGGTACAGCATCCAGATATGTAACTATCCAGGAGGGTATCCAGGATTATGTTGGAGATGATATTCGTGTATTTACTTCTGTTGGATCTGAACTTTACAGAGATAAGACAGAGAATCTTGCATGGACAAGAGACCGTCTTGCAGAAGCAAGAATCGTAGCAAAGAACAGTGATGTAGTAGTTGTTGTTGTAGGTCTTGATGAGACTCTGGAAGGAGAAGAGGGTGATACAGGTAACTCTTACTCATCTGGAGATAAGAATAATCTTCAGCTTCCTGAAGTACAGAGAGAACTGATGGAAGCTATGGCAGAGATCGGCAAACCAGTCGTTCTGTTACTGGCAGCAGGTTCCGATATTGATATGAGCTATGCAGCAGAAAAGTTTGACGCTGTTATGGTAACCTGGTATCCAGGCGGACAGGGTGGAAAGGCAGTTGCAAAGGTACTGTTCGGCGAGGCATCTCCAGCAGGTAAGCTTCCTGTTACTTTTTATGAGACATTAGAAGAACTTCCTGAATTTACAGATTATGCGATGAAGGGAAGAACTTATCGTTACATGGTGAATAAGGCTCAGTTCCCATTTGGTTATGGTCTGACTTATGGAAAGGTATCAGTAAATGCTGCATCTATTACCGCAACAGAAAGCGGAGCAGAAGTTAAGGCTGAAGTTACTAACGAAGGTTGTTTTGATACGGATGAAGTTGTTCAGGTTTATATCAAGAATGAGACAAGTAAGGAAGCAGTATTGAATCCGGAACTTGCTGCCTTCGAAAGAATTCATGTAAAGGCTGGTGAGACCATTACAGTGACGCTTCCTATTGCAGACAGAGCATTTACTGTTGTAAAGGAAGATGGTAAGAGAGTACTGGAAGGCGGAAACTATAGCGTCTATGTTGGATGTTCACAGCCAGATGCACGCAGTATCGAGCTGACAGGAACAATGCCTGTAAAGATTGAATACACAAGATAATTAAGGGACTACCGTTGATGTAAGATACATTAACGGTAGTTTTGCTTTTCCTGTTGCCAGAATAGAAACTTTCGAATACAATGGTCTGGATAATATGCAAGGAGAGAGATGAATGATCTTAGAAGTAAAGAATTTAAATCATGGATTTGGTGATCGTGCGATTTTTGAAAATGTATCTTTTCGTCTGTTAAAAGGTGAGCATATCGGTCTCATCGGTGCGAATGGAGAAGGAAAATCCACATTTATGAATATTATTACGAATAAGCTGATGCCGGATGAGGGTACTGTTGAATGGGCGAAGAATGTTCGCGTTGGTTATCTGGATCAGCATGCTGTTCTTGAGAAAGGAATGACTATCCGCGATGTGTTAAAGTCTGCTTTCGCATTCCTGTTTGAGATGGAAGAGACGATGAACAAGATGTTTGATGAGATGGCAACTGCTGATGATGAGAGAATGGCATTTCTTCTGGAGGAGACAGGAACTTATCAGGATCTTCTTGATCAGCATGATTTCTATATGATCGATGCAAAGGTAGAAGAAGTTGCAAGAGCGCTTGGTCTTATGGAGATCGGTCTGGAACGTGATGTAACAGAGCTTTCCGGTGGTCAGAGAACCAAGGTTCTGATGGCAAAGCTTCTGCTTGAAAAGCCGGATATCCTGCTTCTTGACGAGCCGACCAACTATCTGGATGAGCAGCATATCGAATGGCTGAAGCGCTATCTGAATGATTATGAGAATGCATTTATCCTGATTTCTCATGATATTCCATTCCTGAACAGTGTTATTAATCTGATTTATCATATGGAGAACAAGAGTCTGGATCGTTATCCAGGAGATTACGATAAGTTCCAGGAAGTATATGCTATGAAAAAGGCACAGCTTGAAGCAGCTTATAATCGTCAGCAGCAGGAGATTCGTGATCTTAAGGACTTCGTTGCCCGTAATAAGGCAAGTGTGGCCACAAGAAATATGGCGATGTCCCGTCAGAAGAAGCTGGATAAGATGGATGTCATCGAACTTGCGAAGGAAAAACCAAAGCCAGAGTTTAACTTCCAGGCAGCACGTGCTTCTGGAAAGGTGATTTTTGAGACGAAGGATCTGGTGATCGGATATGATGAGCCGCTGACAAAGCCACTTAATATCTCTATGGAACGAGGAGAGAGAATCGCCCTGACAGGTGCCAATGGTATCGGAAAGACTACACTTTTAAAGAGTATCTTAGGTCTGATCCAGCCATTTGATGGAACGGTAACCCGCGGCGATTACCAGTATATCGGATATTTTGAGCAGGAGACAGCACCAGGCAATACCACGACCTGCATCGAGGAGATCTGGAAGGAATTCCCATCACTTTCACAGTATGAGGTTCGTTCTGCACTGGCGAAATGTGGTCTTACAACACAGCATATTGAAAGCCAGGTGCGTGTATTATCAGGTGGTGAGCAGGCAAAGGTTCGTCTGTGTAAGATCATCAATACACCAACTAATATCCTTCTTCTTGACGAGCCGACCAACCACCTTGATGTGGATGCAAAGGAAGAATTGAAACGTGCATTAAGAGAATATAAAGGCAGTATTCTTCTGATCTGTCATGAGCCGGAATTTTATCTGGATGTTGTAGATAAAGTCTGGGATTGCCAGAAATGGAGTACAAAGATTTAAGGAGTTTTTATGAGCAGCACTAATACATCAAAGAATTTTATAGAACTGTTGTTTCGTGTCGTTATCCTGTTCGTGGGTCTGACAATTGCCCATCTGGGAGTTACCTTATTCCTGCTTGCGAATCTGGGGGCTGATCCATTTAATGTCCTGATCCAGGGACTTTTCCGTATGGTATCAAAGACAGGGCTGGGCTTTATCACACATGGACGTGTTCACATGTGTATCTGTTTTCTGATCATTCTGGTACTTCTGGTTGTAGATAAGACTTATATCCGTATCGGAACCATCATCTGCATGTTCTGTGGAGGACCGATTATAGATTTCTTTAACTGGATCCTTACACCGGTGTTTGCAGGAGTGGATTCCCTGGTGATCCGTATCCTTGTGAATGTACTTGGATGTGCGATTCTTGCCTTTGGTATGACGATCGTAATCAAATCAGAAGCAGGAACAGGGCCAAATGACCTGGTTGCTATCGTAATCAGTGATAAAAGCGGACAGAAGTTCAGCATTATGCGAGTGATCGTTGACTTGGTTTTTGCAGGAGCAGGCTTTGTGATGGGAGGTACTATTGGTATCGGAACATTGATCTGCGCTTTTGTGGTAGGACCGGTAGCAGGATTTTTTATGCCATTTAACCAGAATTGGATAGAAAAAGTAATTCAGAAATGGAAGGATAAAGTATGACACCGGTTTTATATATTGTTATCCCTTGTTATAACGAAGAGAAAGTATTGCCGATCACCTCAGTTATGTTTCTGGAAGAAGTGAATCTTCTGATCAGTAAAGGAAAAATCGCTCCTGAAAGCAGAATTCTTTTTGTCAATGATGGGAGCAAAGACAGTACCTGGGATATCATCAGAAAGCTTTCTGATGAGAACGAAAAGTTTGCGGGAATCTGTCAGAGCCGTAACAGAGGACACCAGAATGCAGTTCTTGCCGGACTCATGGAAGCAAAGGATAAGTGTGACATCACTATTTCTATAGACTGTGATGGACAGGATGATATTCAGGCTATGGAAGCTATGGTAGATGCTTATCTGGATGGTGCAGAAGTCGTTTATGGAGTTCGCAGTAAACGAGATACAGATACCTTTTTTAAAAGGACAACTGCGGAAGGCTTTTACAAAGCCATGAATATGATGGGGGTAGAGATCGTGTTTAACCATGCAGATTATCGACTGATTTCTTCCCGTGTACTGCAGGAGTTTGCAGAGTTCAAAGAAGTGAACCTGTTCCTGAGGGGAATGGTTCCGCTGGTAGGATTTAAGAGCACCAGTGTCTACTATGAGCGACATGAAAGGATTGCAGGAGAAAGTCATTATCCCCTGGTTAAAATGTTAGCATTGGCGTTTGACGGGATTACCAGTCTGAGCATAAAACCATTGCGAATGATCACTGGAATTGGAGGCTGCATTTCCGTTATCAGCTTTATCGGTGTAATCTGGGCAATTGTCACACAGCTGTTGGGAAGAGCGGTTGCAGGGTGGGCGAGTCTTATCTGTATCCTGTGTTTCCTTAGCGGTGTTCAGTTGGTCTGCCTGGGAATTCTCGGCGAATACATCGGGAAAATATATCTCGAAGTGAAACGAAGACCAAGATATATTATCAGTGAACGAACAGAAAATATGGAACAAAATGGTGGAGAGAAGCATGAAAATACTGTGTGATCGCATACAAAAGATAATATTGCTTACAGGTACGATTCTTTTTGGATTGATAACCTGCGGAAGTCTTGTCTGTCTTGGAGTGATAAAGCTAAATGAATACCAGTACCAGTGGTTCTTCATGGTATTCGGGCTGTTTTTGACCTGGCAGCTCATATTGCTGGTAAGGCAGGTGTTTCGATGGATCAATGGTATTGATGATACCAGGAAGCAGGCTGTTATCACAGGTATATTATTCCTGATCTGTTTTCTTATCAGTATCAGTGTTGTAATGTTTGTTCCGGCAAGGCCTACGACGGATAGTTTTGATGACCTTGATACTGCATATTATGTCTGGAAGAACGGACCGGTGCAGAAGGATCTGGTTCATATGCCACTGATCAAAGCTTTCGGCAATAATTATATGCTGATTTTATTTTTTGCACAGGTGCTGAAAGTATTTTTTCCGCTTATCCATACTTCTGAGGGAATGCTGGCATTTTTGCATATTATGAATGTAGGAGTGTTGTTGCTTGCAACTTTCCTGACCTGGACGTTCGTTTACCTGTTAAGAGGAATAAAGGCAGCGAACCGTGTTTTGTTTTTATGTGTAATAAATCCACTTTATTATGGTATCCTGGTCTGGATCTATTCTCTGCTGTATTCTCTGCCGATCATGATGGGAATTCTTCTGGTGGCACTTTTGTTGTACAGGAGTAAAAGCAAGTTACATATAGTTCTTCTATCCTGTATTCTTGGCTGTCTGGTCAGTGCAGGGTATGAATGCAGACCTACTGCAGTCTTTCCGTATATAGCTCTTGTTTTTGCGGGCACGATGTTTCTTCTTCAACGAAGACAGGTGAAGAAGATTCTCCTTTGCGGAGTACTTTCTTTGATGGTTATAGCAGCGACTGAGACCGCAATGAGCAATGTGAAGAATTATTATTTTGCAGAAGCAAAACCAGGAAATTATCCAATATATTACTGGCTGAGTATGGGATCTCATGGGACTGGCGGAATCGGAACAAACCAGGAAGAAGAGGAGATTGTCAAAAGTAAACTTTCAACAGAGGAAAAGTCTGATCTGTTGAAACAAAACATGATAGACAATTATAAGAATAATGGCATTCTGGGAACTTTGCGGTTATGGAACAGGAAGATGTGCGTTACCTGGGCAGATGGATATGCATCTTTAAATGGAAGAATGAGTTACGGAGAGATAGGAACTGATCTGCAGGATTACATGGGAGGCAATCATAAGCAGATATTCATGCTTTATGCACAGGCATATCGAATACTGTTGTGTATTGGATTCCTGCTTTTTGGAATAAAGTATCTGAGATGCAGACAGATGCGCATCGATCGCTTTATTGTTTTACTGTCTGTGCTTGGAGGAATTGCATTCTATTGGATCTGGGAGATGAAGGATATTTATTCTGCAGCGTTCCTCCTTCTGTGGATTATGTTGGCGGAAGAGGGAATTAATGAAGAAAAGATACCGGGTCTTGTTGTGCTTCGAAAGAATCGTATGACCATGGCAGCTTATTTTATGGTCGTAATAGTTATGTGCGCAGGCTGGGTGTATATCTCAAGAAGTGTATGTTCCTTTGAGTATATGCGTATCTGTTCTAACGTTAACAGACGAATCAAAAAGACCATAAAACAGGCAGATCGGATTGACCAGACATTTTATTCTGATAAGCCATTTAATGAGATCATTGTGTTTGCTCAGTGTAATAAGAAGCCATCTGCTGTGTCTGGATATAGTCTTAGGATTACAGATTCGAAAGACACTGTTCTTCTTTCAGAAGAAATAGGGGCTGATGATATTCAGGACGGAAGAATTACTCTTAGATTTGATGATATTTCTGGAAAAAATCAGCCGTTTCATCTGAGCATTGAAAAAGAAGAGACCGAGAAGAAAAATCTGTTCTTCAGTACCAAAAATCCATATTTTATTGACGCATATCGAGGAGAACTCTATATTGATTCAAAATTACAGCCGGGTGATCTTACCATGAATGTAGTATATGCAAGTACTGAACATTTCATGAAACCGTGGATAGTTGCTGTTTTTAGTCTGATCTATGTTTTCTTCTCTATTGGAGTAGTATTAAAAAATGACGTGAGCCACTGAGCGGGATGATGAGCCACTGGGGACGGTTCCGACAGGTACAGCAAGTGTCCCAGTCGGACCCGTCCCCAGTGGCTTACAGTCCTTAATGGCTTCTTGACGAAATTGTGTAACAGTATTACAATGCTAATAGTGTTAGATAAAAGGAGGAGCCAGATGGAGTACAGGGAATTAACTGAACAGTTGTTGAATAGTATTTACGAGTTTGGAAAGCATAAGGCAGCTAAGACTATTGGAAGTAATCTGAAAGGCGAAACTTTTACTTTGATGTATCTTCAACTGAAAGGAGCAGAAGTTTCTCCGGGAGAATTAGTGAATGTTATGGAGATCAGTTCGGCAAGAGTTGCGGCTCTTCTGAATTCACTTGAGAAAAAAGAACTGATCAGTCGAAAGATTGATCCGGCGGACAGACGAAAGATCGTTGTAAAATTAACTGAAAAAGGGCAGGAAAAGGCAGATAACTGCAGGGAATGCTCGAATCGCATGGTTCGTGCGATGCTGGAATGGATCGGGGAAGAAGATGCAAGACATCTGCTCCGTATCTGCCGGAAGGTGACAGAATATGTGGCAGAGATGCCACTCATTGAGGAGGATAAGGATGTTATCGAAGATTAGTGTAAAGAAGCCATATACCGTTCTGGTGGGGGTGGTACTGATATTGGTTCTTGGATATGTATCTTTTACCAAGATGAAGACCGATCTTTTACCAGATATGAATCTGCCATATGCCATTGTATATACGACTTATATTGGCGCCAGTCCGGAACAGGTAGAGCAGGTGGTTACAAGACCAATCGAGCAATCGATGGCTACGATAAGTAATGTGGAGAATATCTCATCTACTTCATCTGAGAATATCTCCATGGTCATTCTGGAATTCTCTCAGTCTGCGAATATGGATGCGATAACCGTAGATATGCGAGAGAAGCTGGATCAGCTGGAGAGTGCATGGGACGATACTGTTGGCAATCCTATCATTATGAAACTGAATCCGAATATGCTGCCAATCATGGTTGCCGGTCTGGAGGCTGGGGATATGACACAGGCAGAGATGACGAATCTTGTTAATAATGATATTCTTCAGGAACTGGAAAGTATCGAAGGTGTAGCTTCCGTTTCAGAAGTGGGTACCATTGTAGAACAGGTACAGATCATTATCCGCGAGGAAAAACTGGAAGAAGTTAATAAAAAAGTGCGAAAAGCACTGGATAAAAAGTTTGAAGAAGCAAAAGCTGAGATTGAGGATGCCAAGGCAGAACTCGAAGATGGAGAAGCTGCACTGGATAGTGGAAAAGAAGCGTTAAAGAGTGCTACGGGATCAGCACAGGAACAGCTTGATAATGGAAAGACACAGCTTCTTGGCGGACAGGTTGAGCTTGCGAATAAAGAAAAAGAAGTTTTGGCTGCACTTGCAGAGATGGAAAAAGCAGAACAGGAGATGAATACACAGGAGCAGCAGCTTCTGGAAGGTGAGAAGGCTCTTCTGGCACTGCCAGCTCAGCTCGAAGTATTAAAGGCACAGAAGGCTCCGCTGGATCAGGCGATGATGGCATTATCCGGAACCAATGCAACTCAGATCGAACTGATCAAAGCATATGTGGACTGGCTGAAGCAGCAGCTGGCTCTGCTGAACTCCGGACAGTATGATCCGTCAGCACCGATTACACCACCGGTGATGCCGGATGATCCAACACAGGGTATTACGGATCAGTCGCTGGAGGATACGCAGGAAGAAACGGCAGCACTGTTAAAGGAAACAGAGATCATTACACAGCTGTCAGGAGAACTGGAAGAAGAGTTTGAGATTGCCGCTGTTGATGAGGAATATACAGAGGATCTTGAAGATGCAGAGATATTTGTAGATGACCTTCAGGCAGCACCTGAGACAGAAGGGGATAATGAACAGATCATCACATCACCGGATCTTCCGGATATCGATATCTCAGGTATCTTTGATATTGCGCAGGATTCAGCAGGATTTGCAGCACTGCTCTCCTATTATCAGGGAGAATATCAGAGATGGTCAGAGATCCTTGGACAGCTTCAGGCTATTGGAATTGATGTTACTCTTTCAGGTGTTGAACTTGAACAGAATATTTACACTGTAAAAGGGGAACTTTCAAAGGTTAACAGAAAACTTGAAGATGGAATCGATACGATTCAGGATCAGATTAATAAAACTCCGGAACAGCTTGCGGCTATCGAGGCTGGTAAGCTTGCAATCGCGGAAGGACGCCAGCAGCTTAGTGAAGGAAAGACACAGCTTTTAGGAGCTAAGCAGCAGATCGAAGAAGCAAAGATTCAGATGAGTCAGGGCGGTGCAGGTATGGCGACTGCACAGTCTATGCTGGATGGAGCCAAGATCGATGCAGTGATCGAGATGGCTGCCGGAAAAGCGCAGCTTGGATCTGGAAAGGCACAGATCGAGGCAGCACTTGATCAGATTGAAGACCAGAAAGAAGCAGCATACGATCAGGCAGATGTCAGAGAGATCGTAAGCAGCACTCTTGTGAAAGGTATTCTCGCCGGACAGAACTTTATGATGCCGGCAGGTTATGTAACAGAGGATGGGGATGATATCCTTGTCCGTGTAGGTAATAAGCTGATCGATACGAAAGAGATGGGGAACCTTGTAATTCTGGATCTGCATATGGATGATCTGGATCCTATTCTCTTATCGGATGTAGCAGACGTTATCGTAACAGATGACAGCGATGAGGTATATGCAAGTATCAATGGTAATACTGGTGTAGTATTCTCCATGCAGAAGCAGTCAGGATATTCTACCGGTGAAGTATCCGATAATATCAAGAAGAAGTTTAAGAAGCTGGAAGAAACAAGGGATAATGTACATTTTATATCCATGATGGACCAGGGTGTTTATATCGATCTGGTAATCAATTCAGTTCTTGAGAACATGATGTCAGGTGCTGTACTGGCGATTTTGGTACTTCTGATCTTCCTTGGAAGTTTCCGACCGACACTGGTTATCGCATGTTCGATTCCAATCAGTATCGTATCAGCGATCGTACTGATGTATTTCAGTAATATTTCACTGAACATCATCTCTTTATCAGGTCTTGCACTTGGCGTAGGTATGCTGGTAGATAACTCTATCGTAGTTATCGAGAATATCTACCGACTGCGTGGAGAGGAAGGATATTCGGTTCGAAAGGCGGCAGTAGAAGGTGCGAATCAGGTAGCAGGTGCTATCGCAGCTTCCACACTTACTACAATCTGTGTATTTGCCCCGATCGTATTTACAGATGGTATCACAAAGCAGCTCTTTGTAGATATGGGTCTGACGATTGGCTATTCTCTGGTAGCATCTTTAGTAGTTGCTTTGACCTTAGTACCAGCAATGGCTGCAGGACTTTTAAGAAAGCCATTAAAGAAGCAGTCCAGATTCTTTACGGGTATTCAGAATATATATGCAGGAATGCTTCGTGTAGCATTAAAGTTAAAGATACTGGTTCTGTTGCTTGCAGTTGGACTTCTTGTACTTTCTGCAAAGATGTCTATATCAAAAGGTACAGAGTTTATCGGTGAGATGGAAAGTACACAGGTTTCTGTAACACTTACACCACCGGAAGAGAGCACTCTGACAGAGGCAAAAGAGATTTCTAATGAGGTAATCCGAAGGATTCTTACGATCCAGGATGTTATCGATGTTGGTGCTATGCAGGGCGGCTCTGGTGTTATGTCCATGATGGGCGGACGTTCCAGAGGCAGCGGTAATATCTCGATGTATGTACTTCTGTCTGAAGAAAAGACAATTAGTAATGATGAGTTGGTAAAGGAGATCCTTGATAAGACAAAGGATATTGATTGCGAACTGAATATTCAGACCTCAAGCATGGATATGTCTGCACTTGGAGGAAGCGGTATCTCTATTCAGATCAAGGGACGTGACCTTGATAAACTGAAAGAACTTTCCAGCGAGGTTGCAGATATCCTTCGAACAGTAGAAGGTACCAAGGATGTATCTGATGGTATCGAAGAAAAACAGGTGGAATTCCGACTTGTTGTAGATAAGAATAAGGCGATGGGCTATCAGCTGACAGTAGCACAGATCTATCAGATGCTGGCAGGAAGACTGGCTGATGCAACAACGGCCACTGTTCTTACTACTGATATCAAGGACTTTGATGTTCTGGTGATCAGTGATTCTGATGAGACTCTGACAAGAAAGAAGATCGAAGAGCTTACAATCGAAGGAACAGATTCCGAACAGAAAAAGGTAGATGTATCACTTAAGGAACTTGTGGAATTTGTTGACACAGAAGGTTTTACTTCTATTCAAAGAACTTCACAGAATCGATACGTTACTGCTTCTGCAGCGATTGCAGACGGCTATAACGTTGGTCTTGTTTCCAACGAAGTACAGAAGAAGCTGGATGGCTTTAATGTACCGGAAGGATACAGCATCACAATGGCAGGTGAGGATGAGACCATTAATGATGCGATGGAACAGGTAATGCTGATGATGGTTCTTGCAATTATCTTCATGTACCTGATCATGGTGGCACAGTTCCAGTCACTGCTTTCACCATTTATCATTCTCTTTACGATTCCGCTTGCATTTACCGGTGGTTTTATGGGATTATATATTGCGGATAAACCAGTAAGTGTTATCGGTATGATCGGTTTTGTAATGCTTGCAGGTATTATCGTTAATAATGGTATCGTTCTTGTTGACTATATCAATCAGCTTCGAAGAGAAGGTATGGATAAGAAGACAGCTATCGTAGAATCAGGAAGAACAAGACTTCGTCCGGTTATCATGACGGCACTTACTACTATTCTCGGTCTTTGTACAATGGCTGCAGGCATGGGTATGGGGGCAGATATGGTTCAGCCAATGGCCATCGTTACCATCGGTGGTCTGATCTATGGTACTTTGATGACTCTGTTCGTAATTCCTTGCGTTTATGATATCTTCCAGAGAAATAAAGATATGACAGATAAGGACGAATTCTAAAACGGTAAATAGGAGAAAGAAAATGAACGATTTGATACAATTGTATCTGGCGTTCTTCCGTATCGGTGGTCTGACCTTTGGAGGAGGTCTGACCATGCTGCCGATGCTGAAGTATGAGCTGGTGGAGAAAAAGAACTGGGTTACAGAAGATGATCTTCTGGATTATTATGCGGTAGGACAGTGCACCCCTGGTATTATTGCGGTAAATGTAGCTACGTTTGTAGGTTATAAGAAAAAAGGAATACCTGGAGCAATCTTTTCAACACTTGGAATGGTTAGTCCATCTCTGATCATCGTATCTATCATTGCATTATTCCTGCGTCAGTTTATGACCAATGTACAGGTAGCACATGCTGTTGGCGGTATCAAGGTGGTTGTCTGTGCACTCATGACACAGACAGTTATCACACTGGCAAAGAAGAGCTTTGTAAATGGACTCTGCATTGTAATTGCAGTACTGGGATTCCTTGGTGCCCTGTTTACACCGATTCCGACAGTATTGCTGGTAGTCGTTGCAGGTGTTGCAGGAATTATCCTGAATAAGATGGGGAGGATGAAGGTATGATCGTATTCTGGCAGTTATTTGTAGAATTCTTTCAGATTGGTCTGTTTGCAGTAGGCGGTGGTCCTGCTACGATCCCGTTTTTAATGGATCTGCCAACAAGACATGATTGGTACACCAAGGCGGATGTAGTTAGTATGCTGGCGGTAAGTGAAAGTACACCAGGTCCGATTGGAATCAATATGGCGACCTATGCAGGCTTTAATGCAGCAGGTTTTTTTGGAGGCATTACTGCTACGATGTCTCTGGTACTTCCAAGTCTTATTGTCATCGTTATTATTGCAAAGATTCTGGATAGGTTCAGCTCGAATATCTATGTAAAGTCTGCATTTGCGGGAATCAGACCAGTTGTAACAGGATTGATCGCAGCAGCTGTATTTGGTATCTATCAGGCAGCACTTTTTACAGCAAAGGATGGAAGTTTCCAGCTTCCTGTATTTCCTTTGATTCTGGTTGTGGTTTTCTTCTGTCTGATGAACATAAAGAAGCTAAAGAAGATACATCCATTTTTCTGGATGGTAGCAGGGGCTGTTGTGGGGCTCATCTTCCAGATGTAGGAAAGTTGTTGAAATAGTTAATTATATCAATTAAAATAAAGATTGTGCCTTGCACAATGAAAAAGAAGAGAGGTATATATTATGGCAGATAAATCATCTTGCGCTGGCGCATCCAGTTGTAATAAGTCCAGCTGTGAAGGATGTCCAAGCAAAAAAGAAAGTTTTCTCGTAGATATGAATGCATATTCTGATATTAAGCATGTAATCGGTGTTGTCAGTGGTAAAGGCGGTGTAGGAAAGTCAATGGTGACGGCATCTCTTGCGAATGAACTTGCGGCAAAGGGTTATCGTGTTGGTATTCTCGATGCTGATATCACAGGTCCATCTATTCCAAAGATGTATGGCATCAAGCAGCTTGCAGTATCTGATGATCAGGGAATCTATCCAATCCTGACAGCAAATGATATCAAGATTATGTCAATCAATCTGATGATGACGAATGAAGAAGCTCCTGTTATCTGGAGAGGTCCTGTTATCGCAGGTGTGGTAAAGCAGTTCTGGAGCGATGTTATCTGGGGAGAACTGGATTATCTCTTGGTAGATATGCCTCCAGGAACCGGTGATGTTCCACTTACTGTATTCCAGTCTCTTCCAGTGGAAGGTATTGTAATCGTATCTTCTCCACAGGATCTGGTAAGAATGATCGTAACTAAGGCATTTAACATGGCTAAGACCATGAATATTCCTGTACTTGGTATCGTAGAGAACTACAGCTATATGAAGTGTCCAGATTGTGGAAAAGAGATCTCAGTATTTGGTGAAAGTCACATCGAAGAGATCGCAGAAGGTCTTGGAACAGCTGTGCTTGGCAAGATGCCAATCGATCCTTCCTTTGCACAGATGGCAGATGGAAGATTTGCAGAATTCTCAAATCCATATATTGCAGATGCAGCTATGGCAGTAAGAAAGCTGTAAAAGAAAAATAATAGGCAATATAAAATAGTACCGGGCTGTCATAATTGACAGCCCATCATACTTTCAAGCAAACCTGCTAAGAGGAAAAATGATGAGTGAGAAAATGAATGATCTCGAATACGTAGAAGAATATGATTACAGGTGTCCGACGGATGCCTCCAAAACAAAACATACAGTTGTCTATAAAAAAGGAAGCTGCAGTCGTTATCCGGAGGATATCATGGTATCTTTTGCATGCAGCAGAAACTCTGCATGCGTGAAGTGCGCAGAAAACTACAGAGATTAAGGTTGAAAATTAATACGAATACCTATATAATCAAAATCAACTTTGATAAAAAAGATGAGGAATAGAGTATTATGAAAAAAATCTTAGAACTTATAGCAGAAGAACTGGTTCCTGCATTTGAGAGCGCCGGATATGATGCATCTCTGGCCAAGGTCTCTCTTTCTAATCGTCCAGACCTCTGCGAGTATCAGTGTAATGGAGCTATGGCAGGCGCTAAGCAGTACAAGAAAGCCCCGATCATGATTGCGAATGATGTAGTTGCGAAGCTTTCTGACAGTAAGATGTTTGAAGAAGTTACTGCTGTGAATCCAGGCTTTATCAATATGAAGTTATCTCCGGAATATCTTGCAGAATATATCCGTCAGATGCAGGCAGATGCAGACCTTTCTGTAGAAAAGGCAAAAGAACCTAAGACTATCATGATCGACTTTGGTGGTGCTAATGTTGCAAAGCCACTTCATGTAGGTCATCTTCGTTCTGCAATCATCGGAGAAAGCTTAAAGAGACTTGGTCGCTTTATGGGCAATAAGGTGATCGGTGATGTTCATCTTGGAGACTGGGGACTTCAGATGGGTCTAATCGTTACAGAATTAAAGAAACGTCAGCCGGAACTTGTGTACTTTAAGGATGATTATGAAGGTGAATATCCTGAAGAAGCACCATTTACCATCGGTGATCTGGAAGAAATCTATCCAACAGCAAGCAAGAAGTCAAAAGAAGATCCTGCATACAAAGAAGAAGCCCTGGAAGCAACCCGTCTTTTACAGGAAGGTAAGAGAGGATACCGTGCTATCTGGAATCACATCATGGCAGTATCTATTAAGGATCTGAAGAAGAATTACTCTAATCTGAATGTTGAATTCGACCTCTGGAAAGGTGAGTCTGATGCACAGCCAACGATTCCAGGAATGGTACAGAAGATGAAAGAGGATGGATATGCACACGAAGATCAGGGTGCATATGTAGTAGATGTGAAAGAAGAAACAGATACAAAGGAGATTCCACCATGTATCGTTGTTAAGACAGATGGTGCTGCCCTTTATGCAACAACAGACCTTGCGACGATCCAGGATCGTATCGCAGAGTACAATCCGGACCAGATCCTTTATGTAACAGATAAGCGTCAGGAGATGCATTTCATTCAGGTATTCCGCTGTGCCAAGAAGACAGGTATTGCAGGTAACGATCTGAAACTGAACTGGCTGGGATTCGGTACAATGAATGGAAAAGATGGCAAGCCATTTAAGACAAGAGATGGTGGTGTTATGCGTCTTGAGAATCTGATCAAAGAGATCAACGAAGAGATGTATAAGAAGATCAATGAGAATAAAGACATTGATCCGGAAGAGGCAATGAACACCGCAAGAATTATCGGACTTGCTGCAATCAAGTACGGTGATCTTTCTAACCAGGCTTCCAAGGATTATGTATTTGATATTGATAGATTTACTTCTTTTGAAGGTAATACCGGCCCATATATTCTGTATACGATCGTTCGAATCAAGTCTATCCTGAACAAGTATACTGCGGCTGGTAATACAGCAGAAGCAGGTAAGATCAAGGCAGCAGCCAACGCAAGTGAGAAAGCACTGATGCTGGAGCTTACAAAGTTTAACGCTGTAATGGAGAATGCATTTGAAGAGATAGCTCCACACAAGATCTGCGCATATATCTACGATCTTGCCAATGCATTCAACAAGTTTTATCATGAAACAAAGATCCTTTCAGAGGAAAATGAAGAACAGAAAGCAGCATGGATCAGCCTTCTTATGCTCACAAAAGATGTGCTTGAAGCATGTATCGATGTTCTGGGTTTTGAGGCACCGGAAAGGATGTAACGAAATATACGAATCAAAGTCGGTGTACACCTGTGCTTGCACAAAGGTGTACATCTGACCTTGATTCGTAAAACGATATGAGGATGGAAGTGAGATGAAATCGAACGTAATCCGTATTTCGTAAAAAAGTAAAACGATATAAGAGATGATATCCACAATATGTGATATCATCTCTTTTTTTCGTGGATTTTTGCGAATAGACAACATACATTTCCTGTTTTAAAATACATTCATCAACTTTCAGCAGGAGTCCCCCGTTGTCAAGAGTATAGAGTGTTAAGCGGGGGCAACAATTCCGTTTCAGCAACGGGTGACAATCTCCTGCTGAAAGTTGAGCCTCCGGCGGATGGCAGAGGCGCGCAGTAGAAAAAGGTCGTGCAAGCACGACGCGCGCCTCGCCCAAGTACGCCGAGGCGTACTTGAATATTCATTTCTTGGCAGTCGCCATTTTATTTCATCAAAATTATAACAAAATATGGAGGAATCGTACTTGGAGACGTTAACACGACTGGATGACAGGTACAGGCTCCTTAGAATCATTGGTCATGGCAGTGAAGGTATGGTACATCTTGCCATACAGGAAAGCACCAACAGAGTATTGGCTATTAAAGAGATCCGAAAAGATGGAGCATGTTATAGCCGAGAGGGGGTAGAAGTGTGGAAAAGGCTATACCATCCGAATCTTCCTGAGATTATCGATCTGATTGAAACTGAAAGAACGGTGTGGGTCGTAATGGAGTATGTGGAAGGCGTGAACCTTTCCAGATGGATCTCTGATAACGGTTATCCACATGCCGCCCTTTTGTATCAGTGGCTATTAGTACTATGTGATACGCTGGAGTATCTGCATGGTCAGGAACCGCCTGTTATTTTTGGAGATATAAAACCGGAAAATATCATGATCCACAAGAGGAAACCTATACTGATCGATCTGGGATCTGCATATGTAAAAGGAAGCAAAACAAAAAAGACTGGATCTTACCTGAAAAAGGGAAAAAACTATGACCTGGAATTTCAAAAGGACCTGGTATGTCTGGGGAAGACAGTAAAAGAGATATTACCATTAAAAGCATCTGCTTTTCATGTATTTGCAGGAAAAGCGATGGGTGAAGGAAAAGATTCTTTCCATGATATCAAGGATTGCAGAAGATATCTGAGAAAACTTCTTCTTTTTCAGATTATACGTTTATTGTTCTGGATTCTGGGAGGAACACTTCTTTTAGCTGGATGTATACAACTGAAAAGAGAAAGGAAAGATGAAACTATCTCAGATCAATATCAGATATATAGTCAGAAACTGGAAGAGATGTTGGAGGATGCGATATTTGATGCACAGGAATATCAGGATTTTCTCATGATGTGGGGAAAAGTGGAGGAAGATAAAAGGACAAGTGGGGAAAATCTGAAGCAAAACCTCTCTGCATATAGTGATATATGTTATAAAGTGGGGCTAGCGTGCTGGTATTGTACAAAAGAGTGGGGAGGAGATACTTTTTCTGCGAGATGGTTTGAGGAAGTGGCAGAGCTTCCTGCAGAATTAAGAAAACAAAGTGAAAGTTATCTGAAATTGTTTAAATGGAAGGAACAACTCGATTTTAAGAGTATGACAGAAGAAAAAGATGAGCATTTCTTCAGTCAGTATTATGAGGAAGTAAAGAAGCTTTACGAATCTGGTGATGAATTCTTTCGGTTGCTGGGATTAAAGGAAGGAGGCCTGTTCCTGATCCATTATATGGCAGAACTGAAAGAAGAAGGAATGAAATGTGTTGTCATAGAACAATACATTGCAGAGGGGAATGCTGCATTAAAGGGGACAAAGGATCACAGAAAAAAGACAGATGCCGTTCGAGTGGAGCTGGATGAATTGGTGTCTGTTGTAGAAAAGAATCTGGAACGAATATATGAGAGGAATACAGATGAGAAAACATAGATTACTTTGGATGACGATACTACTTGGATGGGCGTTAAGTATGGGAATAATGGCACAGACGGAAGAAGATAGTACACAGATAGATATTATAACAGAAGAAGAGACTGAAGTGATTCCATGGGAGTGGGAAGAGATACCCTGGGAGACAGAACAAAGTGAAACGATAAGAGAAGAGTGGACAGAAGAAATAGAGGAAGAGAATCGCCAGGTTCGAATATCCAATATTCGATTTCTGGAAGGAGAAGGCTATAAGATATATGATGGTACCTGTGATGTGAATCTTATCTTCGAAGTGTCAAATCTTCCGGAGGATCTCGAAGTGATTCTACGGGCAAGAACAGAAAAAAGTGATGTGGGAAGATATCCGGTGATGATAGAAGCAAATTTATACGGAGAGAATGCAGGAGCATATGAACTCGTAATGGAACCGGTAAATCTGGAGATAGAGATTCGTCCACGACCTCTGTTCGTTACCATAAGCAACGCCAGAAAGCCGTATTATCAGGAACTGTTACTGGAAAATCTGATTTTTGAAGAAACGGAATTCTTAAGAGTAGAAGGATTTTTGAAAGATCAGGACGGTAATGCGCTTGTTCCGGAGAATTTTACACTTCCCAAATTAATGATCGATGGTTCTGTGCTGACAAAAGAGAGTCCTATGTATCATTCTGGAAGAGAATGGTTCTATGAAGGAGCTATTACTATCACAGAAGATAATGATAAGAAATGTGGTAACTATTACTATCTGCCAGAAGATCCCTTCTATACAAAAAAGGGGGAGATCATCCTCACACAGCCCTATATAGAAGAAGGGAAAGATTACAGGCTTTATGCAGATGGAAACCTTTATGTGGGAGAAAACGGCATGAACTGGATATCTCCAGGGACTAAGCTGGAAATTGTTCCCCAGCCTGGAAGTGGTTTTACACAAGGGGTGGTATTGGGGCCACTTTATGAAAGTGGCAGCAGGGAATTTTCGTTATCAGCAACAGATAAGGAAGGATACCTAAGTGCTATATCGCAGGTTCGAAGTGTGATATGGAATGTTGATGCTCAGGCACCGGAAGGTTATATTCAAATCAGTGCCGAGGGGAAGAAGGATAACGTTATTTATACAGATAAGGATATTGTGGCTCAGATAACAGGAGATGATTCAGGGTCTGGAATACAGAGTATCATGGTTTATCTTGCAAAAGACGAACAATGCATGTATGATCCGGAATTGGTTTATGCAGAACATGCGGATATGTGGCAGGAGATTGTGAACCTGACACTTACAGAAGAAGGAAGATATTGTGTTTTTGCACGCTTCCAGGACAGAGTAAGGAATGTGAGTTATCAGAAAAGCAATATTCTTGTGATCGACAGAAAAAAGCCGACGCTGACAATCGAGAATATACAGGATGGAAGTGCGAATAAGGGGACGGTCCTTCCGGTTATTATTGCACAGGATAAGAATCTCGACTACGGTTCTTTACAGTTTACAATGATGGGATTCAAAAATGGAAAGCAGGAAGTAATCTATCGCAGGCAAAAGGCTCAGGATCAGGAAAAGATCTCAATGGCAGATTTTCCGAAGGAAAAGGAGTGGGATGATGTTTATCAGCTGGAGGTGACGGCGCAAGATCTCGCGGGGAATACGGCAGACAAGAAGATACGATTCTCTGTTAATCGGTTTGGTTCTACATATTATATAGAAGAGTCTGAAAAATTCATGCAAAATTATTATCTGAATAAACCAGTTGACATAATAGTAAGAGAAGTGAATGTGGATGCATTGGTGGAGACAAGCATTATGATTGGATATGAAGATACTGTTCGTTTTCTGGAGAAGGATACAGATTATGAGATGACTTTGATAGGCGATGAGAAAAGTCATAAAGAGTATCGTTATCGAATACCTGCTGAAGAATTTCAGAAGGATGGGCATTACTATGTTGTATTTTCCAGTAAAGATGAAGCAAACAATCTTGGTGATAATCGGATGGGGAGAAAAAATGTGGAATTCGCAGTTGATACCAGATCTCCTCTCCTTGTTCTGGCGGGGATAGAAGATGGCGCAGAGTATGATACTGCCCGTGTAATTTCTCTGGAGTGTATTGAAAATATGGAGCTAGACTATGTACATTTTTTGGTGGATGGAGAAGAAAAAGGAGATGGAAAAAGTATCAGTCAGAAGATTATTCTTAATGAAAAAGATGGATGGCAGCATATCAGAGTGACAGCAAGAGATAAGGCAGGAAATGAAAGTCAGTACATTCAGAAAAAGATATATATAGGAAAGGAGAAGGTCGTGAAGGAAACAGAAATGCCGGAAACAGGTAAAGTAATCAAAGAGAATGTAAAGATTGTTCAAAAAGAACAGAACAGTTTTTCCGCAGATCCGCAGGAAGAGGGGCGATGGAGATGGGAAATTCCAGGTATTGCGGTACTTTTTTTAGTATTTTATTATTTAATTAAAAATTAAGTTGTGTGAAATTGCACTTTTTGTTATATTGTTTTCAGTAGGTAAATAATGCTTATTCTGTATAAGTATGTGTTATTTAGCTGTAAACAACAAGAGGTGAGTAAAATGGCTAATAAGAATAGTTTGTCTTCTATCCTGGGGATTGCAGCAGCTACAGTTATTGCGGCCGGTGGAAGTGCGTATGTTACCGATACTGGTTTACAGATGCTTGATAAGCAAAGTGCAATTACACAGGAATCGAATCTGGCAACTGTCGAAAGAGAGACAGAGATGCCAGTCACAGTAGAAAAGTTTACTGCAACCAAGGACTCTTTCACTGTGAAGCCTGTAGTTGAAACTGAGAGTAAAAAAGACTCCGGCAAGAAAGATACAGGTAAGAATAATCAGACTACAGATGGAAAAGAAAAAGCAGAGGGAACGACAGAGGGAGGAAGTTCTTCAGATGCGAATGATTCCGGCATTACTGTAGAGGGCGGTAGTAAGTCAGATAACAATAATAATTCTTCTAAATCTGGAACACAGCCGGTTTCCTACGATGAGTGGGGCGGTTGGATGGCAGCGAACGGAGACTATTATGATGGACAGGGTGGTTACTGGGATGGTAACGGCTATCATTATGTGGGAGATAGCATTAAGACACCGGATGGTGCAGCGAATTATAAGCCATCATCGGATTCATCAGGCTCTTCGTCAGAATCGAATAGCAGCAGTTCCAGTGGTGGATGGGATGACAGTTATATCCTTTATGATACAGCTGTCAGATATATGTCCGGGGATGAACTCAGTGATTGGGGTCCATGGGAGCTTGCAGCAGCAAGAAATGAGATATTTGCCCGTCATGGAAGAATCTTTGTGACACCTGAGTGGAGCAGTTATTTCGCTACAAAGTCATGGTATACACCATTATATAGTGATGTAGACGACATGTTGAGTGATTGTGAATGGTCAAACCTGAAGATGATCATGAAACTGGAAGAGAAGTACTACTAGGAGGTGTAGCGATATGACAGAGAATACACAGTATAAATGGAGACAGAGAAAGAAAAGAAAGTCTCTTTTTACTATATGGATTGTAGTTGTAATCGTTCTTTCAGCTCTTGGCGCTTTTTTCTATGAAGGATTGAAAGTAAGCAATCCAATGAATGTGGCAAAGCAGTACCTGGAAGATGGGATCGGTGTAAGTGAGTATGAACTTACAGCCGGACCGCGTTCCCTTAATGACCAGAATGTATTCCAGCAGGAATATACAGTAAAGTATACTGCTGATGGAAAAGAAGAAGTAAAGAAACTGAATCTTGTTCAGCAGGACGATAAGAAGTACGGTATCTTTGAACAGTGGGATTTTGAAAAAGCCGCTGAAAGTGACAGAATGGAAGTGAAACTGATCGCACCGGTATCTTCACAGGTTCTGGTGAATGGAGTTGCTCCAACAGACAGTGAGATCAAGATAGATGAGGCAATTTCCCCTGGTGCTATATGCTATGATCTGACAGGCGTGGAAGTAGGGGCAAAGCTTCAGGTGAACGGACTTCCTTTTGATTCATATGAAACAACGATTACGGAAAAGGATACAGAACTGGATGTAAGAGAACAGCTTGTTGTTGGCGAGAATGCGAAAACTCAGATGAGTGAGATGGCCAAGACTATGATCAATGAACTCTTCACGGCAGTTGTTCAGGGACAGAAGGCTGATAGTCTCAGTAAGCTTTTTGATCAGACTCCAAACAAGGCGAACCTGTTCAAGGCGATGAAGAAGAATCTGTTTAATGGAGATGACCTTAAGGTTTCCAGTATAACATTTAAAGATTTCAAGCCTGAATTTGGTGAAGTATATTATCCGGCACCTGAAGAAGATGCATTCATCGGAATGAATATGACACTTAACTTTACTTGCGAGTATACACTGGCAGAGAATAACCAGGAAGAATCAGAAGAGACAGACACTGCGGAAGAGACAGCGGAATCAGAAACTGAGACAGAAGCGAAGAAAGCACCGACGAAGGTGAGTGTTTCAAAGAAAGCTGATTTCTATTTTAAATATGTTGATGGTAAGTGTGTTGTAACTTCAATGGAAGTTCCGACTATTATCTCATAATATAGACAGGAGAACGATATGGCAGGAATTCTACTTCCTGTAGGAATTCATTTTTGTGTTTTAAATATGATATATATGATGAGGCTGCATATGGATGCAGCCTCATTGACAACCATGGCAGCCCTGATTAGTCTGCCTGTTTTTCTTTCTATGTACAAGAAAGATAGGGAAAGATACGGGCAAGAAGGATGGGGGTGTCAATTGCCTTCTATAATGCAGATGTTTATTCTGGCAGGACTGGCACTAATCAGCAATCTGTTTTTAACCGGGCTGATGAACATGCTGATACAGATTTTCCATCTCCGGAGCCTGGTACAGGAGGCACTTTTTGGAAGTTCTTTTCTGATTCAGCTGGTTGGAGTTGGAATTATTTGTCCGGTAATGGAAGAAGTATTATTTCGAGGTCTTGTCTATCGACGACTAAAGGCTTATAATGAAGGGTGGTTCGCAGTATTTATGGCAGCAGCCTTTTTTGCTGTGTATCATGAGAATGCGATCCAGATCATATTTGCATTTCCAATGGCAATTGTGATCATAGGAGTATATGAAAGGTTTGGAACGCTTTTTGCACCGATCCTTTTTCATATCATAGTGAATCTGAGTTCTGTGCTTGTGAACAGAATGATGTAAAGATTCATGATTATCATAAAGGAGGAAAAGATTTATGCAGAAAGAAACCAAAGAAAAAGTAGATGTAAAGAAAGAGATCCTCAGTTGGATTATGAGTTTTGCCTTTGCCTTTTTGGTAGCATTTCTTATCGTGACATTTGTGGGACAGCGTGTAAAGGTTGATGGTCATTCCATGGAATCGACACTTCAGGACTGCGATCATCTGATTTGTGATAAGATCTCTTATCGCTTTAAAGATCCGGAAAGATATGATATTGTTGTAATATTTCCGGATGATTCCAAGAGTAAACGTTGGATCAAGCGTATCATAGGTCTTCCAGGCGAGACTGTTCGTATCGATATGGAAGGAAATATCTATATTAATGGAGAGATTCTGGATGAGCATTATGGAAGAGAAGTAATTCAGGATCCGGGACTTGCTTATCAGGAGATTACACTTGGACCAGATGAATACTGGTGTATGGGTGATAATCGTAATCACAGTAGTGATAGCCGTGTCATTGGACCGGTACCAAGAAAGCATATTATCGGAAAAGCATTTGTGCGTATTTATCCATTCAGTAAATTTGGCATGATTCAGCATAAGTAGTAAAGGTGAGCAGCATGGAAAGAGTTAATAAGTGGACAACATATAGCCAGGAAGAACTGGAACAGCTGGAGCAGTTGAGTAAAGCTTATCGTAAGTTCCTGGATAATGGTAAGACAGAACGTGAATGCATTACATATGCCATCGATATGGCAAAAAAGGCCGGATATCGTGATCTTCAGGATGTGATCGACAAGAAGGAGAGCCTGAAGGCAGGAGATAAGGTATATTCTGCATTTATGGGTAAATCCATCATCTTATTCCAGATCGGTACAGAAGATATGGAAAAGGGTATGAATATTTTAGGTGCTCATGTGGATTCACCGCGTCTTGACCTGAAACAGAATCCATTATATGAAGATACAGAACTTGCATTTCTGGATACACACTATTATGGTGGTGTGAAGAAGTATCAGTGGGTTACAATTCCACTGGCAATCCATGGAGTAGTTGCGAAAAAAGATGGATCAGTTCTTAATATTTGTATCGGTGAAGATGAAGAGGATCCTGTTTTCTGTATCAGTGACCTGCTGATCCATCTGTCAGCAGAACAGCTTCAGAAGACCGGCGCTAAGGTAGTAGAAGGTGAACAGTTAGACCTTCTTGTTGGCAATATGCCGCTTGAAGGAGAAGAAAAGGAATCTGTAAAGGCGAATGTATTAAAGCTTTTACAGGAAAAGTATCAGATAGAGGAAGAAGATTTTCTGTCTGCTGAGCTTGAGATCGTACCTGCAGGAAAGTCGAGAGATCTTGGATTTGACAGAAGCATGATTCTTGGATATGGTCATGATGACCGTGTATGTGCATACACATCCCTTGAAGCAATTCTTGAGATGGGAGAGGTAAAGAGAACTGCGGTATGTATTCTTGTAGATAAGGAAGAGATCGGAAGTGTTGGTGCTACCGGTATGCAGTCTCGTTTCTTTGAGAATGCAGTTGCAGAGGTACTGAATCTTTGCGGTGATTATTCTGAACTGAAGCTTCGTCGTACTCTTGCGAATTGCAGAATGCTTTCTTCTGATGTAAGTGCAGCATATGATCCTGCTTATGGCGGAGCATTTGAGAAGAAGAATGCTGCATATTTTGCAAAGGGAATCGTATTTAATAAGTATACAGGTTCCAGAGGAAAGTCCGGTTCTAATGATGCGAATGCAGAATATATTGCAAGTCTTCGCTCTATCATGGACGAAGCAGGAGTAGCATATCAGACTGCAGAGCTTGGTAAGGTAGATTTTGGCGGTGGCGGAACGATCGCATATATTCTTGCATTATATGGAATGAATGTCATCGATAGTGGTGTGCCGGTACTTAGCATGCACGCACCATGGGAAATCGTAAGCAAGGTAGATGTTTACGAAGCAAAGAAGTGCTATAAGGCATTTCTTATGGCATAGTAAGACTATAATTTGAACGGATAGGATAGGTAACAGATTGAAAGGGAAAATTCCAATAGAGATATCTGCAAAGCATATGCATATCAGCAGAGAAGATTTTGAAACACTCTTTGGGGAAGGAAGAGAATTAACTTTTAAGAAAGAACTCAGTCAGCCAGGACAGTATCTTGCAGAGGAACGTGTTACGATCGAGGGTCCTAGAGGCCAGATGAAGAATATGGCGATTCTTGGACCATTCCGAAAGGAGACACAGGTGGAACTTGCCATCACTGATGCAAGAAAGCTTGGAATTGAAAAAGTCATCCGTCAGTCCGGTGATATTGAAGGAACACCAGGCTGTAAGATATATGGGGAAAAGGGAAGCATCGAACTGGATAAGGGTGTTATCGTTGCAAAGCGTCACATTCATATGACTCCAAGTGATGCTATCCGTATGCATGTAAAGGATCAGGATGAAGTATTTGTTATTACACAGAGTTTTGAACGTTCGCTGATCTATGCAAACGTAGTTGTCCGTGTACATCCAAGCTTTCGTCTTGCCATGCATGTGGATACAGATGAAGGGAATGCCTTTGACCATGATGAGGAACAATATGGAGTAATCTTGAATTTATTCGATGGTAATGCTTATAGTTTAAGTGATTGGGCAGAAGAATTGATATCAGGTATAGTGAGATAGTCTTGTTACTGTTCAGGACTGGAACGGGAACGAAGTGGACGTGAACAGTAACATAATTATGAAGGAGGAAGTCTATGAGTAACGTAAGAAGAGTCTATGTTGAGAAGAAACCTGCTTACGCAGTACAGGCAAAAGAACTGCGCCATGAGATTCGCAGTTATCTTGGAATCAGCACAATGACAGGGGTACGAGTTTTTATCCGCTATGATGTGGAGAAGATTTCGGATGAGGTATTTGAAGCAGCATGCAACACTGTATTTTCAGAACCACCTGTAGATACATTGTATCGTGAAACTCTTCCATTAAAGGAAGGAGACAGAGCATTCTCTGTAGAATACCTTCCGGGACAGTTCGACCAGAGAGCAGATTCTGCTGTTCAGTGTGTAAAGTTTTTAAAGGAAGATGAGGAACCTGTAATCAAGTCAGCAACCACCTATGTGATCGAAGGTTCTATTACTGATGAAGAATTTGCAGCAATCAAAAGCTATTGTATCAACCCGGTTGATTCAAGAGAAACAGACCTTACAAAGCCGGAAACACTTGTAACTGTTTTTGATGATCCTGCTGATGTTATTATTTTTGATGGATTTACTGCACTTGCAGAAGATAAGTTACAGGAACTTTATAATTCTTTGAATCTCGCAATGACATTTAAAGATTTCCAGCATATTCAGAATTATTTCAGAGATGAAGAAAAACGTGACCCATCCATGACGGAAATCCGTGTACTTGATACATACTGGTCAGATCACTGCCGTCATACAACATTCTCAACAGAATTAAAGACAGTAGAATTCGGCGAAGGTGACTATAAGGCACCGATCGTTGGTACATATGAGAAATATCTTGCTGACCGTGCAGAGATCTTCAAGGGAAGAGATGACAAGTTTGTCTGCCTTATGGATCTTGCACTTATGGCAATGAGAAAACTGAAAAAAGAAGGCAAGCTTGATGATCAGGAAGAATCTGATGAGATCAATGCATGTAGTATTGTTGTTCCTGTTGAAATTGATGGTGAAGTAGAAGAATGGCTTGTAAACTTCAAGAATGAAACACATAACCATCCTACAGAAATCGAACCATTTGGTGGCGCTGCTACCTGTCTTGGTGGTGCGATTCGTGACCCACTGTCAGGAAGAACTTATGTATATCAGGCTATGCGTGTAACAGGTGCGGCTGATCCAACAGTATCTGTAAAGGATACTTTAAAGGGTAAGCTTCCACAGAAGAAGCTGGTTCGTCAGGCTGCTCACGGTTATTCTTCTTATGGTCACCAGATCGGTCTTGCAACAGGATATGTAAAAGAAATCTATCATCCAAACTATGTGGCTAAGAGAATGGAGATCGGTGCCGTTATGGGTGCTGCTCCTAGAAAAGACGTAAAGAGACTTACCTCTGATCCAGGAGATATCATCATTCTTCTTGGCGGACGTACAGGTCGTGATGGTATCGGTGGAGCGACAGGTTCTTCTAAGGTTCATACAGAAGCTTCTATTGAAGTATGTGGAGCAGAAGTTCAGAAAGGTAATGCACCTACAGAGAGAAAGATCCAGCGTATGTTCAGACGTCCGGAAGTTACCCGTCTGATCAAGAAATGTAATGACTTTGGTGCAGGTGGTGTATCCGTAGCAATCGGTGAACTTGCAGATGGTCTTCAGGTATATCTTGATAAGGTTCCAAAGAAGTATGCAGGTCTTGATGGAACAGAGATTGCAATTTCAGAATCACAGGAACGTATGGCTGTAGTTGTTGATCCTAAGGATGTTGAAGAATTCCTTCAGTATTCTAAGGAAGAGAACTTAGAGGCCATTGAGGTTGCAGTTGTTACTGAAGCTCCAAGACTGGTACTGATCTGGAGAGATAAAGAAATCGTTAATATCAGCCGTGCATTTCTGGATACCAATGGTGCACATCAGGAAACAGGAGTTTATGTAGATATTCCATCAAAAGAAGATAATTACTTCAACAAGAAAGAAATTGGCGATGTAAAGGAACAGTGGCTGAAGGATCTGGCAGATTTAAATGGCTGTTCTCAGAAGGGCCTTGTTGAGATGTTTGACAGCTCTATTGGTGCCGGTTCTGTTCTGATGCCATATGGTGGTGTATATCAGATGACAGAAACACAGGCAATGGTTGCAAAGCTCCCTGTATTAAAGGGTAAGACAGATTGTGTAACCATGATGGCTTATGGTTTTGATCCATATCTTTCAAGCTGGAGTCCATACCATGGTGCAGTTTATGCAGTTCTGGAATCTGTTGCAAAGATCGTTGCAGGCGGCGGAGATTATAAGAAGATCCGTCTTACTTTCCAGGAATATTTCCGTAGAATGAGCGAGGATCCAAAGCGTTGGAGCCAGCCATTTGCAGCTCTTCTTGGTTCTTATGATGCTCAGCTTGGTTTTGGTCTTCCATCAATCGGTGGAAAGGATTCTATGTCAGGTACCTTTAATGAAATCGATGTTCCGCCAACACTTGTTTCTTTCGCAGTAGATGTGGCAAGTGACAAGACAATCATTACACCGGAACTTAAGAAAGCAGGTAATAAGCTTGTTCTTATGACAATTAAGAAGGATGAGTATGATCTTCCTGTTTATGAAGCAGTGAAGGAGCAGTATGGCAAGTTTTTCGAGGATGTAAAGGCTGGCAAGATCGTATCTGCTTATACCTTGGATGGTAAGGGACTTGCACTTGCAGTTTCCAAGATGTCTTTTGGTAACAGACTTGGTGCTGCAATCAGCGGTGTTGACAAGGATGAACTCTTTGCAGCAGGATTTGGTAATATTGTTGCTGAAGTACCGGCAGAATGTGTTGCTGATCTTGCAATTGACTGCAAGGTTATTGGTGAAGTTACAGAAGAAGCAGCATTTACATATGGTGATGTTAAGATCTGTATGATGGACGCTCTGGATGCATGGACAGGAACACTTGAGAAGGTATTTAAGACAGTATCCGGCGAAAATGGTGGTACTGCATTCCTTGCAGAGGGTGAAGAAGCTCCAAAGACAGGTATCTATAAGGCTGACAGCATCTATGTATGTAAGAATAAGGTTGCAAAACCACGTGTATTTATCCCAGTATTCCCAGGTACAAACTGCGAATACGATAGCACAAAAGCATTTGAACGTGCTGGTGCAGAAGTTGATGTTAAGGTATTCAAGAATCAGAATGCAGAAGATATCCGTGATTCTGTAAGAATCTTTGAGAATGCAATTAACCAGGCACAGATCATTATGTTCCCAGGTGGATTCTCAGCAGGTGATGAACCGGATGGATCTGCGAAGTTCTTTGCAACAGCTTTCCAGAATGAAAAGATCAAAGAAGCTGTTATGAAGCTCTTAAATGAAAGAGATGGTCTTGCACTTGGTATCTGTAATGGTTTCCAGGCTCTGATCAAGTTGGGTCTTGTACCATATGGTGAGATCGTTGGACAGAAGGAAGATTCTCCAACACTTACATTCAATACAATCAACCGTCACATCTCCAAGATGGTTTATACAAAGGTTGTTACGAACAAGTCTCCGTGGTTACAGCTTGCTACACCAGGTGAAGTGTACTGTAACCCTGCTTCTCACGGAGAAGGTCGTTTTGTAGCTCCAAAGGAATGGATCGAAAAGCTCTTTGCAAATGGTCAGGTTGCTACACAGTATGTAACTCCTACAGGGGAACTCATGCTGAACGATGAGACATGGAATGTCAATGGATCCTTCATGGCAATTGAAGGTATCACAAGCCCGGATGGCCGTGTTCTTGGTAAGATGGCACATTCTGAAAGACGTGGGGATTCTGTTGCAATCAACATCTATGGCGAGCAGGATCTGAAGCTGTTCGAATCCGGTGTGAAGTACTTTATGTAATGTTGGTTTTGATCTGCAAAAGCAGATTGAGATAATAAATTAAGCGGGGGGCTTAAATTATGAGTAGAAAGAGAAAAATGAGCATAGTCCTCATGGCTATGCTGACTCTTCTGCTTATGCTTGGTATGACAGCATTTGCAGAAGAAGCCGAAGAAGCAGCTGAGTATGTTCCTGCAATGTACGCAACTGTATGGGCACTGATTCCTCCTGTAGTAGCGATCGCACTTGCACTCCTTACCAAGGAAGT
Source organism: Marvinbryantia sp. (assembly GCA_045598185.1). Lineage (GTDB taxonomy): Bacteria > Bacillota > Clostridia > Lachnospirales > Lachnospiraceae > Marvinbryantia. Next base: position 60,861 of record JAZLLO010000011.1, read on the forward strand.
ATACAGTTCACTGTTCGTTGGTATTGCAATTGGCGGTTTCTTCTATGCAGGCGGTAATCCAGAGACAGCAGTCCTTCATGTATTTAATGATGGTATTGTTGGTTCCCTTACAGACAGCTACAACATGGGTATCCTGATCTTCCTTGTTATCCTTGGTATCATGGTATGTATGATGAACAAGGCTGGTGGTTCAGCAGCTTTTGGACGTTGGGCAGAGGTTCACATTAAGACACGTGCAGGTGCACAGCTTGCAACGATTTTCCTGGGTGTTCTGATCTTTATCGATGACTACTTTAACTGTCTGACAGTTGGTAGCGTTATGCGTCCTGTAACAGATAAACACAATATTTCAAGAGCAAAGCTTGCATACCTTATCGATGCTACTGCAGCACCTGTATGTATCATTGCTCCAATTTCTTCCTGGGCAGCAGCCGTAACAGGTTTTGTTGAGGGAGAAGATGGATTCTCTGTATTTATCAGAGCAATTCCTTATAACTATTATGCATTACTTACCATCGTTATGATGCTCGTGATCGTTCTCTTAAAGATCGACTATGGTACAATGAGAACTCATGAGATGAATGCATTTAAGGGAGACCTTTATACAACTGCTGACAGACCTTATGCAAATGCAGAAGCTGTTGAAGCAGATGACAAGGGAACTGTACTTGACCTTGTCTTCCCTGTAGCGGTACTGATCTTCTGCTGTGTAATCGGTATGATCTATTCTGGTGGTTTCTTCTCAGGAACAGGCTTTATTGAAGCATTCTCTAATTCAGATGCGTCTGTAGGTCTTATGCTTGGAAGTTTCTTCGCATTTTTAATCACAGTTATTTTCTATGCAACACGTAAGGTATTAAAGTTTACAGATTCCATGGCTTGTGTTCCGGAAGGTTTCAAGGCAATGGTTCCTGCAATTCTGATTCTTACATTCGCATGGACACTGAAGTCTATGACAGACAGTCTTGGTGCTAAGGAATTCGTTGCAGCAGTAGTTGGCGGCGCAGCAGGCAGCTTCTTAAGCTTCCTTCCTGCAATCATCTTTGTAGTTGCATGTTTCCTTGCATTTGCAACCGGTACATCATGGGGTACATTTGGTATTCTGATTCCGATCGTAGTAGCTGTATTCTCTGGCACAAACGAAACAATGATGATCATCTCTATCTCTGCATGTATGGCAGGTGCTGTTTGTGGTGACCATTGTTCTCCAATCTCAGATACGACTATTATGGCTTCGGCAGGTGCCCAGTGTAATCATGTTAACCATGTATCTACACAGCTGCCGTACGCAATTACTGTTGCAGTTGTATCCTTCTTCACATATGTAATTGCAGGTGTATTACAGAATGTAATGAGTGCTGGTGCAACAGCAGCAATCAGTCTTTGCATTGGTATTGTTCTGATGGTTTCTGTTCTGATTGGTATTCGCGTACTGACAGGAAAAGAAGAAGCATAATTATCATAACAGCAATAATAATTATCTATAAAGATACGCAAACCGTCACACTTCGGTGTGACGGTTTTTTTGAAACTGCGGGGAGTACATTGGTGCGGTGAGCCATTCACAACAAATGTTTCATTTTGTGACGTTGACTTGTCAGAGAAATGTTTTTTTCGTATACTAATTCTTGTACTGCTATTTTGTAAGAAGTCGGAGGGAATGTATGAAGACTTTTATGAAAAAAGAGCGTATGGTCAGATTAACAGTGAACGGCAGAGAAAAGAAGCGTATCTTTGAGACAGAGATTCACAAGAAGAAATTTTTGGATGCACTGCAGGATGTGATGGGAAAGACATTTGCGATTTACGGATACTGCATACTTGACGATAAGGGATGTCTTTTGATTCAATATGATAAGATAGATACGATAGAAGACGTGACAGAAGATACGATGCAATGTTACAGAAAAAAGTTATGGAATTTTGAACCAAGAGCTGAGATTGAATGGGAACTGCAGATTGAACCGTGTGCACCGGAGGATACATGGGAAGAACTGATTAAATTACATCATTTGCCGGTGAAAGAAGATTATACTATCTGGCCGGAATTTTACTGGTGGTCCAGTTATCAGGAATATCTTGGAAGAAAGTGGATGAGTTATCAGATCCCAAGATATCTATCCAGGGAGAAAGAGATTCGAAGAGAACATAAAGAGTGGAAGAAGCGACATCCGGAAGTTTGGGGGAAACGATAGGGTAGGAGCGATATACAGGAGAAGAATACAATGAGATTTATACATATAGCAGATGTGCATCTGGGAGCGAAGCCTGACAGAAGAATGCCCTGGGGCAAGCAAAGGGAAGAGGAAGTCTGGCAGAGCTTTGAGAGGCTGTTGATGCGGGTGAAAAAAGAACAGGTGGATCTTTTACTTATCGCAGGAGATCTGTTTCACAGTCAGCCGTTAAGCCGTGATCTGAAAGAAGTGAATTATCTGTTTGAAAAACTTGGGAACATTCAGGTAGTGCTGATCATGGGAAATCATGATTATATTCAGAGAGATTCTGCTATCCTTTCTTTTGAATGGGCAGAGAATGTATCATGTCTTACCGGGAATACATTGGAGTGTGTTCGTTTTCCAGGATTGAATACGGTAGTTTATGGGTTCAGTTATCATGATTATGAGATAAGGGAGTCTCTTTATGATAATTTGCACCCTTACAGAGAAGAGGGGTGTCATATCCTGCTTGCGCATGGAGGAGATCCAGATCATATTCCGATGGATAAACGAAAGCTTGCAGCATCAGAATTTACATATATAGCCCTTGGACACATTCATAAACCGGAGATTCTGGTAAACAACAAGATGGCATATGCAGGTGCATTGGAGCCGATTGACTGTAATGATATTGGCACCCATGGATATATTCTTGGTGAGTATCAGGATGGGAAGGTGGAGTTCGAGTTTGTTCCTTTTGCAGTACGGGAATATATCTATCTGAAAGTAGAAAGTGATCCGCAGATGACAGCTATCGCTATGCGTGAGAAGATACAGCAGGAGATAGAACGCCTGGGAACAGAACATATATATAGAATTATGTTAACCGGATATCGTGATATGGACATGAATTACCCGATTCAATCCTATGAGAATCTAGGTAATATTCTGGAGATACAGGATTGTACAGAGGTTTATCTGGAGATTGATCAGTTGCGATTGGAACACAAAGATGATATCTGCGGCAGATTTATTGATAAGTTATACGATGAGAAGAAGCCGATGAGTGAGATACGAAGGAAAGCACTTGCCTATGGCGTGCAGGCTTTATTGGAGGAATAACAGACAGATAGTATGGAGATACGTGAGATACATTTAAAACATTTCGGGAAATTTGATGGGCAAAAGCTGTCATTTCATCCAGGACTGAATATTATATATGGGGCAAATGAGACAGGAAAAAGCACCGTTTGTTCCTTTATCCGCGGCATGCTTTTTGGGATAGATCGTTCACGAGGACGTGGCGCCAAAAAAGATGAATATATGATGCGTCAACCCTGGGAGAATTCCGGATATTTCGCGGGAAGCATGCGATTTACCAGTGGAGGAAAGAAATTTTTTCTGGATAGAAGCTTTTTCTCAGCAGAAAAACGAGTACGTCTGATCTGTGAAACGGATGGTGAGGAACTTGATGTAGAACATGGAGATCTGGCAGCAGTACTGGAAGATATCACATCCCAGACATTTAATAATACATTCTATTATGGAAATATTAGCGGAGAGACAGACGATTCACTTGCAGAAGAGATCCATAATTACATGGTTAATGCATCCAGTGGCAATTTTTCCCAAATCAATATTACAAAAGCCTGTGAAAAACTACGAAGACAAAGAAAAGAGATAGAACAGCAGAAAAGAATGCTTGTTGAAAAAGCAACTATAGAAGCAAGAGAGATTCAGGTGAGAATCGAATACGAGAGGCAGTCAGTCGATGCTCTGGCGGAGGATGAAGAGCAGACACGTGAAGAACTGGAAGCAATTCTTCATCAACAGTCGGAAGATATGGAGGATGCTGATACAGAAGAGTGGAATGAGGATGCTTTGCAGAGGCATCCTATGATTACCGGAAAAGTATGTATGGCTATTATGGCTGCAATCGGACTGCTCCTTGGCATATTTGCAGGGAGTCCTCTGGTAAAAGCTATAGCCGTAGGAATGATCATTTTTGCATGTCTGGGTGTGCGTTATTTTGCAGAGAAGGAACAGGATATCAAAGATAAGTTGAATGAATTAGTATTAATGAGACGGGAAAAAGAATTCCAGAAGACACTTCAGAAACAGATGCAGCAGGAAGCATATCAGCGCAATATCGCCGGTAGAATACAGAGGCTGAAAAACAGACTGGAATGGATCGATAGTTCACGGAGAGAAAAAGAGGCGGTGATAAAGAATCTTCTGGAAGAATATCAGGAGATACTCGATGAAGCTGGGAAAAGAAATGAACTGGATGTGGAGATAGCTTCTCTTCATCTTGCAGAGGAGACCATGAATGAAGTCATGACAGAGGCTTATCAGGAATACGAAGACTATCTGAATGAACGTGTTTCTCAGATTCTTTCCAGAATCACTGATGGAAAGTACGACAGAATACTGGTGGATGAAAAGCTTGATGTGAAGATCTATTCGGAGCAGCGGGTATTGTCACTGGAACAGGTCAGTCGTGGAACGATGGAACAGATTTATTTTGCACTTCGAATGGCGGTTGGAGAATTATTAAACCAGGGGGAACCACTTCCTGTTATTCTAGATGATCCATTCCTTACTTACGACGAGGACCGTGTGAAAAACACACTGAAATGGCTGTCTGAATGTGGAAGACAGGTACTGCTATTTACCTGTCAGGCACGAATTCAGGACTACGAGATATAAGAAAAGAGATATTGCGATAGCAATATCTCTTTTCTTATATCTTATTCACTTTTATTTTTCTTCTTTTCAAGGAATGCAGTGATACGGTCAACCGGATTCAGTAAAGATCCGATAGAATCGTTATGATTCAGTGTATCAATGATAAGGGCAAGGAACTTGCTCATATCGCAGCTTGTATAATAAGAACGTTCTAAGAGTTCCGGACGCTGATAGATCAGGTTCGTTGTAAGAAGATAATCGAAGACACCTTCTTCATGTGCCTTGTCAAACTTCTCCATGCCATTCGTAAAGATACCGAATGTTGAACAAAGGAAGATACGATTTGCACCTGACTTCTTCAGAGAAGCAGAAACTTCCAGAATACTGTCACCGGAAGAAATCATATCATCAACGATGATGAGATCCTTTCCTTTGATATTGCTTCCTAAGAACTGATGATCAACGATAGGGTTACGACCATCTACAATACGAGAGTAGTCTCTTCTCTTGTAGAACATACCCATATCAAGACCAAGAACGCTGGCCATGTAGATTGCACGGCTCATACCACCTTCATCAGGACTGATAACCATCATCTTCTTTTTGTCAATATCCAGATCAGGACAGGCAACAAAAAGCCCCTTAATAAACTGATATACCGGCTGAATGGTTTCGAATCCATTCAGAGGGATAGCATTCTGAATACGTGGATCATGTGCATCGAAGGTGATGATATTATCAACACCCATGTTGATAAGTTCCTGAAGAGCAAGTGCACAGTCCAGAGACTCACGACCGGTTCTCTTGTGCTGTCTTCCTTCATAAAGGAATGGCATGATAACATTAATTCTCTTAGCTTTACCTTCAGCAGCAGCAATAACACGTTTCAGATCGCCGAAATGGTCATCCGGGGACATATGGTTAATACGACCACTGATCTTATATGTAATACTGTAGTTACAAACATCTACAAGAATGAAAAGGTCATCTCCACGAATGGTTTCATTGATCACACCTTTTGCTTCCCCACTACCAAAACGTGGTGTCTTAGTATTGATAATGTAGCTATCTTTTTCGTATTCAGAAAAAACTACGGAAGACTTCTGTTCACATTCACGCTCATGGCGCCAGGTAACCAGATATTCGTCAATCTTCTTGCCAAGTTCAGTACAACTCTCCAAAGGGATGAGTCCAAGAGGACCAACCGGAATGGAGCGTGGAGTGCAAGTTTCAGATGCGTTCATAAAATACCTCCAAAAATAAAAACAATAAACTTTTATAAGTCAGATACATTATAAAGAGTGAGTATCTATACTTCAAGCACTTTTTTTAGTACTTTCCGTCTTTTCTGGCGTTTTCCAGAAGCTTTTTCTGGATTCGGATATCATTTCCGAAGAACTTGACCGCACGATAGCTGTTAAAAATACGGGATGAGATACGATCGGAATAACGTTCTCTCAAATCTTTCAGAGGAAGATTTGTGGAGATCAAGGTTGACTTTTTATTGTTCAATCGCTCATTCAGGCAGTAAAAGAATTCTGAGATTACAAAGGAATTTGTGAGTTCGGTTCCAAGATCATCAATAACCAGAAGATCACAGGAACAAATCTGATCTGTAATCTGTGAGACACCATCACTATTGTGGAAACGTTCATCTGCAAGACTCTGGAACAAACCTCTTGCAGAAAAATAGATTACAGAATGCACGCTTTCCAGCAATTCTTTTGCAATACAATGAGAAAGAAAGGTCTTCCCAAGTCCGGAATTCCCATAGAACAGGAGATTTTCAAAAGAAGTATCAAAGCGCTGAACAAATTCTCTGGAAACCTGAACTGCCTTTTGAAAATTTGCAAGAGAAGTAATCTTTCCGGATTCATCAAAAATCTTGTCAGAATGATAATCATATGACAGCGTTGAAAAATTCTCTTCGTTCAGTATGTCGGTTAGATTCGACTGTGTATATAAAAGATCGATGGCAGCTTTCTTAAAACAGCGGCACTTGGTATTACTGATAAAACCGGTATCCTTACAATCAGGACAGGTGTAATGAAGTTCCAGATAATCATCCGGATAGCCTGCTGAATGAAGAATGTGACGACGCTCTTCGGATAATAACCGAATATCTGATTTTAACAGAATCAGAGCATTCTTATCTCCGGACAAAAGCTTGCGGGCGTATGCAACACTTCGAGAGGCAACTTCCCTATCAATTTCCTCCAGTCTTGGATACTTTTCAAATACTTCATGGATGCGGTCGGATTGTTCATGGCGATGTCTGGTCTGGAGAAGCTGATAATCACGCATCAATGTATCATACTGTGTATTATTAAGAGCCATAAATACCTCCCTAATAATCTAAAAGCTGTTCCTCAAGTTTCTTAAAATCATAATTGTGTCCTTCAAATCCGAAGGTTTCATAATGCTTGGATCCCTTCTGATTATAAGTACGTTTTGGAGCAATCTCGCCTGTCTTTTCCAGGTCTTCAATATCTGATAAATGATGGATGTTGCGGTTGTGCCAGTCCTGAAGAATACGGTCTGCATACTGGAAATTCGGATTGTGTGTTCTTGTAATAGTGCGATTGCAGGCCTCTAAGATAATGTCCATGGAAAATGAATAATCCTTTAACCACTTATCCATGAACTGGACTTCTGCATCTGCAGGGCCACGGTTATGGATCCCGAATGCTTTCAGGATGGTATAGTATTCTTTATTAAATGCCGTGGAATCTGTCTTGGCATCCTGCACAGTCTTTACTCCACGTTTTGCCCATTCGAAAGCGACTTTCTTCATATAATGAATACTCTTGGCACCTTTCATAACACAGTACTCAATCAGGTACTCGATTACATCAGCGGAAAGATGAAGCTCATCATAGAAATAAAGAATATGTTCCATCTCCGTGTTCGAAAGCTGCTTCTCTAGATAACGCTCTGCAACAAAGAGAAGCTGGCTGACCTCATCCATCTTGGCGAGCTCTTTTTTACGATCAGCGGAAAGCGATATCTTTGCAGGCATCTCGCTGACTGCCTCAGCAGATTCCTTTGCGGAATTACTCTGTGCAGTAAAAGAAGCTGCATACTGCGTAACTCTTTGCTGGGTATCCGGGCTGATATGATCCTGCTTACTGAGATCAGACTCTGTAAAGGAGATATCAGTCAGTTCTCCATTCTGGTCAAAGGAAAGGTAAAGCAGGTTCTGATTCTGCCAGTAAGTCAAAGCACGTCTGATATCTTTTTCTGTATGATTCAGTGCATCGGCAATAGAAGATAAAGAAAAATCAGCATCATCCAGATCAGAAGAAGAATGGCGCAATAAATAAAGGTAAACTTTAACAAATTCACCGTTTGCAGAAATCATATAGTGATCAATAAACTGATTCTGGATAATTGTTACATTGTTTGATTGAAATCTGTGTAAAACCATAACGTATACCTGTTCCTGGAGACATTTAGTGTTACTGTTCATGTCCACTTCGCTTCCGTTCCAGTAACGATGAAAAAGCCATGCAAAATCACGTTCGGTGATGGCTTTTTCACTGCAGACCTCGGGGCACGTGAAAAGTAACCATTTTGTTTTTGCAAGTATATCATAGGTGTCTGGAAAAGAAAATAAATAGTTATACGTGCCAGTTTGTGGACGGGGATAAGTGGATTAGGTGGAAAATGTGGATAAAACCATGCTCTCATTAAAATAAAGTGCAAAGATGATGGTAAATAAAGGATTTTTTGATGGTGGATAAGAAGTTATGAAAAAACAGAAAAAGTGGATATGTCAGAAAAAAATCCACATGCTTTTTTCTTCCAAAAAGAAGGAAAGCATGTGGATAATGTGGATAAGTTACTGACCAAGCAGCTTTTCACCGATTTTTACTACATCTCCGGCACCCATAGTTATCAACATATCACCGTTGATACATTTTTCCAGAACGTAGGTCTCGATCTCGTCAAAGGATGGGAGATATATCGCATCTCCGCCAAGTTCATTGATCTTATCTGCCAGAAGCTTGGAACTTACACCAAGTGTGTCTGTCTCACGGGCGGCATAGATATCTGCAAGGATTACTTTTTCTGCAGCAGAAAGTGCCTTTGCAAAGTCATCAAACAGAGCTTTTGTACGGGTATAGGTATGTGGCTGGAAGATACACCAGAGAGTGTTGTGTTCACATTCTTTTGCAGCCTTCAGTGTTGCAGAGATCTCTGTTGGGTGATGAGCATAGTCATCGATGATGCTAATTCCGCCAATCTTACCCTTGAACTGGAAACGACGGTCAGTACCTACGAAATCAGAAAGCCCCTGCTTAATTTCCTCAAATGGAATGTCAAGGACATCGCAGGATGCAATAGCGGAAAGGGCATTGCTGACATTATGGATACCTGGAACATGCAAGGTGATACTGCCAAGACAGATATCTTTTTTCATCAGGTCGAAGCTTGCGCATGCAGCAGCATCAAAAGCAATATTTGCGGCATAGTAATCAGCTTTGGAATCTTTATCAAGATTATAATAAACAACATTGCAAGGAAGATCCTTTGTAATCTCTTCTACGTTCTCAATCTCAGAATTGATAACCAGTGTTCCGTCAGCAGGAAGCTTTTCAGCGAATAAACGGAAAGAATGACGGATATCGTCCAGATCCTTGAAGAAGTCCAGATGATCTGCTTCTATATTAAGAATAATAGAAAGCTTCGGGAAGAAATCCAGGAAGCTATTCGTATATTCACATGCTTCTGTTACAAAGATACGGCTGTTGCCGACACGGATGTTGCCGGAGATCGCCGGAAGGATGCCACCGATAGAAATGGTTGGATCATAATTGCCTGCAAGTAAAATATGAGAAACCATAGAAGTTGTGGTAGTCTTTCCATGTGTACCGGAAATGGCGATTGGCATCTCATAGTTCGTCATCAGCTGTCCAAGAAGTTCTGCACGGGTAAGCATTGGAACCTTTTTTTCCACTGCGGCAGCAAATTCAGGGTTATCGGCATGGATGGCGGCGGTATATACAACAAGATCGGTATCATCCTGAATATTTGATGCACGCTGTCCGATGAAGATCTGCGCACCTTCGCCTTCCAGCCATTTGGTAAGGTCGGAAGCACTGCGGTCAGAGCCGGATACCTTAAAATTACGGTCAAGAAGGATTGCTGCAAGACCACTCATGCTGATACCACCGATACCGATAAAATGCACATGGATCGGTGACTGAAAATCTATTTTATACATTTGTTATCTCCTTATCAGATATCGCGAATAAATTACGGTAATTGAGCATAGGATAACTCAGATTATCCTTATTATCATATACTAAAACAGTAGAAAATTCAAGAACCCTATCATTGTTCTAAGAAGTGTTCTAAAAATGGAAGGAGTCTTTTGTGTTGATTAAAGTGAAAAGATATTAAAATATTTTATGTTTTGATAAAAGTATATAATTGAACAATTATAAAATATTGTTTTTTTGTAAAAAGTGTTCACAAAACCATTTTCCTATGTTATACTACGTAATGCTTAGAGAAATATTTATTGAGCATGAAAGGAAACACAAGGCATGAATATTACAGATGTTAGAGTTCGTAAAGTCGCAAAAGATGGAAAGATGAAAGCTGTTGTATCTATTACCATCGATGACGAATTCGTGGTACATGATATTAAAGTTATCGAAGGAGAGAAGGGCTTATTTATTGCTATGCCAAGTAGAAAAGCTTCTGATGGAGAATATAAGGATATTGCACATCCAATCAATTCTTCAACAAGAGAAAAGATCCAGACAATCATCATGGAAAAGTACGAACAGGCACTTCTTGAAGAAACAGAAGTAGAGGAATAAGATTGAACATAGTATTCCGCGGATTCAAAAGAGGAGGAAGATGACAGGAAAAGAGTCATTTACCCTCTTCTTTTTTTGTGCTATACTCTTTGGCGAGGTGAAGAATATGTATATTATAGTAGGACTTGGGAATCCGGGAAAAGAATATGCACATACCAGACATAATGTTGGATTTGACACCATTGATGTTCTGGCAGAGCAGAACCGGATCGATGTAGATACAAAAAAATTCAAGGCACTGATTGGAAAGGGTGTTATCGCCGGACAGAAGGTCATCCTTGTAAAACCACAGACATATATGAATCTCAGTGGAGAAAGTGTCCGTGAGGTCATAGATTTCTTTAAGATTGATGTTGCCGAAGAACTGATCATTATCTATGATGATATCAGCCTGAATCCGGGACAGCTCAGAATCCGGAAGAAGGGAAGTGCCGGTGGACATAATGGAATCAAGAGTATTATCTCTCATGTGGGAGGACAGGAATTTCTTCGTATTAAAGTAGGCGTCGGAGAAAAGCCTGCAGGAAGAGATCTTGCAGATTACGTGCTTGGACATTTTTCAAAAGAAGATCAGGCTGCAATGGAAGATGCGAAGAAAAGAGCAGCAATGGCAGCTGAGATGATGCTGTCTGATGTGGATGCGGCCATGAATGAGTTTAACAAAAAAGTGTAGAAAACAGAAAGGTAAGATGCATGAAGGCTTTTACAGCACCGATGAATGATCTGGCAGAATATACCCAGATCTGCAGCCGTTTACAGAAGAATAAGGGAATTTTACAGGTGTCAGGCTGTATTGAGGCTCAGAAGTCACACCTGATTTTTTGCGTGGGCGAAAAGTTCAGGAATAAGCTGATTCTTACCTATAGTGATCTGCGCGCAAAAGAGATTTATGAGAATTACTCTTTTTTTGATAAAAAGGCGGTATTGTATCCTGCCAGGGATATGATATTTTACAGTGCGGATATTCAAAGTCACGAACTTCAAAGACAGCGAATGAAAGCATTTCATGCGTTGCTGGAAGAAGAAGGGGTTACCATCATTACGACCCTTCCGGCATGTATGGAAAGAGTACTTCCGCTTCCATACCTGAAAAAGGGGATTCTGGACTTTTATGTGGAGGATGTTGTGGATCTTCCGGGAATTGCCGCCAGACTGACGGAGATGGGTTACGAAAAGGTGACTCAGGTTGAAGGAATGGGTGAGTTTGCGATTCGAGGCGGTATCATTGATATTTTCCCTCTTACCGAGGAGAATCCCATCAGAATGGAGCTTTTTGGAGATGAACTGGATTCCATCCGAAGCTTTGACCTGTTAAGCCAGAGATCTATCGAGAATCTGGAGAATATCCGAATCTATCCTGCCAATGAGGTATTGATCACAGAGGAGCTGGCTCTTGCCGGTATGAAAAAGATGGAAAGAGAAGCCAAAAGGCAGGAAGAGCTTCTTCGTAAGGAGATGCATATCGAAGAAGCACACCGTATTAAGACCTATATGGAAGAGACAAGAGACAGGATTCTGGAGTTTCAGGAGCGCAGCAGCCTTGGCGCATTACTTCCTTATTTTTATAATGAAACAACTTCTCTTCTGGAGTACTTTGACGATGATACGATCATCATTCTGGACGAACCAAACCGTATCTCCCAGGAAGGGAATGCCGTTGAACTGGAATTTGTCGAGAGCATGAAGCATCGTCTGGAAAAGGGGTATGTGCTTCCAACGCAGACAAGGATGCTGTATTCATGTCAGGAGACGATCGGGCGGCTTAATGCGAAGAATTGTCTGGGACTATGTATCATGGATCTTCCGAAAAATGAGTGGAAGGTATCCGGTACCTACAGCATGACAGTTAAGTCTATCAGTTCTTATAATAATAGCTTTGAACAGCTCGTAAAGGATCTGACACGCTGGAAAAAAGAGGGCTATCGCATAGCGCTTCTTTCGCCGTCAAGAACCAGGGCACAGAGGCTGGCAGAGGATCTGAGAGAGTATGATCTCAATAGCTTTTATACGGCAGATAAGGATAGAGAGATTCAGTCAGGGGAGATCCTTCTGACAGAGGGAAATGTCCACAGGGGATACGAATATCCGCTGATTCGTTTTGCTGTTCTGACAGAAAGCGATATTTTTGGAAAAGAAAAGAAAAAGAGAAAAAAACAGCGACTTTATGAAGGACAGAAGATTACCAGTTTTACAGATCTGAAGGCTGGCGATTATGTTGTTCATGAAAGTCATGGACTTGGTATCTATCGCGGAATTGAAAAGATTACAGTAGAACGCGTCGCCAAGGACTATATGAAGATAGAATACAGTGGCGGAAGTTTTCTGTATGTTCTGGCAACACAGTCTGATGCAATCCAGAAGTATGCAGATGCAGATGCCAAAAAGCCGAAGCTGAATAAGCTTGGCGGACAGGAATGGAATCGAACCAGAACAAGGGTAAAAAGCGCCGTCCACAATATAGCAAAGGATCTGGTGGAATTATATTCGGTGCGTCAGAACAGGGAAGGCTTTATCTATGGACCGGATACGGTATGGCAAAGAGAGTTTGAGGAACTCTTTGAATTTGAAGAGACCGAAGATCAGCTGCTTGCAATTGAAGCAACGAAAAAAGACATGGAAAGTACCAAGATTATGGACCGATTAATCTGTGGGGATGTTGGATTTGGTAAGACAGAGATTGCAATCCGTGCCGCATTTAAGGCAGTTCAGGAAGGAAAACAGGTTGTTTATCTGGTTCCGACTACCATTCTTGCACAGCAGCATTACAATACGTTTGTACAGAGAATGAAGGATTTTCCTGTACGCGTAGATATGCTGTGTCGTTTCCGAACACCGGCGGAGCAGAAAAAGACACTGGCAGATCTGAAAAAAGGTCAGGTGGATATCCTGATCGGAACACACAGGGTTCTATCTAAAGATGTGACATTTCATGATCTGGGCCTTCTTGTAATAGACGAGGAGCAGAGATTTGGAGTTACACATAAGGAAAAGATCAAGCAGTTAAAAAAGAATATTGATGTACTGACACTTACAGCTACGCCGATTCCGAGAACGCTTCATATGAGTCTGATTGGTATCCGTGATATGTCTGTTCTTGAGGAGGCTCCGATGGAAAGACAGGCGATTCAGACTTATGTGATGGAGTACAATGAAGAGATGGTGCGGGAAGCAATCAGCAGAGAGATGGCAAGAGGCGGTCAGGTCTATTACGTATATAATAAGGTGAATACCATTGTTGAGATGACAAACACCATCGCGAAATTAGTTCCGGAAGCGAATGTTGCATTTGCCCATGGACAGATGAAGGAACGCGAACTGGAAAAGATCATGTATGATTTCATCAATGGTGATATTGATGTGCTGGTATCTACGACCATTATCGAAACGGGGCTTGATATCTCGAATGTAAATACTATGATCGTGCATGATGCTGACAATCTGGGACTTTCCCAGCTCTATCAGCTGAGAGGACGTGTAGGGCGCTCGAATCGTACTGCCTATGCCTTTCTTATGTATAAGAGGAATAAGATGCTGCGTGAAGTTGCGGAAAAGAGACTTCATGCGATCAAGGAATTTACAGAGCTTGGCAGTGGATTCAAGATTGCCATGCGAGATCTTGAGATTCGTGGTGCAGGTAATCTTCTTGGAGAGGAACAGCATGGACATATGGAAGCAGTAGGGTATGATCTTTACTGCAAGATGCTCAACGAATCTGTGAAGGAATTAAAAGGTGAGATTACAGAGACAGAGCGCTTTGATACGACGATCGACATTGATATTGATGCATTTATCAATGAAAAATATATTCCAAATGAGATGCAAAAGCTTGATATCTATAAGCGTATTGCTGCTATCGAGACACAGGAAGAACACGAAGATATGCTGGATGAACTGGTGGATCGCTTTGGAGAACCGCCCAAGGCAGTGCAGAATCTCCTGTCCATTGCAGAACTTAAAGCGGATGCACACCGTGCATTTATCACCGAATTGTCACAAAAAGGTGATAAGATCAACTTTGTCATGTATGAGAAGACGGCAGCAGATCCAAAGAAGATCGAGCTGATGATCGGGAAACATAATGGCAGAATGGAGTTTAATATTGCAAAGAATGCCTTTGTATATACAAAGCCAAGAAAGAGTGCCAGCGATAACAGGGATATTCTTCAGGTAGTAAGAGAACTGATTGGAGATATTGCAAAAATCGGATAAAAGGAATATACTATAAGGCAAGTTTTGAGAAACAACAAAAAGGAGAATTTTATAATATGAAACGCATGAATAAATTCATTGCTGCCGGTATTTGTGCCGGTTTATCACTTTCTTTACTGACTGGCTGTTCATCAGCCCCAAAGAAGCTGGATGCGAATGCAACAGTAGCAACATTAGGTGATGAAAAGTTATCTCTTGGTGTAGCGGATATTATCTTCCGTATTACACAGACACAGACAGGCGGATACCTTAGAATGTTCCTTGGTGATGACGGATCCAACCTGTGGGAACAGGATCTTGTAGGTAATGGTACACCATATGGTATGACTTTAAAGGAAAGCGCTCTTGAAGAATACAAAGAGATGATTATCCTTGAGCAGCATATGGATGAATATGGAGTAGAGATTACAGAGGATGATAAGGCTGCTATCGCAGCTGCAGCTACACAGTTCCTTGCTGATAATGATGAGAGAACTCTGGATGCTATGTGTGCAACGCAGGATACAGTAGAGAGATTCCTTACTCTTTATACGATTGAAAACAGAATGCACAAGGCGATCGAAGAATCTGCTGATATTACAATAACAGATGAAGAGGCTGCTCAGAAGCGAATTCGCTATGCATATTTTGCAGTTCCTCAGCCAGAAGAAGGTGAAGAGGAAACAGAAGAAGTAACCGAGGTTTCCACAGAGGAAGTATCAGAAGAGGCAACAGAGGTTTCCACAGAAGAAGCAGTAGAAGAAGAGACAGAGGCTGCATCAGATGAAACTCCTGAAAGAACTGCAACAAGAGAAGCAGTTCAGGCATTAATTGATGAGATTAAGTCTGGTAAGGATATGGAAGAAGTTGTTAAGGCTTATGACGAGACAAAGAATGTGATTGAGAATACTTATGGTGAAGGTTCTGCATCGATCAGTGCGGCTATCATTGAGGCAGCAGATACTCTTACCGAAGAGGGTGAAGTCGTAGCCACACCTGTAGAGAGTGAAAATGGATTCTACATCGTACAGATGGTAAGTCTTTTTGATGAAGAAGCTACAGAGGAAGCAAAGGAAGAGCTGCTTTCTGATCGTCAGAATGAGTATTATAATGAAGTAGTAGACGGCTGGGATACCGTGGAACTTTCTGTTGACAGCAAGGTATGGGATGCTGTGAACTTTGCAGATGATTTCCGTACACCTGCAGCTGAAGAAGAGGAAGAAGTAGTTGTTGAAGAAGAAACAGAAGTAGAATCAGAATCAGCGGCTGAGGATGAAGCAGAAGCTGTTACAGAAGCAGCAGAAACTGAGACTGAAACCGCTGCAGAAAGCGAATCGTAATATATGGAAGTAAAGGAATTTCAGGAAAAGCTGGCGAGCCTGTGCCAGGAAGCGAGTCGAAATGATAAGAAGCTGACAGGTATTCAGGTAAAGGAATTCTTTTCCGAAATGGAGCTTGATAAGGAACAGCTGGTATTGGTATTTCGTTATCTGAAGAGCCAGGGAATCCAGATTGAAGGTTTCGAGGATGAGCAGCAGACAGATCCTGCAGATAAAGAACAGAAGGAGAAGGGTGAGAATCCTTGTCTGACAGAGGAAGATAAGGCTTATCTTAAGGAATATCTGGATGGTCTTAACGATGTCAGAACAGAGGAACCAAGACTTGTAAGATTCATGCCAGTAGCAGCAGAACTTGCTGCAGAGATGAAAAAAGACGGGATGCATCTTGCAGACTTGATTCAGGAGGCGAATCTTAGTCTTTTGATGATTCTTGCAGAGACAGGAGAAGATACACCGGAAAGTGAGATCATAAAGCTGCTGAGAAAAGGTGTAAAAGAAGTTGCCAATGCAGCTGATGAACAAAACTTCGAGGATGACTGCCTTGTTGCAAAGGTACAGAATCTGGACAGTGTCATGAAGGAACTGACAGATGGAGACGAGGGAGAGCCGAAGTTCAGTGTCGAAGAACTTGCAATCATGCTGGATATGGATATCGATGAGATGAAAGATATCATCCGCCTGACAGGGGATACATGACACGGAAAGGGATATTTTATGGAACAGATTATTGTTAGCCTGTTGGAGACAGATGCTTATAAGTTCTCTATGGGACAGGCAATTTATCATCAGTTTAGTGATTACAAGACTACATGGTCATTCAAGTGCCGTAATAAGGATGTACATTTTACATCGGAGATGATTGAAGAGATCAAGCATCAGATTCGCTTATACTGTAATCTTCGTTTTACAGAAGAAGAACTGGAATATCTTCATGCAGTAAAGTGGATTAAAGGTTCTTACTGTGATTTCTTGAGACTTTGGCAGCCACGTTACGAGGATTTTAGCTTTGGAACAGATGCAGAATGTGGTCTTACCATCGAGACAAGAGGTACCTGGCTGAATACATCCATGTATGAGATCCCGACACTTGCCATTGTCAATGAAGTATATTTCCGTATGGCATATGATTATGATGAATTACTGGATAGCTTTAAGGAAAGACTGGAAGCTAAGGTGAGTAAACTGGAACAGGGCGAATATGAACTTGGACTTTTCAGTGAATTCGGAATGAGACGTCGTCTTTCTGCAGAAGCGCAGGATCTTGCAGTCTGTGCATTAAAGGGTAAGGTATTTCCAGGTTCATCATTCGTGGGAACCTCTAACGTATATCTTGCAAAGAAGCATGGAATCTCAGCAGTCGGTACTATGGCACATGAATGGATCATGTGTGTTGGACAGGGTAATCACAAGCATAATCCAGCATTCTCTAACTGGTATGCACTGGATGCATGGGTAAGAGAATATGGCGTTCTGAACGGAACAGCACTTACGGATGCAATCACAACCGATTGTTTCCTGAAGGATTTCCAGTTGACTTACGCAACACTTTTCAGCGGTGTTCGTCATGACAGTGGTGATCCACTGGAATGGGGTGATAAGATGATTGCTCATTATAAGAGTCTTGATATCGATCCTATGACAAAGACACTGTTATTCAGTGACAGCCTGAACTTTGAGAAGGCAACTGCAATCAAGCGTTACTTTAACGGAAAGTCCAAGGTGGCATTTGGTATCGGAACCTATATTGCGAACGATACGAAGGTACCTGCACTTAATATCGTTATGAAGACAACAGCCTGCAACGGTATGGATGTAGCAAAGATTTCAGACGTTGAGGGAAAAGGTATGTGCAAGAGCGAAGAGTACGTACAGTACCTGCGCAGATGTATCGACTGGCGTATGCAGCACGAAACAGGGAACAATTCGCTTCGAGTATAACTTTGAATAGAAAGCCGTGGAGTCTATCGGATTCCACGGCCTTTTGATTTTACATTAGATAGTTTTGAATTGTTTTCTCAAGAATTTTTATATTTAAAGGGTTTTCTGACGTTTCAAATGTTGCAATCAGATTAGATCCTAACCAGAAACCTGCCTTTTCATATGCTTCAATCTTTTTAATTGCATTATTAGCATACGTTGGATTGTCCATCATTCCAAAGTGCTCCCAGGCATATTCTTTTCTGGTTCTGAGATTCAGGCAATAGAAGTCGGTATGAAAGACAAGATGAAAAGACACCTCTATTGGATATTCATATCTGTACGGGACACCCATCTGCCAGAGTTTATTGGCGATTATGATTTCGGATTTCGATCGTACCCGTTCGCCATTTTCTGTATAATACTCAGGAGAATCTTCTTTGAATCCTGCATGAAAATACTCTTCACTTAACCATCGCTGTTTGTACATATTATCATCCAATATAAGTGGATGTACCAGTTCTTTTTTGTTCGTGAGAAGAGAATCATAGACGTTTTCAATGCTTTTTGTATTATAAGTGTTAAGAAAAGTATCTATAACCTGCAATTCTCGTTGAATTTCAAGCAGCACTTTTTTGTCGTAATCTTTTTGCGCGAGCTTGATGGCCAGAGATTGATTATTTCGTCGTATATATTTTCCGACAGTATCTTTTGAATTTTTGCGTTGATAGTATTGTTTTATACCATTTCTTTCAGTGATTCTCAATACTCCATCTGGGGCATTTTTTAATCTGGATTCAATGGCTTTTTGTACTATTGCTAATTCTCTGCGCCTTTCAAGTACAGACTCGAGGGCAGTATCAGGATTTAATTCTTTTTTAGGCTGCATTATATTACCCCTTTCTTATATCGTTGACATAACCTGCCTTTCATTTGATAAATACGAAAAAATTGAATGAATATACATCCATTTCTGTATAATTATCTTCTGTCCCTTACCAATTACAGAAAAAAGTTGGATAACAATTCAAGATTTCTGTATAAGCATCTTTTGTATCTTAGCAATTACAGAAAAAAGTTGGATAACAGTCGAAGATTTCTGTATGAGCATCTTTTTATGTATTTAACTACGGAAAAAGGAGGCGTAATATGGACAAATTTCCGTATAAGTGTTTTCTGTTTGAAGCTCATTGCAGAAAAAAGGAGAAAAGAATCCACAAATTTCCGTATATACAACATTTTTATAAAGTTCATTACAGAAAAAGGAGAGTAGAATCTACAAATTTCCGTATATGCATCTTTTTTATGAAGTTCATTACAGAAAAAGGAGAGAATCCCCCACAAGTTTCCGTATACAGATCTTCTGAATGAATTCAGCTACGGAAAAAGGAGAACAATGCTCGCCAATATCCGTATAAGTACCTTTGACTTCCTTTAGTGTGAGTAATATGCTCGAGTGAGCAAAGAAATGACAGTATAATAACTGTTTTGAAAAGCAGATTCAAAAAAAGAGCAACCTTTCGGTTACTCTTTTTAGCAGGGATACAAGGATTCGAACCTTGAGATGACGGAGTCAGAGTCCGTTGCCTTACCGTTTGGCGATATCCCTTTATTCTTTCGAACAGATTTTATTATACTCGTAGTAAGACAAAAAAGCAAGTACTTTTTTTGAAAAAATATTAAAAAATTATAAACAGAATATTCAAATCATATGCGAATTTATTGACAACATGCTATAAAACATGTTATCTTTTAATTGAAATGTAAATTGAATATTGAAGGGAAGTCAGTTCTATTTTATATAGATTAATAGAGAAGGCGGTGCGAATCCGCCACGATCCCGTCACTGTGATAGTGAGTGCTCGGTCATATGTCACTGGAAGGAATTCCGGGAAGGCTCCGAAGCATGATGAACTTAAGTCAGGAGAACTGCTGATTTCTTATGAATAAACTCATACGGTGTATATGAGATCATGCTTGGAACATTTTTGTGACTGGACTCTATGAACAAAAGTGATTAATATGTTTCAGATTATGGGACAGACTGCCGTTTGGCAGTCTGTTTTTTATTCGTCAATTCTCATTTTACAAATATAACATTTTAAGGAGAATAGTATGAATAAGAGAATGGTAAAACTTGCAGCTCTTGGTCTTGGTACAATGGTACTTGGCTTTGGAGCAACGGCAAACGCTGAAAAAGAACTGAACTTCGGATGCGCTATGTACACAGATGGTATTGTTAACAGCGTTATGGACGAAAATGGTGGATGGAATGCTATGCGTTATGGTGTTACA
Source organism: Marvinbryantia sp. (assembly GCA_045598185.1). GTDB lineage: Bacteria > Bacillota > Clostridia > Lachnospirales > Lachnospiraceae > Marvinbryantia. Next base: position 81,276 of record JAZLLO010000011.1, read on the forward strand.
GAATCCCTTTTCAAGTTCAATGATGCGATGGAAGTAACACCATGGATAGCATCTGGTTACACTGTAAACGATGAACATACAGAATGGGTTATCACATTAAGAGATGATGTTTATTTCTCAGATGGTGATAAGGTTACTCCTACAGCAGTTAAGAATTTCTTCGAACATATGAAAGAGTTAGGACCTTCAGGTTCTGCTAAGCCGGAAAAGTATCTTGAATTTGAAGCAGAAGTTATCGCTGATGATGCAGCTAACACTGTAACAATTAAGACATCTAAGCCATATGCAAACCTTATGGGTCAGCTTTGCCATCCTACAATGGCTATCGTAGATGTTGAGCATACAACAAACTATGACAATGGTACAATCGGTACAGGTCCTTATAAGATTGAAAGCTTTAATGGTGTAGGTGTTGGTTATACACTTACAGCTAATGAATATTATTATGAAGACGTTCCATATGATAAAGTTAACCTGATGTTCATGGGTGATAACTCAGCTAAGGCTATGGCTCTTCAGAGTGGTCAGGTAGACCTCGTAGAAAATATCACTAACGTAGCAGATATTCAGAATTTCATGGATAGCCCGGATTACACAGTAGATATCGCATCCGGTGTACGTTGTGGTTTCTCTTGGATCAACTTTAATGGTATTCTTGCTAATGATACACTTCGTCAGGCAATCCATATGGCGATTGATACAGATACAATCTGTAACTCTAGAACAATCGGTGGTCTTTACACACCAGGTTACTCAGTTCTTCCATCGACACTTGCCTATAGATATGATGAACTGAACAACCCTTATCCATATGATCCAGATGCAGCAAATGCTCTTCTTGATGAGGCTGGTATCGTTGATACAGATGGAGATGGTATCCGTGAACTTGATGGACAGAACATCGTTCTTCGTTACGTTTCTTATGAAAACCGTCTGTTAAATGACCTTGCTGATGCTAATACACAGTATCTTTCTATGATCGGTATCGGATGTTCAGCTGAATACGGCAGTTCAGATGATCAGTGGAGCAAGCTTGCAGCACTTGATTACGATCTGAACAACAACAACTGGACTACAGTAGGTACAGGTGATCCTCTTGCATTCCTTGCTAACTGGGCAACAGATACAACATACTGTGCATACTCTAACCCAGAATATGATGCACTGTACGAAGAACTTAAGGGTGAAATGGATCCTGAAAAGCGTACAGACCTGATCTTCAAGATGCAGCAGATCCTGATCGATGATGCAGCAGTTCTTGTTGAAGGTTATTACAACTCTTCAATGATCTATTCTAAGAATGTAGCAGAAGCTCATATTCATACAGCAGACTATTACTGGCTTTCAACAGAAATCAAACCAGCTGAATAATCTGGAGATTTTGACTGAGACTTTATAGTGAAAAACAGAAAAAGGATCCCTTTTGTCCCCAGAATTTTTCTGGGGATGAGAGGGAGACTTTAGGTTTATGGAGAATCTTGGATTTTCTGAGATTTTTCGGATTTTATTTGAGAAAGGAGAATTCTCTTGAGTGCAAAAACTTTGATCAGACGTTTACTCCAGATCGTGGTTGTACTTATCGGTATCAGTTTTATTACTTTTGCCCTTACATACATGTCTCCTGGAGATCCGGTACGTAACATGTATACCGCTACCGGTGTTATGCCTACTGAAGAGATGATTCAGCAGACAAGAGATGAGATGGGCTTAAATGACCCATTCCTCGTACAGTACACAAGATGGCTTACCAACTGCGCAAAGGGTGACTTTGGTAAGTCTTATAGCTTAAATAAGCCGGTAACAGAGCTTCTTGCTCAACGTCTCTGGCCGACATTGAAATTAACATTAATGTCTATGCTTTTAATGCTGGTGATCTCAGTACCACTTGGTGTTTTGGCCGCCATTTATAAAGATAAGTGGATTGATTACGTAGTACGCTGCATTACCTTCTTTGGATGTGCGATGCCAAACTTCTGGGTAGGTCTTCTTCTGATGCTGCTACTCTGTGTACAGTTCCGTATATTCCCGGTTATTGCTTCAGCAGGTGATTTTAAGTCCCTCTTTCTTCCGGCACTTACTCTTGCCATCGCCATGTCTTCCAAGTACACGAGACAAGTTCGTACTGCAGTTCTTGACGAATTAAATCAGGATTATGTTACAGGTGCAGAAGCACGTGGTGTGAAAAAGTCACGTATCATCTGGCTGAATGTATTCCCGAATGCCCTGCTTCCACTGATCACTATGTTTGGTCTTTCCATTGGTTCCCTTTTAGGTGGTACCTCTGTAGTAGAAGTGATCTTCTCATACCCAGGATTAGGTAATCTCGCAGTATCTGCGATCACATCCAGTGACTACAACCTGATTCAGGGATATGTATTATGGCTGGCGCTGATTTATATGGTGATCAACCTTATCGTTGATGCATCCTATATCTACATTGATCCGCGTATGCGCTTAAAGGAGTAAGAATATGAAGAAGAAAAATGCGTTTTTATCAAATAAGAGTTTTGTTATTTTCTCTATCCTTGCGCTGGCGATCATTTTAGCTGCTATTTTTGCACCATTTGTTACCGGTGGCGTAGACCCACTGAAAGGTAATTTGCTGGATGCGCTTTATCCGCCATGCAAGGAGCACATCTTTGGTACTGATAAGATGGGCCGTGATATCTTTACCCGTGTCATCTATGGTGCACGTGCATCTTTAGTTGCTACCTTTGGTGTAGTAGTCCTGATCTTTGTGATTGGTACCATCGCTGGTATTATCGCGGGATACTTTGGCGGCTGGGTAGATGCAGTGATCATGCGTATCGCAGATATGATGCTGGCATTCCCGGGTCTGGTACTTGCACTTGCAGTTGCAGGTATCATGGGCGCAAGTATCAAAAATGCGATCATTGCAATCGTAGTTGTAAGCTGGACCAAATATGCACGTCTGGCGCGAAGCCTTGTGCTGAAGATCCGTAACCGTGATTACGTGGCAGCTGCTATCGTTACCGGTTCTAAGACCCCGTACATGTTGATGAAGTACATGCTTCCGAACGCGCTTCCGACTCTGATCATTACTGCAGCAACCGATA
>JAZLLO010000012.1:0-39426 GCA_045598185.1 Marvinbryantia sp.
AATCTTGCTTCTTATACGTTCCTATTACCAGTGCCGTAACCGTTATACCCCTGAAATCTTGCTTCTTATACATTTTACTACCCGTATAGTAACGGATAAGAATCTGAAATATAATTTTTCACTACAGACCTCTGGTTTTGCTTGGCAAAATACCTCACGGAACATTGGCACCTGAACAGTAACAAACCGAGTTCTGATGAAGAATTTTTGAAGATGGATGGTTGAGTATTTGTGATATTTCATATATTATATTTCTTAACTAAATTTGTACATACAGATCTCTATAAGAATATAGGATAACTAAAATATCAGGGAGGTTAATAGTATGAGTGTAGAGATGAAGCCAATTAAAGAAGGAAAAGTACGTGAGATTTATGATAACGGAGATAGCTTGATCCTGGTTGCAACAGATCGTATTAGCTGTTTTGATGTTATTTTGAATAATCAGGTGACAAAAAAGGGAACTGTGCTCACACAGATTTCTAAATTCTGGTTTGATATGACAGAAGATATCCTGCCAAATCATATGATTTCAGTTGATGTGAAAGATATGCCAGAGTTCTTCCAGCAGGAGAAATATGATGGAAACAGCATGATGGTTAAAAAGCTTACAATGCTCCCGGTAGAGTGTATTGTACGCGGATACATCACAGGAAGTGGCTGGGCTAGCTACCAGAAGACTGGTAAGGTCTGTGGAATTGAGCTTCCGGAAGGTCTTCAGGAATCTGATAAGCTTCCTGAGCCTATTTATACACCATCCACCAAAGCAGAGATTGGTGATCACGATGAGAATATTTCTTTTGAGCAGAGTATTGAACATCTTGAAAAGGAATTCCCGGGAAAAGGTCTGGAATATGCTACAAAGCTTCGTAACTGTACAATTGCACTTTACAAAAAATGTGCAGACTATGCATTAAGTCGAGGAATTATTATTGCAGATACTAAATTTGAGTTTGGCCTTGACGAAGATGGCAATATTGTGATTGGTGATGAGATGCTCACACCTGACAGTTCTCGCTTCTGGCCGGCAGATGGTTATGAGCCGGGACATGGACAGCCATCTTTTGATAAACAGTTTGCCAGAGACTGGCTGAAAGCAAATCCAGACAACAACTGGACATTGCCGCAGGATATTGTGGATAAGACAATTGGAAAATATCTTCAGGCATTTGAGTTGCTGACAGGAGAAAGTCTTCAGTAATTAAGGAGAATAAAGACGGGGGGAAATTGACCCTGCCTTTTGTCATTATTAAAAAAGGAGGAAAAATATGGTACGTCGTATTTATGTTGAAAAAAAAGACGGACTCCGTCTGGAAGCAGCCGGACTTTTGAATGAACTTCGTACAGTGCTCGGCATTACTTCATTGGAGGGACTTCGTCTTGTAAAAAGATATGATGTGGAAGGCCTGGATGAAGGAGTATTTGAAAGAGCAGTACAGACTGTATTTTCTGAACCACAGGTAGATGATACAAGCGAAGAATGTCCTTCAGGGGATTTTAAGATTTTTGCAGTAGAATCACTTCCTGGACAGTTTGACCAGAGAGCTGATTCTGCCAGTCAGTGTATTCAGTTAATGACTCAGAGCGAACGTCCTTTGGTTCGCGCTGCAAAGGTTTATCTTCTTTATGGAAATGTTTCTGAGAAAGAAGTAGAAAAGATTAAAAGATATGTAATCAACCCTGTAGAAGCTCGTGAAGCAAGTCTTGATACCGTTGATACACTTCAGGTGGAATATGACATTCCTACTATGGTAGAAACCGTAACTGGTTTTACAGTTATGGATGAAGAGGCACTTTCAGAACTTTTAGACAAGCTTGGACTTGCAATGGATCTGGATGATCTGAAGTTCCTGCAGGCGTATTTCCGCGATGATGAACAGAGAGACCCAACCATTACAGAGATCCGAGATGTAGATACTTACTGGTCAGATCACTGCCGTCATACAACATTCTCAACGCATTTAGATTCTATTGAAATTCATGACGAAGAAGTGAAAGCCGCTTATGAGCGTTATCTGGCTCATAGAATTGAAGTATATGGAGAAGAAAAAGCTTCTAAGCGTCCACAGACTTTGATGGACATTGCAACAATTGGAGCAAAGACACTGAAAAATAGAGGTCTCCTTCCAGAACTTGATGAAAGTGAAGAGATCAATGCATGTTCAATCCATGTTACAGCAACAGTCGATGGCGAAGAACAGGATTGGCTTTTGATGTTTAAAAATGAAACACATAATCATCCGACAGAGATAGAACCATTTGGTGGTGCTGCAACCTGTATCGGCGGATGTATCCGTGACCCACTTTCAGGGCGTGCCTATGTACATCAGGCGATGCGTGTGACAGGTGGCGGAGACCCTAGAGTTGCGCTGAAGGATACCTTATCAGGAAAACTTCCGCAGCGTAAATTAGCTCAGACAGCAGCTGCCGGTTATTCATCATATGGTAACCAGATCGGACTTGCAACCGGCCATGTGGCTGAAATCTATCATGATGGTTATATTGCAAAAAGAATGGAATGCGGTGCTGTTGTAGGTGCTGCTCCAGCATATAATGTACGTCGTGAGCGTCCGGAAGCTGGGGATGTTATTATTCTTCTTGGTGGACGTACCGGACGTGATGGTATTGGTGGCGCAACAGGTTCTTCAAAGAGTCATAACATGAAATCATTGACAACAATGGCTTCAGAGGTTCAGAAAGGTAACGCACCAGAAGAAAGAAAGATTCAGAGACTTTTCAGAAACAGTGAAGTAACCCGTCTTATCAAACGTTGTAATGACTTCGGTGCAGGCGGAGTCAGTGTAGCAATCGGTGAGCTGGCAGATGGTCTTCGTATCAACCTTGATGCTGTTCGTAAGAAATATGATGGTCTTGATGGAACAGAGATCGCAATCTCTGAGTCACAGGAGCGTATGGCAGTTGTGGTTGCAGAAGAAGACGTGGATCGTTTCATCGCAGCTGCAGAGGCTGAGAACTTAGAAGCATATCGTGTTGCTGTAGTAACAGAAGAAGCACGTATGGTTATGGAATGGAATGGTGTTGAAATAGCCAATTTAAGCCGTGATTTTCTGAATACAAACGGAGCTGTGAAACATGCTGACGTTGCAGTAGACAAAAAAGACAGAAGCGCGTTAAAATGTGCAAACGGAGCAAGTCTTCGTGAGATTGCCGCAAGCTTGAAATCTGGTTCACGCCGTGGTCTTACAGAACGTTTTGATGCAACAATCGGTGCAGGATCTGTATTGATGCCATTTGGCGGAAAGACACAGCGTACACCTGCTCAGTCGATGGCTGCACTCTTCCCGGTTATGCCAGATCAGGAAACCGATCAGGCAAGCGTAATGTCCTGGGCATGTGATCCGGATCAGACAAGTGTGGATCCATATACAGGAGCATATAATACAGTTTATACTTCTATGGCAAAGATTGTTGCCGCAGGAGCAGATTACAAGAAAGCATATTTAACATTCCAGGAGTTCTTTGAGAAGCTTCGTCAGGAAGCTGATCGTTGGGGAAAACCATTTTCAGCACTTCTTGGTGCATTGGATGCACAGATTGAACTTGGTGCAGCAGCAATCGGAGGTAAGGATTCTATGTCAGGTTCCTTCCTGGATCTTGATGTACCGCCTACACTGATTTCTTTTGCGATTGCCCCACTTAAAGCAGGGGAAGTTCTTTCTCCGGAATTCAAGGCAGCTGGCAATCCGGTATATCTCTTTGCAGGAGAAACAGCGGAAGAAAAGAAAGCAGTATTTGAAAAAGTATATGAACTTCATAAAGCAGGAAAAGTAAACGCTGCCTGGGCAATTGAAAATGGAATTGCAGAAGCGATTATGAATATGTCTTTTGGTAACATGATCGGATTCAAAGCAGAGACAGAGAGGGCGTGGGATATGATCTGTCCAGCCGGTATTGTCGCTGAACTTACAGAAGAGATTGATGGTGCAGTAAAACTTGGTGTTACTACTGAGGAAGCAACCATTACTCTTGGTGCTGATAGCGCAGCAGTAGAAGAGCTTCTGGCATTAAATGAAGGTGTTCTTGAAGGCGTATATCCAAATCGAACAAAGACGGATGAAAAAGAGGTTCCGGTTCTTGAGAGCAAAGCTTCTTCCTATCCATCAGCAAAGATTGGAATTGCAAGACCAAAAGTTGTTATTCCGGTATTCCCAGGAACAAACTGTGAATATGACAGTGCACGTGCAGTGAAAAGTGCTGGTCTGGAAGCAGAGATTCTTGTTGTAAACAATCAGTCAGCCAAAGGCGTTGCAGATTCGGTAAGCCGCTTTGCAAAAGCAGTTCGTGAGAGCCAGATTATCTTTGTTCCTGGTGGATTCTCCGGTGGTGATGAGCCAGACGGATCTGGTAAATTTATCACTGCATTCTTTAGAAATCCAGAGGTAAAAGATGCTACAATGGATCTTCTGAAACAGAGAGATGGTATGATGCTCGGTATCTGTAATGGATTCCAGGCACTCATCAAGCTTGGACTTGTTCCATATGGTGAGATCATTGACACAGATGATACATGTCCAACACTCAGCTACAATGTGATTGGACGTCATCAGTCTAAGATTGTACATACTCGCGTGGCATCCAATAAGTCTCCATGGCTTTCTAAAGTTCAGGTAGGAGATATCATTTCAGTACCGATTTCTCATGGAGAAGGCCGTTTCCTTTGTGATGATGCGCTTCTTCAGAAGCTAGCTGCAAATGGACAGATTGCTACACAGTATGTAGATCTGGAAGGTAATCCTACAATGGATGTAGATTTTAACCCGAACGGTTCGATTTGGGCAATTGAAGGTATCACATCACCAGATGGTCGTGTCCTTGGTAAGATGGGACATTCAGAACGTATTGGTTCAGAGCTTTACCGCAATGTTCCTGGCAATTACGAAATGCATCTGTTTGAGAGTGCGAAAGAGTATTTTAATATTTAAGGAGAAAGGTGATAACAAATGGCATTTTATTATACAGAACCATCCCATACTTTTAGTGAGTATCTTTTAGTACCTGGATTTTCATCAAAAGAGTGTATTCCAACATCAGTATCTCTGGAAACACCGGTAGTTAAATATAGAAAGGGAGAAGAAGAGTGTCCTCTTACCATGAATATCCCAATGGTATCTGCTGTTATGCAGTCTGTATCCGGACAAAAAATGGGCGAGGCTCTTGCAAAAGAAGGCGGTATTGCATTTATCTATGTTTCTCAGCCAATTGAGCAGCAGGCAGAAATGGTACGTAAAGTAAAAAATGCAAAAGCAGGATTTGTAGTTAGTGATTCAAACCTGAGTATCAATGATACGATGGCTGATGTAGTTGCATTAAAAGCAGCATCCGGTCATTCGACCATGGCTGTTACAGATGATGGAACCAGTCATGGAAAGCTCCTTGGTATTGTGACAAGCCGTGATTATCGTGTGTCTCGTATGGATCCGGCAACAAAAGTTGGTGAGTTTATGACTCCTCGCGAGAAATTGATTACAGCACAGGAAGGTATCACATTAAAAGAAGCAAATAATATCATTTGGGATAACAAATTAAATGCCCTTCCAATCGTAGATAAGGATGACCGAATGGTAGCGTTCGTGTTCCGCAAAGACTACGATCTGCACAAAAGCAATCCATTGTCTTTGATGGACGGACAGAAGCGTTATATAGTTGGTGCTGGTATCAACACAAGAGACTACGTAGAGCGCGTTCCTGCATTGGTAGAGGCTGGTGTAGATGTATTGGTAATAGATTCTTCAGAAGGATATTCAGAGTGGCAGGCAATCACACTGAAATGGATTCGTGATCACTATGGCGATTCTGTTAAAGTTGGTGCAGGAAATGTAGTTGACGGAGAAGGATTCCGTTATCTTGCAGACGCTGGTGCTGATTTTGTTAAGATAGGTATCGGTGGCGGATCAATCTGTATCACACGTGAAACAAAAGGTATAGGAAGAGGACAGGCAACAGCAGTTATCGATGTTGCAGCTGAAAGAGATAAATATTTTGAGGAAACAGGTGTATATGTTCCAATTTGTGCGGATGGTGGTATTGTTCATGACTATCATATGACCCTTGCACTGGCTATGGGAGCTGACTTCTGTATGCTGGGACGTTATTTCTCAAGATTTGATGAATCTCCAACAAGCAAGGTATTTATTAATGGAAGCTATATGAAAGAGTATTGGGGTGAAGGAAGCGCCCGTGCAAGAAACTGGCAGAGATATGACGTTGGCGGAGCAAAGAAGATGGAATTTGTTGAAGGTGTTGATTCTTATGTTCCATATGCAGGTGCATTATCAGACGGTGTTGCAGTAACATTAAGTAAGATTCGTCATACGATGTGTAATTGTGGTGCACTTACACTTCAGGAACTTCGTGATAAAGCAAAGATTACATTGGTATCATCCGTATCGATTGTAGAAGGCGGAGCACATGATGTAATGCTCAAAGATAAGCAAAACTAAGTGTAGTAGAATACAGGGTAGATTAAAAAAGAGCTCCCCATCACTTATGTGATGAGGAGCTTTGCTAATTAATCCGATGATCTTTCAGGTAGAAGCCTGCAGTATAAGGGGTGGCACTTTCAATGTGTTTAGGGATCCATCTTCCGTAGGTGGTTCCGTCTGCAATCTTCATAAATGCTTTATACCCGGATCCTTTCATAATTTCTTTTTTGTGATCCGACAGTGTTCCAAGCAGATATTCCTTTTGAACCTGCTTGAAAAACTCGATTGCTTTCTTTGTCGTGCTTTGGAACAGATACTTTTCTCCCTTTAATAAAAGAACCGTCTCTTCGCATCGCTCATTGAATAGATTCTCAGAATAGTCTTCAAAATTCAATAGATCTGGTGATTGCTGTTTCGTTTCATGAGCCCAGTCACTGACGTCGATTTTTCGTGGACTGTAACGCAATGAATGATCCGCTTCCATGTTAATGAGGGCATAACTACAAGGATAAGAGGTTACCTGATCTACTACCAGTTCAGTTAATCCCTTATCATATGAAACACTTCTTCCATGCAGATGTCCGCAAAGATACAAGGGCACCTGATATTCTCTTAATAAAGCAATCAGAGCTTCTTTTCCTGTAAAGTCGGTGACATGCTCGGTCAGTAATGGATAGTGTCCGGCAACAAGCAGATCAAGCTTCTTTTCTGATGCCTGCTTTAGCTGTTCTTCAATCCATTCTAGAGTGATATCTGAGACATAGGCACCATTCGTCCTTCTGCTGTAGCCGTCAGTGTCCAGCATAAGGATCATCAGAGTATCTGAATCATAGTCATCCACAATCAGGCTATAGCTTAGGGAATCGCTATCTCTGCTGTAAGCATCTGCATAGCCAAATTCCTGATAAAGCTTTGCAAACTGTTCTGCTCCTTCTGCAGAAAGATCGTGATTACCTGGAAGCACATAGGTTCTAAGTCCTTGGGTTTTCGCTGTCCTCAATTTCTGAATTAGTGCTTGATGAGACTGATTACCACCAGCATCGGTATTATCACCGGTGAGAAGCAAAATATCTGCATTCTGATGAATAGCATCATAGATTAGAGCATCAGCAATTTCCATGTTGTAAAAGACCAATGGATTAGTTACTACACCGTATTGATTATCAGGATTCAGGTGGATATCTGAAGCGACAGCTATGGTAAGAAATCTTGTTTCTGATTCGGCCCATACGGTTTTATGTCCAATACAAAGAAAAAGCAATAAAATGATACGACATAACAGACGCTGAATGCCTGGATAAGTTGCTAAGTAGTCTTTCTTATAAGTCATGTTCTGGTAATCCTTTTCGATATGTTACCTACAAGTATATCATGCCAATACTTATCTTGTCAGCAGATGTTAAAGAGCACTTCGATAAGATTATGGTTAGTCTTGTTATGACTACGATTATTTGATAGAATATATCGATATTATAAAATCGCGAATCTCAAAGTAGATTAGGAGCTATTGGAAATGATAGGAAAGATCTTTGAATTTTTCTATTACGGAGGATTATCGGAGAAGTATAGAGTGAATATTTCTACGGAGATAGATGAAGCAAACAGAAGAAGTGTCATAGTATATTCGGCTATATCAATGGTAGCCTTTATCGCAATGACATTAATTTCATTATCAGAGAAAAGTGCTGTTTCAAAAAACTGGAGTTTTTATGTGGCTGGAACAATTATTATGGCAGTCATGCTTGCACTGAATCTCCACGTAGCAAAAAATGATCGCAGAATTACCCGTATGTCAGCATACCTTTTTGTTATTACATTGCTTGCCATTGGTATTTTACTTGCAGTTTCAAGCAAAGATGATGTGACGGCATCGTATATGGTTTTTCTTTTTGTAGCACCATTGCTGTTCACCTTAAGACCCGGTTCTATCAGCCTGATAATTATTGGGTCTGACCTGTTGTATATGATATGTATGTACAGGATTCAGATTCCTGAGTTATTCCAGAAGAACATTGTGAATGCAGTTGTATACGGAAGTCTCAGTATTTTTGTCAGTGCTACGATGATCAGAACGAGAATAGAGAAATTTGAAGCTGATTATGAGAATCGTATTCTGATGGAAACGGATCAGCTGACCGGTATTTTAAATCGTCATAGTTTTGTGCAGTATATCGAACATTTTCAGGAAACTGGAAGTGTAACCGGAATGAAGGCATGTATGTTTGATGTTAACGGATTAAAGAATGTCAATGACCACATTGGTCACCATGCAGGTGATGAGATGATTCGCGGAGCGGCAGCATGTCTGGAAAATGTATTCTCCCGGTATGGTTACTGTTATCGAATTGGTGGTGACGAATTCGTTGCAATCCTGCCAGATCGCTCTCCATCTGAGGAAGAACTAATAGATATGCTGAATAAGCAACTGCGCAGTTTTAAAGGTATCTTTGTATCCAATCTTTCTGTTTCCTGTGGTATTGTGGTTGGAACCGAAGAAGATAATATCACGACGCTTCTTAGAAAAGCTGATAACAGAATGTATGAGAATAAAGCCAGTTTTTACAGAAAAGAAAAAGATGTTAGTCCCGAAGAGTTAAAAACGCTGGAACTTATCAAGGCATTAACATCTGACTATTATGATGTGTTCTCTGTGAATATAAACGATGGAGGAATGATCTTATACAGGTTGAATGGAAAAGCATTAAGTCAGGATTCTGTTTATCGTGGTACCATATCTTATGCTGATGGACTGGAAAATTATATTCAAAAATATGTACATCCAGATGACCAGGAGATGCTGCGCGAAGCATGTGCACTCTCGGATATCGGGATTTATTTGAGACAGATAGAAAGCAGGACATTACATTATCGTGTTATACTTCGGGGAGAACTGCATTATTATTATCGTAAGATCGTAAGAATCGGAGCACCGGATTCATTTGAAGATATCGTTGTAGGTATTGGATGTGAAGATGAGGTGATAAATAACAGGGAAAAGAGAATCGCGTTACAGAAAGCACTTCGAAAAGTTGAGTTAAATGCAGCGACAGGTCTTCTTACCAAGGAAGCTTTCTTTATATATGGTGATAAGCTTTTGAAGGAACAGGCTGATAGTTCTTTTGACTGTTATTTCCTGAAGATCGATAATCTGGAGGCTATTCGTCATCAGTATGGACCAATTGCCAGAAAGCAGGTGCTCCAGGATATTGCATCAGTTTTGAAATTATATCAGAGAGATATCTACTGTACCGCATATCTTGGGGATGGTGTGTATGCATGCTTTGCAGAAAGTCAGGATTCTGATACTGCTCTTGAAATCAGGAAAAAATTTGAAGAAATAGTTCAGGAGAAAAGCAATATTAAAAATATCATCTTTAAATGGACTGTTTATAGAAATATCAGCACAGAGCAGTCCACAGAAGAGACGTATAATAAGATTACATATGTCTTTAATACTCTGCGGAACAATATGAACCAGGATTATATCGAATTAGATCAGGAGATTTTGGAACGGCTTGACTGGGGTATTACGGTAGAACAGAATTTTGATAAATCATTGAAAAATGGTGAATTCCATGTATGGTACCAACCAAAGTATTCAGTACATACAAAAGAAATTGTTGGAGCGGAAGCTTTGGCACGCTGGATTAGGCAAAATGGAGAGATGATTCCTCCGTATAAGTTCGTTCCGATTTTGGAAAACAGTGGTCTTATCAATCGTTTGGATGAAGAAATATTCCGTCAGGTATGTATTTTTCAGAAAAAGCTTAAAGATCAGAATATTCCACAGATTCCAATCTCAGTGAATTTATCAAGGGCAAGTATCTTTACACAGGATATTCCGGAAGTTTATGCAGAGATTGCCAGAAGTCATGGAATATCTACCAGTATGATTCCAATCGAGATTACAGAAAGTGCTGCTGTACGCGCGTCTATGATTGATGATTTTGCAAAATCATTGATAAAGCAAGGTTTCTCTATTCACATGGATGATTTTGGAGCTGGGTATTCATCATTGGCAAGCCTTCAGATGCTACCGTTTGAGTGCATTAAGATTGATAAATCTCTGGTTGATTTTATTGGAATGCAAAGTGGTGAAAGTTTATTGAAACATACAATAGCTTTTGCAAAAGAGACCGGACTTCATGTCATAGCAGAAGGCGTAGAAAAGTTGGAGCAGTTCATGTTCTTAAAATATGCCGGATGCGATGCAATCCAGGGTTATTATTTCTCAAAGCCACTCGATGAAGAGGCTTTTGAGAAGTTAATAATGATACCATATGATTCTAATATGGTCGATAATTAACAGTTTTTGAAGGGGGAAAGCTTATGTTGCCATCAGTGTCAAAAGAATTACTTCAGAGTATTTGCTATCAGTTGAAAGGCAAAGTAGCGATCATTACAGGGGGTACAGCAGGAATCGGAAAGGAAACTGCGGAATATCTTTTAAAACAGGGATGTAAGGTTGTAATCACAGGAAGAAGAAAAACCACAGGCGAGATTGCAGAGAATCTGCATGAGACAGACTGCATCGGTGTTGCCGGAGATATCTGTGACAGTGAATTTCGCAAGAAGGTTGTAGCGGAAGCTATCAGCAAGTTCGGTACAGTTGATTATCTGGTGAACAGTGCAGGTATGAATGTGCTTGATCTTGCGAAGGATGTAAAAGAAGAAGACTGGGATACTGTTATCAATACAGATTTGAAGGCCTCTTTTTTCATGGCACAGGAAGTAGGAAACTACCTGATTAAGAACAAAAAACCAGGAAGTATCGTCAATATCACTTCTCAGGCAGGTGTTGTTGCACTGGAAAGGCATGTGGCTTATTGTGCTGCAAAAGCAGGTGTGAAAGCCATGACGGAAGTACTTGCACTTGAATGGGGGCAGTATGGAATACGAATCAATGCAGTAGCTCCAACAATCGTATTAACAGAACTTGGACATATGGCGTGGGATGGTCCTGTAGGGGATGCATTTAAAGAGAACATGCCATCCAAACGATTCGCTGAACCGGAAGAAATCGCATCTGTCATCGCATTTTTACTTTCTGATGCAGCTGCAATGATTACAGGACATAATCTGCTTATCGATGGAGGATATACAATTCAGTAAATTTGAGCCATAGGGGACGCTGAGCCACTGGGAACCGTCTCCAGTGGCTCAACGTCCCCAGTGGTTCAGTGCAGTTCTTTATAAAACTGCCTCAGTTTCTTATACAATTTATAACGTTCATTATAGATAGTCTGTCTGTCTGCGTCTGGGAGAATCGGATCACCGTAGCGTAGGAAACGGTGTGCGATATCAATTGGATTCTCACCGGTTATTGCAGCAAATCCAAGAATAGCACTTCCCATGGCACCGGTTTCTTCTGTTAATACCGGTAATATCTCACAGCCAAGAATATCAGCTTTAATCTGTAGCCAGACTTTGGAACGTGCACCGCCGCCACAGGCAAGGAGACGCTGGAAGGTGACCCCGTTTTCAGCCAGTTTCTCCTGATTATAACGCATCTCAAAGGTTATTCCTTCCAGGATCGCTTTGTAGATATCAGGTATTCGGGTCTGCGTATTCAGACCAGCGATAAGTCCGGTTGTATTCGGGTCTACATCCGGTGTTCCTCCCATACCCTGAAGGAAAGGAAGTACCATCAGCTTAGTTGGTTCTTTCGGGGCAGATTCATTTAACACATCGTAGATGCTCCGATTATCCTCCTTCAGGTGATAAGCAAGTGCATCACGATACCATTTCACAACACTTCCGGCAGAAATATTATAGGCATAAGTTACATAGCCAAGTTCATTCAGATATGGCACACATGCAAAGTTATTACTTGTGAAATCCAGATCTTCCGGTATGGATGCGTAAAGTGGTGTGATGCATTCGCAGGTTCCCGATGTATCTACGGCATCTCCAATAGAAGAAACACCGGAACCAAGAGCATTTACAATCTGATCATGGGTTCCGATCACAATTCGGGTATCAGTAGAAATTCCAAGCTCTTCCGCCATTTCCGGTAAAATGCAGCCAAGGCTTGTACCGGATGGAACTACCTTCGGAAGCTGTGCTTTCTGAATACCGGAAGCATTAAGAAGTTCTCTGGACCAGCACCCTTTTTCCACATCATAAAGAAGACTGCGGCAGGCCAGTGATATGTCTGTTGCATTAATACCACTAAGCTTACGACAGATATAACCAGCTATGAACAGGAATTTATCTACTTTTTTTGGTGCAATCTCCATGGTATAGAGCATCTTTGCCAAAGAATAAGAAGCATCCGGAAGAATCTTGCATACGCGCATGAACTTTTCAATGCCAACCTTGCTTACCAGTTGTTCAAAAGCCTCGCTCTCTGAATTCCCAAAGTACATACGGATGACATCAAGTGCATTACCATCCGAATCCACAGCAACAAATGACTCACCAAAAGAAGAGACTGTGATAACGGCTACATCCTGTTTATTATCTAATTTATTAATACAATCTTCCAGAACATTCCGAACAGAGTTCCACATAGCTTCTGGAGGGAGATTGACAGTTCCGGAAGAAACAGCATATTCTTCATAGGAAAGAACAAGCTGTTCTCCATATTCAGAAAATGCAACACATTTGCACCCGGTTCCTCCTATATCGATACCAAGACTGATCATATCATTCACCCTATCTTTCTTAATGATACTTTTATTTTTATTCTATTTTACTACAGCATTGGGATAAATAGCAAAAGTTGTATTGAAAAAATAAACGGAGATGGATATTATAATACATGAGAAATTATTCTGAAAAGGAGAAACACATTGGAACAATTTTTTAAACTGAAAGAAAATGGTACGAATGTTCGTACCGAGGTGATTGCAGGATTCACCACCTTTATGACAATGGCTTATATCCTTGCCGTGAATCCATCTATTCTGTCAGCATCCGGTATGGATCCGAATGCGATACTGACAGCTACAGTTCTTGCATCCTTTATTGGATGTATTACAATGGCTCTCTTAGCCAATTATCCATTTGCACTGGCACCGGGTCTTGGACTGAATGCATACTTTGCATATACCATCTGTGGAACGATGGGATACAGCTGGCAGTTTGCACTTTTAGCTGTATTTATTGAAGGTCTTGTATTCATTGTACTGTCCCTGACGAATGTACGTGAAGCAATCTTTAATGCAATTCCATTGCAGCTGAAGAAAGGTGTATCCGTTGGTATTGGTTTATTCTGTGCATTTATTGGTTTACAGAATGCAAATCTTGTTGTTGGCGGAGCAACCCTAGTAACAATTGTTAATTTCCGTGAGAATTTCCATACCGTAGGTATCGGTGCAATTCTGGCAGTAATCGGTCTTCTTCTGATTGCCTCTATGTATGTAAGAAGAGTAAGAGGGGCTATGCTGATTGGTATTCTGGCAACCTGGGGACTTGGTATTCTCTGTCAGCTTACAGGAATCTATCAGGTGACGCCGGAAGCAGGATTCTATTCCCTGATTCCTTCCTGGTCAAGCTTTGATCTGCTGGCGATTCGCCATACCTTTGGTCAATGCTTCAATTTCTCAAAGATTTCTTTCAATCTGGTAGACTTTGTGGTTATCATGAGTTCGTTCCTCTTTGTTGATCTCTTTGATACTCTGGGTACACTGGTAGGTGTAGCGAATAAAGCCAATATGCTGGACAAGGAGGGTAAGCTTCCACGTATTAAACAGGCTCTGCTTGCAGATGCAATTGCAACTTCGGTAGGTGCAGTACTTGGTACATCTACCACAACAACATTTGTAGAAAGTTCTTCCGGTGTAGCAGAAGGTGGAAGAACCGGTTTAGCTTCTGTTGTTACCGGTATTCTTTTCTTCCTGTCACTGTTTCTTGCACCTGTATTTACTACGATCCCAAGCTTTGCAACAGCACCTGCTCTTATCTTCGTAGGATTTTTGATGGTAAGCGCTGTCGTAGAAATCAATTTCGAGGAAATGACAGAATCTATTCCGGCATATCTTTGTATGCTCTGCATGCCACTTATGTATAGTATTTCAGAAGGTATCGCCGTAGGTGTTATCTCTTATGTTGTAATCAACCTGGCTGCAGGAAAGGCAAAGAAGATTACACCACTTATGTATGTGCTTGCACAGCTATTCATTTTAAAATATGTATTTCTGTAAACATGAAAAAAGCTGCCCAGGACGGTTTTAACTGTCCAGGGCAGCTTTTTTAACGCTTATCCTTATCGATGAATTCCAGGAAAATGATAGCCAGGTACATATATGCGATACCGTTAGCAATGAGAAATAGCCAGCTAATGGCTACATTTAATTTAGAAGATTCAAAGTTTGGATTATAACTTGCTTCGGCAATTTTAGTATTCACTTCTTCCTTTACTTTATCTTCCCCGATTGCTTCTACAATATCGTTTACAGTAATCGAACCTGTTACCTGGGTATTTAACTGTTCATCGCTCAGAATCATTTTATATTCTGGGAGATCCAGAAGATCGAGAAGTTCATCAAGAGATTTTGGAGTGAGAACTACCTGATCTCTGGTTTTATCGATCAACTGCCAGCCAAGAGACATTGGAAGATCGTTGTAATGTGCCTGCGCAGCAATGCAGTTCAATCCATATTTTGAGAGGGTAAAATTAGAAAATATGTTAGCCCATCCTGGAAGGCTTGTGAAAATACCACCGGAAAATACCAGCTGAAAGATCAGAATAAAAGGCATGTTAGTCATGGCTGATGTGGTATTATGCACAAAGCATGAAATCATTAAAGAAAGCAGGTCAGCTGCATAGGTAATGATAAAAATGGAGATGCCGACATCTACGATCATCCAGTTTGTAATGATACCGGAACCGTCAAGCTGTACTCCACTGAATTTTAATATGCCCATGGTCAATCCGGTCTGAATAAGACAGAGGATAGCCTGATACAGCATATGTGCACAAAGATAAGAAGAAATATGCATACCTGAGCGATGTTCGCGCTTTATTATATTTCGTTCACGACAGACAACCTGGATGGAATTAAAACAACCATTCCAGATGGCAACGCAGCTTAATGCAAAAGCCCCTTTTAAGGTGCCGTCCATATTGACAGCGAAGCCGTGTCTGATAACCATAGCTACCATAGCTGCTATAATCGCGGAAAGAGGCAGAACGATCCAGTCATTCTGGTAGATGAACATACGAATCAGTTTCATAAAATAGATTGGAACCTGTGTGAAACGACCTCGGTGACGGAAGGTTCTTGTTGAAGTTTTTGTATTCTCAGCCATTTAGCACCTCCGCATATTTTGTGATAAATTCATCTGCACGACCTTCTCCGCCTTCTTCTTTGCGATTTACTTTCATAACGATTTTTTCCATTTTATCAGTATCAAAAAAGTTCTTTGCTTCTTCAATGGATCCATAATATGCAAGACGCCCGGTACGCTGAGAATCTTTTGCAAGAACGATTACATCATCAAACAGATCAATTACTCGATCCGGAGTATGTGTAATTACGATAACGATCTTGCCGAGATCTGCAATCTTCCGGAGGTGTTCCATGAGTTCGCGAGCCATTACACCATCAAGACCGGAATCCGGTTCATCCAGAATAAACAGAGATGGATTCGGAATGAATTCCATGGCAATGGAAAGGCGTTTTTTCTGACCGCCGGATAGCTTTTCTACTTTACTGTTTTTCACTGGAAGAAGCCCAAAAAGATTCATTACTTCCTGTACACGTTTTTTTCGTTCAGAACCTGAGAGATCATCCGGAAGACGAAGAGCAGCGGCATCCAGTAAAGTATGATATACTGTGTCACGAGGTCTCATAAGTTCCTGCTGTGGGACAAATCCAATGTCATACTGCATTTTCTTATAATTGGAATAAAGATTCTTTCCGTTTAATACTATCTCTGCCTTTGCTTTTTCATAGCCATTGATAGCGTTGATCAGAGTTGACTTTCCTGCACCGGAACCGCCTAAGAGAAGTACCATGTGTTTTGGAGGAATGTACATATGGACGTCGCGAAGAAGATATTTCTTTTTAAAGAAATCAAGTACAGAGCGTTCCTCTAAGTTTACAGTCATACCTTTTTCCATTACAGCAGCCTGAGTTCCGGAGATGATGATCTCCTTCTGAAGTGCGATATCATTTAGCTGCCATGCCGGATGGAATTTAGGGGAAAAGCCCCAGATGATAGCAGGAAGTCCAGGGAAAAACATCCATAATAAGACCCAGATCCTTTTTACCTGATAGATATCTATCAGATTCAGATAAATCTGAATGGAGTATAAAAGCGTGCACAGAGCAAGCGGGAATGAGATAAGCAGAAGTATAAGGGTTGAATCCTCATATCTGAATATATATGTCCAGACATCCACAAGAATAGAGAGAATATGCAGCACATACAGAACACGTCCCTGTGGTTCCTGATCGGCACAACGGGATAACTCATAATATCGATATCCGGGAATTAATGCATAGATTGGCTTTGCACCACTCTTCTTCAGGAGCTTCCATATTCCTATAATAAAAATGAGGTTAAAGAATAGGTCCCAATAGTTTGTAGCTTTGGAATTCAGGAAGATGTAGGTAAATACGTTTAATACTTTTAATACCATAGATTCTTTGTGGCCTTTCTTAATATAAATTATGGGACAGTGGATACTTCCACTGTCCCATAATCATTGTTCTGAAAAAATATATTATGCTTCTACAGTGATGAACTTGTATGCGAAAGCAGCAAGAGCAGCCCCGATCATTGGGCCTACGATAAATACCCAAAGACATGCAAGAGGAGCAGGGTTGCCGGTAATAGCTGCAACGAGCGCAGGACCAAAGCTTCTTGCAGGATTTACAGATGTTCCTGTAAGACCAATACCAAGGATGTGTACGAGCACAAGTGTAAAACCAATAACTACGCCGCCAAAAGAACCATGCTTAAACTTAGCATCTGTAACACCGAGGATTGTAAGAACAAAGAAGAATGTCAGAACGATTTCAACGAGAAGGCCTGCAATTGCACTTCCGTTTACTCCTGCAAGACCATTCGTTCCAAGACCGCCAGTCATATCAGTTACATTACCAAGCTTGAAGATAAGAGCAAGGATTACAGAACCGCAGATAGCTCCAATACACTGTGAGATAACATATCCCACGAATTCATTTGTCTTCATGCCGCCCTTTAAGAGTACACCAAAGGAAACAGCAGGATTGATATGGCAGCCGGATACATTACCGATACAATAAGCCATACCAACAATTGTAAGTCCGAATGCAAGAGCTGTCAGAAGATAGCCGCTTCCACTTGCGGCATCACAGCCAACCAACATTGCAGTTCCACAGCCAAGGATTACAAGAGCCATGGTTCCGATTACTTCAGATACATATTTTTTCATTACTTATTCTCCCTTCTTATGAAAAATATATCATATCTAAGTATATAAAATGAGCATCTGAAAATCAAGGATAACAGAACGTACTTTTCATTTTTATTTTAGATGCTCGTACTGTTCTACATTTCCGTCTGAGAAGCTTGGAAGGTTATAATATACATTCAGTGCCTGATCCAGTAATGGAAGAACAGCAGCGGCACCGGTACCTTCTCCGAGGTGCATACCTGCATTCAGGATTGGTTCCATGTCAAGTGCTTTCATTACCATAGCACCTGCTGGTTCTGCTGTACCATGGGAGACATACATGTATTCCTTGGAGATTGGACATAACTGTGAAGCAAAAACAGCAGAGATACTGCTGATCAGCCCGTCGATAAATACCGGCATCTGATAATATGCTGCACCAAGGTAACATCCTGTCATACCTGCAATATCAAGTCCTCCAACCTTGGAGATCATATCGATTGGATCATTCTTATCCGGTTTATTCACTTCAAGAGCTTTTCTTACAGCCTCTGTTTTGCGAATCAATCCTTCTGAAGAAAGCCCGGCACCACGTCCTGTTACAAGTTCTGGCGCTGCATCAAAAAGAGCAGCTGCGCAGGCAGCACTTGTTGTAGTATTACCGATTCCCATCTCACCTGTGATGATCAGGTCATAACCTGCTTCTTTTAATTCTCCGACGATTGTAATACCTGTCTCAATAGCTTTTATACATTCTTCCCTTGTCATTGCAGGTTCTATTGCGATATTTCCAGTGCCGTGACGAACAACACAGTTTCGGATGGCAGGGTGTACTCCATCGGTGTTGCTTCCGATATTAACTGGAATAACATCAGCACCAAGAAGCTTTGACATCACGCAGACACTGCTGATCTTTGCACCCATGTTCTCAAGAACCTGGATGGTAACAGAACTATCTGTCTGGCTGACGCCCTCTGCTACAACACCATTGTCAGCGCCCATGATAACAACTGCACGTTTCTTCGTTTGTGGTGTCCGGGTATGCTGGATTGCACCAAGCTGAACCACCATTTCCTCCAGTCTGCCAAAGCCTCTCAGCGGCTTGCAAAGAGAATCCCAGTGATTCCAGCATTTTGCCATGCTTTCACGGTCGATTGGCTGAATGCCATCTATAATTTCATATAAATTCATATAAAAAACCTCCTGGTAAAATAATCAGATACATGAAATCCATTATAACATGGAAATGTGAGATGTGCTATAAAGTTGCGGGTTTATACAATTTATGGTAGGATAATTATAAGATAGTAAGAAAGAAAGAGAACGGATAAATGAATTCCTATGATCATATCAGTATGGTTGTACTGGCAGGTGGAAAGAGCAGGCGAATGGGGACGGATAAGGCGGATCTGCTTTATCATGAAAAGACATTTCTTGAAATACAGATTGAAAAGGGAAGAACACTGGGGATTAAGGACATTATGGTTTCCGGATATCGGGGAGAGTATTGCAGTGCCCCTGTTATAAAAGATGATATTCCGGAAAAGGGACCGCTTGGAGGCATGGAGACCTGTCTTCGAAGAGCAGAGAATGAATATGTACTTGTTCTTAGTGTAGATGTACCACTGATTCCTGTGACTGAATTACAGCGAATGATAGAACAGGTAGATGAGACAGGAGCGAAGGCAACGATTCTGGCTCATTCCGGAAGAGAAGAATCCATGATTGGAATCTACCACAAATCCCTTTCAGAAGAGATGAGAAATGAAGTGATGAACAGGAACGGTTCTGTATTTGGCTTTTTAAACAGAATCGGATATGAACGGTATGAGACAGCGCAGGATGATTCCTTTTTCAGGAACGTGAATGACCCGGATGCATATCAGGAGATGAAAGCTGATGCAGATGATAATAATAAAAAGTCGGTAAAAGAAAAAAAGCAGGAGACGGGAGCACTGATTATTGCATCGACGCCTGGAAAGAATGAAAAGATTTTATTCCCGGCGCTGTATGAAGTCAATCATTCTTCTTTGATCAAGTGGGAAATATCACGTCTTCGAAGAGCGGGAGTATCTCCGATTTATGTCCTGTGTGGTTATGAACAGGAGCGGTTGCGCACACATCTCGTACATAACGGGGTTCAGTTTATTGAAGATAGCGATTACCTTAGGCGTGATCTGAACCAGTCTATCGCATATGGACTTAATCAGGTACAGGAGAAATGCAAACGACTCTTGATATTGCCTGCGGAATATCCTTTCTTTTCCATGGATACACTCTCGGTTCTGTTACAATGTGAGGAAAGTACGATTCCAACCTATGAGAATGTTCAGGGATATCCGATTCTTTACGTGGATGGCAGGTTCGACAGTTATGGAAGAGGGGTACGTATAAAGGTGGAGGATTCTGGTGTCTCCAGATCTCTGAATTCGGAAGAAGGCGAGAATTATCTTCGTGATTATGTAAACCGGTCGAAAGAAGAAAAACAGCTGAAAGTTAAGACGAAGGTGATGCTGTCGAAAGAAAATGACTTTTTTGGGCCTGGGATTTATCATCTTCTGAAGAATATCGAGAAAACAGGATCAATTCAGGCTGCTGTATCCATGATGGATATGTCCTATTCCAAAGGATGGAAGATGATCCGGAAAGTGGAAGAAGAGATGGCATTCCCATTTGTGAAGCGCACTTCCGGTGGAAAATCAGGTGGAGGTGCTTCCCTGACAGAAGAAGGAAAGCAATTCCTGGATCGATATGAAAAACTGCTGAAGGATGTGGAGTACATTAGCAATCGCTTCTTTGATGCATATTTTTATGAATATTAATAGGTTGATTTGGGTGTCAAAACACCCAAATCTTGATTACACGGATTGTTCCGTGCTATGCACTCCCACAATCCCCCCGAATACTCGGATATCGTGGAGCATTCGCCCCACTTTTACCCTCATATCAGGGCGTGTCCCAAGGTCATTCCTCCACTTTTGTGCAAGCACAAGTGGAGTCAGACCTTTTGACACTGTAATCATAGGTTATGTTTTTGGAAAAATAACGGAGTTGACTTTTGTAAGTGAAATCCGTTTATTTTTTTGTGAATTTAATAGTATAAAAGATGTTCTGACAGGAAATATCGTAGAAATAACTCTTAATAAAGAAATATCATTTGAAAATTATCATTTCCGATATTCTGCAAAAAAAATAAGAAATACAAAAATGAAGCATTCCTATTAGAAAAAAACTTGTGTTGAAACAGGTGATAACTTACAATTATGGTATGTTATTATAATTAAAATTAGACATGATGCATAAAAAAGGAGGTATGAAAATGTTGGATCAGTCTTACTATGAAAAAGCGGATGAGATCATTGCACACTATGGTGCAAAGCCAGCTTCCCTGATTCCAATCATGCAGGATATTCAGGAAGCATACAGATATCTTCCAGGCGAGCTTCTTACTTATGTTGCTGGAAAGATTGGTATTTCTGAAGCAAAAGCATGTAGTGTTGCAACATTCTATGAGAACTTTTCTTTCGATGCAAAAGGAAAGTATGTTATTAAGGTTTGTGATGGTACAGCATGTCACGTTCGTAAATCTATGCCGGTACTTGCAGCACTTCAGAAAAAGCTTGGTGTAAGCAAGGAAAAGAAGACAACAGATGATATGTTATTTACCGTTGAGACAGTATCCTGTCTGGGTGCATGCGGTTTGGCACCTACAATGATGGTGAATGAGGATGTATATCCAAGAATGACACCAGAGAAGGCAGAAGCTCTTATCGATAAACTGAGAGGAGGAGAACAGTAATGATTCAGAGTAAAGAAGATTTCCTGAAAGTAAAAGAAGAAGCGCAGAAAGTTCTCTCTTCTTATGATTGCCGTGTTTTGGTATGTTCAGGTACAGGCTGTATCGCTACCGGTTCTGAAAAGATATATCAGAAGCTTATGGAGATCGCAAAGGATGCTCCTGGAATAACACTTGAGTTCGGTCCTCATGATGAAAAAGAACATGTTGGTATTAAGAGAACAGGATGTCAGGGTGTCTGTGAACTTGGTCCTCTGGTTCGTATCCAGAAGGGTGATGAAGTTATCCAGTATACAAAGGTTCAGATTGAGGATTGTGAAGAGATCTTCCAGAAGTCAGTTCTTGGGGATGAAGTAATCGATCGTCTTCTTTATCAGAAGGGCGGACAGCTTCGTAAGGGGCCGGATGATATTCCATTCATCGCAAAACAGACAAGAATCGTATTAAAGAACTGCGGTAAGTTTGACGCAGAATCATTAGAAGAATATATTGCAAGCGGCGGTTTCCAGGCATTGATGAAAGCAATGTATGAGATGGATCCGGATCTTGTAGTTGATCAGGTTGATAAGTCCGGAATCAGAGGCCGTGGAGGCGGTGGATTCCCAGCAGGTAAGAAGTGGGTTCAGGTTGCACGTCAGAAAGATCCTGTACATTACGTAGTATGTAATGGTGACGAAGGTGACCCAGGTGCATTCATGGATGGTTCCGTTATGGAAGGTGATCCATACCGTCTGATCGAAGGTATGATGCTGGCTGGTTATGCTGTAAAGGCACAGAATGGTTATATCTATGTTCGTGCAGAGTATCCGAACTCAGTAGCAAGACTGAAACATGCAATTAAAGTTCTCGAAGAAGTCGGACTTCTTGGTGATAACATTCTTGGAACAGATTTCAGCTTCCACATGCATATCAATCGTGGTGCAGGTGCATTCGTTTGTGGTGAAGGTTCTGCACTTACAGCTTCCATCGAAGGAAGCCGTGGTATGCCTCGAGTAAAACCACCTCGTACAGTTGAACAGGGTCTCTGGGCAAAACCTACTGTACTGAATAACGTAGAGACATATGCGAATATTCCTGAGATCGTCCTTAAGGGTGCTGAGTGGTATCGAAGCATCGGTACTGAAGGTTCTCCTGGAACAAAGACTTTCTCATTAACAGGTAGTATCGAGAATACCGGTCTGATCGAAGTTCCAATGGGAACAACTCTTCGTGAGATTATCTTTGATATCGGTGGCGGCTTAAAGTCTGGTGCAGCATTTAAAGCTGTTCAGATCGGTGGTCCATCCGGCGGATGTCTGACAGAAGAACATCTTGATGTTCCGCTGGATTTTGACTCTGTAAAGAAGTATGGCGCTATCGTAGGTTCCGGTGGTCTCGTAGTTATGGATGAGAATACCTGTATGGTTGAAGTTGCTCGTTTCTTTATGGGCTTCACACAGCGTGAATCCTGTGGTAAGTGTGGTCCTTGCCGTATCGGTACAAAGCGTATGCTTGAGATACTTGAAAAGATCGTTGCAGGTAAAGGTGAACTGGAAGATCTGGATAAACTGGAACATCTTGCTAACTTCGTAAAAGACCGTTCACTTTGTGGTCTTGGTAAGAGTGCACCACTTCCTGTACTTAGTACATTAAAGAATTTCCGTCAGGAATATATTGAACATATCGTAGATAAGAAGTGTGCTGCTCATGTATGTACTGCTATGCAGACCTACGTAATCGATGCTGAAAAGTGTAAAGGATGTACGAAGTGTGCTAGAAACTGTCCTGTTGGTGCAATCACAGGTAACAAGAAAGAACCTCATACAATTGACACTATGAAATGTATCAAGTGCGGTACCTGTAAGGATAACTGTAACTTTGGTGCTATTTCTATCAACTAAGGAGGGAACAGAGAATGATTCGATTAACAATAGATGGAATTCCTGCAGAAGTAGAAAAAGGTACGACCATTCTGCAGGCTGCTAGACAGATCGGTGTCGATATCCCGACTCTGTGTTATCTGGAGGATGTACTTCCAGATGGTTCCTGCCGTCTTTGCGTTGTTGAAGTAAAGAGCAATGGCAGAAGTAAATTTGATACTGCATGTACTCTTCGTTGTTCCGAAGGTGATGAAGTGTTCACACAGTCAGAAAAGGTTCGTGCATACCGTAAGGATACTCTGGATCTTCTTCTTTCTAACCATAAAGAACATTGCTTCTCATGTCGTGCAAATGGTGCATGTAAATTACAGGATTATTGCTACGAATATGGTGTAGAGAAGACATCTTTCCCAGGTGAGATGAATGATATGCCTGTAGATGACACAAACCGTTTCTTCACATATGACCCAAGCCTTTGTATTCTTTGCCACAGATGTGTAAACACCTGTAAGGAAAAGGTTGGTATCAATGCAATCGATACCATGAACAGAGGTTTCCAGTCTGTAATCGGTGCTCACTATAAGAATCAGTGGCAGGATGGTATCTGTGTATCTTGTGGTAACTGTGTACAGGCATGTCCTACAGGCGCTCTGATGCCAAAATGGCAGAATCCATTCCGTTACTGGCAGACAAAGACAGTACGTACAACATGTGCTTACTGTGGCGTTGGATGTCAGGTAGATTATTATGTAAAAGATGGTAAAGTGGTGGATTCCAGAGGTGCAGATGGTCCTTCCAACAACAATCTCCTTTGTGTAAAGGGTAGATTTGCATATGATTTCGTTAACCATAAAGACCGTATCACAACACCAATGATCAAGAAAGATGGTAAGTTTGAACCAGCTACATGGGATGAAGCACTTTCTCTCGTTGCTGAGAAGATCAATGGCGTGAAGGCAGAATTTGGTCCTGATGCAATCGCAGGTTTCTCTTCTGCAAGAACGATCAACGAAGATAACTATCTGTTCCAGAAGTTTATCCGTGCTGCAGTTGGAACCAACAACGTCGACCATTGCGCAAGACTTTGCCATAGCTCAACTGTATCCGGTCTTGCTACAACACTTGGAAGCGGTGCTATGACAAACCCTATCACAGATGTAAAAGAAGCTGATGTAATCTTCGTAACAGGCTCTAATACAACAGAGACACATCCTGTTATGGGTATGTACATCCGTACAGCTGTTAAGGAACACGGCAAGAAGCTCATTGTAGCAGATCCAAAGCGTATCGAGCTTGCTAATATCGCAGATATCTATCTTCAGATCAATCCAGGTACAAGTGTTGCTCTCAGTAATGGTATGCTTCATGTTATCTTTGAAGAAGGTCTTGAAGATACAGAATATATTGCAGCACATACAGAAGGTATTGAAGAATTACGTGAATCTGTTAAGAAATATACACCAGAATATGTTGGTGAGATCTGTGGCGTAGATCCTCAGCTTATCATCGATGCAGCCAGAATGTATGCTTCATCTAAGAAGTCTTACATTGCATATGCAATGGGTATTACTCAGCATCTGAATGGCAGTGACAACGTAATGAGTATGAGTAACCTTGCACTTGTTACCGGTAATATGGGTCATACAGGTTCAGGCGTTAACCCACTTCGTGGACAGAATAACGTTCAGGGTGCTTGTGATATGGGTGCTCTTCCAACAGATTATCCAGGATACCAGAAGGTATTTAATCCAGAGGTACAGGAGAAGTTTGAAAAGGCATGGGGCGTTAAACTTAGTCCTGAAAAGGGTTATACAGTTACAGAAACTATCCCTGCAATCCTTGAAGATAAGGTAAAACTTCTCTATATCATGGGCGAGAATCCGGTTGTTTCTGACCCGGATACAAACCATGTTAAGAAGGCTCTTGATAAAGCATTTGTAGTTGTTCAGGATCTGTTCATTACAGAAACAGCTGAATACGCAGATGTACTTCTTCCTGCAACAGCATTTGCTGAGAAGAAAGGTACATTCACGAACACAGAACGTCGTGTTCAGATGGTAAGACCACTGGTTCCTGTAAAGGGACAGTGCAGACAGGATTGGGAGATCCTTACAGACGTTATGAACCGTATCGGATATAGCTGCAGCTACTCAAGTGCGGAAGATATCTTCAACGAGATGCGTACAGTAACACCTTCTTATGCAGGTATTACATACGATAAGATTGAAAAAGACGGTCAGGGCGTTTGCTGGCCATGTCCAACAGTTGATCATCCAGGTACACCGATCCTTCACCAGAATGGACCAATGCGTAAGGGTGGAATCGGTCTCTTAAAAGCAATGGAATGGGTACCAAACCCAGAGATCAACAATCCTGAATATCCATTTACACTGATGTCATGCCGTATCCTGTATCATTATCATACGAGAACAATGACTGATAAGACACGTGCAATCCATAACACAGCACCAAGAAACTACATCGAGATGACAGCAGCAGATGCAGCTAAGATCGGTGTAACAGAAGGTGAATGGGTAAAAGTTACATCTGAAAGAGGAAGCGTAAATGTAGAGGCAAGAATCGTTGATACACTGGATGAAGGTGTAACTTGGATGCCATTCCACTATTCAGATGGAGCTAACATCCTTGCAGATTCAAAGAAGCTTGATCCGATCGCAAAGATTCCTGGATTTAAGGAGATAGGTGTTAAGATTGAAAAGGTTTCTGAAGAAGAAGCAGCAGAACTTACCAAAAAGGTAGAAGAAAAAGAAGCTGCATACAAGGAAAATGAAGGTATCTAATACTTGATTTGTAAATATAATAAGGGAGCTGTCTCGAATGAGACAGCTCCTGTTCTGTTATGGATGATCGGTTTTAATACATTTTTTCAAGAATATCTACACACTTCTCAAGTCCGAGTTCGCCGCTGTTAAGACAGATATCATAGCTGCCCGGATTGCCCCATTTCTGATGGGTATAATAGTTGTAATATGCTTCACGGCGTTTATCCTTGTCTTTGATATACTTCTTTGGCTTTGGATCAGTGGATTCGCCGTATACTTCTGTGACTCTTTTTACTCGTTTGCTGATATCAGCATGGATAAAGACTGTGAGAAGATCTGCATCATCCTTAAGGATATAGTCTGCGCATCGACCAACGATAACACACGGTCCCTTCCTTGCCAGATCATAGATAATTCTCTTCTGCAATGCCCACAGGTCACCCTGCATAGAATGTCCACTTCTGTCTGTAGGAATAAATGCACCCGCCAGCCATCCGGAGTGTTCCATATACTCCGTAGTCTCACGAACATATTCCTTAGCCAGTCCTGTCTTTTTGGCAATCTGTTCAATGATCTCCTGATCATAACATGGAATATTCAATCTCTCTGCCAACATCTTTCCAATAGTTCTGCCGCCGCTGCCGCATTCTCTGCTGATTGTAATAATACGATTCTTCATAGTGCATCCTCCTTTCGTATTATCTTAATTCTTGTTAAGACTATTGTATCACAATTTAAAAAGAAAAACACTATTTTCTGACAATAATAATTATTAAAAATAAATATTATTACAAAAAGAATTGCAGGAACTGACTGGTTTCTTTTTTGCTCGGCTCATTGAGAACCTGATCTGTTTTGCCATATTCCAGCAAAGTTCCCTCATGAAAGAAAAGAATCTCGTCTGCGATTCTTCTGGCCTGTGCAAGGCTGTGTGTGATAAGGATAAGTGTGGAATTGGTATCCTCGACCGTATCGCGAAGAAGTTTTTCTGTCTGCAAAGTGGAAGAGATGTCCATAGCAGCGCAAGGTTCATCAAGAAGCAGCAGATCATAGCTCTTCATGAACAGTCGCGCCAGACACATGCGGGCGGTCTCACCGCCGGAAAGGGTCGTTGCCTGCTTGGAAGACAGAGATTCGAGACCCAGTTGTTCCAGTAACTGATTTGCTTTTGCGCGGCTGCTACTTTTATTCCCGGAAGCATTGATCATGAGATTCTGAATGAGGCTCATACGAAATGCATAGGGCTTTTGTGGAAGATAACCTACATTTACAGAAGCATCCTCAAATGGAGAGACAAAAGAATCAGCTTTTACAGATCCGGAAAGGACTTTGGCAAAAGTAGACTTTCCACTTCCGTTTGCGCCGATAACTGCATAAATCTTGCCAGGCTGCAGAATGAATTCCGGAAAAGAGAGGACACATCGGTTCTGATAAGTTTTGGAAAATGCTTTGATCTTCATAAGAACCCTCCTTTAAGCTTTGTGAAAACGCAGATACAGCAAGGTCGCGGTTGTATTCAGGATTAGCGACAGGAAAAGCAGAATAATACCAAGCGCAAGCGCAAGTGTAAAATCACCGCGGTTTGAATAATTCATAATGGCAGTGGTCATAACATTGGTTTTATAAGCAATAGCACCTCCAACCATGGAGATGGCACCGACTTCTGCAAATGCACGTCCAAGAGCAAAGAGATAAGCATATAAAATCTGATAGATGCTTTCGTTGATCAGAAGATATAGTGTCTTAAAAAGGCCAAGGCGCATTCCATGGGTCGCTTCGAGAATACGAGGTGAATTGGAAGAGACAAAGGATTCCAGATTACCGATGATCAGAGGAGTCAGTAAGATGACCTGAGCAATGATCATACCTTTTACCGTGTACAGGAGTTTCAGGTGACGAAGAGGTCCTACTCCGGAAAACAGCATATAGCAGATAAGACCGCAAACAACAGGAGGAAGTCCCATCAGTGTTCGGTTCAGGACAACAAGGATCTGTTTTCCGCGAAAAGAAGCACTTCCAAGGGCAATTCCAAGAGGAGTGCCAAGGAGAAGTGCCACCAGGGAACTTGAAAGTCCCATACGCATTGTAACCTGGATGATGTCCCAGAGCTGATGATTATTGGAAAAAAGAAGGCTGATTGCCTGAAAAAATGCTGTTTTCATAAAATCTCCATTGGGTTTACATAAGTTTTAAATAAAAAATCTGCCACATCAGTAACATCGATGTGGCAGAGTAAAGACGGACTATTCAATTACGCCATCGTTAGCGTAGAAGGTAAGGTATGTAGCTTTATCAGAGAGGATATAAGCACCTGTTTCCTCTGCCATTGTAAGGCAAACACCCATACCGGCATTTGAATAAGAATACCAACTGTAATCTGCAACGGATTCTGCCTCTGTTGTAATGCCAAGATCTTCTGGCCACAGAGAAATCTCTTTTGTATGTGTACCGGAATTGTCACCACGGGAAACGAATGGGAATTCACCTTCAGCGATTGCTGCGAATGCATCCTTAACTGTTGGAGCTTCCGCTACCTTTGCAGGATCTTCTGTAGGACCGCAAAGTACAAAGTAGTTATACATATAAGTTAAACGTTCTGCATCCTGTCCATCAAGAACATAAGAATAACCGCCATCAACGAATTCTTCTTCCTGAGATTTAGAATGAACAAGAATTACATCTGCGTTACCGGACTTTGCATTTGCAATAGACTTACCTGTACCTGCTGAGAACACTTCAACGCTGTAGCCGTATTCATCTTCGAAGGTTGGAAGAAGATATCCAAGAAGACCAGAGTCATTAACAGATGTTGTTGTTGAAAGACGAATGATCTTTGTCTCATCTGTAGCAGCTGGAATCTCAGCTTCTGATACAGGAGCGTCATCCTTCAGATAGAAAAGATGCTCACCGTATTCAGCAACACCGTAATCAGCTGCAAGTTCTTCTGCTTCAGCAGAGATCATCCAGTTGATGAGAGCTTCTGCACCAACACTGTTAAGTGCAACATCATCTACGGCATTACCATCAGCATCAACAAAAGGTGCTTCCGGATTAACTGCCAGCAGAGAATAGTTGTTGATCATGCTATCGTCTGCTTCATAAAGAATCTTTGTGTTTACACTGGCTGTTTCTTCAGCCTGTCCGCAAACAGAGAGTGCAAATGGAAGAGCCATTGCAAGGATAAGTGTGATCTGTTTTTTCATATTAAATCCTCCTGAACTATAACTAAAAAGCTTCTCTGTCTATCCTCCTTTCGCATAGAGTACACGAAATAAGATTGCCATCGGGCAACCTTTTATAAGAGGATGAAAAGAAGCTCGTCCACTGCAATTCATCTGCCATTTTATTAAACTCATAGTATCTCTTTACTATCCAGAGAATATGAGAAGCAATAATATAAAATTTTAACATGATAATGCATAAAAGTAAATTGTTTTTTGTGGCTATCCTGTTCGAAATGCATGAAAAGTGGTATGATGAAAGATATAACAAGAAAAAAAGGAATATTATAGAATGAAACTGGTGAAGACAACAGAGGCAGTCGGACATGTTCTCTGTCATGATATAACAAGAATTGTAAAAGATGTTGTAAAAGATGCTATTTTTCGTAAGGGGCATGTGGTAACGAAGGAAGATATTCCGTTGCTTTTATCTATGGGCAAGGAACACCTTTATGTCTGGGAAAAAGATGAGAGTATGCTTCATGAGAATGAAGCGGCTGAGATACTTTGTGGGATCTGCCAAAACGAATATATGTACCCTACGCCTGTAAAAGAAGGGAAAATCGAGCTGGTTGCGGATAGGAATGGATTGTTTTTGGTGGACGTAGAACGACTGGATGCTATCAATGATCTGGATCAGGTTATGATTGCGACAAGACATTCAGGAACAGCTGTGAAAAAGGGAGATCATCTTCTTGGAACCCGTGTAATTCCTCTTGTGATAGAAAAGAAAAAGATGGAACAGGTAAAAGAGAGCGCAGGAGAAAAGCCACTTACGGAACTGAAGCCGTTTCTTCCATTAAAAGCAGGAATCATAACAACGGGAAATGAGATCCTGAAAAATCGTGTACAGGATACGTTTACACCGATTGTGAAGGAGAAGCTTCAGGTATATGGAATTAAGACAATCTGGCATGAACTTTGTGGGGATGATCGGAAAAGAATAACAGAGACTATCTTAAAGATGAAAGAAGAGGGCGCTGACCTGATCATATGTACCGGCGGAATGAGTGTGGACCCGGATGACAGAACGCCTGGAGCTATTCGCGATACAGGCGTAGAAGTAGTATCCTATGGGGCACCGGTTCTTCCGGGGGCTATGTTTCTGATCAGCTATTTTGAAGATGGGGTGCCGGTTCTTGGACTGCCTGGGTGCGTGATGTATCAGAAAGCAACGGTGTTTGATCTTGTTCTTCCAAGGATAGCGGCAGGAGTAAAGATTACAAGAAGAGATATTACCCGCCTGGGAAAT
This sequence comes from Marvinbryantia sp., assembly GCA_045598185.1. Classification (GTDB taxonomy): domain Bacteria; phylum Bacillota; class Clostridia; order Lachnospirales; family Lachnospiraceae; genus Marvinbryantia. Next base: position 30,684 of record JAZLLO010000012.1, read on the forward strand.
GGAGGGCTATGTCTTGGATGTGAGACCTGTCATTTCCCGGATTGCGGCTTCGGAAAAAATTAAAATATTTTCATGCGATCTCTTCTTGCAGCACAGATTAAAGTAAGATTGAATTCTTTTGCGAATTCAGCCGCTTCAATGGTCGGGGAAGCTTTGCTTGCAAGGAGCGGGATTCTGGCACGGACAGCCTTCATAACCATATCAGTAGGGATACGTCCGCTGGAATAAACGATACATTGACGCAGATCAATCTCATTGCGAAGTGCAAAACCGATCACCTTGTCCAGCGCATTATGCCTTCCGATATCCTCACATTGAAACAGAAGCTTTCCATTCATGGACAAAAAGCAGCTGTGGGTGGCAAAAGTCTGACTGTGATAAGGCATACCCTGTGCAAAGCGGTCTGCAAGATCAAAGATCCAGTCAGCCTTCCAGTCAAGAAAGACAACTGGCTCGGGCTTATCCATATTAATAAAGTAATCATTAAAAACATGATTTCCGGTACAGCAGGAAGGTGTCTCTTCCACGAAGTTATCGGAAGTCTGTTTTTTTTGCGTATTTTTCAGAAATACTCTGGCACGTTTTCCGTATTCGCAGACATGGATACTATCTACATCCTCAGCAGAATCGATAATTCCCTCTGTCAGGAGACGTCCAAGAACAAGCTCAGACAGATGTTCCGGAATGCAGATCAGTTTCATGGTAAGTGCTTCGTTCACATAGACATCCATAACATGCTCGTGAAGAACAGGTTCTGATTCGGTTCTTTGAATACCTTCACGGGAAAAGTAAGTATGAGAAACAGTGTCTAAGACTGGAATGTTCTGATAAAGTTCTGTGATATGCATAAGCACCTCCTGAATAAGTGATGATTTCTGATGATTAATTATAGACGATTTCATCACTTTTTTCAAAAAATAACGCAAAATATGAGCCGTATTTTTGTGAAAATGACAATTGGTGAGAAAATATTAACAGTTTGTGTAGCAAAGATGACAGAAGGAAGGAAATTGTGCTATACTTGACACATCATATTAACTGAATTACTATGCGTTGATTTGCCGAATCAATGCATTAGGTAAAAGGAGGGCATGGTTTTGAAGAAGCGTTTACAAAAAATTCTTTCGCTTTCTATCGTTGCAACAATTGCTACTACAGCAGCAGTTGTAACAGCCGATGATACGAATGTCTACAAGCAGGCATTTGAGCAGGCAATGAAAGAAAACGAAGAAGCAAAAGCGGCCTTGGGCCAGGGTGGTGCACCTGCAGCTCAGCCAGCAGCACCTGCAGCTGATGCGAATGCAGATCCATACGCAGATCCATATAAGGATCAGGGAGCAGCAACAGGCGACCCATATGCAGATCCATACAAGGATCAGGGAGCAGCAACAGGTGATCCATATGCAGATCCATACAAGAATGCTGGAGCACAGCCAGCAGGCGATCCATATGCAGATCCGTACAAGAATGCCGGAGCACAGCCAGCAGGCGATCCATATGCAGATCCATACAAGAATGCCGGAGCACCAGCAGGTGATCCATATGCAGATCCATATAAACAGGCTGCAGCAACTAACGAAGCAGCAGCTGATGCAGCAGCACCTGTGGAAGAAGGTCCATATGTACCTGAATCAGGTGAAAAGTATACAGTTGAGCAGACAGCTGACGGCTGGTACAAGGTAGTGAATGAAGATGGAGCAACACTTGGTCTTTCAGCATCTTCAGGTGTTAAGCTTATCGAAGAAGATGGTCTTGCATTCAAGGATATGAACCAGAATGGTGCTCTTGATGCATACGAAGACTGGAGAAAACCAGTTGAAGAACGTACAGCTGACCTGGTTAGCCAGATGAGCGGTATGGAAAAAGCAAACCTGATGTCTCATGGTGGATGGGGCGATTTCACAGAAGAACCTTTGACAGAAGAAGATGGTTCTTATACATTCCTTCACAATGGTGGCCGTGGTGGTGTAACACGTCAGATTTCCCGTGGTGGTGCAGCACATGCTAAGTGGACGAATGCTATTCAGGAAGTAGCTGAAAGCTGTGTATATGGTATTCCAGCTATGGTTTCTATTGACCCTGCTAATATCTCAGGTCTTGTTGAATCCGTATCACTTGCTTCTACTATGGATCCGGAACTTGCAGCTAAGATTGGTCAGGAGACAGCAAAAGAATATCGTGCAGCTGGTGTAACTGCACTCCTTGGACCTCAGGTTGATATCGCTGGTCCACAGATGGATCGTGCAGGCGGAACATACGGTGAAGATCCACAGCTTACACTTGACATTACAACAGCATACGTTAACGGTATGCAGTCAACATATGATGAAAACGGCGAAGACCTCGGATGGGGCAACGAATCTGTTTACTGTTTCACAAAGCACTTCGCAGGTGCTGGTTCTACAGAAGCAGGACGTAATGACCATATGAAGGCAGGACGTTTTGCAACATTTGAGGGTGATAACTTTGAAGCTCATCTGATCGCTTATTTTGATGGTGTATTCAATCTGCCGGGTAAGACAGGTATGTCTGGTATCATGACAGAATATGCACAGAATGTTGATGGTAATGGCGATTCTACATACGGTGGTCCATGGGCAGGTGCTTACAACCCATATCTCTACGGTATGCTTGATGAATTTGGTTATGATTCTCTTAAGATCACTGACTGGGGTGTATATGGTGACTTCGGTGTAGGTGATGCAACAGGTTCATGGGGAACAGAAGGTATGCCAGTTGGTGACCGTATGGCACTTAGCTGGGAAAGAGGCGCAAATCTCCTTGGTGGTAATGGTAACTTTGAAGCAATCGCAGAAGCATATCCAAAGCTTGTTGAAGATTGTGGCGAAGATGGTGCTGATGCTATCCTTAGCAAAGCAGCAGGCAATTATATCGAAACAATGATGAATCTTGGTATGTTCGAACAGCCATACAATGATTCAGCATATGCAGAATCTATTATTAGTACAGGTACTCCAAGTGAACTTGGTCTTGAATCACAGGAAGCATCTGTTGTTATGATCAAGAACAACGATGTAATCAAGGCAGCAGAAGCAGAAGCAGATAAGCCATCTGTATATATTCCATACATTGCAAATGATGGTCATGTAGTTCAGTGGATGAATGGTATTCAGGATAATGGTCTTAACTTCAAACCTGGTATGGATCTTGATATCATGGGTCAGTACTTCAATGTTGTGACAGATACACTGAATGATCCATCTGGAGAAGCAGATGAAAACGGTAACCCAACATATGTACCAGAAGATCTCGTTCGTGCAACAGCAGAAGAAATCGCAGATTGTGATTATGTTCTGGTTGGTATGCCAGCAGCGTTCCAGCAGTCTTACGTATCTAATATGTCATCTGTATGGGTACCAGAAGATCCTTCTGTTGAAGCAGTATGGATGCCAGCATCTCTTCAGTATGCTGAATATACAGCTGATACAGCTCGTGAAGTATCTATCTCAGGATTAGATCTGGAAGATGGAACAAGAGAAAACCGTTCATATAAGGGCGTTACAACAAGACCAGACCCTAACATGGGTGCTCTTGAAGCTCTTGAATATGCAAAAGAAATCGCAGGCGACAAGCCAGTTATCGCTTCTGTATCTATGGAGCGCGGTATGGTTTGGACAGAAGTTGAACCACTTGCAGATGCAATTCTTGTATCTTATAACAAGATGAAGGATGATGTAGTTGCAAGAATGGTACTTGGTCAGATCGAACCAAACGGTCTCCTTGTATTCCAGCAGCCAGCTAACATGGAAACAGTTGAAGCACAGGCTACAGACGTTCCACGTGATATGGAAGTTTACACAGATGCTAATGGTAATGCTTATGACTTCGCATTTGGTATGAACTGGGCAGGTGTTATCTCTGATGCTCGTACAGAAAAGTATTCTGCAGCTCCTATTTCTGACGTACAGAACTTCGATTACAAGGCTTACGCAGAAAAGAACAGAGGCGCTGATATGACAGCAGCAGCTGGTCCATATGTACCAGAATCAGGCGAAAAGTACACAGTTGAGCAGACAGCAGACGGTTGGTACAAAGTAGTGAATGAAGATGGTGCAACACTTGGTCTTTCTACAGCATCAGGTGTGAAACTTATCGAAGATGATGGATATGCATTTAAGGATATGAACCAGAATGGTATCCTTGATGTTTATGAAGACTGGAGACTTACAAACAAAGAACGTACTTTCGACCTTGTTGAACAGATGGATGGCATGGAAATGGCTAACCTGATGTCTCATGGTGGATGGGGTGATTTCACAGAAGAACCTCTTACAAAAGAAGATGGTTCTTATGTATTCCTTCATAACGGTGGTCGTGGTGGTGTAACACGTCAGATCTCCCGTGGCGGTGCAGCACATGCTAAATGGGCTAACGCAATCCAGGAAGTAGCTGAAAGCTGTGTATATGGTATTCCGGCTATGATCTCTATTGACCCTGCTAACATCTCTGGTCTGGTTGAATCTGTATCTCTTGCATCTACAATGGATGTTGAACTTGCAGCAGCAATCGGTCAGGAAACAGCTAAAGAATATCGTGCAGCTGGTGTAACTGCACTCCTTGGACCTCAGGTTGATATCGCTGGTCCTGTAATGGACCGTGCAGGCGGAACATACGGTGAAGATCCACAGCTTACACTTGATATTACAACAGCATACGTTAACGGTATGCAGTCAACATATGATGAAAACGGTGAAGACCTTGGATGGGGCGACGAATCTGTTTACTGTTTCACAAAGCACTTCGCAGGTGCTGGTTCTACAGAAGCAGGACGTAATGACCATGGTAAGGGCGGACGTTTCGCAACATTTGATGGCGACAACTTTGAAGCTCATCTGATCGCTTACTTCGATGGTGTATTCAATCTGCCGGGTAAGACAGGTATGTCTGGTATCATGACAGAATATGCACAGAACGTTGATGGTGATGGCGAATCTACATACGGTGGTGTATGGGCAGGTGCTTACAACCCATATCTCTATGGTATGCTTGATGAATTCGGTTATGACTCTCTTAAGATCACTGACTGGGGCGTATATCGTGACTTTGGTGTTGGTGATGCAACAGGTACATGGGGAACAGATGGTATGACATCTGGCGAATGTATTGCACTTAGCTGGGAAAGAGGTGCAAACCTCCTCGGTGGTGACGGCAACTTTGAAGCAATCGCAGAAGCATATGACAAGCTCGTTGCAGATAAGGGCGAAGATGGAGCAAAAGCAATCCTTGCAGAAGCTGCAGGCAACTATATCGAAACAATGATGAACCTTGGCATGTTCGAACAGCCATACTGTGATTCAGCATATGCTGATACAGTATGCTACAGCGAATCTTCTAATGCATTTGGTCTTGAAACACAGGAAGCTTCTGTAGTTATGATCAAGAATGATGGAACAATCAAAGCAGCAGAAGGTGAAGCAGCTGACAAGCCATCTGTATATGTTCCATACGTAGCTAACGATGGACATGCTGTACAGTGGATGTTCGGTATCCAGGATAATGGTCTTTCATTCATGCCTGGTATGGATATTGATGTTCTTTCACAGTATTTCAATGTAGTAACAGATACACTGAATGATCCATCTGGTGAAGCAGATGCAAACGGTAACCCAACATATGTTGCAGAAGACCTTGTTCGTGCAACAGCAGAAGATATCGCAGATTGTGATTACGTAGTAGTTGGTATGCCAGCAGCATTCCAGACATCTTATGTAACAAATATGTCATCTGTATTTGCTCCGGAAGATCCTTCTATCGAAGCTAAATGGATGCCAGCATCTCTTCAGTATGCACCATACACAGCTGAAACAGCTCGTGAAGTATCTATCTCAGGTGTAACACTTGAAGATGGTACAAAGGAAAATCGTTCATACAAGGGTGAAACAACAAGACCTGATTCTAACATCGGTGCTCTTGAAGCTCTTGAATATGCTAAGTCTATCGCAGGCGACAAGCCAGTTATCGCTTCTGTTTCTATGGAACGTGGTATGGTTTGGTCAGAAGTTGAACCTAATGCTAATGTAATCTTTGTATCTTACAACAAGATGAAAGATGATGTTGTTGCAAGAATGATCCTTGGTCAGATTGAACCAAACGGTCTCCTTGTATTCCAGCAGCCAGCTAACATGGAAACAGTTGAAGCTCAGGCTACAGACGTTCCACGTGATATGGAAGTTTATACAGATGCAGCAGGCAACGCTTATGACTTCGCATTTGGTATGAACTGGGCAGGCGTTATCTCTGACGCTCGTACAGAAAAGTATTCTGCAGCACCTATCTCTGATGTAACAAACTTTGATTACAAAGCATACGCAGCTGCAAACAGAGGCGGAGCAGAAGTAGCAGAAGAAACAGCTGAAGAAGCAACAGAAGCAGTTTCAGAAGCTGAAAGTGAAACAGAACCAGCAGCATAATCTTTGCTTGATGACACTTTAAGAATAATAACAGACACGCCGGAAGAAATTCCGGCGTGTTTTTTCTTTAACAAAAAGAAGAACCATGATATAATAAAAGCTATGAATGATATTTGCTAAGGGGGGAGTAAAGATCATGATACGTGTGGCGATTGTTGAGGATGATAAGAACTGTGCCCATAGCTTTGAAGAGTTTTTGAAGCAGTATGGTGAAGAAAAGGATAAAAGTTTTCAGATAACCTGTTTTCCGGATGGAGAAGATATTACAGAAGGATATGCACCGGTGTATGACATTATTCTTATGGATATAGAGATGCAGTTTATGGATGGTATGACTGCCGCTGAGATCATAAGAAAGGCAGACAAGGAAGTTATCATCATATTTATTACGAATATGGTGCAGTATGCTATCAAAGGATATGCAGTGAATGCACTTGATTATGTGGTAAAACCGGTTTCCTATCATGCATTTTCCCATTGCATTGACAGAGCAATGGAGAAGATGGAGAAAAAAGAAAAGCATTATCTGATGGTGCGTAATAAGGGAGACCTGAAAAAGATAGCGATCAATGATATCCATTATCTGGAGAGCAAAGGACATGACCTTCTTGTTCATACCGTAGATGATACTTTGCTTATGAGTGGTACCATGAAGGAGATGGAAAGCAAGCTGGAACCTTTTCATTTTTGCAGGTGTAACAAGGGATATCTTGTGAATTTTGAATATGTAGAAGCTATTACAGATGGAATGGTAGTTGTGGGAGATGACCATCTGGTTATCAGCAGACCAAGAAAGAAGATATTCCAGGAAAAGATGGCAGAGTATATGAGTGAGGTAATCCTATGACATTTCAACCGGTAGTGCAGAATGTTCCGAGATTATATACTGCTCTTGCAGAATGGGGAGCTGTAACTCTCTTTGTAATATTACTGAAAAGAAGATACTCTAATCTGAAGACAGCAGGTCTTCTGGCAGTAGGCCTTTTTCTGGAGTGTGTGGTTCAGTATTTTGATGGAACATTGCCGGAGATCTTTTGGATACCAGGAATGCTTCTTGCTATCATGGTAATGGTAGGGATTATGTTTTCCTGCTGTAAGGTTACGATCCGGATGGCGTTCTATCACGGAATCCGTGCATTTATGCTGGCAGAACTTGCTGCCTCACTGGAATGGCAGCTCTATCATTTTATGATATGGGGACATCCGAATGATACATTTCTTATGCGTTTTGCATATGTCGTGATTATTTATGGTCTGATTTTTGCAGTTGCCTTTTACCTGGAACGAGGAATAGCGAATGCGGATAAAGGAATCAATATCACGAATAAGGATCTTGTATCTGCAGTAGTGATTGGCGTGGTTGTATTTGCATTTAGTAACCTGAGTTTCCTAGATGCACAGACACCATTCACCAGCAGCAGGGATGCAGATATCTTTAATATCAGAACACTGGCAGATCTGCTTGGATATCTGATATTGTTCCTTTATCATACACAGCTGGCGGAGATGTTCCTGAAGTATGAAAGAGATACCATGGAGAATATGCTGCACAGTCAGCTGATGCAGTATAAGCTTTCAAGAGAAAGTATCGATCTTGTTAATCGAAAGTATCATGATCTGAAGCATCAGATCGGAGTACTTCGGGCAGAAACGAATGATGAAGTTCGAAACGCTTATCTTGATCAGATGGAAGATGAGATAAAGATATACGAGGCACAGTATAAAACCGGGAATAAGACTCTGGATACGATCCTTACATCCCAGACACTATATTGTATGAAGCATGGGATCGAGATAACCTGTGTTGCAGACGGAGAACTTCTTTCTTTTATGGAAGTAATGGATCTGTGTACCATTTTCGGAAATGCTCTTGATAATGCGGTTGAATGTGAACTGAAGATACCGGATAAAAGCAAGCGAATGATCAGCCTGAGGGTATTCAAGCAGAAGCAGTTTGCGATTATCAGTGTAACGAATTACTGTGAAGAACAGGTAATCTTAAGCGAAGGATTGCCTCTTACCTCCAAAAAAGATCATGCATACCATGGGTTTGGCGTAAAGAGTATACAGGCAGCGGCACAGAAGTACGATGGCGGTATATCTGTAAGCATGGATAAGAACTGGTTTAAATTATTAGTAATGATACCGCTGAGATGAGCCATTGGGGACGGAATGATCAGCCCCTTGTCAAGTAGACAAGGCAAATATCTAAAAAAAGTGTATAAATATCCGCTATGTCGAGAGATGTGGCGGATGTTTTTGGTTATGAAGCATTTATTCCACGATCCACTTGACAACGAGCCTCTGAAGAT
>JAZLLO010000013.1:0-3001 GCA_045598185.1 Marvinbryantia sp.
TTTCAGATAAATGTCAATCTGAGTATCTGTTTCTTCTGTACGATATATAAACTGATCCTTACCGTACAATAAAGAATTATCGTTAGAAGGTATATATTTCATAGTCAGTTACCCCTTGTATGTGATACCTGTATTATACCACAAATACCCAAATGTGAGAAGTTAAATCGCAAAATAAAAGGCAGGTTTTTTACCTGCCTTTTACCCGAAATACCCAAAATCCAGAAAGAACCCTTTCTTAACCGGTTCTTTTTTTATTTTTCGTTCACTGTAGATAAGGTGAATGTGATAGTTGGTCTTTGTCTTATTATGATGAAGAGCAGAAATACAAGGTACTCCATAAGTTATATGAAACTGCTCTGTAAACAGTTTCAGTAATTTGTCTGGATCCAGTTTTACAAAGTCTTCCGGCAGTGCAATCACCAGTTCTCTTGCTTCAATGCATTTTCCCTTTGTTCCGCTCATTTTAAAATCATGCTGATTCTGTTCGCTCAGAAGTTCCCAGCAGTTATCTGAAACATTTGTATAAACGGCATACAGATGCTCCTGCCGCTTGGGATTGCTGATATAGTCGATTCTTCCACGAACATTGCTCAGTTTTGTCTGTCTAATATAAATATTTCTTGCGATAAGCCTCGCCTCCTTCTTCTATTCTGTGAGTGGCAGCTTAGGCTGCCGGTTACGAACCTATTGCCGTTTCCGGCGCCATAAGCTCGATGCAATCGCGAAATACACAGAGCATAAATCTTAGATTTATGCGATGGGTGTATTTCGCTCTCAAGCGCCGAGAGCTTAATAAAATCCCTCACCCAGCCACAACGTAATCTGTTATCGATATAATCAATTTGGCGTATCCGCCGATTTCAATTCCAAAAACTGTCATGTTTCATCGCGCATCTGCTTCCTTTGTCAATCTGTAAATTTATATCTTCACGAAATTATTTGCCCTTTCTGCCCTGGTTTTGATAAAATGCCCCGGATACTTCAGGGCATCCAGGGCATTTAGGGCAGAATTATTAATATTCATTTTGTTTTTAATCAAATGGAATAACCGTCATATCATCCACCGGTTCAAAGTCTTCAGGCTTCTCTGTAACATCAAAAAAGTAATAAATCCCATTACTTTTTCTGCTTGAATAGCCTTTTCTATCCATAATACTGAAAAATCTTTTCTTCCCAAGCGGCGTCCTTCCGGAATCCGTACAGTAGCTGTCATACATTCTATACATGACAGATTTTTCCAGTTTCGTTCCTTTCATTCTGATCACTTTATCTCTTAAAAAGGCTTTTACACTATCTGAACTACACTGGATATCTTCCACACAATCTTTGCTGTGTTCACTCTCAGTAAAGTGATCCTGCGAATATAATCTTGCCAGTGCTTTCATTGCCATGTGAATCGCATAGGTGATTTCCTTTTCCATCTTCTGTTTCAGCTTTGGGTCTTTTTTATCAGATGGAATCGGGCGATTCATATCAAGAATCATAATCCTTCGGTAAAATGCATCCGACTTTTCCTCCAGGTTCTCGGGCATATCATTAGCTGAAAACAGCAATTTCGCATAGCTCATAAAATAATGAGGATCCTTCTGCTTTCTTTCAAACATAAGCATATCCTCACCGGTTGCTTTTTTAATGATATCTGTCTGCTCCATCGATTTGCATGGAATATCACCACAGGAATTCAAAAGTTTTCGAAACAGATTGGTGGCATAAAATCTTTTATTCAAATCCTGCAGGGAAATGTGGCTACTGTTCTCCTTTCCAATCACATTCTGAAAGAGATCAATCAGAACAGATTTTCCGGTTACACCATTGCCAAGAAGCATAAGGAATTTCTGAAATTTTGTATCCCTTGTCATGCTGTAGCCAAGATATTCCCACATCATTTCTCTTTCATCCGGGTCTGCAATTGACCATTCAAGGTAATTACCGGTGACTGGATAATCGTCTTCGTTGATTTCCTTTTCCGGATCGAATTCATGTGGAATCTGATTCAGCGCCATGTATTTCTTATCATGCGGAATCATCTTCCATTCGATCGGATCAAAGAATCCATTCTGGAAATTGACCCAATATGCCGGATAACGATTCATATCTGAGAATTCCCTCTGTACAACACTCTGTGTAATCAGAAGCTGATATACACGGTTAATCGTAGGCGCATTAATCTTCTCTCTCAGAATTCGCTTCTGGATCATCTCTTTCAGATGGATTCCTAAATTGTCCTTAAAGTATCTTCCGTTTTCGTAAATAAACGGAACTTCGGCAATCACTACGAATGACACCTTTTCAAGAATGTCATCCACAATATTCATATCAATGACTTTTCCGGGTTTGCCTTTCGCATCAATCTCATGGAATTTATAGTATTCCACCGGAAACTCCGGTGGTTTTTCATAGGAAGCAATGTAATTGTTCAGTGTGATCTGAAGAAGTGAACCACCATCAGCCTGTTCAATCTTTTCCAGATATCCTTTCTTCCAGAACAACTGCCATCCTTCTCTATATTTCAGGCTCTCGTTTGTAAAAAACTGCGCCAGCATATCATTTGTTTTCTTAGAAGAACATGCAAGTACATAGGTATAATCCAATCTGCAGGTACCTTTAAATGCAATCTCACTCAGATATTCCATCAACTGGTCAGTATTAAAATATCCATCCTCATTCACAATGGCAGTTGTAGGAAAACCTACTGCTGCAATATTCAATGCCAAATCTTTGTTATCAACCAGAAACAGATAGGAATGTTCCACATCTGCCGGTTCTCTTTTCATATAATGTTCAAATGTCTTTCTATTCATATTTCCTCCATAAAAGAAGATATCCCTGAAAACACAACAGGCTCTCAGGGATATTTCTCAAGTATTCAATTCATCTTTGTTATTCCACCATTTCTTTACGGTGTTGATCGAGATCTGAAGATCCTTTGCACAGCGATATCTTGTAGCTGCCGGATGTTCCTTCTGATAATCTCGCACGATTTTTTCCTTTGTGGGTG
>JAZLLO010000014.1:0-7468 GCA_045598185.1 Marvinbryantia sp.
AATCTTGCTTCTTATACGTTCCTATTACCAGTGCCGTAACCGTTATACCCCTGAAATCTTGCTTCTTATACATTTTACTACCCGTATAGTAACGGATAAGAATCTGAAATATAATTTTTCACTACAGACCTCTGGTTTTGCATGGCAAAATACCTCACGGAACATTGGCACCTGAACAGTAACGGATTCGGGGAATCGTCCCAATGTCTCATCAATGTCTCTTGCGAATAGGTTCTTTCCGATGTAAAATGAAGAAAAGAAGTTTGGAGGTGAACCCCATAGCAGATATCGTCGCAAAAAATGCGTGGCATCCTGGATTTGTCGCAGCTGCGGGGATTGAACTAAAAGATGAAAGGAATCTGATACTGATTCCTGAGAAGAACTTAAGTAAAGAGCCTATCCGAATCGATCTGTTTATACAGGGAGATGGAGAGGAAAAAGTACGTAATGAGATTGGTCACTTGTTTAAGAGATACAATGTGATTGAGTATAAGAGTCCAGAGGATGGACTATCCGTAGATGACTTTTTCAAAACACTTGGGTATGCCTGTCTTTTCAAAGGATTAGGAGAAACCGTAGATGAGTATCCGGAAGATGAGATTACGATTTCAATTTTTCGTGATACATATCCTCGAGAATTGTTTGTATATTTGGAACGTTCTGGAAGGATAGTAGAAGAGAAGTTTGATGGCATTTATTATGTGACAGGGAATGTTTTATTTCCAGCACAGATTATTGTGACCAGTAGACTGGATAAGAAACATACCAGCTTAAGAATTCTTTCCGAAAATGCCAGTGAAGAAGATGTTAGAAGTTTTATAGAACAAGCCAGAAAGATGACAAAACCTGGAGACCGTAATAATATTGATGCAGTCCTACAGGTAAGTGCTACTGCTAACAGAAAATTGTATGAGAAGATAAGAGGTGATTCGGAGATGTGTGAAGCATTAAGAGAGCTTATGAAAGATGAAATTGAGGCAGAAAAACTAGAAAGCGAAAAAAAGGGTGCTTTTGAAAATGCAATTCTAATGATAAAAAATCTTATGAGAAACACAGGTATATCTGCAGAACAGGCAATGGAAAATCTTGGTATTTCTGTTGCAGACCGAGGAAAATATATTGCCAGATTATAATAAAAAATGATGTATGATGGGATCATGTAGAATGAGCCACTGGGGATCATGCGTGCCCTATTTGCTGATGACCTGACTCTTATCGAAAAATATGTTTTTCAAGGCATCGGCCGCCTTGGATAATAACATCATATCAAAAAAATGAATTTGAAAATGAGGAAGGGATATTTTGCACTTTTATTTGCCAAATGTCCTTTTTCTTGATAATAGTTAATCGAACTTAAATCCAATAATATAGATGTCATGAAAAATTCGGTTCATGAAACAGCCCTAAATGGCTCATCAATGTCTCTTGCGAATAGGTTCTTTCCGATGTAAAATGAAGAAAAGAAGTTTTGCAGGTGAACCCTATAGCAGATATCGTTGCAAAAAATGCGTGGCATCCTGGATTTGTCGCAGCTGCGGGGATTGAACTAAAAGATGAGAGGAACTTAATACTGGTTCCTGAGAAGAACTTAAGCAAAGAACCTATCCGAATTGATCTGTTTATACAGGGAGATGGAGAGGAGAAAGTACGTAATGAGATTGGTCACATGTTTAAGATATACAATGTGATTGAGTATAAGAGTCCGGAGGATGGACTATCCGTAGATGATTTTTCAAAACACTTGGATATGCCTGCCTTTTTAAAGGATTAGGAGAAAATGTAGATGAGTATCCGGAAGATGAGATTACGATTTCAATCGTTCGTGATACATACCCTCGAGAATTGTTTGCATATTTGGAACGCTCTGGAAGGATGATAGAAGCTTTATTGAAGAAGCCAGAAACATGACAAAACCTGGAGACCGCAATAATATTGATGCAGTCCTACAGGTAAGTGCTACTGCTAACAGAGAATTGTATGAGAAGATAAGAGGTGATTCGGAGATGTGTGAAGCATTAAGAGAACTCATGAAAGATGACATTGAAAAAGAAAAAGAGCAAGGAATTTTCGAAGCAATGCTTAAAGCTATAAAAAACGTTGTAAAGAACACAGGAGTAACACCAGAAGAAGCAATGGCAACTATGGGAATTGCGGTTGCAGACCAAGGTAAATATATCACCAGATTATAATAAAAGATGTACGATGGGATCATGTAGAAGTACATGATCCTTTTTACATGGTACATAAGATAATACCATGATAAAATGAGTAAAATAGGTTTAGTGAAGTGTCATAAAAAGCGAGGTTGTTATAAGATGTAGAATAAAATACGTGAGGTGTTAAAGTAAGGTTATGAAACGTGATATTAAAGCGAGATTTGTATTAACCGCAAGAGATCGTAGATGGGAGAATTATATTACTTCTCATAAGATTGGGGAAATCTTATATATAGGGCGGCATGAATATATTGATGCAGATTATCTGGAAAGAGGGAAAACGATAGAAGGATATATCGATTTCTATCATGGAGAGAAAGTGGTACCTTTGTTAAGTCCAGGAATGATTCTTCCTTTTTATGAAGGATCTATTGAAATGGGATATGTTGAAGTTGTTAAGATCTGCAATCAGGATGATCAGGAAGAAGAACTGCCTTTGCAGGAGGTAAGGATTGAAAGTATTGGTGAGAACGATGTCTATGCTGTCGCAAAGATCAGAGCATATACAAGACCATACTATAGCTTATCAGAGGCCCGTGAAGTAATCAGAACAGTACCATGTAATATAAAAGTCATAGATGCACAGAAGTTCTGTGAGGAGATGGAAAAGCAAGGACACAAAGCATTTGTTATTTAAGAAATGGTGAGTTAAATGGATAATAAAAAAGTTTTTTCGATGAGTGTGGCAAAGGTGTATCCACTTCTTGTGGCGAAAGCAGAAAGAAAGGGGAGAATCAGAGAAGAAGTTGATGAGGTTTGCTGCTGGCTGACGGGTTACACTTCGGAGCAAATAGAGCAGCAGATCGCAAAGGATGTGTCTTATGAAACATTTTTCAATGAAGCGCCACAGATGAATCCTAATTGCCACTTGATTACAGGTAGTATATGTGGAATCAGAGTTGAGAGTATAGAAGATCCTATGATGCAGAAGATTCGCTGGTTGGATAAGCTAGTGGATGAACTTGCGAAAGGAAAGTCTATGGATAAGATCCTGCGAAGTGAATCTACATCTGTGAAATCTACATCTGTGAAAGCTGCTTCTATGAAGTGGAAATGTCCGAAGTGTGGGCGTGAATTCAAGAAGAAGGGACAGGATCATTACTGTGGGGAAAAGCCTAAGAGTATTGATGAGTATATTGAGAATCAGAATGCTGAGGTTCAGGATGATCTTAAGATCCTGCGTCAGATTCTTCGCGAAGCACTTCCAGATGCGGAAGAACGAATTTCCTGGAGTATGCCGACGTACTGGAAAGGGCATAATATACTGCATTTTGCAGCATTTAAGAAGCATATAGGATTCTATCCAGGTCCTGAAGCCGTAGCTGAGTTTATAGCGGAACTACAGGGTTATCATGTTGATAATGGTACTATTCGCATCCCATATGATAAGATTGATTCAGAGTTAGTATCACGTATTGCGAAGTGGTGCTATTCAACAGGCAATCATGCCTAAGAATGATTAGGAGTATAGATATCAGAAGAGGAGAGGTGGCATATTATGAAGATTATTCCGTTGTATGGTGATACAGAAGTACTATTGGAAACTTTTCTGTATCAGGCTCTATATGTTGAACCAGGCGAGAAACCATTTCCAAAGGAAATCGTGCAGGAGCCGCATATTCGGAAATATATTCTGAATATGGACATGAACCGTGAGTTTGGATTTCTTGCTGAGTTGGATAATCGATATGTAGGTGCTATCTGGGGACGTTTTCTTCCGAAGGAATCTCCAGGATATGGTTATTATCGGGAGGATTATCCGGAGATAACATTATCTGTGCTTTTGGATTATCAGAAGCAGGGAATCGGGACAAAACTATTGGATGCATTTATGCAGGAAGCAAAGAAACGAAAACTTCCTGGTATATCGCTGAGTGTCAGTTATGGAAATTACGCGATACGGTTGTATGAAGCTTTTGGATTTCAGGTGGTGGAAGAGCGTGAGACAGATATTCTTATGACAGTATCTTTGGAAGATTAAATATATTTGACTGGAAGGATGGACATAATATGATAAAAAATACAATTCAGATAAAACAGGGTATGCTTAGTGGCGTCAGTGAGGATGGTTACAGTGTATTTTACAATATACCATATGCTTCTGACAGGGGCAGATTTAAGATTGCCGGCGATGCACCGGCATGGGAATGCTGCAGGGATGCGTCCCAGAGAGGACCTGTTTTCCCGCAGATGACAGGACGTCTTTCTTTTGTTATGGGTAATACAGAAGAAGAGAAGTATCAGAGTGAGAGTAATTTTACTGTGAATATATGGACACCTGACGTTAAGGGAAATTACCCGGTTTTATTTTGGATGCATGGTGGTGCATTTATGACTGGAGGCGGTGCGATTCCGTGGTATGGCGGCGAAAAGCTTGCAAAAGAAGCTGGCATCGTTGTAGTAAATATCAGTTATAGACTTGGTGTTCTTGGCAATATTTATATGCCGGAAGCTGCAGATACGAATCTATCGGTTCACGATGTGAATCAGGCTCTGATCTGGGTGCATGAGAATATTGCTGATTTTGGCGGGGATCCTGAGAATATTACGATTGCAGGCCAGTCTGCAGGTGCATGGTACGCAGTGTTGATGCTTGGAAATCCTGCGTTAAAGGGACTGTTTCGAAGAGCGGGTCTGTTCAGTTTCAATGGAGGTACAGCGCCATATCTGAAGGCTGAAGCAGAAATCATGACCAGAAAGCTTGCAGATAAGATGAACCTGGAGAAGGGGGAGCAGCTGCTTGATGCATCGGTAGAAGACATTCTGATGGCACAGAAGATTGCAGTGAACCAGCCTGAGCGATTGAATATTCCATTTTTACCTGTTATAGATAATGAAACGATTTATCCGGATTATATCAGACAGAGCGCTGTCGTATCGGATCCATCCGTTGAGATATTCTGCGGAACGGTTGCACATGAAAGTACGCCATTTGTAGCGAGAAAAGAAGGCGAAGAAGAGGAAGCATATCTTAAGAGAGTTCAGCACAACACCG
This sequence comes from Marvinbryantia sp., assembly GCA_045598185.1. Classification (GTDB taxonomy): domain Bacteria; phylum Bacillota; class Clostridia; order Lachnospirales; family Lachnospiraceae; genus Marvinbryantia. The sequence goes on from JAZLLO010000014.1 coordinate 5,212, forward strand.
ATATTGCATTTGTAAATGACACTGAACTTTTGATGCAGGTCCTTCGTAATGCAGGACATACATGCTATCGCTATGTATTTGCATATGAATCAGTGATGAAAGATGTGCATACCTGTCATTGCTTTGATATTCCATTCCTTCTCAGGAATTTTGAAGATTGGAGTACTTCTCCGTTTTTGAATGATCTTGATGTGGAGGCGGCGAAACAGGTATCAGAGGAATATAGCAGTGCCTTTGTTGCGTTTATGAAAAATGGTACTCCGGGTGATAACTGGAAGCCGTATGATGGCACGGAGGAAACCTGTAAAATTATAAAGTAAGTATTGGATATTTTTATGAAAAAGATAGGAATCTTATCTGATACCAATGGCTCACACAACGCGAAAAAGTTGCAGAAAAATATCTTCTGCAATGATATAATTGGAATGGAAGTTATTCCGAGTTTTATTTGATAGTGTCAAATGACCTATGAAAAAATGAGCTAAAAAAATAGGCTCAAAACGGACCTTGAAAATGTAGATATTTAAGACGATAAGCCCTCCGGGGGCTTCGGGCTCTGCCCGGACCCGTCCTCGCCGGATGGCAGGAAAAGGGCGCAGTTGGCCCTTTTCTGCTGAACAGGATAATCCGTGAACCTTTTGTCAACAGGCATTTCGCGGCATATCCTCGCTACGCTTCGGTATTCCACGGTCCTGTTGACAACGGTTCCGCTCCTATCTATGCGTGAGTTTCTTTCTGAAGATTCAGGATGGTCTGCTGACCCAGGAAGATCAGTAGCTGCCATTTCGCTGGCATGTTATCTGCTTTTTCCAGCATCTCTACCTTATTGAGTACCTGATATTTATTGTGCTTATGCGGGCGCAGGAAGTTGTAATACGCAACCCAGAGAGCGAGATTATAGTTGGCACCATCGATACCATCGAATCCATTTGTTGGACGATAGGACTGTTTGTAAGTACGGTTCAGTCGTTCAATCATCTGCTTGTAAGGACGGAATTCTTTTGATACGGCATCGTCGTTGGTAAGACCAATGACCTGAGTGATTTCAAACTTGAACTTATCACCGAATTCATGGAAGAACTGCTGGGCTGCCAGAGGATACGCACTGTACCCGTCGGCAATAAAGCGAAACTTTTCAGGGAGCTCTTTAAAGCAGCGGAAAGCCATACGCATGGCAAGGATGCATGGACCGACACCGCGGTTGTCAGATACCTGATAGCCAAGGATAGAACGGCTGGCAGCATCCATGATGAACCAGATGTAGGTTTTAATACCACGGATTTTGATATAGGTTTCGTCGGCAGTGAATACGGTTTTGGGTTGATAATCGTAGTGATCAACAAAGGGTTTTATACAGATGGCGGCTGTTTTACAGTAGTTGGCGATCTGCTGATGAGAGATCTGGATGTTATAGAGATCCTTAAGCGCCTGACTGGTCTTACGCAGAGACAGACCAAGATTTATGTGCAGAGTGAGACAAAGAGACATGACATGAGCATCATGTTTGCGGAACTTCAGAGAAGAAGCGTTCTTGGGGAGAGAATCCAGGGGCATGCGAAAGAAATCTATCAGGAATTCCCGGTAGATGTAGTGGAGTTTATATTTATTCTTACCATGGTCTTCGTCAAGATCCTTTTTGTCAACCTTCTTCAGGTTGTGAAGATAGAACGGGCATTTAGGATTCACGCATTTGTGGATGACAAAGTGTTTACGGTCTTTTTTATGGACAAGAGAATGTCCGCAGTGAGGACAGCGAAGATTCAGTGAAGAAAAACGATTACCCTCCTGCTGAGAGAATCTGGCATCACAGACCTTGCATAAGAGCTGACCTTTGGATCCATTATTCTTATAGAGATAGATGGAAGGAGCCTGACACCTTGGACAGGAACAGGATTCCGGGATGTCGCAGTCGGAGCGGCGATTGACAGGCTTGACCAGTTTCCTGTATCGCTTGTTCCAGTAAGGAATTAGTTCTTTATAAGTCCAATCCTGGTTATAGGGTTGAATCTTTGGAAGTTCATCAATTCGATACTTTTGATACTTTGGAGAATGAGAATCATCGAAAGCCCACTGCTTGAGAGGGATGTATCTACAGATAAAATTTAGAAGCTGACCGATAATACGTTGTTGGTCTTGAATGATTTGAAGTAAATATAGTATAATGTCCACGAGCATTGTCTCCTTTGGTTTAATGAAGGTTTGGTCGCTGACATTATAACAAAAATGGAGGTCAATGCTCTTTTTATTTTCAAAAAGT
>JAZLLO010000015.1:0-65713 GCA_045598185.1 Marvinbryantia sp.
GCAGATGGTAAGAAAGTTGATAATACCACAGAAGCAGCGAAGATTACAAACAGCACATCCGTTATGCTTAGTACCGTACAGGGTGATGTGAATGCAATCGGCTATATTTCTCTTGGATCATTAAATGATTCTGTTACGGCAGTAAAGATCGATGGAGCTGAGGCATCAGCTGAAAGTATTATCGCAGGAGAATATCAGGTAGTCCGTCCATTTAATATTGCTGTTACAGAAGAAATCAGTGATGCAGCTCAGGATTTTATTGATTTTATCATGAGTACAGAAGGTCAGGCGATTGTTACTGAGAATGGATATATTGCTGTAGAGGAAGCAGAAAACTTTGAAGGCGGTGCTGTAGAAGGAAAAGTTGTAGTTGCAGGTTCTTCTTCTGTTTCACCAGTCATGGAAAAGCTAGCTGAAGGCTATGCGCTTATTAATGATAAGGTTGAGATCGAAGTACAGCAGAGTGATTCCACAACCGGAATGACATCAGCAATAGATGGACTTTGCGATATCGGAATGGCATCCCGTGAACTGAAAGAAAGCGAACTGGAAGCTGGTCTGGTACCAACTGTTATTGCACAGGATGGTATTGCAGTGATCGTAAATAATGAAAGTGGTATTACAGAATTAAGTAAGGATCAGGTAAAAGCGATTTATACAGGTGAGATCACAACCTGGGAAGAACTGGAATAAGATGAAAGACAAAATATTGAATCGTGAAGCTGTGATGAAATCTGTTTTCCTGATTGCAGCGTTCACATCTGTTGTGGCTGTTGCACTGATCTGTATCTTCCTCTTTGCAAACGGAATCCCAGCGGTTTTGAAGATAGGACCTGCTAATTTCCTGTTTGGTACGAAGTGGAAACCAGGCAGTGAACTGTATGGTATTCTGCCATTCATTCTTGGAAGTATCTATGTGACAGGAGGGGCGATCCTGTGTGGAGTCCCTCTGGCTCTTTTTACAGCTGTTTTCCTGGCATTCTATTGTCCAAAAAAGATGTATCCGGGTTTAAAGGCGATGATCAACCTTATGGCTGGTATCCCATCTGTAGTCTATGGATTCTTCGGACTTGTATGGATCGTACCGATGATGAGACAGATGACAGGAAAGGATGGAAGTACTTTATTGACGGCATCGATCCTTCTGGGGATTATGATACTTCCAACCGTGGTTGGAGTTGTAGAACCGGCTCTTCGAAGTGTTCCGGTTCATTACTACGAAGGTGCATTAGCACTTGGAGCAACCCATGAAAGAAGTGTATTCCTTACCGTTGTTCCGGCAGCAAAATCCGGTGTGATTGCAGGTATTGTTCTAGGAATCGGAAGAGCTATCGGAGAGACGATGGCAGTTATTATGGTGGCAGGTAACCAGACTTGGATGCCACAGGGAATCTTAAAAGGGCTTCGTACCATGACAGCAAATATCGTAATTGAGATGGGATATGCAACGGATCTTCACAGGGAAGCTCTCATTGCAACGGGTGTAGTGCTGTTTGTTTTTATCCTGATCATTAACTTAAGCGTATCAGCAATCAGACGGAGGGCAGACCATGACTAAGCAAGACAGCTTCATTACTTTCACGAAAAACCACAAAGGGTCTGCGCTGCTTCGAATTCTTGTCTGGGTTTCAGCACTACTTACAATTTCAATCTTGTTGTTTCTTGTAGGCTTTATTGCAGTAAAAGGAATCCGACATATTACACCGGATCTTTTTGCTCTTCATTATAATTCGGATAATGTATCTCTCATGCCTGCTCTTATCAATACCTTGATTATTACGGCTTTGTCACTTCTGCTTGCGGTACCTCTTGGTATTTTCTCAGCAATCTATCTTGTGGAATATGCAAAAAAGGGAAGCAGACTTGTAGGTGTGATCCGAATCACTGCAGAAACGCTGCAGGGAATCCCATCTATTATCTATGGGCTTTTCGGAATGCTGTTTTTCAGTACGCAGTTCCACCTGGGAATTTCCTTGCTGTCTGGTTCTCTGACTCTTGTAATCATGATTCTGCCGCTGATCATCCGTACAACGGAAGAAGCACTTATCAGTGTGCCGGATATGTACAGAGAAGCCTCATTTGGAGTTGGAGCAGGAAAACTCAGAACGATATTCAGAATCGTACTTCCAACGGCAATCCCGGGAATCTTATCCGGAGTCGTTCTTGCTACGGGGAGAATTGTAGGAGAGACAGCAGCATTATTATATACAGCAGGATCCGTTGCTAAGATTCCGAAAAATCTTCTGGGATCAGGAAGAAGTCTGGCAGTACATATGTATGTACTTTCAAGTGAAGGGCTTCATATGGAGCAGGCATATGCAACGGCAGTTATTTTACTGTTATTTGTGCTGATGCTGAATGGATTATCTGGATTGATCGCAAAAGGACTTTTAAATCGTTAATCTCGAAGAGGATAGGGCTAAAATGGGAAAAATAGAAATAGCAAATACAGATTTATATTATGGTGAATTTCACGCCTTGAAGAATATCAACCTGGATATCCCGGCAAATCAGATCACTGCATTTATCGGACCAAGTGGTTGTGGAAAATCCACACTATTAAAATCCCTGAACAGAATGAATGACTTGGTGGAAGGCTGCAGGATTACGGGAAGCCTTAAACTGGATGGAGAGGATATCTATGGAAACATGGATGTGAATCTTTTAAGAAAGCGTGTTGGAATGGTATTCCAGAAACCGAATCCATTTCCAATGAGCATCTATGACAATATCGCATATGGACCGAGAACCCATGGAATCCGTTCGAAAGCAAGACTGGATGACATTGTAGAAAAAGTGCTAAGGGAAGCAGCTATCTGGGATGAGGTAAAGGATAGATTCAAAAAAAGTGCACTTGGAATGTCCGGAGGTCAGCAGCAGAGGCTTTGTATAGCCAGAGCGCTTGCTGTGGAACCGGAGGTGCTCCTTATGGATGAACCAACCTCTGCCCTCGATCCTATTTCGACTTCCAGAATTGAAGATCTGGCATTAGAACTGAAGAAACATTACACGATTGTGATGGTTACGCACAACATGCAGCAGGCAGCCAGAATCTCAGATAAGACAGCGTTCTTTCTGTTAGGAGAAGTGATCGAATATGGGGATACAGGACAGATATTCTCCTGCCCGAAGAACACAAAAACAGAAGAATACATTACGGGAAGGTTTGGTTGATATGAGAGACAGTTACCAGAAAAAATTAAAACAATTGTCAGATCAGGTAATCGATATGGGAATGCTTTGTGAGCAGGCTGTTATGAGAACATTTCAATTACTGCAGAGTACAGAGAATAAAAAAGAGTTGATTGCTGAGATAGAAAAGTTTGAAAAAGATATAGATGAAAAAGAAGGGGAAATAGAAGCAATCACCATGCAGCTTCTGCTTCGCCAGCAGCCAATGGCGACAGACCTTCGCATGATTTCCGCTTCTATGAAACTGATCACGGACCTGGAGCGTATCGGCGATCAGGCAACAGACATCGCAGAGATTGTTGAAACTGGTAGTATTCGAACACCGGTAAAACAACCTGAACTTCTAGATATGGCAAAGCATGCAATGATGATGGTTGGAAACAGTGTACGTGCATATATCAGCAGAGACGCTGCTTTGGCACAGGAAACAATCAAAAGTGATGATATCTTAGATGAGATGTTTGCTGGGATGCATAAGCTTTTGAACAACCGGGATTCCGGTACCAATGAACAGATTCTGGATATGATGATGATTGCAAAATACTATGAGCGAATCGGAGATCATGCAACAAACGTAGCTGAATGGGTCGGTTTTATGGTGAATGGAATCCATCAGAACGGAGATGAGAGTTTTGACCTCTTTAATCTTGGCAAAGATTCCAAAAGTATCTGGTTGAGGTAGAGGCTATGGAAGGAATAACAAGAAAGCAGAAATTATATCTGATAAAGTGGACGGTGATTGCGGGTATTATTTGCGGAGCAATCAATATATGTGTACTGCTTATTACCGGAGCGAGTAATTGGAAGGAGATAACCTTCTGGATGCAGACCGTTATAACAGCAATGGGCGGAGGATACGTTTGTGGTTTCCTTCCGGCGGTGTTAGCAGAATATAGAAGAACATAAATTAAATAGAAGATGGAGATATCGTCAGAGGCAGAAGTGTCATCTGGCGATATTTTATCTCAGTTGAATTTCAATTTTTATAGATAGATTTTACATTGACTTACAAAGGTTTTACCGCTAGAGGATAGTGGATTTTACATTCATTTTTTTATACTGGATATAAATATAAACATAAGGAGTAAAGAAAATGGATGTATTCAGTATATTTACAATGTTTGGAGGTCTGGCACTTTTCCTGTATGGAATGCATGTGATGGGAGACGGTCTTACCAAGGCATCAGGAGGAAGGCTGGAGAAGATTCTGGAAAAGCTGACTTCCAGCACTTTTAAAGGAGTACTGTTAGGTGCAGGAGTTACCGCAGTGATACAGTCCTCTTCTGCGACTACCGTTATGGTTGTAGGATTTGTAAACTCTGGGATTATGACACTGCAGCGAGCAGTAGGTATTATCATGGGAGCTAATATCGGAACAACGATCACATCATGGATCTTAAGTCTTTCTGGATTACAGGGAGACAGCTTTTTTATTAAGATTCTGAAACCATCGTCGTTTTCTCCGATTCTTGCACTCATTGGTGTCATCTTTTTGCTGTTTTCCAAAAATGAAAAGAGAAAAGATGTCGGAACTATTTTAGTTGGGTTCGCTGTTCTTATGACAGGAATGGAAACAATGAGTGGAGCTGTAAAACCCCTTGCGAAGGTACCGGAATTCACCAATATCCTGTTGATGTTTAAGAATCCTGTACTTGGAATGGCAGCAGGAGCACTTTTGACAGCAATCATTCAGAGCTCATCTGCTTCCGTAGGTATCTTACAGGCACTTTGTGTGACAGGAGCAGTTTCTTACGGGGCTGCGCTTCCGATCATCATGGGACAGAATATCGGTACCTGTGTAACTGCCCTGATTTCTTCTATCGGAGCAAAGAAAAACGCAAAGCGTACCGCGTTTGTGCACCTTTATTTTAACCTGATCGGTACGATTATATTTATGATCGTATTCTATCTGGCAAATGGAATTCTTAAATTCGCTTTTCTTTCTGATGCAGCAAACGCGGCAGGTATTGCTGTTGTTCATACAGCTTTTAATGTGGCAGCAACGATACTGTGGCTTCCATTTTCTAAAGTACTGGTATGGCTGGCTGAAAAAACGATTTCGGAAGAAAAACAGACAGAAGTGGAAAATCAGGCGTTTGCAGCACTTACAGCACTGGATGACAGATTTCTGGATAATCCTGCCCTGGCAATTGAACAGTGCAGAAATGTCTGTGGAAAGATGGCAGAGATCACGGTATCAGCGATTGAAAATGCAATGTCTCTGTTAGATCAGTATAATCCGACAAAACTGGAAGAAGTTGTGGATGCAGAAGATGTCATTGACCAGTATGAAGACAGACTGGGAACATATCTGATCCAGATCTCAAAGAATGAATTGCAGAGCAAGGATAGCCATACATTGTCTGTACTTCTGCACAGTATCGGAGACATGGAGCGTATCTCGGATCATGCTGTTATAATCGCGGATGCGGCAAAGGAAATCACAGAGAAAAAACTGTCTTTTTCTGAATCAGCTAAAAAGGAACTCGCAGTTTTCTCAGCAGCCGTAAAAGAGGTTGTTCAGATCACTATGAATGCAATGGAATGTGAAGATATAGGTATTGCTTTGGATGTAGAACCACTGGAAGAAGTCATCGATGATATCCGTGATGAGATTAAAAAACGTCATATAGACAGACTCAGAGACGGAAAGTGTACTATCGAACTGGGATTTATTCTTTCTGATCTGATGACAAGCTATAAGAGGATTGCTGACCACTGCTCTAATATTTCCGTATGTCTGATTCAGGCAGAAAATGATGAGTTTGGAAGACATGCCTATCTGAATTCATTGAAAGGGGAAGAGAACAGGCAGTTCCAGAAGAAGTTCCGGAATTATGCAGGAAAGTATGCACTTCCAGATAGAAAAAAGACAAAGGAACAAAAAGAAGTACTGGTATAAGGAGGATGCAGGAAATGTCACAGATCTATGTGGTCGAGGATGATGAAAATATCCGTGAGATTGAAGAATATGTTTTAAAAAGTGCAGGATATGATGTAAAAGGATATCCTTGTGCTGCAGAGTTTTATCAGGCAGTATCTGAAGGACTGCCGGATATGGTGCTCCTTGATATCATGCTTCCGGATGAAGATGGCCTCACGATTTTAAAAAAGCTTCGTATGAAAAAGGATACTGCTCAGATCCCCGTTATTATGGCAACTGCGAAGGGAACAGAGCTTGATAAAGTCAGGGGACTGGATCAAGGGGCAGATGATTATGTCACGAAACCGTTTGGTGTTATGGAACTGATCTCCAGGGTCAAAGCACTGATGAGACGTTCATATCCCATAGGAAATGAGCAGATGCATCAGAACGGTAAGATCTTTATGGATGAGACAAAACGGGCAGTGTTTGTAAACGATGTTTTGTGCGAGCTCACTTATAAGGAGTATGAACTGTTAAAATTACTGATGCTGCGATCCGGCGGCGTTGTAACAAGAGAAGAGATCACCCGGGTAGTATGGGGGTCTGATTTTGCAGGAGAATCCAGGACACTGGATATGCATATAAAAACACTGAGAAAAAAACTCGGAGAAGAAGGTGCTCTGATCCAGACGATACGAAATGTAGGTTATATGATTCCAGAGGAATAAAACGGTGAAAAGAAAGATCAAATACTATCTGCTTGGAATTGCTCTGGCGACACTTATGTCTCTTACGTTGATCCAAGTCATTATATTTTATCATTTCTATCAGACACAAGCGATTAGAAATATGAAGGATCAGGTGCAGGCATTTGGCGAATTATTCGAAGACAGGGATACATTGATAAATGATCTGAGTAAAGTGAAGGCCGGACGTTTTACACTGATTGACATAGAAGGAAATGCCCTATTTGATACAAGAGCAGATGCAATAGAAATGGATAATCATCTGGAACGTAAGGAAATTCAACAGGCTATCAAAAATGGGGAAGGATATGCAGTACATAAATCAAAAACTTTAGGTATTGCAATGTTTTATTATGCGCTAAAGCTCGAAAATGGAGATATTCTGAGATATAGCAGAGAGGAATCAGGTATCTGGCAGATATTTCATTATACTCTGATCGGCATATTATTTATCGTTATTATGATGTCTTTTTTATGCGTGGCAATTGCAGGGAGGTTGACCGATCATTTGATCGAACCGATCAATCAGATGGCTGCCGACATAGAACATGCGGCACATCTGAATCCTTATCAGGAACTGGATCCGTTTGTCAGAACGATCCAGAACCAGCATGAGGAGATTGTTAAGGGAGCCAAAATGCGTCAGGAATTTACGGCGAATGTTTCACATGAACTAAAGACTCCTCTTACATCAATCTCTGGATATGCAGAGCTTATTGCTGCCGGTTTTGCAGATGAAAAGGAAACGATTCATTTTGCAAATGAAATCAATAATAATGCCCAGAGACTTCTGACACTGATCAATGATATCATCCGCTTGTCAGAACTGGATGGCGGACATGCAGAAACTGCGTTTGAAATGGTGGATCTCTGTGAGATAGCAAAAAAGGTCATTGGTCTGTTAGATTTCCAGGCTAGAAAAAACAGAATCAGGCTTCAGATGCTGGGAGAAAGTACGTATATCCATGCGAATCGCAGTATGATAGAGGAGTTGATCTATAATCTTTGTGACAATGCTATTCGATACAATAAGGCTGGTGGAAGTGTAACGATCATGCTTACAGAAAGCCAGGGACAGGTATTGCTTACGGTAAAAGATACAGGAATAGGCATACCTGCTGAGAGTAGAGAGCGGATATTTGAACGGTTTTACCGTGTGGATAAAAGCAGGTCAAAAGCAACCGGGGGTACAGGTCTTGGCCTCGCAATTGTGAAACATATCGTTTTGTTTCATCATGCACATATAGAGGTAGAGAGTGAAATGGGGCATGGTACCGCCATGCGTGTGATATTTACTTCCTGTAAAGATAGAAAAGTGAGTGATTGAGAAGACTCAATCACTCACTTTTTCTTATGGATTGTTTTGTTATTTTACTTTTCACTTACATATATTTCTATATCTTTTACTCCATGCTGATAGCAGCTTTACATTGGAATTTCTATACTATTCTTGTACACATACAGAGAGAATATCTGAAATGTAATTGACCAGTAATGAGTGAGGGAAATGAAAATGAAAAAATTAAAAAACATGGAAGCATATTTGTATTTGGTTCCATGCATGACCATATTTGCAACTTTTCTTTTTTATCCGTTTTTTAAAACTATCTATCTAAGTTTATATAAAACAGACAAGATGGGAAAGGCGAAACTGTTTGTAGGTTTTAGAAATTATATTGATTTGCTACATTCTGCCAGTTTCTACAATAGTATCAAAGTGACAGTATTTTTTGTTGGAATCGTTGTTTTAGGGAGTATGGCACTTGGACTTCTGGGAGCAATGCTCAGCAGCAAAGCATTTCCGGGCATTCGTTTTTTCAGTACAGCTTATGCGCTTCCGATGGCAATTGCATCCAGTTCAGCTGCAATGATTTTCAAAATCATACTGCATCCGTCTATAGGAATAATAAATAAAGTTCTGGGACTTGACATTAACTGGATAAGCGATCCTAAGTATGCCCTAGTTTGTGTTGCAATACTGACAGCGTGGCTGAATAGCGGAATCAATTATCTATATTTTTCAGCAGGGCTTAGCAATATTTCAGAAGCATTATATGAATCAGCTTCTGTGGATGGAGCAAATTCAATAGATAAGTTTTTCCATATTACTTTGCCGGGCTTGAGTCCAATCATGTTTTATACATTGGTGGTAAATATTATTCAGGCGTTTCAGTCTTTCGGGCAGGTGAAGATCTTAACACAGGGCGGACCCGGGGAGTCTACAAATCTTCTGGTATATTCCATTTATCGAGATGCATTCTTTAACTATCGTTTTGGAAGTGCCGCTTCGCAGTCGGTAGTATTATTCCTGATTATCATGATATTGACGTTGTTTATGTTCAGGATTGAGAAAAAAGGGGTGAGCTACTAATGAGCAAAAAGAGAAAAGAACGATTAGAGACTATCACATTAATGCTTCTAAATGTGGTGACAGTACTTGTTATTCTGTTTCCATTACTTTATGCGGTAAGTATTGCGTTTATGCCGTCGAGTGAATTGTTCACGTTGGAATTGAATGTGGTACCGAAACATCCTACTTTTGATAATTTTATTCAGGCAATAAGAAATGTACCATTGTTTCGCTTTGTTGCAAATTCTTTTCTATCAGCTGGATTGATAACTTTTGGTCAGATTATTACATGCTCATTAGCAGCGTTTGCTTTTGCATTTCTGACATTTAAAGGAAAGAACATATTATTTCTGGTTGTTATGGCGACCATGATGGTTCCAGGAGAAGCAACTATCATATCCAATTATCTTACCGTGAGCAGTTGGGGATGGTTGAATACTTATCATGTTCTGATTATTCCGTATTTAAGCTCCGCGATGGGAATATTCCTGTTTCGCCAGTTTTATTTATCATTTCCAATTGAACTATATGAAGCAGCAAAGTTGGATGGCTGTGGGAATCTACGGTTTATTGTAGAAGTATTGATGCCATTGACAAAACCAGCGATTGGAGCAATGGCAGTTTATACATTTATCAATTCATGGAATATGTATCTGTGGCCACTTTTGGTAACAGGATCAGAATCAAAACGAACAGTACAGATAGGTATCAGCATGTTGAACAGTGTAGATGCACAGTCCATCACACTCATGATAGCAGGAGTTGTTATTATTATCATTCCATCCATTTCGATTTTTATTCTTGGACAGAAACAGTTAGTTAAAGGGATGTTTTCGGGAGCTGTCAAGGGATAGCTTTCTTAACATAAAACATTATACCATTTTAAAGGAGAAGAAAAATGAAAAGAAAATCTATTTTGGTAACTTTAGTCGGTGCATTATGCCTTGGAAGCATGATGACAATGCCTGCATTTGCAGAAGGCGGAGAAGAAATTACGATTGACTTCTGGCATTCTATGGGTGGAGTCAATGGAGAAGCAATGAATTATCTGGTAAATAAGTTTAACGATGAGAACGAATACGGAATCACAGTTAATGCTGAGTATCAGGGAGAATACGATGATGCTATCAATAAACTGAAGAGTGCACAGATCGGTAATATGGGGGCTGATCTTGTACAAATCTATGATATTGGAACCAGATTCATGATTGATTCAGGCTGGGTAATCCCGATGCAGGAGCTGATTGATAATGCTGGTTACGATGTTTCACAGATTGAGCCGAATATTGCAGCATATTATACGATTGATGATCAGTTGTATTCTATGCCATTTAATTCCTCTACACCAATTCTTTACTATAATAAAGATGTTTTTGCAGCAGCCGGAATCGAAGAAGTGCCTACAAGTTTTGAAGGAATTGCCGATATTGCTGAAGTAATCATGAATGAGGGTGGAGCCAGTGAGGTGATTTCTCTTGGTATCTATGGATGGTTCTTCGAGCAACTGCTTTGTAAACAGGGACTTCCATATGTTGATAATGGAAATGGACGTGAAGGCACAGCAGAATCCGTTGTATTTGATAGTAATGGTGGAGCATTGAACATTCTGAATAAATGGAAAGAACTTTTTGACGCAGGATATGCTCCAAATGTTGGACGTGGAGGAGATGCAGGTCTGACTGATTTCTCAGCAGGTAAATCAGCTATAACACTGGGATCTACTGCTTCTTTGAAACAGGTTCTTCAGGATGTAAATGGTAAGTTTGAAGTAGGAACAGCATATTTCCCAAGTATTACGAATGAGGATAAAGGTGGCGTATCCATTGGTGGAGCTTCACTCTGGGCACTGAATAATGAAGATCAGCAAAAGCAGGATGCTACATGGAAATTTGTTGAATTTCTTGTTTCAGCAGAATCTCAGGCATACTGGAATGCTCAGACCGGATATTTCCCAATCACAACTGCAGCACACGAAGAACAGGTATTTTTAGAGAATATATCTCAGTATCCACAATTCCAGACCGCGATCGATCAGCTTCATGATTCAGCACCTGAATATGCAGGAGCATTGATGAGTATTTTCCCTGAAGCAAGACAGACTGTTGAGGCAAATATTGAAAATATGCTGAGTGGTTCTGTAAGTCCTGAAGAAGCAGTTGCAAAGATGGCAGAAGTTATCAATGCTTCACTGGAAGATTACAATCTGATTAACGGTTAATGTTCCGTGAGTGTTGACTTGAATTAACAATGTATTAAAAATACCGCCTGATTTCAAATCATGGCGGTATTTTTGCGAGTAGAATAACATGAAAAAATGGTTTTGGCACATTAAATACTTATTGTTTAACGAACGATAGGTATGGTATCATGCGAATGTGTTAGTCAATATTTATCTGAGAGTTTCGTTCGGAGTAGAAACGTATGAAGCATATTTTCGTTGGTGTATGGAAGTTAAAAATTTCTCCTGAAAGGAGAAAATTAACTATTAATTATGAGTATATGAGGGGGTATATATGAAAAGAATAATAGTATACTATTCGTTATCAGGAAATACGGAAGAGGTTGTTAAGGCTATTGCAGAAAAACTTGACTGTGAGACATTAAAGATAGATACTGTGAAAGCTATGCCGAAATCTTTTGCAGCAAGAATTCTGGTTGGTGGGGGTCAGGTTGCAATGAACATGATTCCGGAGATTAAATCTATCGATAAAGATCTTAGCGTATATGACGAGATATTTATTGGAACTCCAATATGGAATAGCAAGGGGGTTCCGGCGATCAATGCTTTTTTAAAAGATGATAATATTTGCAGAAAAGTTACCGGATTGATCATGACATCAGGTGGTGGAAATATAGAAAAATGTGTAACCGCGTTAGAAAAGAAAATACCATATTTAAAATATCAGGTTTCTCTTCTTGACCGGAAACATAATGATTATGGATTAAATGGTGATAAGATAGAAAAATTCATAAAAGAGGTTAATAGGTGAGTACGATACTTCCAGGAGGATTAGATAGTTGAAGCAGAAACTGAGTTTTATTTCCGGTTATCAGGAAATCATTCATATGCGTCTGGAATTGTAAAATAGTGTGAAACATGATGAAAATGTGGTATATTATAAGCAACATATTATTGGTGTTACGAATCTATAAAAAGGGGGAAAATCATGTTAACTAATTTTTGGATGAATCTCGTCAACCGCGAGACACTGATTGCAGCAGATGATACCTGGGGGCTTATGGCGGTATTGTGTGTCAGTGTATTTTTTGCCATCTGGCTGGAGCAGAAGTATCATTGGGCTTCCAGAATCTCAGGAGCTATTATTGCACTGTTGATAGCAATGGTACTTGCCAACGTAGGCATTATTCCTACAAGCTGTGTACTTTATGATGATATTGTATGGGGAGTTATTGTTCCACTGGCTATCCCGATGCTTCTCTTACAATGTAATCTTAAAAGCATCTGGAATGAAACAGGACGTTTGCTTATCATATTCTTTATCGGAGCAGCAGGTACTACCGTTGGCGCATTCCTTGCATTTTTCCTGCTGAAGGGTCCATATCATAATGTTGAAGATCTGGCAAGAGTAGTAGCAATGATGACAGGTTCCTATATTGGTGGTGGTGTAAACTTTGCGGCAATGGCATCACAGTATGCCGCCGGTGCTGATGTTACTGCAGCAGCGACGGTTGCGGATAATCTGCTGATGGCAGCATATTTCTTTGTATTGATTGCAATTGCAGGATCGACATTTTTCAGAAAATATTTTAAACATCCGCTGATTCAGGAAGTAGAATCAGGAGTAAAAGGAGATGAAGCAAAGACACAGGCAGCGGCTTTCTGGTCCAGAAAAGATATATCACTGAAGGATATCGCGCTGAATGTTGCCTATGCGGTTATGGTTGTATTTGTTTCCAGACTGATTGCAGGTATCTTCGGCAGCTTTAGTCCGGATGGAGTCTTTATGAACTTTGTAGTCAGATTCCTGGGAAGTCAGTATGTATGGATCACTACGCTATCTGTTCTTGTAGCTACTTTCGCAGATAATCAGGTTAAGGAATTCCGAGGTTCCCAGGAGATTGGTACTTATCTGATCTATCTGTTCTTATTTGTTATTGGTGTACCTGCGAATATTCATACCGTTCTTACCAAGAGTCCACTGTTTCTTGTACTGACAACTATTATGGTTGTTACAAATATGCTGTTCTGTTTCATCGGTGCGAAGCTTCTGAAATTCAATCTGGAAGATGCTATCATCGCTTCTAATGCGAATATTGGAGGTCCTACAACAGCAGCAGGTATGGCAATATCTCAAGGGTGGACTGCGTTGGTTGGTCCAGCTATGCTGATTGGTACACTAGGTTATGTGGTAGGTAATTATCTTGGTACGATTGTTGCAATTACATTAGGATTATAAAATGAAAACAAGTAAACTATTTGAAATAATTCCGGAGAATTTTTTTCATCCGCTTGCAGCAAAAAGTAAAATTGTATATTGGGAATGTATTTGCTGTCTGTATCGGATTATGAGTGCACAGCTTTCTTTTGGTGTGGAAAGAGATGTGCTTGTGGACGAATTGACGTATTATTTTGATGCAGATATGAGTGCAGAACTGGATGAGGAAGATGAGGATGCCGGAGTAAGAAACAGCCGTGATAAAGCGAATCTTATTATCCGAAGACTGGAACATTACGGCTGGATCTATGTGGATGTAGATTATAATTATGTTCAGAGGATAAATTTTCGCGACTACGCGATAAGTGTAATCAAGAGTCTTCTTTCATTGGAAGAGGAGAAAAAACCGGAATATCAAGGATATATTTATACCATCTATACACTGACGAAAGCAGGGAATGAGCAAGCTGGAATTGCCCTTTTACAGATAGCAGAGAATACAGAAAATCTTATAACCGGATTGAAAAGTCTGAATGCGAATATCAAAAAATATATAGATGAACTGACAAAATATAGTACCATATCTGAGATTATGGATGCTTTATTGAATGATTATTATACGAATATTGTTGATAAAGCGTACCATCGTCTTATGACGTCTGATAATGTCGCAAAGTACAGACCAGAGATCATCGCTTCCCTCGAAGCACATAGCAGGAGCACACGCTATAAAAAAGCTGCGGCAAAGGATATTGCTCAGATTCGTGAGATATCGGAGGAAGAAGCGCATGAACTTGTTATGAATCTGCTTCATGGAGTGATTGATGCATTCAGGCAGATGGATCGAATTCTGGAAGATATTAATAAAAAGAATTCGAAATATCAACGTGCTGCGATTGGGCGAGCACGTTTCCTTTTGTCCAGCAGTGAGGATTTGAAGGGACAGATTCGTAATATTCTGATGACTTTGAATGAGCATATTACAGAAAGAAAACTGGATTATAACGCTGTCTATGAACTGGAAGAGATGGATGGTCTGATCAAATTATTCTCCTGGAATTTTCTGGATACAGATTCCTTATATGTTCCAATGAAAGGAAAGAAGGTTTTTATACCACAGGAAGTTCCGATTGTTGAGATTCCTGCTTTGGAACGCGAAGAAAAAGTGAATCGCATGAAGGAAAAACTGGAGAAATCACTCAGTGCAGAAAAAATCGATGCTTATGTGGAAGAATTGCTCGGGGAACGGAATGAACTTGATGCTTCAGAAATCAGTCTGGATAATATAGAAACATTTATCAAATTGATTTATATCCGACTATATGGACAGAGAAAAAAGATGCGATACAGCCTGGAAATGAAAGATACAGTTGAAAAAGACGGATATCGTTTCCGTGATTTTACGATAAGAAGGAAATAGAAGATGGAATTATTTGAAGGAATGTTTCAGAAAGACAGAGACGAGTTCAGAAGAGTTTGTAACAAATTGATGAGCAGCTGCTTTATCGTTAAGCAGAATGCAGCTACAAAGTCTGATTATTATTTTATTATGAGACATCGTGAAGTATTTGAAAGATATCTGGATGTACTTGGATATGTATTAGAAATCAATGAAGAATACGGTGTAGTTCAGATTGTTAACAGAGAAAACTATAATCATGTTCGATTGAAACTGAATGAGTCAATTATTCTTCTGATTCTTCGCATTTTGTATGACGAAAAAAAGAGAGAACTATCGTTAACAGATGTTCTGGTAAATATTGGGGATATTCAGGAAAAGTACCTATCCATGAAGATACGTTCAAAGCAGATTGATAAAACAACAATGGGTAACGCTCTGCAGTTATTGAAACGATATAATATTATTGAGCTTCTGGATAATGATCTGAAACAGGAAGATGCAAGAATTATTATTTACGATTCAATTCTGATGGCAGTACGTGTAGATGATATTAAAAAGGTTAACGACCTGATGGAAAGATATCGAAAGGGAGGAGAACAGTCAGATGAAGAGACTTCAGAGAGTGAGATTGATTAACTGGCATCGATTCAGTGATGAAACGATCCCTTTTGAACAAAGTGTACTTTTATCAGGAGAAAATGGTGCAGGAAAGTCTACGATTCTGGATGCGATTCAGTTTGTAATTACCTGTTCTAAAGCAAACTTTAATAAAGCGGCACATGATAAAGGAAAGCGTAATCTGAATAGTTATATTCGATGTAAGACTGGTCAGGAAGATCATCCTTATGAACGAGAAGGTTCTTTGTCAGCACATATCTGTCTGGAATTCTATGATGAGGCAAAGAACTATCCTTTTTTATTAGGTGTTGTTATGGATACTGCGACAGAAGAGAAGGAGCCGAATACTGCATGGTATCTGATGGAGAATCAGACATTAAGGGATGATTTGTTTTTCAGAGAACGCATGGTAAAAGGGATTCATGCCTTTCGAAGCACGAATAAAGGGATAAAGGCTTTTTGCACAACGTTAAACGAAGCGAAGAAGATGATTCTCTCCAGATTCGGTCGATTAGATGAAAAATTCTTCTCATTGATTCCAAAGGCACTGGCTTTCAAACCAATTCATGATATCAAAGACTTTGTTTATTCTTATGTTCTCGATGCGAAAGAAGTTAATATAGATGCTCTCAGGGAAAATGTCCACAGTTATCAGGAACTCGAAGGGATGCTGCGTGATGTAAAGCGAAGAATAGGGGAACTGGAGAAAATCTGCAGCAAAGAAGAAGAGGTAGAGAATTATATACGTCTTGACCATAATCATGAGTACTTCATTGCACGTGCGCAGCAGGATATCTATCTGGAATTGATAGAAAAGACCAGACAGGATATACGCCTGACAGAATTAAAAGAAGATGAGACAAAAAAGCAATGCGCGGAAAAACTGCGCCAGAGGGAACAGAAGGAAGATACGATCCTTTCACTGGAAGTAGAACTGCAGAATAATGAAGAATACAGAGCGATGGCAGAGCTTGAGAAAGAAAAGGCTGCTCTGGAAGTCCAGATTCGTGCAGATGAGGCAGAAGTTAAGATTATAAAAAATGAAGCGAAAAAAGCAATCAAGAATGCCCGTCAGATACTGGAGATTCCAGATATCGATAAAGTACCATTTGAAGAGCAGATTGCTATATTATCAGATCTGGATGCACAAGCAAGCCTTGCAGAATTGACGATTTTACTGGATCAGGTCATTGCCTATAAAAAGCAATTCCTTCGTGAACTTCAGCAAAGGATTGCCAGAACGGATCTGTCTATACAGAAGGTTGAAGATAAGCTTTCTGATATAAGAGCCGCCATCAGGGAACTGGAGGCGAAAAGATTGATTTATCCAAAAGAAGTATCTTTGCTTCGTACCAGTGTCAGGGATCAGTTTGTAAAAATGAAAAGAAACGGAGAAGTTCGTGTTCTTTGTGAAGCATTGGAGATTACGAATCCGGCATGGCAGAATGCTGTAGAAGGATATCTGAATACACAGAGATTTTACCTTTTGGTAGACCCGGAGGACTTTGATCTGGCACTAAGTGCATATGATCGATTAAGAGAACAGAAAAGAGTATATGGTGCAGGTCTTATCAATACCGGAAAACTGGAAGAGTATGATGAGGCTCCGAAAGGAAGTCTGGCAGAGGTAGTTACATCCAAGAATGTCTGGGCACGCAGGTATATTAATATGGTTCTTGGACGGGTACAGCGGTGTAATTCTTATCAGGAACTGAAAAAATATAAAACATCAATTACCAGACAGTGTATGCGTTACCAGAATCATGTTGCATCTGCGATTCCACCATCCGTTTATGAAACACCTTATATCGGTGCTGAAGCAGCGGCAAAACAGCTGGAAAAAGCTAAAATGGAAGAAAAAGCTTTGCTTACGCAGTTAAATGAACTGAAGGCAACAAAAAAAGTCTGTCTTTCCCAGGAATTATTGATGAATGAATCTGCAGAGAACGAGATTCGATACAGATTGCCAAGGCTGGAAGAAGAACGTATCCATAAAACAAGACTTACGGATTGTGTCGAATCAATCAGAGAACTGAAGAAGAATCAGACATTGATTCAGAAACAGATACATCTATCACAGCTTAAGAAAGAAAAGATGGCACTTGATGTACAACTGACAGAGTTATCGAAACAGGAAGGAAGATTACAGGAACATATTCGTAATGCACAGGAGAGTATGATGCGTATCCAGCAGGAACTGGATCAGCAATCGAAATATGTGGAAGAACTTTCGGAAAGAATGTGGGAGCATTATGAAGACTGTGAACAGGAATACAAAAAGCTGATAAATGGTGTTGATCTTGCTCGATTTAAAGAAAACCGTGAGCGAGCAAAGAAGGCAAATCTTACATCAAAACAAAAAGCAGAGGATGAGATGATCCGTGCTATGCGTGACTACAAGGTTGCACATGATTTCGGGGCAGCGGATTCTCTGGCAGGATTTCCTGAGTTTAAGGCAGAGTACGATAAATTAAAAGATTCTCAGCTGCTGGAATATGAAGAAAAAGTGTATCGTGCACGGGCGGCAGCGGAGGAAGAATTCCGTGAACAGTTTCTGTCACGTTTGCAGGAGAATATTAAACAGGCAAGAACAGAATTCAGGGAATTAAACAGAGCACTTTCGGAACTGCATTTCAGTAAGGAACGTTATGAGTTCCTGTATGAACCGAAGAATAACATGAAGCAGTATTATACAATGATCATGGATGATTTCAATCTGGCAGGCGGAGAGTCCATTTTTTCCGGTATATTCCTTCAGAATCATAAACAGGTCATTGACGAATTGTTTGAAAAGCTAGCTTTGGATGATGAAGATAGTGCAAGAACACTGGAGTTTTTCACTGATTACAGATCTTATATGGATTATGACATTAAAATTACCCTTCGGGATGGCAGTTATATGCTGTATTCCAAGGTCAGTCAGGAAAAGAGTGGTGGAGAGACTCAGACGCCGTTCTATATTACTGTGGCAGCTTCGTTTATCCAGTTATATAAGAATAGTATCGGTGGCGATGCAGTAGGTCTGATCATGATGGATGAGGCTTTCAATAATATGGATGATGATCGTATGTCCGGTGTACTGGAATTTTTAACGAATTCAAATCTGCAGGTTGTTATAGCCGCACCACCTGATAAGATTCAGTATATAGGTCCATATATGGACAAAATTCTGCTTGCATTACAGGCTGGAAAGAGTAGTTTTATAGAACCATATGAAAAGATACGATGAGAGAATGTTGCATCTGCTCCTGGACAGATATGAGAGCAGTTTGCTTTATGAAGATAAGAATAAAGTGAATATTTCTATCGCTGTTCCGCTGAATAAACGCACGATGCCAGAATATTTCGATGTAACGTCCACTGCATATGATACCATTCATGAGCAACTACGTGAGATGGAAGATAAAGGATATCTGAATCTGGAATGGGGAAAGCGGAAAAAACATATTCTGGAAAAGTGCATTTTAAATGTTGAGAATGCCGATGCCATTTATAAGTCGCTTCATCGAACACCCAAAAAAGTTAAGATTCAGCAATTCCTTCAAGTATGTTCAGAGTTTCAGAACGAATATCCTGCAGAAATATGCATTATCTTTTTAAAATGGATTGAAAGCAGAATTAATGCCGGAAAAAGTGTGAAGGAATACGTAGATCTGGATAATCTGGAAGATTTCCGAAGACTGATCAAAGTCCTTTATGCGATAGAGACTAATGCAGAAGATATGTTTCTAAGACAATTTTCCATTCGTGTTTTTCATGATTCTAAGATTGCAGAACAGGAAATCCGGAAAGCTTGTGGAATACTAGCGATGGTTCATATAGACGCAGAAGTTAATATTACGGAAGATGCTCCTGCAGAATCAGAATACATTGCAGATATGGCGATAGATGAAATTCTTGCGGAACATCACATTTTCCGAAATCCATCCTGGGTTATGATGAAAGGAAATGCTGTTTTTGCAATAGAAACTTTGAATAATGATGTTAATGAGATTAATTTACAGGGATTTCCGGGCGGAATCGGTATCTCAAACGAAGATATCGGGAAACTATGCTGGAGTAAAGAAATAAAGCCGGAATATGTCATTACTATCGAGAATCTTACAAGTTTTCACCAGTGGAATTCGATTGATGGAGGGCTGTGTATTTATTTAGGAGGCTATGCTAATACTGCGAGAAAGAAAATGCTTCAGGATCTGTATCAGGTATATACAAATGTTCCTTTTTATCATTTTGGGGATATTGATTGCGGAGGTTTCCTGATCTGGAAGAACCTTTGTGAATCAACAGGCATTCCGTTTGTGACGAAAAAAATGGATCTTCAGACATACGAAGAATATATTGAATATGGCAGGGAACTTACGATAAGAGATAAAAAACAATTAGCTCAGATGATGGAAGATTCTTTTTTTGAAGAAAAGTGCGAACTCTTTCAGGAGATGCTCGTAAAAGGGAGAAAGCTTGAACAGGAGTGTATATCAGATGAAGGTGAATGAATATCAGGAACTGGCTATGAGAACATTGAATCCAGCTCTGGACAAAAAAGATGTTCTGATCAACAGTGTGATGGAATTATGTGGAGAATCCGGAAGGTTTTGAAACAGAGAAATCCCGGAACAGAGCAAAAGAGGACAGATAAATAGTGCAAATATCTTGTAGAAGCACTTATTATAGTTTATAGTATAGGAAAAAATTAAAGAAACAAATTAAGAAACAAATTAAGAAACAAAGGATACACCGTGATTACTATTTTTTCAAACCAAGTATTGATTACCAGTTGTGCAGGCTGGGTTGCAGCCGAAATTATCAAATTTTTATTGTGTGGAATCATCGATCACCAATGGGACATAACGCGTCTTTGGGGTGATGGAGGTATGCCAAGTGCTCACTCGGCAACTGTGTCTGCATTGGCGATATCTACAGGGATAACCTGTGGATTTGATAGTCCTCTTTTTGCGATAGCAGCTATTATGGCAATTGTAGTTATGCACGATGCCACCGGAGTTCGCTGGGAAACCGGTAAACAGGCAAAGATTCTCAATGAGATGGTAGAGTGGTTCAACGGACTGGGCAATAAGCTTACATTTGACGAACAACTGAAGGAGTTTGTAGGACATACACCATTGCAGGTATTATGCGGAGCAATTCTCGGAATTATTGTTGCATTTGCAATGCATTACATATTATGGTAAAAAAAGATTGTTATGTTAACAGATGGTATAGGGAGCACAGGAGGAATAAAGATGTTTATAACAAATGATATTAAGTATGTAGGCGTGAATGATCATAAAGTAGATCTTTTCGAGGGTCAGTATGTTGTACCAAATGGTATGGCATACAATTCTTACGTGATCATGGATGAAAAGATTGCGGTTATGGATACTGTAGATATTCATTTTGAAAAGGAATGGCTGGCAAATGTTGCTGAAGTTCTTGGAGATAGAAAACCAGATTATCTGGTAGTACAGCATATGGAACCAGACCACGCCGCTAATATCCAGAACTTTATGAAGGTATATCCAGATACAACAATTGTTGCCAATGCAAGAACATTTGTCATGATCAATCAGTTCTTTACACTTCCTTCCGATGTGAAAAAGCTGGAAGTAAAAGACATGGAAAGTCTTAGCCTTGGCAAGCATGTACTTACTTTTGTATTTGCGCCAATGGTACACTGGCCGGAAGTAATGGTAACATATGATAGTACAGAAAAGGTCCTGTTCTCAGCAGATGGTTTTGGCAAGTTCGGTGCTCTTGATGTAGAAGAAGACTGGGACTGCGAAGCACGTCGTTACTATATCGGTATCGTAGGAAAGTATGGTGCACAGGTACAGAAGCTCTTAAAGGCAGCAGCAACACTGGATATCCAGATCATCTGTCCGCTTCACGGACCAGTGCTGACAGAGAATCTCGGACATTACATTGAAAAGTATGATATCTGGTCATCTTATCGTCCAGAGAACGAAGGTGTTCTCATTGCTTATGCCTCAATCTATGGCAATACCAAGAAAGCAGCAGAGATGCTGGCAGCAAAACTTGAAGAAAAAGGCTGTCCAAAGGTTGTACTTGCGGATCTTGCAAGAGATGATATGGCAGAGTGTGTAGAAGATGCATTCCGTTATGACAGACTGGTTCTTGCATCTGTGACATATAATGGAGATATCTTCCCATTTATGAAGACATTCATCCATCATCTGACAGAACGCAGTTACCAGAATCGTAAAGTAGGTTTCATCGAGAACGGATCCTGGGCACCACAGGCTAAGAAGATCATGCAGGGTATGCTGGAAAAGAGCAAAAACATTACATTCTATGATAATAATGTGACCATAAAGTCAGCTGTAAAACCAGAAACAGAAGCAGCAATTGAAAAGATGGCAGAGGAAATCCTCGGCTAAGCGAATATAAGAAAGAGCTAAACGCAAAAACCCTATCATTTTTTCAAATGACAGGGTTTTTGTGTAGTTGTGTGTATTATGGGATTAAGAATGTAAGCGCTTACATTCTTTTCATTTTTGATTATAGCACATTTTTAAAAGAATGCAAGTAGTAGATTGAAATATTTCAGGAGTTTTTTATGCAGGAGATTTTTCGTTATATCAGAAAACATGAGATGATCCGGGAAAAGGATAGAATCGTAGTTGGCGTCTCAGGAGGGGCTGATTCAGTGTGTCTCTTATATGTGCTTCTGGAATATCAGAAGCAGATGGATTTCTCCATCGAAGTTGTCCATGTGGAGCATGGAATCCGCGGTGAAGAGAGTCGTAAAGATGCTGCTTTTGTGGAGGAACTGTGCAGAAGCTGGAAGGTCCCATATGTCTGCTATCCGGTAGACATTCCTGCAATTGCAAAAGAGGAAAAGCTTACGGTAGAAGAAGCTGGAAGAATGATGCGATATCGGATATTTGAAGATTACAGGAAGGCATCCGATTGTAATAAGATTGCGGTTGCCCATCATCAGAATGACCAGGCGGAGACCATGCTCTGGAACATGATCCGTGGAAGTGGCTTAAAAGGGAGCTGCGGAATCCATCCGGTAAGAGGAGAGGTGATCCGTCCGCTTTTAGCCTGTAAAAGAAAAAGAATCGAAGAGATATTGACAGAGAAAGGAATCACGTGGCGGGAGGATGCAACCAATCAGGAGGAAGAGTATACAAGAAACTTACTTCGAAGACAGATAATCCCGCTTATGGAAGAGAAACTGAACAGTGCAGTTGTAGAGCATTTATTTCATTTGTCAGAAGAGATGCAGGAAACAGAAAGCTATCTCCAGAAGATGAGTCAGGAAGCATTTTTAGAGTGCGTTCGGATAAAGGAAAAGGAAGCACTTATTACCATAGATAGTTTTCAGAAACTTGAACTACTTATACAGAAACGTATCATCCGACTTTGCCTGGAAAAGATTGGCTGCGGTCTAAAGGACATTACAAGAGAGCATATAGAGATGATCCGACTGGCAGCTGAGATGGAATCGGGTAAATGGGTCAGTCTTCCGGGAGGCTGGTGTGCACAAAGAGAATTCTCAGTACTTGCAATTCGAAGGAACGTAGAGAAGGAAAAGCAAGCGGCTATACCACTGGTAATTGAAGGCGAGACAAAACTGAAAAACGGAAGAGTAATCACACGTGTATTTTCATATGAAAACCAGCAAATTCCGCAAAAAAGATATACGAAATGGCTGAACTATGATATTATAAAAGATAGTCTTGTCATTCGGACAAGGGAGTCTGGAGATTATCTTGTTATCAACAGTCAGGGTGGACACAAGAAGTTGAAAAGCTACTTCACTGAAGAGAAAATCCCGGTATCGGAAAGGGATGATATTCCTTTGTTATGTGCCGGCCAGGAGGTTCTCTGGGTCATGGGATATCGAATCGGCGAAACAGGAAAAGTAGTTCCTGCGACCAGACAGATTTTGGAAATAATATATCAGGAGGATAGATAACATGGCAGAAAAAGTTCGTGTAATGATTTCAGAAGAAGATGTTGATAGAAGAATTGCAGAGATCGGGGCACAGATCTCAAAAGATTACGAAGGTCAGAGCGTACACCTTGTATGTATCTTAAAAGGAAGTATCTTCTTTACCTGTGAACTTGCAAAGAGAATTACAGTACCTGTAACACTGGATTTTATGTCTTGCAGCAGCTACGGCGGAGATACCAAGTCAAGCGGTGTAGTAAAGCTTGTAAAGGATCTGGATCATCCACTGGAAGGCAAGAATGTTATTGTTATTGAAGATATCATCGATTCAGGAAGAACCTTAAGCTATCTTCTTGAGATCTTAAGTGCAAGAAAGCCAGAATCCCTGAAGCTTTGTACACTGCTGGATAAACCGGACAGAAGAGTAAAGCCGGTGGATGTAGATTATACAGGATTTGAGATCCCGGATGAATTTGTAGTAGGTTATGGACTTGATTACGATCAGAGATACCGTAATCTGCCATATATTGGAGTGATTAGTTTCGAATAAAGCACGAGGAGGAAAAGTTATTTGAATAAGAATATGAAAGGTACCGGGCTGTATCTGGTTCTTCTTGCAGTGCTGGTGTTTTTTATGTGGAGATACAGCGGACTTATGTCTACGCCAGGTATGATCACACAGTTTGAATACCAGAATGAATTGAGAAGTGGAAAAGTAAAACAGGCAGACATCTATCAGAATAAGCAGGTACCTACCGGTAAGGTTGTTTTACGCTATGAGGACGGAGGCAGTCTGCAGACAAATGTAAGTGATGTAGTGACTGCTGAAGAAGAATTGAAAGCTGCTGGTATCGATGTAAGGATCCGTGATGTGGAGAAAGACAGCGCACTTTTGACATCGATCCTACCGATGATCATGATGGCGGCGATGATGTTCATGTTCTTTTCCATGACAAGAGGCGGCGGTGGTAATTCCAAGATGATGAATTTCGGAAAGAGCCGTGCAACTATGGTCATGCCGGATGAAAAAAGAAAGACCTTCAAGGATGTGGCAGGTCTTCAGGAAGAAAAAGAAGATCTGGAAGAATTGGTTGATTTCCTGAAAGATCCTCAGAAGTACACAAAGCTTGGAGCCAGAATTCCAAAGGGTGTAATCCTTGTAGGCCCTCCGGGAACAGGTAAGACACTTCTTGCAAAAGCAGTAGCTGGAGAAGCGGGTGTTCCATTTTTCAGCATTTCCGGTTCTGACTTTGTAGAGATGTTTGTTGGTGTTGGTGCTTCCAGAGTTCGAGACCTCTTTGAGGATGCGAAGAAAAATGCACCATGTATCGTATTTATCGATGAGATCGATGCAGTAGCAAGAAGACGAGGCACCGGTATGGGCGGCGGACATGATGAAAGAGAGCAAACTCTGAACCAGCTTCTGGTAGAGATGGATGGTTTTGGCGTGAATACAGGTATCATCGTTATGGCTGCAACGAACCGTGTTGATATTCTTGACCCTGCAATCTTACGTCCTGGCCGATTCGACCGAAAGATCGGAGTAGGAAGACCGAATGTAGCAGGAAGAGAAGAGATCCTGAAGGTTCATTCAAAAGAAAAGCCACTGGGTGATGATGTGAATCTGGAACGTGTAGCAAGAACGACAGCAGGATTTACAGGTGCAGATCTTGAGAATCTGATGAATGAAGCTGCAATTGCTGCAGCAAAAGAACAAAGAGCTTATATCTCACAGGCAGATATTGATAAGTCTTTCATTAAGATCGGAGTAGGTGCAGAGAAGAAGAGTCATGTAATCACAGATGAGGTTAAGAGAATTACAGCTTATCATGAAGCAGGACATGCGATCCTGTTCCATGTACTTCCGCATGTCGGACCGGTTCATACGATTTCTGTTATTCCTACCGGTATGGGTGCAGCCGGTTACACGATGCCGTTACCGGAAAAGGATGAAAGCTTTATGACAAAGGGAAAGATGCTGGATCAGCTTGCGGTAGACTTCGGCGGACGTGTAGCAGAAGAACTTGTGATCAAGGATATCACTACCGGAGCTTCTCAGGATATCAAACAGGCAACACAGCTTGCCAGATCCATGGTTACCAAGTATGGTATGTCAGAAAAGATAGGACTGATCAACTGCGGAAGCGACGAAGATGAAGTATTTATCGGACGTGACCTTGCACATACCAGAGGATATTCAGAAGCAATGGCAGCGTTAATTGATGAAGAAGTAAAGCGTATCCTGGATGAGGCGCATGAGACAGCAAGAAAGATTCTCATCGAGAATATGGATGTACTTCATGCCTGTGCAGAACTTCTGATTGAAAAAGAAAAGATTGGTCAGGAAGAATTTGAGGCATTATTTGGTGAAAATGCACAATAATAAGTTGGCGATTTTGTAAAGTTTGTGCACACAGATTCGGAAACATATGATATATTGAATATCGTAAAAACCCCCCAATACATTATATAGTTTTTGTAACACCCCATAAGAAGAATACCTTCTCTTAAAAGACAGTTCCCTGGAACTGTCTTTTTTGCGTTTTAATTTGATTATTTTCATGTTTTAGTATAAAATGTATACTAACTATGATTATGGGATATTATAACCACAATCATTTTAATGAGTTAATTGAGGAGAATCGTTTTGGATTGGGAAGAAATTGATCTGTTGATTAAGAAACAATACTATATTCTGGGCATGCGTCCGATCTTTCGATCAACTGCTCTTTTCAGTGACGAGACAGAGAACTATGTTTCACCGATGGAGCCGGATTTTGGAGACGATGTAACCATTCGATTCAGAACAAAAAGGGATAATGTTGATGCTGTTTTCTTCTGTTGTGATGGAGACAAGCGTCTGATGAGCCTTGAGACTGAAAGATATAATAAATATTTTGATTATTACAATATAGTTGTAGAGAACCTGACAAAGCCTATTCGTTACAGTTTTGAAGTACATATAGGCAAACTGGTTCTGCATTATGACAAGTTTGGTATTACGAAGAGTATAAGAACGGAATACCAGTTTATGATTGCACCTGGATTTAAGACCCCTGACTGGGCGAAGGGTGCAGTTATGTATCAGATTTATGTAGACCGCTTTTATAATGGAGATCCATCCAATGATGTTGTGGATCGCGAATACTATTATATAGGTGGTCATGCCAATAAAGTATGGGATTGGAATCAGTATCCGGCAACCTATATGGGAATCCGTGAATTCTACGGAGGTGATCTTCAGGGTGTCATTGATAAGATGGATTATCTCCATGATCTTGGAGTAGATGTCATCTACCTGAATCCAATCTTTGTATCGCCTTCGAATCACAAGTATGATATCCAGGATTATGATTACGTAGATCCACATCTTGGAAGGATCGTAAGTGACGGCGGCGAAGTTTTGAATGACTGGGATCATGAGAATGCCCATGCAAGCAAGTATATCAAGAGAGTTACAGATCCGGCTAATCTGGAAGCAAGTAATGAATTACTTGCAGAACTCGTGGAAGAAGCACATAAGAGGAATATGAAAGTAATCCTTGATGGTGTATTTAACCATTGTGGTTCCTTTAATAAATGGTTGGATCGCGAACGTATCTACGAGAATCAGGCAGGATATGAAAAGGGAGCATATGTTTCCGCAGACAGTCCATATCGTAATTTCTTCAAGTTCAAAGACCAGAATGCATGGCCATATAATGAACATTACGATGGATGGTGGGGACATAACACACTTCCAAAGCTTGCGTATGAAGATTCTAAAGAGTTGCATGATTATATTCTCAGAATCGGTGCTAAGTGGGTCTCTCCTCCTTATAATGTAGATGGATGGAGACTTGATGTTGCCGCAGACCTTGGATCTTCCAGTGAGTACAATCATCAGTTCTGGAGAGAGTTCCGAGATGTGGTGAAAAAGGCGAATCCGAATGCGATCATTCTTGCGGAACATTATGGAGATGCAAAGAACTGGCTTCAGGGAGACCAGTGGGATACCGTTATGAATTATGATGCATTCATGGAGCCTCTCACATGGTTCTTTACAGGTATGGAAAAGCACAGTGATCAGTATAAGCCGGATCTTCTGAATAACGGTTCTCACTTTAGCTGGGCAATGAGACATTACTCAGCAAGCTTTATGGCACCATCTCTTCAGGTGGCGATGAATGAATTATCGAACCATGATCATTCCCGTTTTCTGACAAGAACGAATCATAAAGTAGGACGAGTTGATCGTCTTGGTAATCGTGCGGCAGAAGAGGATGTAGATGTTTCGATTATGAGACAGGCTGTTATGATGCAGTTTACATGGCCGGGAGCACCTACGATTTATTATGGAGATGAGGCAGGTGCCTGTGGATTCACGGATCCGGATAATCGAAGAACCTACCCATGGGGAAGAGAAGACCAGGCATTGATCGATTATCATAAGAAGATGATCCGTATCCATAAAGAGTGTCCGGCACTTATGAAGGGATCTGTAATGATCATCAAGGCAGAGCAGGATTTTCTTGCATATGGAAGATTTACAGAGAAAGACCAGGTGATAGTGGCATTTAATAATTCAAACGAAGCAATCGAGCGTAAAGTTCGCGTAAAAGATATAGGTGTTTTCAGTGGTGATAAACTGGTAAGACTTATGGTGACGGATAGTAAGAGCTTCAATGATGAGAAAGAGATCTACAATGTTGAACATAAGAATATTACACTGAAGCTTCCTGCCCATTCGGGAATTGTGCTTAGGGCATTACGAGGCCATATTTAAGTGATATCTGAATTTTGAATTTTTACTAGCATAGGAGATGACATAACAAAATGGAAAGATTAGCGGAATTGGTACAAGGAGGAAAAAGCATGTCGGGTCAGACATTGATCAGAACAATGCATTTGAAACAGTATTACGATACGATTTTTTTTGAGAGCGGAAAAGAACTGAATTTAACAGCACTGGAGATGAATATTATATTATTTCTGGAGAACCATAAAGAATATAATACAGCCAGAGACCTTTGCAGGCTTCGTATGATTCCGAAGTCCAATGCGTCGAATGGGATCCGCCTGCTTGAAAGAAAAGGAATGCTCCGAATTGAATACGATCCCGCGAATAAAAAGATACATCGCCTTTTCCTGACAGATAAGGCACATGAGGCAACACAGCGACTGAAAGAGAGACAGGACGAATACCTGAAGCAGATTTTTGGTGTACTGACTACAGAAGAGATAATAACTCTGGATAGTATTTTTGGAAAGATGGATAAGGCTGCCGTGGAAGCAATGACCGACATGGGGGCTGCCTATACAGATGATGCAGGCTGATAAAGCCGTTGGTAATTATGAATGAAAGCACTTACATATTTTTGTATAATATTATTGGGGAATTATATTGACAAAAACAGACGGACGGAATAAACTGAGACTAAGCAGAATGTAAGCGCTTACATAATACAAAAACTATATAAGAAAAAGGAGCGGAACGATGCAGGATTTTGTAAAGATTAATGCGAATGACTCCGTAGCAGTGGCATTAAAGCCACTTGCAAAAGGAAGTGTACTTGATGTTGCAGGACAGAAAGTTACACTGATCGAGGATATTCCTCAGGGCCATAAGTTTGCACTTATGGACATCAAAGCTGGTGAAAAGGTAATCAAGTATGGCTTCGCAATTGGTGTTGCAAAGGAAGACATTACAGAAGGTTCCTGGATCCATGTACACAACATTAAGACAGGACTTGGTGATTTACTTGAATATACCTACGACAAAGATGCACCAGAACTTGAACCAACAGAAGATGTAACATTTATGGGATATCGCCGTGAGAACGGTAAGGTTGGTGTTCGTAATGAGATCTGGGTTATCCCTACAGTAGGTTGTGTGAACAACGTTGCACAGGCAATCGAACGCCAGGCTAAGAAGTATGTAGGCGGTACAGTAGAAGATGTTATCGCATTCCCTCATCCATATGGATGTTCACAGATGGGTGATGACCAGGATAACACAAGAACAATTCTTGCAGACCTAGTGAATCATCCAAACGCAGGTGGTGTACTCGTACTCGGCCTTGGATGTGAAAACAGTAACATTGATGAATTAAAGAAGTTTATCGGACCATACGATGAGAAGCGTGTAAAGTTCCTCGTTTCTCAGGAACATGAAGATGAGATCGCAGATTCTGTAGAGCTTATCGGAGAACTTGCAGAGTATGTTGGTTCATTCAAGCGTGAGCCTATCAGCTGCAGCGAGCTGATCATCGGTATGAAGTGTGGTGGTTCTGATGGACTTTCCGGCATTACAGCTAACCCAACAGTTGGTGCTTTCTCTGATATCCTCATCAGCAAGGGTGGTACAACTATCCTGACAGAAGTACCTGAGATGTTCGGTGCTGAAACTCTTCTTATGAACAGATGTCGTACAGAAGAACTTTTTGATAAGACAGTTAACCTGATCAATGACTTCAAGAACTACTTCACAAGTCATAATCAGACAATTTATGAAAACCCATCTCCAGGAAACAAGAAGGGTGGTATCTCTACTCTGGAAGATAAGTCTCTTGGATGTACACAGAAGTCTGGTTCTGCACCTGTTGCAGGCGTACTTGCATATGGTGAGCCAGTATGTACAAAGGGTCTGAACCTCCTTAGTGCACCTGGTAACGACCTTGTAGCTTCTACAGCACTTGCAGCATCAGGGGCACACATTGTTCTTTTCACAACTGGTCGTGGAACACCATTTGCATGTCCGGTACCAACAGTTAAGATCTCAACAAACTCTCAGCTAAAGGCTAAGAAGGACAACTGGATCGACTTCAACGCAGGTGTTATGGTTGAAGATACTCCAAAGGATGAACTTGCAAAACAGTTATTTGATTATGTAATCGCTGTAGCTTCCGGTAAGCTTGTAAAAGCAGAAGAAAAGGGATTCCATGATCTGGCAATCTTTAAACAGGGTGTTACTCTGTAGTCTGTAAACGATATAAAAAAGATAAAGATAAGAAAGGGTTTAAAACAATGGCTATTTTAAATTATGATGTACTTGAAAAGTCTGGATTTGATGGATATGTATTAAAAGATGCGCCTGAAAAGATCATGCAGTTTGGTGAAGGTAACTTCCTTCGTGCATTCGTAGATTACTGGTTTGATATTGCTAATGAAAAAGCTGGTTACAATGGAAAAGCTGTTCTTGTACAGCCAATCGCTCCAGGTCTTGCAAAGATGATCAACGAACAGGAAGGTCTTTACACACTGTATCTTCGTGGTTCTGAGAATGGCCAGAAGGTTGATGACAAGAGAGTTATCTCTTCTGTAAGCAGATGTCTGAATCCATACGAAGAAGCTGACTTCCAGGCATTACTTGACTTTGCAGTATCTGATGATCTAGAGATCATTGTTTCCAATACAACAGAAGCTGGTATCCAGTATGATCCATCCTGCCAGTTCACAGACAGACCAGCTAACAGCTATCCAGGAAAACTGACACAGGTTCTCTACGCAAGATTCAAAGCTGGTAAGGCTCCAATCATCATGCTTGCATGCGAACTTATCGATAACAATGGTAAAGAACTTCTGAAGTGCGTTAACAAGTATATTGAACAGTGGGGGCTTGGCGAAGACTTCGCTAAATGGGTTAACGAAGAATGTATCTTCTGTGGTTCTCTGGTTGACCGTATCGTTCCAGGTCGTATCCGTGATCCAAAGGAAGTTGCTGAACTTGAAGCTAAACATGGCTACGAAGATCCACTGCTTGATGTTGGTGAAGTATTCGGTGTATGGGTAATTGAAGGACCAGAAGAGTTAAATGACCGTCTTCCATTCAAGAAAGCTGGTATCGGCGATAAAGTATTCGTAGTTGAAGATATGAGCCCATATAAGAAACGTAAAGTTCGTATTCTGAACGGTGCACATACAGGTTTCGTACTTGGTGCTTACCTTGCAGGCGAGAACATCGTTCGTGACTGTATGAATGATGATGTAATCCGTGGCTTCATGAACAAGATGCTTTACGATGAAGTTATCCCAACACTTCCACTTGACAAAGATGATCTTATGCAGTTCGCTTCTGCAGTACAGGATCGTTTCAACAACCCATTCGTTAACCACGAATTAATGAGCATCTCTCTTAACTCTACATCTAAGTGGAAAGCACGTAACATGCCTTCATTCCTTGGATACATCGAAGCAAAGGGAGAACTTCCAAAATGTCTTACAATGTCTATGTCAGCTTACATTGCATTCTACAGCAATGATCTTCAGGAACTGACAGATGCAGGACTTGTTGCAAAACGTCCAGCAGGCAATACATATACAATTTCTGATGACAGATGGGCACTTGAATTCTTCTGGGCACACAAAGATGACTCTGAAGAAGATCTGGTTAAGGCTGTTCTTGCTAACACAAAGATGTGGGATCAGGATCTGAATGAAATCGCTGGATTCACAGATGCTGTTGTAGCTGGTCTTAAGATGATCCGTACAGAAGGTGCTAAGGCTGCATACGCTAGCTGCTTATAAGATTCTTATAAGATATTTAAATAAAGACATTGCGGTCGGGGGATTTTGCCTCCCCCGGCCTTTTTGTTGCCATTTTTTGAGTTACACCCGGCTTTTTGAATGGGAAAAAGGCGTTTTTTTATGAAAGAAGGATTTGAAATGAGTAAGTTAAATTATGAAGTACTTGAAAAGACAGGATATGAAGGTTATGTGTTAAAGAATGCTCCTGAGAAGGTGCTTCAGTTCGGAGAAGGTAATTTCCTTCGTGCATTTGTTGACTATTGGTATGATATTGCGAATGAAAAGGCAGACTATAACGGAAAGATCGTTCTGGTTCAGCCACGTGGAAGAAGAGACCATTCCAAAGCTTTTAATGAGCAGGATGCTCTTTATACTCTGTATCTTCGCGGTGCAGAAAACGGACAGAAGATTAATGAAAGAAGAGTAATCTCTTCTGCAAGCAGATGTCTGAATCCATACATGGAAGAGGGTTTTAAGGCACTGATGGAAGTAGCTGTTTCTGATGATCTTGAAGTTATCGTATCGAACACAACAGAAGCAGGAATCCAGTATGATCCTTCCTGTCAGCTGGAAGACAAGCCGGCAGAAAGCTTTCCTGGAAAACTTACTCAGGTTCTTTACGCAAGATATAAGGCAGGAAAGGCACCAATCGTGATGCTTGCCTGCGAGTTGATCGATGATAATGGAAAAGAACTTCAGAAATGCGTGAATCAGTATATTACACAGTGGGGTCTGGAGGAAGGATTTTCAAAATATGTAAATGAAGAATGTATCTTCTGTGGTTCACTGGTTGACCGTATCGTGCCAGGTACCATCCGTGATCCAGAGGAAGTTGCAGAACTTGCTGAAAAGCATGGATATGAAGATCCGCTTCTTGTTGTTGGTGAAGTATTTGGTGTATGGGTAATTGAAGGTCCACAGGAACTGAATGACAGACTTCCATTTAAGAAAGCAGGACTTGGAGATAAGGTATTTGTCGTAGATGATATGAAGCCATATAAAAAGCGTAAGGTTCGTATCTTAAATGGTGCACATACAGGTTTTGCTCTTGGCGCATTCCTTGCAGGAGAAGATATCATCCGTGATTGTATGCATGATGATCAGATCAGAAACTTTATGAATAAGATGCTTTTTGATGAGATCATCCCGGTACTTCCACTTGATAAGAATGATCTGGAAAGCTTTGCTGCAGCAACACAGGATCGATTTGCCAATCCGTTTATCGATCATGAGATTTCAAGCATCTCTTTAAATACTGCACCAAAGTGGAAGGCTCGTAACCTGCCATCTCTGCTTGAATATGTTGAAAAGTTTGGCAAGCTTCCGGTATGTCTGACAATGTCATTCGCTTTCTATATTGCATTCTACAGCAATGATCTTCAGGCTCTGACAGAGGAAGGTCTTGTGGCAAAGCGCTGGAAGGGTGACACTTACGTGATCTCAGATGACAGAGAAGTACTTGAATTCTACTGGTCACACAAGGATTCTACGCCGGAAGAACTGGTAGAAGGTGTTCTTGCTGTTTCTGATAAGTGGGGAATGGACCTTAATACGATTCCTGGATTCTATGATACTGTTCTTGCAGATCTGAAAATGATCCGTGCAGAAGGATCAAGAGCGGCATTTGCAAGCTGTTTGAAGTAAAAAGAGCTTATATTCGGCAGAAAGTACAGTTCGTGAAAAAATTAGCAAAATAGGTATGATTTCGGCGGAATAACCATTGAAATAGAGGTAGGGGTATTGTATAATTATAGATATATGTAAGTACTTACACCTCTATAATATCGGAGATGGAGGAGCCTATGAACATTTATGATATATCAGAAAAAGCCGGCGTATCCATAGCTACTGTCTCAAGAGTTTTAAATGGGAATGCTAAGGTTAGTGAAAAGACCAGACAGAAGATCATGAAGGTGATCGAAGAGACTGGTTATAAGCCGAATGTCTTTGCAAGAGGGTTAGGACTGAATACCATGCGTACAGTCGGTATCATGTGTGCGGATTGCTCAGACATCGTTCTTGCATCAGCTGTGTATCATGTAGAGCAGGAACTGCGAAAGAATGATTATGATACGCTGCTTAGCTGTACAGGATATGATTATGATGAGAAGAGTAAGTGTATGCAGATGCTTCTCTCAAAGAGAGTAGATGCACTGATTCTTGTGGGATCTAACTTTGTAGAACAGGATCCGGTTAAGAATGAATATATTCTGGAAGCTGCGCAGACAGTTCCAGTGATGATCATCAACGGATATCTGGATGCCCCGAATGTGTACTGTACTGTATGTGATGATGCCGATATCATGGAAAAAGCCATGACATATTTTGTAGAGTCTACAGATAAGATATTATATCTTTACAGATCATTGTCTTACAGCGGCAGGAAAAAAATTGAGGGCATGAAAAAGGCTTTTTTGAAAAAAAACATAGATATTACACCAGAACACATGTTATTATTTAATGGTAGTATCATGGAGACGGCAGAGAAACTGACGCAGCTCTGGGAAGCAGGGAAGCGCTATGAAGTTATCTGTACATCGGATGATGAACTGGCGATCGGAGCGCTGAAGTTTGCGAAAAAGATGAATCTGCGCGTACCGGAAGATATACAGATCGCAGGATATAATAATTCACGTATCAGCATCTGTTCAGATCCGGAACTTTCTACCGTAGACAACCATCTTGTTGAGTCCAGCGTTGAAGTGGTCAATCTTCTTATGAAGAAGTTTGCCGGTGAAGAGATCGCTGCAAAGACAGTGATCAAGGGTGAACTTGTTGCCCGCGGTACTACAAGATAGTTATAGTGTTATTTACAGCAGCCGGGCAGGTTGTTGAAATATATAAAAGGATCATATTATTGGGAGGACTATTACACATGAAAGCATTTATGGACAAAGATTTCCTGCTCTCAACACCTACAGCACAGAAGCTGTATCATGAGTATGCAGCAGTGGTACCAGTACTTGATTACCATTGCCATATCAATCCAAAGGAAATTGCTGAAAACAGAAAGTTTGAAAACATTACACAGGTATGGCTTGGCGGAGACCATTACAAATGGCGTCAGATGAGATCTAACGGTATCGATGAATACTATATCACAGGTGGCGCAAGCGACCGTGAAAAGTTCCAGAAGTGGGCTGAAACTCTCGAAAAAGCAATCGGTAATCCACTTTACCACTGGAGCCACCTTGAACTGAAGACATACTTTGGTTATGACGGATACCTCAATGGTGATACAGCAGAAGAAGTATGGAATATCTGTAATGCTAAGCTTCAGGAAGATTCCATGACAGTACGTAACATCATCAAGCAGTCTAACGTTACTTTAGTTTGTACAACAGATGATCCTGTAGATTCTCTGGAATGGCACAAAGTAATCGCTGAAGATGATACATTTGATGTACAGGTACTTCCAGCATGGAGACCTGACAAGGCTATGAACCTTGAAAAACCAGAATATCTTGATTACCTTGCAACACTTAGCAAAGTAAGTGGTATCGAGATCAAGACATTTGCAGATCTGAAGGCAGCACTTGCTAACAGAATGGATTACTTTGCAGCAGCTGGATGTAGCGTATCAGACCACGGTCTTGAATATGTTATGTATATTCCTGCTTCAGAGGAAGAAGTAGAAGCTATCTTTGCTAAGAGAATGGCTGGCGAAGCTGTTACAAGAGAAGAAGAGATTATCTTCAAGACAGCTTACATGGTATTCGTAGGTAAAGAATATTACAAACGTAACTGGGTAATGCAGCTTCACTATGGATGTAAACGTGATAACAACGTATTCCGTTACAACCAGTTAGGACCAGATACAGGATTTGACTGTATCAACAACTATGCACCAAGTGCACAGATCGCTGATTTCCTTAACGCACTCAGCGCTTCTGATGAACTTCCAAAGACAATCATCTACTCTCTGAATCCTAATGACAATGCTGCAATCGGTACAATTCTTGGATGTTTCCAGAATCCGGATGCAATCGGCAAGATCCAGCAGGGTTCTGCTTGGTGGTTCAATGATCACAAGACAGGCATGACAGAACAGATGATCTCACTTGCTAACCTTGGTCTTTTAAGCAACTTCGTAGGTATGCTTACAGACTCAAGAAGCTTCCTGTCTTACACAAGACATGAATACTTCCGTCGTATCATGTGCGAACTGATCGGTGGATGGGTAGAGAATGGTGAATACCCAGCTGATTACAAGGCACTTGAGAAGATCGTAAAGGGTATCTCTTACAACAATGCTGTAAGATACTTTGGCTTCAATCTTGAAACAAAATAATTAGATATATATAAGGAGGACTAATCCAATGAAATCAATCGCTGAACAGATGGCTGATATGCTCGTTGTACCTGTAGTAGTACTTAACGATGCTAAAGATGCTGAACCACTTGCAGACGCACTCGTAAAGGGTGGACTTCCATGTGCAGAAGTAACATTCCGTACAGCAGCTGCTGAAGAATCTATTAAGATCATGGCTGACAAATATCCTGAAATGTTAGTAGGAGCTGGTACAGTTCTTACAAAAGAACAGGTTGACCGTGCAGTTGCAGCTGGTGCTAAGTTCATCGTTAGCCCAGGATTTGACCCAGAGATCGTTAACTACTGTATTGAAAAAGAGGTTCCTATCTTCCCTGGTATCGTTACACCTTCTGAAGCAGCTCAGGCTGTTAAGGCAGGTCTTAAGGTTGTTAAGTTCTTCCCAGCTGAACAGTTTGGTGGAGTTTCTACAATCAAAGCTATCGCTGCTCCATACACAATGCTTAAATTCATGCCAACAGGCGGCGTAAGCACAAAGAACCTGAAAGATTACTTAAGCTATGACAAGATCATCTGCTGTGGTGGTAGCTGGATGGTTAAGGGCGACATGATCAAAGCTGGTGAATTCGATAAGATCGCTGAGATGACAGCTGAAGCAGTTGCACTTGCTAAGTCTATCCGTCCATAATTTCCTGAAGGATTGAAAGAAGTTAACGTTTATATTAAAAGTTGAGAGGAATTAAAGTAATGAATTTGAATTTAAGACCAAAGAGCGAATGTAAATATGATGCAGTATCACTTGGAGAAGTTATGCTTCGTCTTGATCCAGGCGAAGGCAGAATCCGTACAGCAAGATCTTTCCGTGCTTGGGAAGGCGGCGGAGAATACAACGTTGTTCGTGGACTTAGAAAGTGCTTCAAGATGGATACAGCTGTTATCACAGCATTTGCTGATAACGAAGTTGGTATGCTGATGGAAGACTTCATCTGCCAGGGTGGTGTTGATACAAAGCTTATCAAATGGATGAAGACAGATGGTATCGGACGTATCTGCAGAAATGGTATCAACTTCACAGAACGTGGGTATGGTATCCGTGGTGCAGTTGGATGTTCTGACCGTGCTAACACAGCTATTTCAAAGGCTACACCAGAAGATTTCGATTTCGAATACATCTTTGGTACTCTTGGTGTTCGTTGGTTACATACAGGCGGTATCTATGCAGCTATCTCTGAACAGACATGTGAAACAGTTCTTGCAGCTATCAAGACAGCTAAGAAGTACGGCACAATCGTATCTTACGACCTGAACTACCGTCCATCTATGTGGAGCGCAATCGGCGGACAGGCTAAGGCTCAGGAAGTTAATAAGGAAATCGCTAAATATGTTGACGTTATGATCGGTAACGAAGAAGACTTCACAGCTTGTCTTGGTTTCGAGATCGAAGGTAACGATGCTAACCTGAAAGAACTGAACCTTGAAGGTTACAAGAAGATGATCAACAAGGCGGCTGAAACATATCCTAACTTCAAGGCAGTTGCTACAACACTTCGTACAGTTAAGACCGCTACAGTTAATGACTGGAGCGCAATCTGCTGGGCAGATGGTGAAATCTACAAGGCAAAAGACTACAAGGGTCTTGAAATTCTTGACCGTGTAGGTGGCGGTGACTCTTTCGCATCTGGTCTTGTATATGGTCTTATGACAACAGAAAATGCTGAACTTGCTGTTAACTACGGAGCAGCTCATGGCGCACTTGCTATGACAACACCTGGTGATACAACAATGGCAAGCCTGAAAGAAGTAGAAGCTATCATGGGCGGCGCTGGTGCTCGTGTACAGAGATAATTCGACTCTTTTAGAATAATGAATTTGTGAGAGGTGTCGCGAAAGCGGCACCTCATTTGTTTGTTATAAATATAACATTTTTCCATACGACAACGAACATTTTGACATCAAAAAAGGAATA
The DNA here is from genome assembly GCA_045598185.1 of Marvinbryantia sp. Classification (GTDB taxonomy): domain Bacteria; phylum Bacillota; class Clostridia; order Lachnospirales; family Lachnospiraceae; genus Marvinbryantia. Next base: position 38,234 of record JAZLLO010000015.1, read on the forward strand.
TGTTATGATGCAGAAGAAGTACTTAAATTATTTGAAAGAGAAGGCGTTTATGAAAGCAGCAGGCAATAGAACAGTCGGTGTAACCCGTTCAGCGAACTATACAGCGGTGGATGATCTTCGTAATACCGGGCATGTAAGTGTAATTAATCCTATCAATCTGGATTACTGTGGAAAGGAGCAGTGTTCCCCTGGTTATCAGTTTGGACCTTATGTACGTACATGTTTTGTAGTGCACTTTGTGTTGTCAGGTAAAGGAGTTCTTGAGAAAAACGGGGTGAAGCATTCGATCCGGGAAGGACAGACTTTTCTGATCTATCCGAATGAAGAGTGTGTTTACCGGGCTGATGAGAAGGATCCGTGGAAGTATATGTGGGTCGGATTTCATGGTTATCTGGCAGAAGAGTTTATGTTAAATGCTGGTTTTACGAAGGAATTGCCGGTACAGACTCTTCAGAATATAGGAGTCGTGGAGAGAATCATGAATTTTATGCTGGAGCAGGTTGAACTGACTCATGTGAACGAGCTGCAGAGAATGAGTGCCTTATATGCAATCCTTGCTGAACTGAGCAAAGGGAAGGAAGAAGTAAAGACTCATGGTTCAGAGCAGGAGTATGATTATGTTCGAATGGCGATAGATATTATGACCAGCTCTTATAATAAGAATATTAAGGTGTCAGATCTTGCAGATATGATTGGTCTGAACCGAAGCTATCTTACGACTTTATTCAAGAAAGAGATGAAGATGTCACCACAGGAATTCCTGATACAGTTCCGTATGGAGAAGGCGTGTTCCCTTCTTCGCACAACAAAAAGCCCTATCACTTCGATAGCAGAATCGATTGGATATAGAGACGGTTTGACGTTCTCGAAAGCATTTAAAAGGGAATATGGTGTAAGTCCTGCTGAATTTCGCGAGCAAAAAACGGTCAGCATTGTTAAAAAAGCCAAAGGAGACTATGAAGGGATGTGGCCTCTTTAGGTAAAGTGACAAAAGAACCGCAACATAAGAACATGGATAGCTAACATTTTGCCATATTCAGAGATTCGCACGTAAGATATAATGGTAAAAAAGTCAAAAAGACTTTAAAAGGAGGAACGTAAAATGAACAAAAAACTTTTTGCAGTAGCAGGCGCATTAACAGCTGGTTTAATGTTATCTGCATCAGCAAGCGCAGCAGGCCTTACAGTTAATATCTGGGATAACAACCAGTTAGCAGGCCTTCAGGCAATCGCAGACGATTGGTCAGCACAGTCTGGCGTTGATGTTAAGATCGACGTAATCGACTGGGACAACTACTGGACAATGCTTTACGCAGGTGCTTCAGGTGGAGAGATGCCAGACGTATTCTGGATGCACTCTAACACAGCTCAGATGTACATGGAGAATGACATCCTTCTGAACCTTGATGATTACATTGCAGAAAAAGGTATCGACCTTGGCGTATATTACCCAGGTATCGTATCTCTTTACAGCTCTAATGGTTCTCAGTATGCACTTCCAAAGGATCATGATACAATCGCTCTTCTGTACAACAAAGCTATTTTCGAAAAGTACGGAGTAGATTGCCCAACAGATGACTGGACATGGGAAGACCTTCAGGCAGCAGCAGCAGCTATCACAGAAGCAGGCGCAGCTGATGGCGTTTACGGTTTCGCAGTTAACACATCTAACAACCAGGATGGTTGGTACAACATCATCTACGATTACGGCGCAGAAGTAATCACAGAAGATCACAAGGGAACAACAATTGGTTCTGATGAAGGTAAAGCAGCTATGGAACAGTATCGTAAGATTCTTGAAGTTTCTGCTCCTCAGACAACAGTTGCTGAAACAGGTACAGACTCTCTGTTCAAATCTGGTCTTACAGCTATGATCACACAGGGTTCTTGGATGATCAACACATTCTACACAGCTGAAAACTCAGCAGATTATGCATGGGCTATGCTTCCATACGCAGACGTTAACGGAAACGGTGCTTGTGATGCAGGCGAAAGATATTCAGCTTACAACGGACTTGGCTGGGCAGCTTCTTACAAGACAGAAATGCCAGCAGAAGCAGCTGACCTTATTGCTTACTTCTGTTCAGAAGAAGCTCAGAAGAAACAGGCTGAACTCGGTGTAACAATGGCTGGTATGCCAGGTATCTCTGATGCATTCGCTACAGCATTTGAAGGTATGGATGTATCTGCATTCACAAGAGCTGAAGAAGAAGGCGACCTCTTCTTCCGTCCATATACAAGAAACACAACAGTTTGGGAAGATGCTCTTCAGCAGGCTGGCGCATTCCTTGATGCATGGCAGAATCCAACTGATCCAGCAATCATGGCTCAGGCATGTGACAACGCTCAGACAATCATCGAAAACGCAATCGCAGCTGAATAATATCAGTATATTTGAAGTAATATAATTGAATGGTTTTGCAGGGCAGGTGATTCGCCTGCCCTGTATTTACAGAAAGGGAAAAAGGATGAAAAAGATGACACCAGCTCAGAAGAGCGAGGCTAAGTGGGGACTTTTCTTCGTAGCTCCTACAATGCTTGGTCTTATTATTCTGAACTTCTATCCAATTTTCGATACCATTTACCAGTCATTCTTCAAGACAGGTGACTTTGGTAAGGGTAATATTTTTGTGGGACTTGCTAACTATTCTGCAGTATTAAAAGCAGGTGAATCTTGGCAGTCAATGTGGAACACAATTAAGTACGCTATTATTGAAGTACCATTTGGTATTATTATCGCGCTGATCCTCGCTGTTCTTCTGAACAAGAAGATTGGTGGACGTTCTATTTACCGTACTATCTTCTTCCTTCCTATGGTTTGTGCTCCTGCAGCTGTAGCTATGGTTTGGAAATGGCTTTATAACACACAGTTTGGTCTTATCAACAACATCTTCCATATTAAAGTTGAATGGATCTCTAATCCAAAGATTGCATGGATCGCTGTAGGTATCATCGGTGTATGGTCTATCATCGGTTACAACATGGTTCTTTTCATTACCGGTCTTCAGGAAATTCCAAAGGATTATTATGAAGCAGCTGATATCGACGGTGCAAGCGGACTTCGTCAGTTCTTTGACATTACAGTTCCACTGTTAAGCCCAACAACATTCTTTATCGTACAGACACGTATTATCGGCGCTCTTACAATTTTCGACCTTATGTTCATGGTAATGGATAAGACAAACGTAGCTCTGAACAAGACTCAGTCTATCGTTTATCTGTTCTATCAGTATTCATTCACCAACAACAACAAAGGTTATGGTGCAACACTTGTAGTAGTATTATTAATTTTCATCCTGATTCTGACATTTATCTTACAGCAGGCTGAAAAGAAATTAGTTTATCATGCATAGGAGGTAAGATTTTATGGAAGGCGCAGAAGCAAGAGCAAGACGCAATAAGATCTTAACTCACGTAGTTTTGATCATTATGTCATTTATTATGATCGTTCCATTTGCATGGATGGTACTTACAGCAGTTAAGACTGTACAGGAATCTATTTCAGTACAGCCATTCTATATCTTCCCTGCACATGGATGGCACTGGGAAAACTTCGCAACAGTTTGGAAGAGTTATAACTTTGTAACACTCTATATCAATACTCTGTTAATGATCCTCTTCCGAGTTATCTGTGCATGTTTAACAGCTACTATGGCTGGTTATGCATTCGGACGTCTTAACTTCCCAGGAAAGAATTTCTTATTCTCATTAGTACTTATCCAGATGATGGTTCCAGCACAGATCTTCATCATTCCACAGTACTTAATGGTTTCTAAACTTGGTGCATTAAATACTCAGTTTGGTTTGGTATTCCCAGGTCTCGTTACAGCATTTGGTACTTATCTGTTAAAGACAGGTTACCAGGGTCTTCCAAAGGATCTGGAAGAAGCTGCTGCAATCGATGGATGTAACGTTGGTCAGAGATTCTTAAAGATCATGATGCCACTGACAAGAAGTTCCATGGTTTCTCTTGGTATCTTCACAGCAGTATTCGCATTCAAAGATCTGATGTGGCCAATGATCGTTTGTCCAAAATCTGAAACAACAACTCTTTCTGCAGGTCTTGCAAAGATGCAGGGTCAGTATGGTTCAGAGTATCCTACAATGATGGCTTCTGCTACACTGGCAGTATTACCAATGGTAGTTATCTATGTTATCTTCCAGAAGCAGTTCGTTGAAGGTATTGCAACATCTGGTGGTAAGCTCTAAGATGTAATTTATGATTTTATGGAGGCAAACATGGCGACATTGTTTGCCTCTTTCATTTTGCAGATAACATTTTTTACTTTACAGGAAATTGCGATTTCCGGCAAAGCAAAAACACACCGCGAGCGTCGACTTGAATACTATTATCTGTGAAATGAAAGAGGCAAGGAGAGATTATGAAACAGTTTTTTAATATCAAAGAGATTAAAGAAGTGATAAAGGATATGCCAACAGGCAAAAAGATTCAGTATATCTGGCAGTATTACTGGATCCCGATCTGTGCGGTTGCATTTGCACTGTTCATGGCATTGTATCTGGGATACCATACTTTCTTTACGGTAAAAGATAACTGGGTATTCATTCTGTTTACGAACACGAAAGAGGATGTGGGGAATGATTCGCCGCTTTGGGAGGAATATGTGGAATATTCCGGTTATGATATAAAGAAGAAGAAGGTAGAATTTAACAACAACAGTTTCTTTGATGCAGCGAAGAAGGGCGGTACGAATAACAGTTATTTCCAGGCTTTTGTTGCATATGTAGAGAGCAAGACTTTGGATGCAGTTGTAGGAAGTGAGGAATCGCTTCTGGCTATTGGCTCAAGCGGACGATTTATGGATCTTGAGAATGATGCCTGTAAGGGTATAAGAGAGAAGTATGAAGACCGTTTTATCTACTGTAAACCGCTTGATGAAGATTATGAAAAGGAACTTGTTCCGGTAGCCATTGACCTTTCTGATACGAAACTCATGACAGAGTACCATATATATCAGGAAGGGGAAAGCTGTGTTCTGTCGATCGGTGCTTATGCGCAGCATATAGATGCAGTGGAACTATTTTTAGATATGCTTTTGTAACTGTTCATGTGCCAATGTTCCGCGAGGTGTTTTGTATTGCAAAACCCGAGGTCTGCAGTGAAAAAACCATCACCGAAGGTGATTTTGCATGGTTTTTTCACCATTGCTGGAATGGAAACGAAGTGGGAGTGAACAGCAATATGCTTTTGGAGGAGTTATAGAGATGAGAAATTTTATTGCAGGTATTCTTGATAATGACAGTGCGTTTGGACGTGCTATGAATTTATGCTGGATCATTTTTGCATCCAATCTTATGTTTATCATTTTCAGTATTCCGATCGTTACGATGGGACCGGCACTTGTGGCATTATTCCATGTAATGCTGAAGATGCTTCGTGGAGATCAGTCGAAGGGACCTATCGCACAGTTCTGGATCGGCTTTAAGAACAATATCAAGCAGGCAATCGTAGCATGGATCATCTTCCTGGCTTTGGCAGCATTTGCTTATGTAGATATCCGATTTTGCAATCAGACAGGCGGTATTCTGACTTATTTTAAGTATGCAATTTATGTTATTGCATTCTTTGGAATCGCAGTTATCAGTCATCTTATGCCGGTAATTGCAGCCTTTGCAGATACTTTACCGCATCTGGTTCGAAATGCAGTTTTCTTTGCTGCACGTAATCCTGTTCGTATGATCGTGCTCGTTGTGTTAAATATTGCACCAATTGCAATAACATATATTGACACGCACATGCAACCGTTGTATGTTTTTCTTTGGGTGTGTGGCGGCTTTGCACTTGTTGCTTATATTGAGTCACGCATGCTGTTAAAAGATTTTGCAAGATACCTCCCTAAGGTGAATGAATACGGGGAGTTTATCGAAGAATAAAAGTTAATTTAAGGAGGGTTTTACCATGAGAATTCTGGTAACAGGTGGCGCAGGTTATATTGGAAGTCACACTTGCGTTGAATTGTTAAATGAAGGTTATGAAGTTGTAATTGTAGATAACCTTTATAATTCCAATGAGAAGGCAGTAGAAAGAATCAAGCAGATCACTGGAAAGGATGTAACTTTCTATAATGCAGATATTCTTGACCAGCCAGCCATCGATGCCATCTTTGATAAGGAACAGATTGACGCTGTCATTCATTTCGCAGGCTATAAGGCAGTTGGCGAATCTGTTGCAAAACCAATCGAATATTATCATAACAATATGACAGGTACTTTCCTGTTATGTGATTCTATGCGTCGCCATGGCGTTAAGAATATTATCTTCAGTTCTTCTGCAACTGTATATGGTGATCCTCTTGAAATTCCTATTACAGAGAAGTGTCCAAAGCAGTCTCCAACGAATCCATATGGACAGACAAAGACTATGCTGGAACAGGTTCTTATGGACATCCAGAAAGCTGATCCGGAATGGAATGTTATCCTTCTTCGTTACTTCAACCCAATCGGAGCACATAAGTCTGGTATGATCGGTGAAGATCCAAAGGGTATTCCAAACAATCTCGTTCCATACGTAGCACAGGTTGCTATCGGTAAGCTTAAGAGCATCGGTGTGTTTGGTAATGATTATGATACACCGGATGGAACTGGCGTTAGAGATTATATCCATGTAGTAGACCTTGCTAAGGGACATGTTAAGGCTCTGGAAAAATTCAAAGAAGAAAAGACTGTTCGTATCTATAACCTCGGTACAGGACATGGATACAGCGTACTTCAGGTGGTTGCTGCTTTCAGCAAGGCTTGCGGAAAAGAACTTCCATATGAGATCAAGCCAAGAAGAGCAGGCGATATTGCAACCTGCTATTGTGACCCACAAAAGGCAAAAGATGAACTTGGCTGGGTAGCAGAATATGGTATCGATGAGATGTGTGCAGACTCATGGAGATGGCAGTCTCTGAATCCAAATGGTTATCTTGAAGGAGATAAATAGAGCATGAACTGTATCCGATTTAACGAAGAAACACAGGTATTTGTTCTTGAGACAAAGAATAGTATGTATCAGATGCGTGTTGGAAAACACAATACTTTGATTCATCTTTATTATGGGGCAAACGTAGGTGACACAGAGATCACCTATCGTATTATTGAATTAGACAGAGGTTTCTCAGGAAATCCGGCAGAAGCAGAAAATGACAGAACGTTCTCTATGGACGTTCTGCCACAGGAATATTCCGGATATGGCAATGGTGACTACCGTATTAATGCTATGGAATTACAGCACGAAGACGGCAGTGATGCTGTGCATCTTCGCTATGAATCTCATAAGATTCTTCCAGGTAAGTATTCTGTTCCTGGAATGCCTGCTATGTATGGCAGCGAAGAGGAAGCTCAGACCTTGGATATTACTTTATATGATAGACTTTCTTCTTTGAAGGTGCATTTACTTTATGGTGTATTCCCTGAGAAGGATATTATTACACGTGCAGTATATATGGAGAATCAGGGTGAGAAGGCAGTTACGCTCCAGCGCGCTATGTCTATGTCACTGGATTATCTGAACAGACATATGGATTGCATCCATTTCTATGGAAAGCATACCATGGAACGTCTGACAGAGCGTATGAAGGTTCATCACGGTGTACAGTCATTTGAAAGTAAACGTGGTACCTCCAGCCATCAGCACAATCCATTTGTAATCCTCTGTGACAGAAATGCAACAGAATCTGTTGGCGATTGCTTCGGATTTGCACTTGCTTACAGCGGCAATTTCCGTTGTGAGATTGAAAGAGATCAGTATAACCAGACTCGTATCGTTATGGGTATTCATCCATATCATTTTGCATATCGTCTTGAACCAGGAGAAAGATTCGATACACCGGAAGTAATTATGGCTTATTCCGGGGATGGTCTTGGAAAGCTTTCTAATAATCTTCATGATGCATACAGAACGAATCTGATCCGTAGTAAATATGTAACATCACCACGTCCGATCCTGATCAATAATTGGGAAGCTACTTATTTTAATTTTGATGAGAACAAGCTTCTTGAGATTGCTAAGGCAGGAAAAGAGATTGGTCTTGATCTTTTTGTAATGGATGATGGTTGGTTTGGAAAGCGAGACAGTGATAATTCCGGTCTTGGTGACTGGTTTGTTAATGAGAGTAAGCTTCAGGGTGGATTGCCAAGCCTTGTTGAAAAGGTGAATGCACTTGGAATGAAGTTTGGTATGTGGATCGAACCAGAGATGGTTTCCGAGGACAGTAATCTTTATCGTGAACATCCGGACTGGGTTATGAAGATTCCAGGTCGTGGAGTGGTTCGTGGACGTAATCAGCTGAATCTGGATATTACAAGAAAAGATGTTCGTGACCATATCATGAATCAGATTTTCAACGTTATGGATAGTGCGAATATTGAGTATATCAAGTGGGATATGAACCGTAGTGTGGGTAATGTATATTCCAATGCACTTCCAGCAGAACGTCAGGGAGAGGTATTCCACCGTTATATGCTTGGTCTTTACGATATGATGGAGCGTATGGTACAGCGTTATCCGAATCTCTTATTTGAAAACTGTTCCGGTGGTGGTGGTCGTTTCGACGCAGGTATGTTATATTACTCACCACAGATCTGGTGTAGTGATAACACTGATGCAATCGATCGTTTGATGATCCAGTATGGTACTTCCTTTGGATATCCACTGAGTTCTATGGGTGCCCATGTCAGTGTATGCCCGAATCACCAGACAGGACGTACCGTTCGTCTGGAGACAAGAGGCATCGTAGCTTCTGCAGGTACATTCGGTTTCGAACTGAATCTTGCTCATATGACGGAAGAAGAAAAAGAAATCTCAAGTCAGATGATCAGACATTACAAAGAGCAGGAACATCTTGTTCAGACAGGCGATTACTACAGACTGACAGATCCATTTACAAACCACGAGTATGTAATGTGGGAATTCGTAGCAAAGGATAAGTCAGAAGCAATTGTTCAGGGTGTAGTTCTTAAGGGTGAAAGTAATCCAAGAATCCATCTGATCTACATCAAAGGTCTGGATCCTGCAGCGAAGTATCTTGAGAAAGGAAGCGGCAGAATCTTTACCGGTGCCGCACTTATGAAAGCAGGACTTCCAATTCCTGTAACACTCGATGACTATCAGCCGGTAGAATTCAAATTCGTAAGAATGTAAATAAGAAAAAAGCTGTCGAAAGACAGCTTTTTTTAGTTTGCAGAATATAATTTACGATATTGCATCGGAGTACATCCGATGTGTTTTTTGAATAATTTATTGAAGTTTGAGATGCTCTGGAATCCAGACTGGTAGGATACCTCTGCAATTGACAGGGAATTGTTCTGAAGCAACTGTGTAGACAGACCAATTCTTTTCTTAGTCAGATATTCAGGGAAGGTTTCTCCGGTATATTTATGGAAGATCTTGGAGAAATAGTAGCTGCTGAATCCACAGAACTGAGCAACTTCTGTCTGGGGAAGGTCGCGTTCACAATTTGCATCAATATAGCTGCAGGCCTTCTTGATAAGGTAGAAGGTATTGTCTGATGCTACAGGCGATACAGAAGAACTATTGCCCTGAATGCTCTGGCATAATCGAATCATCATCTCGTATATCTGAATCAGGATATGTGGTTCCGCATAAGGTTCCAGACGCATAGCGTCAATGTGAGAGAATGCTTCACAGAAGAAAGTATTCACCTCAGGAGAAAACTGCTTCAGATGATGGACATTACGTAAACTATGATAATAGACATTAAAGTCCTTACAGTTTGTGATAAGCGAAGCATCGAACTGAAGAATGATGGAAGCACCATCTGGACAGGCGACAACTTCGTGAAGCTCTGTTGGCCAGATAAGAAGAACTTCTCCGGAATTCAGGGTATAATGCTCCTCATTGACCGTATAATGGCAGCCATCTTCCAGGGAAAGAATGAATTCAGCCATCGTATGCCAGTGCTCAGGAAAAGCTACCGGATTATTCCGTGGCGCAAAAACAAAGTAGGAAGAGTCAAGGGGCTGTATTGTTTCACGAAAAATAGTATTCATTATTGCTCCTTTGTGTGTTACTGATAAATGAATGGCTCTGATTCGCTAAGTCCATTCTGTGAGATTACGATCGTATCACCGGAAGCAAGGGTGATGTCTGATGCCACCAACATGGTCGGGTTGATATAAAGAGTCGTAACGTCACTGTCGTTGATCTTGATTTTGCTATATCGCGTAAAGTTTGATCCGTTAAGGATAAGAACCTTATCTTTGGTCACTTCTGCAGATTCTACTGTAATCGGATAGAATCCCATACGCATATCGGTTTGTTTAAATGGGTTCTCGCCCCCATAATAAATGTTATCGCCATATAAAATATCATATTCCAGACCCTTAAGTCCAGCAAGATATTCATCCAGAGGGAGCGTTCCACGTCTTAATTTAAACTTGGAATTCTGATGGTATGAATTGATTGCACCATTTGTGATACCAAGTGAATTCAGAACTTCAGAAGTTAAAGTATAGGCTTCTCTGTCATATCCATAGAAATGCATATTTGCATTATTCCAGATAAAATATTCTGTCTGATATGTATTTCCCCACTTCAGATCGTCATCTGTCAGATCAAGGCTAGGGAGATGATCACCATACATTACAAGAATGGTTGGTTCTTTATGGCTAAGCAGCATCTCGATGAGCTTTCCGATAAACTGATCCATTTCATACAACTGGTTGACATAATACGTAAGCTGATTCAGGTAAGCTTCATCTGTAATGTCACTATCCACGATGGTGATATGTTTCTCATAATCAAGATCACCGTCCTCCGGATAGCTGCCGTGTCCCTGAACGGATACGGTATAGACCAGATCCTGACTTGGAGTAGAATCCAGTGCTGTCTGGATCTGACCCACAAGCGTCATATCCTTACACCAGTCCATTGGGGTATAATCGGTTGGCCACATATATTCAACTGAAGTAAAGACATCGAAACCGAGATTACGATAGACCTGGTTACGTTCATAGAAATCTCCGGTGTTATTGTGGATCGCAAATGTATTGTAACCATTCTCTTTCAGGAGATACGCGATACTTTCGCAAGGCTGCTGCTTTACAATCGTTTTAAATGGATACTCACCGATTCCGAAATCATCAATATTCATTCCGGTAAGAACCTCAAACTCACTGTTTACGGTTCCTGCACCTACAACAGGTACGCCAAGCAGACCGGAAGGATAAACGTCCATGATATTCGTAAGATTCGGAAGTGGATTCTCGGAGAACTGAACATTCTTTAAACGATTCACATTGAAAAATGTCTCAAGCTGTACAATCACAACATTTGGCTTACGGGAATGAGTGCTGTTGTCTTCTTCCGGCAGTTCATCAAGAACCGTAATCTCTTCGATAACCTCCTGGGAATAGTCTGAAGGTTTTGAGATACCGGTATCTACGATACTGGCAGTAAAACAATAGTAAAATCCGTTCTTACGATAGGAAGCGGATAATTCACGGAATTCTGTCTCAAGCAGACCCAGATTCTGTCCCAGCACAATAAGTCCCCAGGTAGCTGCAAGGAAAAGAACGATGGAAGGAAGGGATCTCTTAATAAATGGAGGATAATGCTCTTCCTTTGGAGTAATGATAACAAAATAAAGAACAATGAGCAGTACAAGAACTATCAGGATCAGAATTCCAATAATCTGAAGTGGTCCCACATACTTGGAGATGATATCTTTTCCATCCTTTAATAACAGAAGATCACTGCCTGCAAAAGGAGTTACACGGAAGATCAAAACCACGCCATTGATGATACCAAGAAACAACCAGACAAATGCAATCAGCAGTAAGCAGCAGAGACGTCTGGAGAAAAGCATGGATATTGAAAGGCTGGTCATAACCAGCATTACATTCACCAGATAGGCATATGGATGATGGATAATAAAAAGAAACCCTCCAATAAGAGAATGGGCAGCCAGTGTTTCAGTAAGAAGAACGAGTACAAAAGGAAGGAGAAGATTAAAGAGAAGATACCCCTTTACAACCTGCTCATCCTGATATCTATGAATAAAACGCTGATATTTTAAGTTGAAATTATGCATGTAAATCTCCGATTTCAAATGTATGTGATAAAGCTCTTGTATTTATTTTCGCACTTCTGTAAAATTTGTCAACAGAAAAGCAAAAGTGGAGTATAATGAATGTAAATGTTTGGAGAATGAATAATAAGAGGTGGAAATTATGGCTTCAAATTGCGATACATGTGCTTATTTCATGTATGATGAAGATTATGAAGAATATGTCTGTGACATGGATATGGACGAAGATGAATGGGGAAGACTCGTTTCCGATTCTCATTATACCTGCCCATATTATAGGAATGGTGACGAATATCTGGTTGTGCGTAAGCAGCTTTAATAGTTTTTGGTGATAGCTTTGTATCAATTTTACTTATTGGTCAGGGCTTTATCAGTCATGATAGAATTTACATGATGATAGGGTAGATGAATGTCGAAGAATGATATTTTAAAAATATACGGTACCGATTTTCTTCAGATGACAAAGGAACTTCTCGAAGAAGCTGACCTCATAGAAGAAATCGGTGATAAGGAAAAAAGAATCGGGATCAAGCCGAATCTGGTTGCTCCATCCGAGAGCAGCTGGGGAGGAACCACCCATTTTGAGATCGTTGCAGGGATTATTGAATACCTGCAGGCATATGGATGTAAGAACATCGTGATGCTGGAAGGATCATGGGTTGGAGATAAGACATCGGAATCCATGGTTGTGTGCGGATATGATATTGTTTCAGAAAAGTATGGAGTTCCATTTCTGGATATGCAGACGGATACGTGGCATACGAAGGACTGTGAAGGATTGGAACTTTCCATCTGTGACAGTGTCTTTGATGTAGATTTCCTGATCAATGTACCGGTACTAAAGGGACATTGTCAGACGAAGATGACCTGTGCACTGAAGAATCTGAAAGGTCTGATTCCGAATAAGGAAAAGAGACATTTTCATGCGATGGGACTTCATAAGCCTATCGCTCATCTGAACGCAGCGGTTCATCAGGACTTTGTAGTCGTAGATAATATCTGTGGCGACCTGGACTTTGAAGATGGTGGGAATCCGGTTGTTCGAAACTGTATCATGGCAGGGAAAGATGCAGTACTTATGGATACTTACTGTGCAAGTCTCCTTCACATTGATGTCAAAGACATTCCTTATATTGGGATGGCATCAGAACTTGGGGCAGGAAGCTGTGATCTGTCTCAGGTGAGTGCAAAGTTATGTAAACGCAATGAGGGATACCGGGAGCCGATCCTTCCACATGCGTATAAAGTAGTAGAGCTACAGGATGCCGTAGAAGAAGTAGAATCCTGCAGTGCCTGTTACGGATATTTCCTTCCGGCACTTCAACAGTTGAAGGAGGAAGGTCTGTTTGATAAACTCGATACGAAGATCTGTATCGGTCAGGGGTATCGCGGAAAGACAGGAAAACTTGGAGTGGGCAACTGTACGTCAAAGTTCGAATTCTGCGTTAAGGGATGCCCGCCTGTTGAAAGCAAAATATATGAAGAATTAAAACAATACATTTTATCAAAGAATTAGGAGGATATAATTATGCCAATACGTATTCCGGACGCTATGCCGGCCCATGATATTCTGGAGTCAGAAAATATATTTGTTATGACGGAGTACCGCGCGATGCATCAGAATATCCGTCCATTAAAGTTGCTGATCCTGAATCTGATGCCAACAAAGATCGTTACAGAGACACAGCTTCTTCGTAAGCTGTCAAACACACCTCTTCAGATTCACGTAGAATTCTTACAGACAGCAAGCTATGTTTCCAAGCATATCGATAAGTCTTATCTTGATCAGTTTTATTATACCTTTGACCAGATCAAGGACAGACGTTACGACGGTATGATCATCACAGGTGCACCACTTGATTATGTTCCATGTGAAGAGACTGCCTACTGGGATGAGATGTGCGAGATCATGGAATGGACAAAGACACATGTACACTGTACTTTCCATCTTTGCTGGGGTGCGTATGCAGGTCTTTATTATCATTATGGTATTCAGAAACGTGACCTTGACACCAAGCTTTTCGGTGTATATAAGCACAAGATTCTGAAACCGGAATCACCATTCTTCCGTGGTTTCAATGACCAGTTCCTGGCACCACATTCCCGTGCAACAGATGTCCTTCTTTCAGATGTAGAAGCACATCCAGAGGTAGAGATCATGGCAGTAACAGAAGGCGGAAGTCTTGCGATCGCAAAGACAACCGATAACCGTCAGGTATTCGTAACCTGCCATGCAGAATATGACAGAGAAACACTGGCACTTGAATACTTCCGTGATATGGAAAAGGGACTTACTACTGTGGAATTACCGGTTAACTATTTCCCGGATGATGATCCAAAGAAGGATCCACTTGTTACCTGGCGCTCAACCGGTCAGCTGTTATATTCAAACTGGCTGAACTTCTACGTATATCAGAGCACACCATACGATATCGAACAGATTAAATAAATATATTACGAGCCATTGGATCCCCAATGGCTCGCTCTATTGTAAAGGAGTAATATTATGTTAACTATATATAATGAAATCCAGGATTATGTGTTGTCTCATAAGGATGAGACGATCAATCTTCTGATTGCTTTAACAGAGATTCCTGCGCCTACCGGAGATGAGGGTCTGCGTGCTGCATTTATCTTAAACTGGCTGAAGGAAAAGGGAATTGATGGTGCGTTTACAGATGAAGCGGGAAATGTGATCTGCCCATATGCTTTTACGGAAGAACAGCAACAGAATCTTCTTGTTGTTATGGCGCATATGGATACGGTCTTTACGGAGAAGGAGCCGTTTCGTGTGGTTGAGGACGGTGCGTTTTTAAGAGCGCCTGGAATCGGAGATGATACTGCGAATCTTGTGAATATGCTGATGACCATAAAGTTTTTGTGGGAGAGAAAAGAGCGGATCCAGCAAAAGTATGGCGTACTGTTTGTAGCGAATGTTGGAGAAGAGGGGCTTGGCAATCTGAAAGGGAGTCGCGCTATCTACAATGCATATAAAGAGCATATAAAAATGTGGGTATCCATTGACCTTTATTATAATTGTCTGTATAATAGCGCGGTTGGTTCACACAGATATGAGGTCAAGGTAAAGACAAAGGGAGGCCATTCTTTTGGTGACTTCGGAAATGCGAATGCGATAGCGGAGTTATCGCATCTGGTTCATCGTCTGTATCAGCAGCAGGTGCCGACATTTGCAAAGACTACTTATAATGTAGGGATGATTCAGGGTGGAACTTCGGTCAACACTATTGCGCAGGAAGCTTCTATGTTATATGAGTTTCGTTCAGAATCTGAAGAAGGATTACGGCAGATGAAGGAGTCCTTCGACAGGATTATAGAAGAGGCGACAAAACGAGGCGTTGCAGTTCAGATGACAGAGCTTGGAATCCGTCCGGGAAATGGAGACATTGACGTTGAAAAGGAAGAGAAGCTTTGTAATATAATGAAGCGATCCATTGCAAAGTACTACGATGGCCCAGTGAAGATGGGTTCAGCTTCCACAGACTGCAATATTCCGCTGTCAAAAGGTATCCCTGCAGCTTGCTTTGGTGCTGTTATGGGAGATGGACTGCATACGAAAGAAGAGTGGATCGAAAAAGACAGTATGGTACCGGGACAGATGATTGCTCTGGATGTAATACTATCTATTATGACAATTTGAATACATAGACGGACAGGAGCAATAGGGAGTAGATGTTATTTACAGACAAACAGCTGAGAAAGCTGATCATTCCATTGATTATTGAACAGTTTCTTGCATTTCTGGTAGGTATGGCAGATACCATCATGATAGCAAGTGTCGGGGAGGCGGCAGTATCCGGTATTTCACTTGTGGATACGGTTTTTATCCTCCTGATTAACTTTTTTGCAGCACTTGCAACAGGTGGGTCAGTTATTGCCGGGCAATATATCGGACAGAAAAATGTTAAGAAAGCCTGTGAAGCAGCGGATCAGCTTGTGATTACGATTTTAACTTGTTCAGCGGTGATCACAGGTCTTGTATATCTTGGACATACGATTATACTTACAAGAATATTCGGAAGAATTGAACCGGATGTATATCAGAGCGCAAGGACATATCTTCTTATCACAGCAGCTTCGATTCCATTTCTGGCAATCTACAATGGTGGAGCTGCGATCTTCCGCGCAGAGGGGAATTCCAGAATATCCATGGAGTCTTCTTTGATGATGAATGGATTAAATATCCTTGGAAATGCAATCATGATCTATGGGCTTCATATGGGAGTTGAGGGCGCTGCGATTCCTACCCTCCTTTCCAGAATGGTGGCATCCATTGTGATCATCGTACTTCTTCGCAATCAGAACCGAAGGATTCATCTTTCGAAAGTACCGGTTTTCCGGTTTGATATAGATATGGTTAAGAGAATTCTGTATATCGGAATTCCAAACGGACTTGAGAACAGTATCTTTCAGCTTGGAAAGATACTGGTAATGAGCCTTGTTGCAACCTTTGGTACAGTATCGATAGCAGCAAATGCTGTTGCCGGAACAGTCTGTGGTTTTCAGATACTTCCTGCAGCAGCCATCAACATGGCGATTCTGACGGTAATCTCACAGTGTATTGGTGCGGGAGATTATGAACAGGTGAAGTTTTATACAAAGAAGCTTTTCAAGATGATATATGCATTGGATTTTCTTATAGATCTTGTTATCTTTGCAATCCTGCCTTTCATTCTGAAGTGTTACCATCTGTCACCGGAGACCTATCGTATGGCAAGAATGATCATCATTTATCATGGATGTGTCTCATTAGTCTTCTGGCCGTTGTCGTTCTCCGTACCGAATATTTTCCGTGCTGCTAATGACGTGAAGTTCACAATGTGGGTTTCTATTGCCACAATGTGGCTGTGCAGAATCGGCCTTAGCTATGTCCTTGGCAAATATATGGGCATGGGAGTTCTTGGTACCTGGGTTGCTATGTCGATTGACTGGATGGTACGCGGCGGAATCTTTACTTATCGTTACTTCGGTAAGAGATGGTTGAAGTATGCAGGCAAAACATTAAACGCGTAGCTTGAATTTATCTCCAATGCAGAACTGTTCACTTAAGGTTATATAAGAACCGGAATCATCCTGAGTCGTACTGCAGATGCGAAGCAGCGGATAGCCTTGTTTCACTCCCAGCAGGCGTGACTCTGATGCATTGGAGAAAACAATATCGATAGTTCGGTCTGCATGTGTAAAGACCAGATTTTTCTTTCGACGGATTACTTCATACAGAGATTGTGATTCCAGGTCTTCCGATAAAAGAAAATCAAACTCATCGGTGAAGTAATCTCTTTCAATCATAACCGGCTGAGTATCCGCATATCGGATACGTTCTATATAAAGAATCTGCTGATCTTGCAGTAATTTCATAAGTTCCTGTTGCTTCTTATCCGGCGACAGGAGCTTTTGGCATATCATTTCTGCAGATGCCTTCATCCCCATATCTTCGCACATGATCGTAAAGCTTCGGACATTCCCTGTGAAACTGCGCTGAAGTTTTTTTTCAGCGACATAGGTTCCTTTTCCAACTTTACGATCGATATAACTTTTATCTTCGAGAAGCTGAAGTGCCTTACGCACGGTAACACGGCTCACGTGATACATCTTGCTTAATTCATTTTCTGTTGGTAATTTACTGCCGGATGGGAATACTCCTTTGAGTATATCGTTAAGGAGTGCTTCTTCCAGTTGCTGGTAGAGTGGTGTAGATGCATTTATATTCATATTCATAGATATCCCTCCTGTTACAATGATACAATATAATACAAATATAGTCGATTGTTTATTTTTTTTTTGAGGTCTTGTAAGAATTTCAGAATGGTATTATTTTATCTTTATCATTTTAAAATTAAGGAGGAAATACAATGGATCAGGAAAAAGTCATCGTCATTGACTTTGGTGGTCAGTATAATCAGCTTGTTGCAAGACGAGTTCGTGAGTGTAATGTATATTGTGAGATCTATTCTTACCGTACACCAATTGATCAGATCAAAGCTATGAATCCAAAGGGTATCATTCTTACAGGCGGACCAAACAGCTGTTATGAAGAAGGTGCTCCAACATATACAAAAGAATTATTTGAAATGGGTATTCCGGTACTTGGCCTTTGCTATGGTGCTCAGTTGATGCAGCATATCTGTGGCGGTAAAGTTGAAAAGGCTCCGGTACGTGAATACGGTAAGACAGAGGTTTTTGTTGATACTACATCTCCATTATTTACAGATGTTAACCCAACAACAATCTGCTGGATGAGTCATTTTGATTATATCAGTGCAATCGGAGAAGGCTTCCGTATTGTTGCACACACAGCAGACTGTCCTGTTGCAGCCTGTGAGAATGCAGAGATGAAGCTTTATGGTATCCAGTTCCATCCGGAAGTACTTCATACACAGGAAGGTACCAAGATGCTCAGCAACTTCGTACATGGTGTCTGTGGATGTGCAGGAACATGGAGAATGGATTCCTTCGTTGAGAATGCAATCAAGGAAGTTCGTGAAAAGGTAGGAGACGGTAAAGTTCTTCTTGCTCTTTCCGGCGGTGTTGACTCTTCTGTACTTGCAGCACTGCTTGCAAAAGCAATCGGTTCTCAGCTGACATGTGTATTCGTTGATCATGGTCTTCTTCGTAAGAATGAGGGTGATGAGGTTGAAGCTGTATTCGGCAAAGAAGGCGACTTCGATATCAACTTTATCCGTGTTAATGCACAGGAAAGATATTATGAGAAACTGGCTGGTGAAACAGAGCCAGAACGCAAGAGAAAGATCATCGGTGAAGAATTCATCCGTGTATTCGAAGAAGAAGCAAAGAAGATTGGTAAAGTAGACTTCCTTGCACAGGGAACGATCTACCCAGACGTTGTTGAATCAGGTCTTGGCGGTGAATCCGCAGTTATCAAGTCTCATCATAACGTAGGCGGTCTTCCTGACTATGTAGACTTCAAAGAAATCATCGAACCACTTCGTAACCTCTTCAAGGACGAAGTAAGAAAAGCAGGTCTGGAACTTGGCCTTCCAGAATTCCTTGTCTTCAGACAGCCATTCCCAGGTCCAGGACTTGGCATCCGTATCATCGGTGACATCACAGCTGAAAAGGTACGTATCGTACAGGATGCAGACTGGATCTACAGAAGTGAAGTAGATAAGGCTGCAAAAGAGTACAAGGAAGAAAATGGCGTAGAAGCACCATGGATGCCAAACCAGTACTTCGCAGCACTTACAAATATGAGATCCGTAGGTGTAATGGGTGATGAGAGAACATACGACTACGCAGTGGCTGTACGTGCGGTAAAGACTATCGACTTCATGACAGCAGAAGCAGCAGAGATTCCATTCTCAGTACTTCAGACAGTAATGAGCAGAATTATCAACGAAGTAAAAGGCGTAAATCGAGTATTCTACGATCTTACAAGTAAACCACCTGGAACAATTGAGTTCGAATAAGAACCTTTGTCGCCAGACAAACCTTCATAACATGAAAGGGCAAAAAATAAATAACGCATAAGAGAGAACCTTTAAGAGCAATCTTGAAGGTTCTTTTTACGTCCAGACATAGCGAAAACCTTGAATATTCAATGAAAAATGGCACTGAGATATATCCAGATAAAATCGTGATTTTATTGGAAAAAGATGAACTGAGGATAGAAAACTTTTACCCTATGAGGATACGGAAGTTTCTCAATGACATAGAGTATTTTGAAAAATGCGTTTTTGGGAAGCTGAAAAGCCAGTAAATACGGTATTTCTGGGCATTGAAGTGTGACATTTTCAGAAAAACTTCAAAGTCGGGGAAAAGTTGGGAGAAATCTGGGGAAAAGTTGGGAAGAGCAACAAATCCAGAAAAATGCTCAAAATTCATACCCAATAAAAGAATGGTTTTATCGGAAAATCTGCCATTTTTCGGAAAGAAGGTTGAAATGAAGAAAAAGAACTACAAAGGACGGACAGAGAAACGTTCTGTTGGAAAATGTGAAGGAGTGTGTCGCTTTTATAGTGATATCCAATCAAAGTATGCTGATGGGCTACAACCCTTTCTGTTCCTATGAAAAGTATAGCAAAAAGATGCAAAGAATGCGAATCAGCGAATTCTGATATATGTGCAAAATGACTGTGGACAAGTTTGAGTTTTGAGGTAAAGAAAATAGCTTGGTGGGGATAACAGGTGAAGAAATAAGAGAAAAAGAGATTAAATTTCTGAATTTGTTACAGTTCCCAATAACGCAATCCACAAAAAGGCCTCTGGATAATGACTTATCAACAAGTGCCATTTCCAGAGGCAAAAAAATATTTTTATTTTCAGCGATTTTTACAATTATTCGGGGTACGTGAACAGTAACCTATTTATCGAATACTGCGCGGTTATCAATGCGTATTCGAAAAATAGTAGGGGTTGTTAATGGGGCAACGCCACCCTTAAGAGAACAATATCACTACTAAGGCAACTTCATATTCACCATTGCTTTAGATAGATCATTCAGCTGTTGTATATACTTAAGCATGAATCCTCTTATCTGTGATCTCCATATCCATTGTAATAGTACTGATAATGAATATTTATCTTCATCAAAAACATATCCGTAATACTTAACAAATTCCGATATACTCGGTTCCATGAAGAAATTAATAGGATAGCTTCATTTCGTCATCAGTTTCTGATAACCTGATCAAAACGGGATTAGTAATGCTTAATCCAGTAGATGTGAGTGATTATTTCCCGATTGGATTAAGAATTAACAGGGGAAATATGAATATTGCGTCAGCGGCAAGCTGGAATATTCTGGCATTGAATTATTTTCATAATCCGAAGTATAAGAACTATAAAATTGAGGATGCTATTTTAAACTTTGCTGCAGGAGAAGGATATAGTGCTAGTGAAGAATATCTGGGCAATCGCTTCCTGAAAGCTGCACATGCAGGAAGAAGAATAAAGATAGCAAAAAATAAGGAAATTCGCCTTCCATTTGGCTTAGCAATGATGTCTATTGCAGGGGGACAGTGCGAAATCGGTAGTATTTTTATTCGTATTCACAGAGCTTTATTCAGCAAAAATCCAAGAAGAAAGCAGAAAAAGGATCCAATTGGTATGTCATCTTATGATTTTGTTAATATTAAAGTGCTTCGTGAAGACGGGACATATGCAAATCCATATGAGATTGGACGAATGACAGCTCTTTCTGACTGCAATATGCAGTATTACAATCATGATGAGATAAGTACAAACAACTTTTATATCACTGATGCATATGGTATAAGACGTGCAGATATGAAAGATTATGGTTATGTAGATGAAAAATGCAATGTTGTAATTAAGGACAGAATCCGTGATACACTGGAGAACCAGCTAGAGTTCAGAATTGAGGACGCAATTTCTAGAGATTACAAACATATTGCTGTTGTTAAAGTTGTTAAGACAGAAGAAAAGGTATATCTTGCACATATCATTCTTCAGCCAAAGACAAAGATTGATATGAAGAGATTAAAAAGTGGCATAATAAATCGTGTGAACGTAGAAGTAGGAAATGGATTCCAGTTGTATATTAAAATCATGGATGGTAAAAGCTATTATCCATTGACGAAGAGCCTTAAGGTTGATAAATCAGCCCTAACAAGGGAAGGAATTGCTGGAATGGAAAAACTTATTTAGTTTAAGAAAATGTAACTGGTCATGCTATATGATGATCAGTTATTTTTTTTGTTGACACGTAACAACAATGTCGTTACAATGATAAGTGAATGGAGGCGATATCATGGAAAAAAGTGCAACACTTAATCTTAGAATTAATCCAACATTAAAAAAAGATGCGGAATCAGTATTATCAAGACTTGGTATTCCAATGTCTATTGCAGTTGATATGTTTCTGAACCAGGTGGTTCTGTCTGGCGGTATTCCGTTCTCAGTAACCTTACCAAAAGCACCGGCTAGCGTAGATGCGTCCCAGATGTCTGAAACTGAGATTCATGCCAAAATTTTAAAGGGGTATGATTCATATAAAGAAGGCAGAACCCAGAATGCTGCAGCTGCATTCAGTAAATTTAGGGAGAATAACTTTTAATGTTGAAATATAATGTAAATATCACGGATGATGCTCTTGCCGATATGGAGGATATCTACAATTATATTGCTTATGAGCTGTTAGCTCCAGAGAATGCCAGAGGGCAGTATGATCGTATTGCGAATGCTATTTTGACATTGGATTCATTTCCTGAGCGATTTAGAATCTTTGATGCGGAGCCTGAACACTCTCTTCGAATCAGAAGGATGGTTGTAGATAACTATCTGGTTTGTTATGTTGTTGATCCGGAAGTGGTCACAGTTATTGCAGTATTCTATGGAGCATCAGATGTTCATTCACGATTAAAAGAGAGAAATGAATAAGCGTAAGAATAATGGAAGTGTATGATTATGACTGGACAGATGAAGAAATATAAAGAGTCATTGGCAATGATGCCGGAGCCAATCTTACTTAGTCAGATCAAACAGAAAATGGATTTGAGAGGGCTTATGGAATACGCCAGAAAAAAGGGCGTAAAGGTTGCTCAGTTGACAGAGCAGGAAAGACTTTCATTCATGAAATAAAGAGTCGGAAGTGGATTGATAACAAAATGATAACAGGAATTCAGATAACCCATATAATCAGGATAACCGGTATCAAATCGAATCAAAATTTATGAAAACTCCTAAACAAAAGTAGTTAAGCTTAAATAGATGTTAGGGAGTTCGAATAATGGAAAAATCGCGGGAGCCCTTATAAATCAAGGACTCCCGATTTTATCGTCAGTAAAATGTCAGTTATTTTTTCAGATAGAGGTAGTACATGATTTCTTTTTGGCTAATCCGAATATTATTACGAGTATGGAGACAAAAAGCACATCGCCCTTTACAGGAGATTTAATTCAAAAGTATTTTACGGTGAGAACAACAAAAGACCCGAATACAAGAAAAACAAGAAGTACTATTACTGCATATGATGATTGCCCTGGATGGGTGTTAGTTGAATTACTTGCTTATGGGGAATTTATTCGGTTCTATAACTTCTACTATGGGAAATCAGCACCGATTAGCAGTAATTTACTGCAATTGGTACGGAGTCTGAGAAATGCAACAGCGCATAATAACTGTATGATAGCTAATCTTAATCGTAATACCTCCAAGCCACCGGCAGAGATTAAAATAGCAGTACAGAAAATTGATGGATTATCAAAATCGCAACGTCAAAAGAGTTTATCAGCCCGACCAATGCTGGAATTTGTTACGATGTTATATGTTTATAATCTCATTGTGACTGAAAAGGTGAAATATCATCGGATAAAAGAACTCAAAGAATTATTTCATGTAAGAATGGTAGAGAAGAAAGCATTCTTTATTGATAATGATTTGATAAGGAACAGCTATAGTTTTGCTTGTATCATGATAGAGAATCTGCTAAATTAGTTGCTGTTAATATTAGCGTAAATAGTTGACTTTTTTGAAAGAGGCGCATATAATAACATCACAATTGAAAAATCGAATGATTTTTGTACGGGGCGACGTTGAGGCGGCGTCCTATTTTTTGTCAATTATAAAAAGACGGGAGTCCATATCATCAAATCAAGAACTCCCGTTTTCATATCATTTTCACTATTTGGAGCATCAGGATAATTCGATTTTTCCTATATAAGATCCTTCCCAGGTTGCGAGGATATACGTTGTATCGTCATTAACCATTGTAAAATCACTAACGTAGTTATAATCAAATTCCAAAACTTTTTCCATCGTATCCAATCGGTAAACCAAAGCCAATGGCGTTGCTTCTCTATAAGCAGTCATATTAAATGGATCACATGGTTTTCCAACATTGAAAAATACGTATTTCTCACAAGGAGAAATCTTTGTTGTTTTTGGGAAGTAATGAGGCTGCTTCAAAATATCCGGTAGTGCAATCCTTCTTACTTCCGTATATAGTTTATCAGATACAACAATTTCTTTACTTTCTTTATCTACATGATAGATATGTTCTTTACTAAATGTTATTCCCTTCAGATGATCTGGTAGTAATTCTGGAAATTCTTTTATGACTTCATAATGAATCTTATCTTTATCTGCAGGAGAAACCATAACAACGCCTCTACTGTTCCCATAAGTTTCGGCAACAAACTTATAGATCTGCTTACTGTATGGATCCAGTTGCATGTATGCAACTCTTGGACATTTACCTGCATTTCCTGGTTCAAGAACTTTGTGCTCATTACTTTCGATATCTAAAACCATGGTTCTGCCATCCCAATCTAAGTCCAGGATATGCTTTCCATCCGGTAAAAAGTGCATCTGATATCCTTCTCTTTGCTCCATTTTAGAAAAAGAGAGCTGTTCCCCTGTTTCCATAGATACGACTGCCATAAGACCACCTGTATTTTTTACAGCAATTGTTTTCAGGTCTGGAGAAAAGGCAGTATTTGCTACATTGCTTAATGTCTTAAAAGCTTAAACTGTTCTTCTGTGATCTCTGCTGCTTCTTTTGAGTCTCTCGGCCAGGAAAAACTTCCGTCTTCCAGCCGGATATACAGAAGTACGAATCCGGTACCGATCCACAATAACCCTTTGATCCTGTCAGAGCGGTTTCCACAGAAAAGAAACAGAGTACCTTTTTCATAAGGATTTTTGTCATAGTCAGCTCCAATGATAGCAGCAAGGCCAAGAACACCTTTACGAAGATCCACTCGTCCTGTCGCGATTACCACACGTTTGATCTCAAAAGCATTATCAAACATGAGATGATACCTCGTTAAGGATGACGGCCAGAAGCTTTTCAGATATATCGTTTGTAAACGCAAGCGAGAAAACTGATGTCTGAAGCATTGCTACTGGTGCATGCATGGAAGTTGTCGGAATCATAGTAGATGATTCTATTTTGCCGTTTAATGGAAAGGAAATCTCTATAAAATCTGTTTTTTCAGTTCCCTTAACAGCTGGAAGCAATTCAGAAGAATTATTCATTTGATCAAAAGCCTGTTGTCGGAACTTTTTCTGCCAATAGTAATAACTTTGTTCACGAATTCCATTCTGATCAAGCCATTGTTTCGCTGACTGCCCAGCCGGGCGCTGCTGGCACTGGGATATGATATTTTTCCAGTACTCAGTTCTTACATTATGAGTGCACTTATCCATAGTTTTTTGTCATACTTGAAAAAATCAATTGTTTTTTTCAAGTATGGACTAAAATCAACCATTAAGATAGGCGAGCGTTTTTACGCTTACGCTTTTTGCATGATTTGGAATCGAGAATCAGCATCAGAATATGGATCATAATTTGTATCAAAATATGATGCAGAATATGCTTCTATATCTTGGTGGTCGTGGGGAATTCTTTGTAAATCTGATGGGAAAGTGAGTGCAAACAATCACAAGTGGCTTACGAATTCACTGATTATATACAGTTACATTATTATGACCGATATTTAATAGAGTATCGGTCATTTTATGTTTCTAGAGAAAGTTTTTCTTGCAGCTTAAACGATTTATGATTTGTTTTACATTTTTTCAAGATAAGCTAGTAAGCGCTTTTGCTGATTTGTATCAAACTGATAATACCTTTGGATTATTAGAAATAATTCCGGATTGTTCTCTTCTGTTATCACATATTGAGTGATATTCGGAGAATCGGTTTTGCCAATTAAGTATTCAGGTGAAGTGTGGAATACATTAGCAATCTCTTTTATTACTTGAATAGATGGGGTCCTTTCCCCGGATTCATATCTTAAATAAGCCGGCTGAGATACACCAATTCTTTTGGCTGCCTCAACTTTTGTAACCCCCCTTTTTTTTCTGCATTCGATTAGACGAGATGTAATTATTCTATATTCCTGCATTTTAATAGCCTCCTTGACCTTTATAATAGCATAATCAGCATACCATTGGAATATTATTCTTGTATATACCATTGGTATATGATAATATGGATATACCAATGGTATATTTGCTGAGGCATAATGAAAAAGAGAACTGGTTAATGTAGATTTTGATTTTCTGTCATTATTAATTAGGAGGTTGCAGTAAACGGATATGACAAAAGAAGAGCTTGGTAGAATAATAGACAGCAAAAAGTATTCAAAAACAATACGATGTTACGGAGATGAAAAATTTAAAAATCTGATTCAAGAAATATATTTCGATGGAATGAAAGCGGGCTATGATTTGGCAAAATTCAGATTGGAATTGCTAGATGGAATGCCATTTGGAGCAGCGGATGATTATCTGGCAGAAAATATGGGAAAGATTAAAGAGATAGTTTGTTTATGTGAACAATATGAAAATGCATAAATGGTATCAAAAATAGTTGCAAGCAAGATGCTCAGAGTTGTATTATGGAGGAAAGATTATGGCGCGTTGGAAAGTTATTGAACAGAAATTAAAAGCATACAGGAAGGATATTACATTCTCTGACGCTGCTATTCTTTTGGGACATTATGGATATGTGCAAGATAACAAGGGTAGGACCAGCGGATCTCGTGTCAGATTTGTAATGGAAGGACATGCAGATATTTTATTACATAGACCTCATCCTCAAAAGGAACTTAAGGAATATGTTATTAAGGATTTGCATAACATAATAGAACAGGAGGGGTTTTGGAATGAGTAATACGATGGAGTATAAAGGATATGTTGGGAATATAGAGTTCTCCGAGAAAGACCGTATATTCTATGGCAAAGTGCAGGGAATCAGATCTTTGATTTCATACGAAGGCGAGAATGCCAAGGAGTTGATAGATGATTTTCATATGGCAGTAGATGATTATTTGCAGCTGTGTGAAGAACGAGGAACTAAGCCTGAAAAAGCATATAAGGGGACTTTTAATATACGCATCTCGCCGGAACTTCATAAAAATGCTGCATTATATGCAATGGAGAAAAAAATATCGTTGAATTCTGTTGTAGAGTCAGCCTTGATGGGGTTTATGACTAAGGCTTTATCGTAATATAGCAAGAATACCCCATCCGACAGAGTCATAAAATCCTTGATTTTATAATTACTGTTGACTTGCCGGTTGGAGATGAATTGCATGGGAAGTGACGTGGAGTCATTTCCTTTTTGAATATTTTCCGGACTTAATATATTTTCTTTTGTGCTCATCACTTCGCTGGCTTTCAATGTATTCTTTCACTTTCACTTTTTCCATCGCAGTGGTTCCTGTTGTGGCAATAAAATAACTGCTGCTCCAGAAGGCATCCTCCCCATAACTGTTTTTTAATCTCTTCTTTGAAATTGCTGCGTACTTCTTTTGAGAGTTGTGTTTTCAACGTAGCGATCAGTTTTGTGGGTGCTACATCCGGCGGCATGGATACCAGAAGATGTATGTGGTCACGGTCTGTTTCTGCGGACAGAAGTTCCCCGTCAAATCTTCCGCACAGATATGCTGCATGGTCTTTGAGAAAGTCTCCGATCTCCCCG
>JAZLLO010000016.1:0-3990 GCA_045598185.1 Marvinbryantia sp.
ATTGATATGAGCCCTGGCCAGATATATACTCTTGTACTCTGGCTATCTTCCATTCAGGGCTATGTTTCTTTTTGATCATAAAAATCCCCCTAAAGTAGATTTGGTTATTTACCTTGTCTACTTTAGGAGGATCATATCAGACGCCCCAATGGCTCTTTATTTTTAATAATATTTATATTTTTTACGGTTAATTATGATAAAAATTATCGTCACGATCAGCGCCAGGAATTCAGAATAGTTTACAGACCACCAGATTCCCAAAAGTGCAGTGTCTGGTCCGTAATGGATATAAAACAGAATTGGGAGAATCAGAACCGTTCCAATACTGAATACAAGGGCTCTAAGAACAGCAAGAACACCTGAAACAAAACCATTATTCAATGCAGTAAAGAATGCTGACCCAAATGTGTTAAATCCTTTAAACAGGAAGGATATCGCATATATTTCAAAACCAACAACAGTCATTTTGATCAATTCATCATTTCCAGCTGAGAAAACACCTGCGAGTGGTCTTGCCAGACCCTCACCAAGAAGCAGCATGACAACAGATACGATTGCTATAATCTGCAGACTTTTCTTGAACAGGTATTTTAATTCATTGGTGTCTCCTTCCCCGTATTTGAAAGAAATCACCGGTGCTATACCGATGGAATATCCCATAAATATAGCTGTAAATATAGTATTGATATAGCCGATACTTCCGTATGCAGATACACCAATCTGACCAACAATATACAGAAGAAGACCATTAAATACTGTATTCATAATAGCACTTGAAATATTAGAGAGAAATTCTGACACACCGTTTGAACAGGTAAGCAGAATAATCTTCAAATCAAACGTAGGCTTTACGAGACGCAAAAAACTGGAATTCTTAAACAGGAAATATAAAAATGGAATCGCTCCACCAATAATCAGACCAAGTACAGTTGCCGCTGCAGCTCCTCCGATTGCCTGTTCCGGTGTATGTGAAAATTTTCCAACCAGGACGGCATCACCTATGATATTTGCAAATCCTGCAATCAAAGTCATTACAAATCCGAGTACTCCCTTACCTGCTGTAACCAACATGTTCTGGAAATAAAACTGCAGTAAATAGCAAACAATGAAAGGAGTAAGAATACGTCCATAAACCAAACAGAGAGGAAGCATCTCATCTGTTGCGCCAAGCAATAAGAGGATGTCATCCAGGAAAAGCTCCAGAAATACTGTAATTGCGATTCCTAAAATAATAACTGCCACAGTTAAGGTGGTGAAAATCTTCTGTGCTTCTGCATCCTTTCCTTCTCCACGGGTTTTAGATACAAGCGCGTTACCGCCTGTTCCAAACATCATACCAAAAGAAGAAAAAATCAAAAATAGTGGGGTGATCAGATTGATTGCAGCAAATGCGGTATTTCCTCCAACATTTGATACAAAAATACCATCGATAATACCATAGAGAGAAGCAAATACTACAGTAATTATAGTTGGTAATACAAATTGAATTAATTGTAGTGTGGACATATGTCCGGTAAGCGCTTGAGTTGCCGAATTTGACTTATTTTTTTCCATTTTAGACTCCTTTTTAATAAGATGACGTGATAATATTATGCTGTATGGACGTAATTACTTCAAACCAGTACTATTATAAATCATGGTAGAAGAAAGGTCTAGTACATCGTTCTGCAAATATCTGTACCAATTAACTTGCCTGAATTTCCATCTGCTTCATCAGAAAAGCTTGACGTCTTGTAAATTAAATATACAGGTGTAAGAATCATATATGACCCATCTGATAAGGTTAAGGTATCGTTAAGGAAAATAAGGTTAATAATTCAGGAAGTCTTGATATCCTAATATCATCAAAGGAAAACAAAACACCTAAGTGAAACAGTATCAAAGTTAATTTTTGTAGTCTCAACTCAAAAATGTGTTATAATACCTGATAAACTTATATCAAAAGAAAACATAAAAAGGAGATTTAAATCTATGAAAAAAGCAATGAAAAGAAATGCAATCGCAACAATGATTGGTGCAACTGCTCTTTTTGCTACAGCATTTTCTGCAAATGCAGCAACTATCACAGCAGAAAACCAGAAATTCACAATGGAAACACCTGATGATTCCTGGAAAGAAATTGATGATCAGACAACCGCAATGACACTCACAAACGGAAAAGATTATGTAACCGTAACCTGCTTTGATAAAGCTGAAGCAGAAAAGGATATGCGCATTCTTCCAATGATCACCCTTGCACATGATGAATTCCAGGAAGAGTATCTGACCTACTATTCAACTAAAAAGGATGTGTTTGTGATTACAGGTCTTTCCGCAGAGGAATCAGGTATCGAAGACGTACGCACGATTGCCAACAGCATCAAGCTTGCTGATCACAAATACAAGACAGATGATAACCAGCAGCTTCAGGAGCAGAAAACGGAAGACGATAAGAAAGATGAAAAGAGTGATGAAATCACTAAAACAGATGAAATGTACACTCTTTATAATGAAGTAGGCAACTGGGTGATCGTCTACATGTACTCCGACGGCAACTATCGTTCAGAAGATGGAACACTTTTCCAGCATACAGACGATGGAAGATGGGTTGACTACTATGGAAACCACTATACTACAACAGGTGCTTCTGAATCAGCAACACAGACAGGATTATCTTATGACCTTACAGATCCAAACGGTGGCCTTCATGTTGTATATGAATATTCAGACGGAACTTTCCGTTCAGAAGACGGAACACTCTTCCAGAACGTAGACGGAAACGAGTTTGTTGATTACTACGGTAACCGCTACTACAAGGACAGCATGCCACAGGATGATAATAATGATTCCGTACAGACATACTACCTTACAGATGAAGTCGGTAATGTTCATGTCGTATATGAATCCGCAGATGGCAGCTTAATTTCAGAAGACGGTACACTCTTCCAGAATGTAGATGGCTACGAATTTGTTGATTACTACGGCAACCACTATCACAATAATTAATATTCTGCGATTCTATCAGTTTATTAGCTTATACCATACATGCAAAAAAACGGGAAATTACAAATGTCCAAAACATTGTATTTCCCGTTTTCATTTGTGTTTAAACACAGGCAACCACATCACCACCGTTATTCGTAATCAGATCGATCACCACATTATTTTGCTGCAATGTACTCTACATCTTGTTTATCGCGGGGCTTAACAAAAGAAAGCAGAAAAAAATATTGGTGTAAGAACCGTGTAAGAACCATCTGATATGATGATTACATCAAAGAGAGGAACACATAAGTTCTTACAAAAATAAAAAGAAAGAAAAGCAGATTTGAAAAGGAGAATAAAACCATGATGAACAAAATGATGAAAAAATTAGCAGTATTATTTACAGTAGGAGCACTTTCAGTTGCAAGCGGTGCAGTATCGGTAAACGCCAACGATGGCATGAGCGTAACCTTCCAGATTGAAAATGCATGCGGCACAAGAACCTGTGCAGTAGACGGTGCAAACATCAGAACAGAACCTTCCACAAACGGAGGTATCATTGGAGGTTTAAATTATGGTGATGTAGTAAGAATCAACGGTTTCACAGATAACGGCTGGGTACTTCTGGAAAACGGCGGTTATGTAAGAGCTGACCTTCTTACAGAAGGAGCCGTTGCACCAAGAATTGACGGACATGTAAACCAGAAGTACAACTGGATCAAAGAATCCAACAGTTCAAATACATCAAGAATCAAGGAACAGCGCGGTCAGATGTCACATGATAACGACACTTTCACAGTAAACGTATCAGCAGGTTACCTGGCACTCAGAAGTAATGCGGTTACAGATCCATCAAACGAGATCGCACAGCTTTCTAACGGAACAATGGTTCAGGTTCAGAACTACGGCACACAGTTTGATTATGTATATGTACCAAGCATTAATATGTACGGATATGTAAATAACGATTATCTTGCAGGTTAAGATAATATAGGAATTGATTTTAAAGGAGGATATGGATATGTT
>JAZLLO010000017.1:0-11502 GCA_045598185.1 Marvinbryantia sp.
TTTCCTTCCGCACTTCATAGGTTAAAACCAACGATGATCTGTCTACCTTATACACACATGGATGGCTCTTCAGAGCCATCGAATCAAAAAAGAACCTTGTCATGATATACCTCCAAATCAAAAAAGTACCCAGATGACGGGTACTTCAACTGTCATGTCGAAGTCCATCATCTGGGTACCAGTTTAGTTTACACCGTTTACACTGGTTCAAAACAGTAATCAGGTGATATTCTTTAATCAGATAAAAGAAATCGGATCCGAACAATAAAAACTGAATAGAAAAGTTAGAATATGTAATTGGTGGTCTCTTTTTTTAGATGATAAGCGGGAATCCTAAAAAACATGTTAGCAGCTTAGTCTTATAAAATATTAATATACTCCTGATAGTTTTACAGCCATCAAAGCAAGAACGAACAGAATTGCCGGTTTTGTAATATGGCTATCATGTTTCATGACAAAGCCTGCACCAATCCAGCTTCCTGCCATATTACAGAGACCTGCAGCAATTCCAAGTGGAATCAGGATCTGACCATGCAGCAAAAAAACGATAAGTGCTGTAAATGTTGTAGTAAGATTGATCAGCTTTGTCTGTGCATTTGCATGTTTGATACTCATTTTTGCAAAAATCGTAAAAGCGATGATCGTAAATGTTCCTGCGCCAGGACCGAAAAAACCATCATAAATGCCGATAACAAATGCAATGAGCATAGTCTTGATAAACATTGCAGGCGTAAGAACCAGTTCCTTTTCGGGGCGATCGTGAAACACTTTTTTGTTTAAAACCAAAAAAGCTGTAAATGGAAGCAAGACCAGCAGAATCTTTATTAATACTGTTTCCTCCACATACATCGAAAGATTTGCACCCATACAAGAACCAAGGATTGCAAATATTACTGACGGAATCCCCAGTCTAAAATTGATCATTTTGTTATGAATGAATCGAATCGCAGACGCAGATGCACCAAACCCTGCAGACAATTTATTTGTTGCAATTGCAGTATGAATAGGGAGACCTGCAATAAGATATGCAGGAATTGAGATGAGTGCGCCACCTCCGGCAATGGAATCTATAAATCCGGCGAGAAAAACAAGTGGACAGACTATGAGAAATTTGTCTACGTTAAGTAATGACAAATACTGTGGTGACATAAGTATACCTCCATCAAAAATGCTGCTATCAGTATAGATCAGGATAGAATAGTTGTAAAATTACTATTACTATGATTAAATAAAAGAAATTGTTATATTTTAGGAGAGTTTTACTATGGATATAGAATCCATCCGCATTTTTCTGGATGTTTGGCATACAGGCAGCATCACTGCTGCTTCCGAAATAAACTTCATGACACAACCGGCATTAGGTAAACGAATTGCTGCACTTGAAAAAGAGTTGGGAGTATCTTTGTTCCGAAGAGGGAAAGGACAGGCAAAAGTCGAACTTACTCCGGAAGGAAAGGCATTCTGTGATATTGCAGAGAGAATGATTCTATTGCAGGATCAGGCAATGGAACTGAAAAATGATATAGGGAAAGACTTTCTGACTATTGCAAGTATTCGAAGTGCACATGATTTCGTCGTTCCTGAGATTCTTCTGCAGATGAAAAGAGTATATCCAAATCTGAATATCAGTGTGGAGGAACATCATACTGCAGAGATTATTGATCTTCTGGAAAAGCGACGAATCGATGCCGGTATCATTCAGGCAGAAGCAGTCTCACAGAATCTGAAAAGCCGATTACTATATGCAGAAAGTTATCGTGTTGTCCTCAGACCGGAAAACAGACTCAGCAAAGAAGAACACATTGATCCTAAAAATCTGCCGGCAGAGCATGGTATTTTCCAGGTATTTGATAGTCCATATGAAACATGGTTTCTACGTCATTGGAATCCATATGCTGTTAAAATAAAGGTTAACACCACTCCTACAGCCGTACGATATTTCCGTGAATGTGATGACTGGATGATCGTACCGGAGGCTGTGGCATATTACATGGAAAAACAAGGCTACATTTCCAAAACAATATCCGGAGATGTCCCTGTCCATTATGTTTATCTGTGTTGGAATATCGGTAATCATAGAGCCATCTTAAAGAATTTTCTGAATAATATCGTATCCTTTTCTGATTGCACGAAAAACTAACCAAAAAATTACGAAATTATTGTTTATTCCCATCTAAAATGTTAATATGTTTCTATGGAGGTGAAGTCATGGAAAGAGTTGATATTGAACTATTTTTATTGATTATCGAACATAACAGCATTACCAAAGCTGCGGAAATGGAACATTTTTCTCAATCTACCGTAAGTTACCGAATCAAGTGTATGGAAAAGGAACTGGGTATTCCGCTCTTCTATCGCAAAAAAGGCGTGCGAACTTCGGAGCTTACAAAGCAGGGAGAGCTTTTTATACCGATCGCCAGACAGTGGCTTGAACTTTACAAGAATACGGATGATCTTCAAAAATATCCCTTTCAGCATTTTTCAGTTGGCGCCATCTCCAGCATCAGTGCCAGTATTTTAGGAGATGTATATACAAGGCTGACACAAAGCGAGCTGCCGATTCAGCTTCGGATTCGTACCGCGTATTCTGATGTACTCTACAATCTGGTGGAAAATAACAGTCTGGACATTGCTTTTATAGCAGAAAAAGAGGAACGAAAGCATATTTTAACGATTCCGGCTTTTTCTGAGCGCTATTATGTGGTGAATCAGTCAAAATATCCCCGTTCCATGGGTAAAGTCTCCATACATGATCTGAAACTGGAAAACGAAATTTACATGGACTGGAACATTTCGTACTCTGAATGGCATGAAAAGGTCTGGGGCAATATCCCTGGATATCATGTCTGGGTCGACAATTTTTCACTGCTTCAAAAGTTCCTTGTACAGGATGAGAAGTATTGGGCTATTGTACCAGGCAGCCTTCTTCACAGCATCTATCGGAATATGAGCACGGTACAGATCAATGAACTGGAAGATGACAATCCTCCAACCCGAGAGATCTACATGATTCAGAACAAATCCCCGAGGGAAAACAGACGTGATACTATGATTCTGTTTGAACGATTTCTGAAAGAATGTCTGGCAGATATGCCTCATATCCAAACATTATATTAAAATTTAAAATAACGCTAGCGAGCGTTTATCTTCGACGGAAATAAAGCATAAATTTTCAATGAGTCCTAACAAAATCCTGCATTTTATTAGGACTTATTTTTATGCTATCTTGAAACTAATCTGAATGGCCATTCATATTGTAACTGAATAATGAAAAACAAATAAACATGGAGGTATCCACATGACATTTGCAATCGAAGAAGGAATTTTGACCGTGAATTTTACGGCGATTTCCACTGTTGCTCTGGCCCTTCTTATGCTTCTGCTAGGACAGGCGATCAAGAACCACAGTAGTTTTCTGAAAAAGTATTGTATTCCGGCACCTGTAATCGGTGGAGTCATCTTTGCACTGCTGAATCTTGCAGTACATGAAACTCATATTTTACAGATCAATATGGACACAGCATATCAGGGAGATATGCAGAACCTGTTCTTTACATGTGTTGGTTTTGGTATCACATTCGATCTTGCCAAAAAGGGCGGAACAAGACTTGTAAAGTACTTTATTATGGCAGCTGTCCTTGCAGCTATTCAGGGCTGTATCGGTGTTGGCGCCGCAGCTACCATCGGAGCTGAAAAATGGCTTGGTCTGATGTGCGGACCTGCAGCATTATCCGGCGGACATGGAAACGCTGCTGCATATGGAAGCATTCTGGACGGATTAGGTCACAGTGCTTCTGTCGTAGGCCTGGCAGCCGCAACCTTTGGTCTTATCAGTGGTGGTTTCTTTGGTGGTCCACTGGCTGAAAGACTGATCAGAAAATATAACCTGAAAAAATCCTCTTTAACAAGTGAAGACATGATGGCAGATTCCTTTGCTGCAGAAACAGTAAAGAAAGAAACTGCTCCTGTTACCGCACATGCGATCTTCAAACATGTAGCCTTGCTTGCAGCGCTTCTTGCAGTAGGCTTACTGATCCAGGATCTGTTCAGCAAATACCTGCATCTTTCTATCCCATCCTATGCAGGATCTGCTCTGCTTGCCTGCATCGTTGCAAACATTAATACAAAAACACACTGGATCAATACCGATGAACGCATCATGTCCGGTATTCAGGATTTCACATTGGGTGTATTCCTTTCTATAGCCATGATTTCTCTGAAGCTGTGGCAGCTGATTGGTCTTGCGATCCCGATGATCATCATCCTGCTGGTAAATCTGATCGTAACTCTGATTTTCCTTTATTTCATTGTTTTCCGTGTATGCGGAAAAGATTTCGACGCTGCCATCATGTGTGCAGGTATGGCAGGACATGGTTTAGGTGCATCTCCTACCGGTTTTGCAAATATGGATTCCGTAACACAGAAATATGGCGAAAGCAAGATTTCATACCTGAGTGTAACCGTCGTCGGAGGTATCCTTATGGACTGGGTTCTTCTGGTTATCAATACGACCATGGTTTCGATGTTTGGTTAGTATAGGAGTAAAACATGGCGAAATATAAAATAGCAATTCCAGAAATGCCGATTGATCGCTCTCTGCTGCCTTCAAGAGTACTGGAATTGTGTGAAATCATAGAAGGAGTAAAGGGAGAACGTGGGGGAAATGATGTACTTCTTTCCATGATCTCAGATGCAGACGGTATCGTATTTAACTCAAGCAACAATATCAATGCTGACCTGATGAAACAGGGAAACAAGCTGAAAGTTGCGTTCAAATCAGGTGCATGGCCGGAAAACATTGATTTTGACTATGCAAAGAAACATGGAATCGGTGTAGGCTGGACTCCGGCAGCAAATGCCCAGTCTGTTGCAGAATATACAGTCCTGATGATGCTTGCATCTCAGAAAAAATATGTCTATGCAGCAAACACAATGGCACAGGGAGCATGGCGAAACCAGGAACATATCGGACGTGATATCTGCGGACAGACAGTCGGTATCATTGGTCTGGGTGGTATTGGTCAGAAGGTTGCCTGTATGATCAAAGGCTTTGGCACTGAAGTCATAGCATATGATCCTTTTACCAAAGATGAAGTATTTGCCGCCTGCGGTGTAAAGAGAGTTTCTTTTGATGAACTGCTGAAAACTGCTGACATCGTCAGCATCCACTGTCTGGTAACAGATGAAACCCGAAAAATGTTTAATAAGACAGCGTTTGCTAAGATGAAATCTTCCGCTGTTTTGATCAACAGTGCACGCGGTGCCATGATCGATGAAGATGCTTTATATGAAGCTTTGACAACCGGTCAGATCCGTATGGCTGCTTTGGATGTTTATGCAGAAGAGCCTCCTGTAATGGACAATCCTCTTCGCTCCCTGGACAATGTCGTATTGACCCCACACGTAGCTGCCAGAACGGAGGAAGCTGCTTATCGTGAATGCGCATGGGCAATTGAGGGCTGTCTTGACTATCTGGAAGGCAACGAAGTTAAAAATGCTGCAATTGTTTATCCGGAATAATTGAAAATAAGAAATGGAAATGATAAGGAGAATAAATATGTATTATCCAGAAGGTATTTTGTCATCTATGGTGACATGTTTTGATAAAGATGGAAATGTAAACCTTGAAATGCTTGGCGAAACAATTGAGTTTCAGAAAAAAGCAGGTGTCAAATCTCTGTGTGTACTTGGGGGAACCGGTGAAGCTGCTTCCATGACACCGGAAGAAAGACATGCCGTTATGGAAGAGACCATGAAACATCGCGAAGGTCTTTACATTGTATTTGGTGCTCTTGCAGGTAAAGTCTCAGATGTTATGAATGACATCCGCAAGGCAAAAGAACTTGGCGCAGACGCTGCCATGGTTATGGCTATGCCATTTGTAAGACCATCTGAACATGATGTAGAAGAGCTGATCAAAACTTATGCGTCTGTTGGTCTTCCAATCATCGTATTCAATACCCCAAGCCGCTCCGCGTTCAGTATGTCTGCAGCTTTGGTAAAAAGACTGTCTCAGATCCCAGGTGTAGTCGGAATCAAGGAATCTTCCGGAAATATGACACTTGCGCAGGATATTCGTATCGGCTGTCCACATCCATTTGCACTGCTGACAGGAGGAGATGATCTTTACTATGAAACAATTCTTCTGGATGGCGATGGCGGTATCCTCGCAGCAGCTGCTGTTATCCCGGAAATCTGTCAGGCAATGGATGACTATTTAAAGAAAAATGATATTGAAAAGGCCAGAAGATGCCATTATGCAGTCAAAACAGTAAATGATGTCCTTTACACAGCTTCTCATCCGATTCCACTGAAACTAGCTATGGAAGCAAGAGGTCTCAAAGTAGGCAAGTGCAGACCACCATTTACTACCATTACAGAAGAACATAAAGCAGCTGTATATCAGGCATTACGAGACGCACATGATGCTGTAGCAGATATTGTCAATTTTGTAGATGAATATCCAATTAATTAATCAGGAGGCATTCTATGAACGTAATTACAACATCAAAAGCACCGGGGACAATCGGACCATATTCTCAGGGCTATAGCGTGAATGGATTTATTTTTACATCTGGACAGATTCCTGTAAATGCAGAAACTGGTGAAGTACCAGAAGGGATCACCGCACAGGCAGAAGAAAGCTGCAAAAATGTCGGAGCCATCCTTGAAGCAGCGGGAAGCAGTTATGAAAAGGTTATTAAAACAACCTGCTTCCTGGCTGATATGAGTGATTTTACCGCATTTAATGCTGTATATCAGAATTACTTTGTTTCAAAACCTGCCAGAAGCTGTGTTGCAGTGAAAGCACTTCCGAAAGGTGTTTTATGTGAAATAGAAGCAATTGCTGTCATTTAACATATCATAACACTCTCCTAAGCAAATCGATACCACCCCTAAAAAGGGTGGTATCGATCATTTACGCTAACTTTTTCGTGAAAAGGTGCCTTATATTTCTTTTTATACTAAATTGATACAGTGACGATGAGAAAAAGATTATAACGACATGAAGAAAAGGAAGTTTTGCGGTGTGTTGCTGAATATGAAGAAAAAAGGACAATATATTCAGGAAAAAATGTTGTTACTATCGTTTATATTACTACTTCCAGACATCTTTTTTCTTGTGCAGGTACTATGCTGGCAGGCATCAGCATCTTTATCGCTGTTCCAGGAATATCTCTTAACCAGTTTCTGTTCCTCATCCAGGATCACATCATCACCCTCCTGGACATCCAGTTCATAAAGCAGCTTATCCGGATAGCGCATACTCATCTCATTGCCGTTTTCATCCTGCAATATGAGTACAGCCATGACCGGATTGCCTTCTTTTCTTTCTTCACATCTAAAATCAATATCTTCGTCGATTCTGATTACTGTATATTTCATATTCCCATCGCTTTCCGGATCATCTTTTCAAATGATTCCACGAATCTCTGATCATCCTCCGTCGTTCTCTTTGCAGGGTCTCGCCTCCCGGCTCGGTCGGTGCTTCTGTCTCTTTCAGAGCCAGACTGGTCCACTGGACCAGCGCACCCCTTCAAGATGATTCTTTTTACTGCTTCGTCTTGCCTTCATGGCCAGATGGCGTTCCATCAGCATCTGGTCTATATTCTCATTCGTGTACCATTTTCCGCTTTGGTGGATCGCATAGCAGCCTTTCACAAGTGCCATGGCAGCTACGCCGTAATCCTGGGACACGCAGATATCTCCTTTGTGCAACAAGGATATCAGTTTGAAATCTACTGCGTCTGCTCCAGCTCCAACGATGATCACTTCACTGTATTCAGAATTAAGTACGTGATTCGTATCACACAGGAGTACACATTCTATATTATATTTTCCGGCAAGCTTCTCTACTATCGTAACAACCGGACATGCATCCGCATCAACATATATCTTCATCTTTAATTCCTTGAACATTTCTCGGCATCAATTGCCAGTACGAACATCAATGCACTGAGTGCATCGGCCGGATCCTTCACATCTATCACATAGGTATCTGTCCAGTGGAACAGTTCCTTGCTGATCTTCGCGATCTGACATCCTCTGCTATCTTTAATATCATAATCCCATTCCAGCCAGGTTCCATCTATATGCCATCCATTGTAATCGATATTGTAGCGTGGAGTAAAGAATGAAAACTCCTTGCTGATGCAGCCGGCATAACTTCCATTCTTATAGATCTCAAACTTAGGAAGAAATGTCAGAACACGTTCTTCAACCGTTCCCACTTCATGTCCGTGTGCATCGTAAACAACCAGCTTATGTCCCCAGGACAGCTGTCCCTTCACCGTAAATGCAACATTTTCAAATTCATCAAAAATATCATAACTATCAAACCATGAAAACAGTCTCTGTTTGAATAACAGTTTCATTACTCCACCTTCCTTGAACACATAATTGTTTTACTTCTGTGTTACGAATAGTATATTCTTCGGCAAACAGAAAGTATATATCGACTATGCATAATTACCACCATCTAATTCGCCTTTTCAGAGGATGATGTGACGTCACAATTCTCGTCCTTACGAATCAGATAGTCTTCAAAACCCAAGATATACTTTTCATAATCAATGCGAATCAGTTCCTGATCCCCGATACATTTAGCAGACTTGTATGCCATATGTCCTGCCCAACCTACATAGCTGATCGTCCAGTCTCTGTTAACAACAAACAGATCGCTGGTACCTCTATCCGATGGTTTCACACCATCTCCAAATGTAAAACCTTCAGTTTCTGCATCGGGCAGGAATTTCTTTGCTACCGTCTCATTGTTAAGGTGTACATATACCTTCCCGTTCAGTTTTGATAATTCTGTAATTGTTCTCATGTTTCTTTCTTCTCCTTCATATGATATTGATCCTATGAAAAAGCGAAAAAAAGCTCCCATCGTTACCGACAGGAGCAAAAGTTCTATACATTCTCGTCCCATCGGTCAAGCATTAGCACCTTATCCTCTGACAGGTTGCTGTGTGGTCATCGAGCTTGTCTCTCGCACACTCTTCATAGGTCTTATTCAGTATAACATATTTTATTTTGGTTTCAATATACTTTTCTTTATAAGCAACAAAGTTCATCACATTCTCCGGATTACAGGAATGCTGGCATGAAGATTGCATAACGGATCGTTGTCACTGTAATTGCAACTGCAGCCATTCCCATGATTGTTGCAGCATGTTTAAATAATGCTTTGTTCATGTTCATACCTCCAATTTTTCAATGATTCTTATCACAATGTATCTCATCGGCCGTTGATGAATGCAGTTATACAACACAGACTGGAATCTGTCAAATTTGGTAGGTGCAACAGAGTTCCTGAAATTCTTGGTAATTATTCCATGAGGTATTATATTTCCAGTCAGGTGATTTGAGCATTCCGTGGATTGACATTCACAGATCAGACATATGGACAAGACAGCAATCTCCAAACTTATTCACTTTCTCTGATGAATCTTCTTAAATTATTCACAAAATTGAATAGGCCCAGCATCAAACTGCCAGGCCATAATCAAAGAAAAAAGAGAGTGTGCGGATTTCTTCCGCCAAATATATGTCTACTGTTCTTATGAACAGGTCATCTCATTTCTCATCTATATAAAAATGTGTTTTTCAAATATATTGTACTATACAAGATAGTTGCTGTTTACATATCCTACGCGTCCTAATGACTGTGATTCTACTGTCCAGAACTGTCCAGAGCCTTCAATTACAGTTACCTTTTCACCAGAGTGGAGCTGACCGATTTCAGCACTTGCATCTGATGATGGAGCATTTC
Organism: Marvinbryantia sp.; assembly: GCA_045598185.1. Taxonomy (GTDB): domain Bacteria; phylum Bacillota; class Clostridia; order Lachnospirales; family Lachnospiraceae; genus Marvinbryantia. Next base: position 9,776 of record JAZLLO010000017.1, read on the forward strand.
TCAGTGTAAGATATGTTCCAGGTGCAACGTTTACTGTATAAGTTCTCTTTACAGCCTGATTGGAATCAGCAAGGAATCCGTATGCATCTGTTTTTCCTGTGTTATTTGCTGGCTTAACAGCTGGTTTTGAATAAGACAGGCAATCAGATACTACATATGCTGTCTTTCCACCAAAGTTGATCTTTGCCCAGCCATTTCCCATATCTTCTACAACATCAACTGCATCACCCTGGTATAGACCACCAAGTCTTGTTGATTTTGCGGAAGCTGACTGACGTACATTTACGCCGATATCATTTGCTACATATTTTGTTTCATTTGCAGATACTGCTGTTACTGCCATAATTGACATCATTGCTGCTCCGATTACTACTGCTGCCTTTTTTACTAATTTATTCATCATGATTTTAATCGCCTTTATTCTTCCTCTTTTTCTTTGGATCTTTTTGTGTTCCTCTCTTTGATGATTACATCTTAGCAACAGATGTTTTCTGCTAAATTGAGGAATTCTTAACGTAACATAAATCATTTACTGGAGAAAACAGAAAGAAAGACCATCTCAAGAGATAGCCTTAAAGAGAGTGTATTCCAGACATGGCCGTTCATTCTTGCTGTCTCAACGATCCAGTAAGTACCTTCATCCAGTTCGATGGTCTGGGACACGGAATTGCCTGTAGCAGAGATTGGATCAATATCGATATCTGCTACAGGATGTGTACATGCTTCATTGTCATACACCATGAAAGCGTAGGGCGGAGAATATCAGAGCCGGAATTAATATATGAAGCTATACAGCCCCGAAAACATCAGACGAAAGTGCCGATTCCGTTGAACTGGAAGCAGGCAGTATGGTTAGGTTCGTTATAGGTGAGAATCTAATCGGCTTTCCGGGGTCTCAGAGACTGGCGAGGATATACAGGAATACAGGGGGACAGTAGAGCCCCTGTAGAATCTGACACAACAGTACGGGAACAAGTCCTTAGAAAGACGAGGTAACCGGATGTTCTGCAGGGAGTCCGACCATCTCATAGTACCGCAGAAGTCTGTGAAAGCAGATGGAGGAAAGGGGATGGCATCATACAGACCTGCCCATGATGCAGGCTAACAGACAGAAGCTGAGAATATGCTGGAAGCAGAAATGGACAGGATACGCAGGTATTCAAACAGAAACATAAAAGTTGAGAATCTTGCCTGCCTCATCACGAAAGATAATCTGGAGGCAATTCACCATAAGATGAATGGCAAGAAGGCTGCTGGGATAGACGGAGTCACCAAGGATATATACGGTGCAAATCTTCACGCAAATCTGGACAAACTGACAAGGAGGATGCGTAGTCAGGCGTACTATCCCCATGCATGCAGAAGGGTCTATATAGATAAACCAGGAACCAACAAGAAAAGACCGCTCGGTATATCCTGTTACGAGGATAAACTGGTGGAAAATAATGTTGCATCTATACTGAACGCAATCTATGAAGAAAAGCAATACGACTTTTCGTATGGCTTCAGACCTAATCGAAACTGCCATCAGGCGATTAAAGAAGTATGCAGACATGTTCGAAGTGACAGGATCAGTTATATAGTAGAAGCTGATATCCGTTCATTCTTTGACAGTATGAGCCATGAATGGCTGATTAAATTTCTGGAACATGACATTGCAGACAGAAGATTTATAGAAATCATTCGAAGAATGCTGAAAGCAGGAATACTGGAAAACGGGAAACTGC
>JAZLLO010000018.1:0-24685 GCA_045598185.1 Marvinbryantia sp.
GAAATCCTGGCATTTATCCAGTCGGGAGAAAATAATAACGAAGACGAATAGTTGTATAAATATCCAACAGCCGATTTCCTGTAAAATGAGGGAAATCGGCTGATTTTCATTTTGAGGGTAAAAATTTCTGGAAGTACAGAATGTATTTATTCAGCACCATGTACTGATAGGTCAGAGCAACGGAGGTATTCCGGTTATTGGAGATAATGTTGTACTTGAATCTTATGCAATGATAATTGGAAAAGTTGTGATTGGTGAAAACTCAATCATAGGAGCTGGAAGTCTGGTGACTCACGATGTTCCACCAAATACTATTTTTTATAATCCAAGACAGATAATCATAAAAGATATCGAGACAAAAGAAATTATAAAGTAATTGTATAGATAGTAATATAGAAAGAAGGGTTTTCGGATAAACTTCCGGAAGAGCCTTCTTTCTTGTTTGTTTCGAAAAGTTTTCTGAACATTTTGTGAATTATTTTGCTATAGTAGTGCATTTCATATTGGGATATGATAAGATACACTCGATTAAATATTACAAATATCAGAGGTTTTTATGAAGAAAAAAGTAATCATAATCCCATTGATCCTGCTTCTTGCAGGTGGTGCCGGAGCAGGCGGATGGTATTATTATAATCAGAATAAAAGTACAGACGTAGCGGATGCAGTTACTGTGGATAAGTTAAGTAATGTACTGGGGATTCCATCTCTTGGAGGGAATCTGAATCGTTTTGCCGGTGTGGTTGAGCCACAGAAGACAGAAAGCATTGAGCTTGCCAATGGGTTAAAGGTAAAAAAGAACTATGTTACTGTAGGAACAGAAGTTAATATTGGTGATAAGCTCTTCGAGTATGATACAGAGGATGCACAGGATCAGATTACGCAGTTGGAGATTGACATTGAAAACGCTGATATTTCGATAGAATCTGATCAGAATCAGGTAAAAGAACTGGAAAAGTATCGTGATAAGGCTAAGGAAGAGGATAAGCTGTCGATAACCACCCAGATTATGACTACGCAGAATTCTATTAAGCGATATGAGTACGAGAAAAAGGGAAAGATCGCTGAGATGGAAAGCCTGAAGAAGCAGATAGCGAATGCTGTTGTCAAGAGTGAGTTTCAGGGAATCGTAAAGACGATCAATTCCAGCCAGAGCGGTAATGATTCTTCAGAACTTTACGGTGGAGATGACTCCAATAGCAATGCCTATATGACGATTATGTCAACCGGTGAATATCGAATCAAAAGCATGTGTAATGAGCAGAATATGATGCAGATTCATGTTGGAGCCCCTGTACTGGTATATTCCAGAGTAGATGAGTCGTTAGTATGGCATGGAACAATCAATAATATCGATAAAGAACATGCTTCTTCCAATAATAATTCTATGTGGGGCTCATCGGATGAGTCGATGACTTCATCCAGCAGTTATCCATTTTATATAGAGATGGAATCATCAGAAGGCTTGATGCTTGGACAGCATGTATATGTGGAAGAAGATCTTGGTCAGAATGACCTTCAGGGTATCTGGCTTGAGGATTATTATTTCATTCCGGATGAAGACGGTAATCCGACGAATTATATCTGGGCGGCCAATGACAGGAAGCAGCTGGAGAAGCGTGAAGTCACACTTGGCAAGTATGATGAAGAGTTGATGAGTTATGAAGTAGTCGCTGGTTTGTCCCTGGAAGATTACATAACCTTCCCGGATGCATCTTATGCAGAAGGAATGCCGGTCAACTACAATGATGATATTGACTGGAGTCAGCAGATGGGCACAGACTGGGATGATGAAGAATACATCATGGGAGACGATGAATTCGATGAAGATATGGAAGAACTCGATTTCGAAGATGGAGAATTTGAAGATTTCGAAGAGTTCGATATGGAAGAGATCGAATTTGAAGATGTTGATGATGAAGATATGGATTTTGAAGATGATGACTGGGATGAAGAAGACGATGAGATAGACTGGGAAGATGAAGATGCTGCCGATCAGTCGAGTGCTGCCGGAAGGACTTTCAAGATCGGTCGAAGAGTTGTAACAGGAGAATTGGATTGATGGATAGACCATATGTATTAAAGCTGGATCATATCAATAAAGATTATATCAGTGGAAAACTTGTGGTTCCTGCTTTAAAAGATGTTACCCTTCATGTAGAGGAAGGGGAATATGTTGCAATCATGGGGCCATCCGGTTCAGGAAAGTCGACATTGATGAATATTATCGGCTGTCTTGATGTACCGACAAGCGGAGAGTTTATGCTGAATGGACAGGATGTTCTTTCCCTGAATGAGAATCAGCTGGCAGACGAACGTCTGAACAATATTGGTTTTGTATTTCAGACTTTCCAGTTATTACCGAAGCAGACAGCACTTGACAATGTAGCATTACCACTTGTTTATGCAGGTGTTTCCAAGAAGGAAAGAAAAGAACGTGCCAGAGAGGCACTTGAACGCGTTGGACTGGCAGAACGTGTGAGTTTTGTGCCGACACAGCTTTCCGGTGGACAGAAGCAGCGAGTTGCGATAGCAAGAGCAATGGTGAATCATCCGAAGATTCTTTTGGCAGATGAACCTACAGGAGCACTTGATTCAAAGTCCAGTATCCAGGTACTCGAATTGTTTCAGAAACTGAATGAGGAAGGGGTAACTGTGGTTATGATCACGCATGATGCGAATGTCGCAAAGCATGCAAAAAGAGTAGTCTATATTTTTGATGGTGAGTTATATGAGGAACCACCTGTATAGGATATAGACAAAAGGAGGAACCTCTAGATGAATATAAAGAAGATAATAAAAAGAGCGATCCTTGGTTTGACAATAACAGGTGTAATAGCCGGAGGTGCCGGTGGAGGCATCTATTATATCAGACATAACAGCAGCAGATCGGTAGAGATATATCCGCTTTCTGCTCTGAATACTGCCGAATGGGCACATTGGGAGGACGAAGAAGGTGCGAGTGGAACCGTACAGTCTGATGTGTCCCAGCGTATAACGATTTCACCAGAGCAGTTTATTGATGAAGTATTTGTTGAGATGGGACAGAAGGTTAAGGTAGGAGATAAGCTGATGAGCTTTGATACTACTTTGCTGGAACTTGACCAGGAACTCCAGGAGCTTACTGTAACCAGACAGGACATTGAGCTGAAAGCAGCAAGAAAAGACCTGGAAAAGTTGAAGAATACAACACCGATCGTGCGTCAGGAAAGAGACGACGATGATGACTATTCAATGTATGGCAGTTATTATGGCAATGATGATGATATTCTGGATGCTCTGGACTATGAAGATGCACGTATGCTGTCCAATGATCGCGATCTTATGGCGGTCTCTGATGAAAAAGAAGAGATCGAACTGCCTGAGACAGAGGAGATAATAATAGAAGATACAGAAGAGCCAGAGGCTGCGCAGGAAGAAGATATTGAACTTCCTGGAGAAACGGAAAGTGAAGTAGCAGATACAGAACAGATTCTCGGAGAAGATGACAATGTTAACGTTGATGTTTTTGAACTTTCTCCGGATAAGAAGGATTCTGATTCACTTATAAAGAAGGAAGCAGAGAAAGAAAAGGAAGCTGAGAGTCAGCGTAATCTTTCACTTGCACCATTTCTTAAGAATATCCGCATTAAATCTGTAACCGAGAATGGTCAGGAGCTTTTACTGGATACGAATTATGAAGAATATGGAAAGATAGATGTGACAACTGATCTGAATCTGGTTCCGCATTTTTGCGAGAATGGTGAGAATCATTTTGTGAAGAATGGAACTTATGTGATGACGATCCAGGGGCTGAATCTTCAGAAGAGCAGGTCAGGAAAAGTGTATGGAACAGCTGTTATAGTTTCCGGAGAAGATTATCCTGAGATTGGTGGTTATACACTGGCTATGGATAAGAAAAAGGAGAACACTGCAATTTTAACAATTGCGTTTCATGATGGACTGGAAGCAGAGCATGCGACAGATCCGGTACTTGATGATATGTATGTTGAACTCCTGTTAAAGCAGAAGGAAGTTCTGCCAGGTTCACTTACACTATTTGCTTCCGAAGAAGAACCACTTCAGAGAAAGTTCGAGATCAATAACGATATATTTGATAATGAACCGGAAGTAGAACTGGAAGAAGATACAGTAGAAGAAGAGAACGAGTCCGGAATCGAAACTGATATGACAGAAACAGAACCTGAGGATCAGGATGTGATATCGGAAGATATAACAGAGCCGGAGAGTTCTTCGACACCAGAGACAGGCTCTCAGGAAGAAGAGACAGAGAACGTAGAAGAAACTGAACAAGAAACTGAACAAGAATCAGAAACAGATTCACTTCCAGAGAATCCTTCCACCAGTGAAAAGGCGAATTTTATAGTTCGTTGGTCACATGGAACGAACAGTTCATTAAGATGGCCTGATAGTGTAAAGCTTTTCTTCTATGCTGATGAGGAAGAAGACGCGCAGTGGTCATTAAGTCTGTCACAAAACGGAGTAATCAGAATTGATGCTGCAACAGGGGAATCGGGAGAAGATTTCGATGGCTCTGAATCAGATGAGGCTGAGGATGAAAGTAACGAGATAGATGAGATAGAAGAAAACATAAGCGATAAGGCAGAAGTCTCAGAAGTGATCCCGGATCCGGATGAGATCGAAGATGATACGAAGGAAACCTGGGATAGAATGACGATCAACTGGCCGCAAGGCTCTTCCTTTGCGGTAGGCCAGGAGGCAAGGGTATGGGCTTATGCAGAGAACTATATGGGAAATGTTGTCTATGATTCGATGACAGGTACTTACGAGATCAGCATGACCTATCGTGAACCGATCGATTCACCGCTTCTTCTGCTTGAACCGATTGAGAACCTTTCTTATATCCATGGTGCGAATACAATAGCGGGAACAGGTATGCGCGCTTACCGTGGAAGCGGTACACAGGAAGATCCATATGTATTCCTTGTGAAAGATGGTGTAAGAATTGAAAGTTCTTTTGCAAACTGGGTACTTGGCTTTGATGAATTAGGTCTTACAAGACTTCATGAAGGGTATGTTGTAAGGCTGGAGATCCGTGAAGATGATTCATTGGAAGGCGTCTTCATCCGCTGCATTGAGATGGATGGAAGAGTTCAGGCAGAATATGGATATCCACCTACAGTGTACTGGATTTTTAACAGTACTTCCGGTATAACACAGTTTGAAGACGAAATCGATGAACCGGATTTCCCTGATGATTATGGATTCCCGGATGATTCCTGGATAGATGATGATGGGGAGGGGTATACAGCAGAAGAGCTGGAGAATGCAATCCGTGAAAAAGAACTTGAGATCCGAAAGATGGAACTGGAACAGCGTGAGGCAGAACTGAAGCTTAAAAAGTATAATAAACAGATGGAAGAAAGTACTGTCTGCAGTGCTGTAAATGGTGTGGTTGCACGAATCGGTCAGGGCGATTATGATGATGCTTATATGATTGTAAACAGTGAAAACAGTTTATATATAAAGACAAGCATCAGCGAACTGGAACTTGACTCTATTAAGGTTGGTGATGAGATCTCCTGCAGCTCCTGGGAGACAGGAAGCAAGTTTAAAGCTAAGATTACGAAGATTGACACTGTGCCTTCTGCAGGTCAGGAATATATGTCCTTCAACGAGAATCCGAATTCCTCAAGTTATCCGGTACTTGCTGTGGTAGAAGGAGATAAGGAACTGCAGGAATATGATTATGTTCAGGTAAAGTACACAACGAAGAAAAAGAAGTACAGTGACATCTATCTGGATAAAGCGTATGTACGCTCTGAGAATGGAAAGAGTTACGTATATATTAAGGGACCGGATGACAAGCTGAAAAAGCAGTATGTTAAAACTGGCGAGAATAGCTACGGAAGCGTTGAGATCAAGGCGGGCCTTAATCTGGAGGATTATATTGCGTTCCCATATAATAAGAATGCAAAAGAAGGAGCGGCAACAAGGATCAGCAGGGCATATGAAGATTAAAAGAAAACCAGTGAAAGAAGGAGGTGAGATGATTGCTTGAGAATATAAGATTATCGTTTCAGGGTATTTTGTCCCATAAGATGAGATCTTTTCTGACAATGCTGGGTATTATTATTGGTATTGCATCCATTATTGCAATTGTCTCTACCATTCAGGGAACCAATGAACAGCTCTTAAAGAATGTGCTTGGTTCCGGGAACAATGCGGTTGAGATTGTATTAAGTCAGGGCACTGCAGATAATGTCTATAGTTTTGATTATGAAAGTATTCCGGAAGGAATTCCAAAGCTGACGGAATCTGTCCGTGATGATCTGCTGAAGATCAAGGATGTAGAAGATGCAACATTTTATACTTCCCGTTCATATGCAGACAGTATCTTTTATCAGGATAAGAATCTTCAGGGTGCCGGTGTACGTGGTATTGATTCTCATTACTTTAATGTATATGGATATGTGCTTCGTACAGGACGAAATTTTATCAAAAGAGATTATGAGAACTATAAAAAAGTAGCGATCCTTGACCAGACGGCAGCAAGTTCCCTGTTTCAGGAAGAAAGTGCTATCGGAAAGACGATGGAGATTAAAGGCGAACCGTTCCTGATTATTGGAGTTGTTCAGGTAGCATCAAGATTTGAACCGGTGATGAACACGGTAGAAGATTATTATACATATATGGGGGATGAGAATGCTTCCGGAACAGTATTTATACCGTCATCTATCTGGCCTGTTATCTATCAGTTCGATGAACCGGAGAATGTATCGGTGAAGGCAGCGGATGTCGCAGCAATGACAAGCATCGGTAAGCCATGCAGTGAAGTACTGAATGCGAGATTAAGTACCACGCAGAAGGATCTGAAATATCGTGCGAAGAATACTATGGAAGCAGTAGAACAGGAACAGCAGATCAATGCCTCTACGAATCAGCAGTTGATCTGGATCGCAAGTATCTCACTTCTTGTTGGTGGCATTGGTGTTATGAATATTATGCTGGTTTCTGTTACAGAACGAACCAGTGAGATCGGTCTTAAGAAGGCGATCGGAGCAAGAAAGAGAACGATTCTTTCCCAGTTCCTGACAGAGGCAGCAGTATTGACAAGTCTTGGTGGTATTATTGGGGTACTGGCTGGAATCGGACTTTCCCAGGCGATATCGAAGATCGCAGAAGTGCCTGTTGGAATCAGTGTTCCGGCGATCATCGGTTCCGTAATCTTCTCAACATTGATCGGTCTGGTATTTGGATTTATGCCTTCTATCAAGGCATCGAATCTCAATCCGATTGATGCACTTCGTCACGAATAAAAATATGATAAGTACTTGAAAGTTAAAATTAAATATGATATACTTTGCAAGTCGCATAAAACACGTATGTATGTATCTGCGGGTGGTGCCGTATGGTTTTCGCAGATGGATCAATACATATGGAAGAAAAACCAAATTTAAAGGAGAAATACAATGAGCGTTATTTCAATGAAACAGTTACTGGAAGCAGGTGTTCATTTCGGACATCAGACAAGAAGATGGAATCCTAAGATGGCTCCATACATCTACACAGAGAGAAATGGTATCTACATCATCGACCTTCAGAAGTCTGTAGGTATGGTTGACGATGCATACAATGCAATCGGTGATATCGCAGCTAATGGTGGTACAGTTCTCTTCGTTGGTACAAAGAAACAGGCTCAGGATGCTGTTAAGACAGAAGCTGAGAGATGTGGTATGTACTACGTTAACGAAAGATGGCTTGGTGGTATGCTTACCAACTTCAAGACAATCCAGAGCCGTATTGCTCGTCTGAAAGCAATCGAAACTATGGAAGCTGATGGAACATTTGATGTTCTTCCAAAGAAAGAAGTTATTGAATTAAAGAAAGAGATGGAAAAACTTACAAAGAACCTTGGCGGTATCAAAGAGATGAAGAAGATCCCAGACGCTATCTTTGTAGTAGATCCAAAGAAAGAAAGAATTTGTGTTCAGGAAGCACATACACTTGGCATTCCACTGATCGGTATCTGTGATACAAACTGTGACCCAGAAGAACTGGATTACGTTATCCCAGGTAATGATGATGCTATCCGTGCAGTAAAACTCATCGTTTCTAAGATGGCAGATGCTGTTATCGAAGCTAATCAGGGTGCTGAAACAGCAATCGAATTTGAAAGTGCAGAAGCAACTGATATTGAAGAAGTTGCTGCAGAGAGTGAGGAATAATTAATTATGGCTATCACAGCAGGAATGGTAAAAGAATTACGTGAGATGACTGGTGCCGGAATGATGGATTGCAAGAAGGCACTTACAGAAACTAACGGTGATATGGAAGCAGCTGTAGAAGTTCTTAGAAAGAGCGGAGCTGCTAAGATGGAAAAGAAAGCAAGCAGAATCGCAGCAGAAGGTATCTGCCGTGTTGCTGTTGATGGAACTAAGGCAGTTGTTGCTGAAGTTAACTCAGAGACAGACTTCGTTGCAAAGAATGCACTCTTCCAGGAATTCGTTCAGGAAGTAGCAGACAAGGCTCTTGCTTCAGGTCTTAATGGTGGTAAGAACGGTGAAGACGTTGCAGCTATCCTTGAGAATGGTCTTCAGGAAGTTGTTGCTGAAAAGACTCTTCAGATTGGTGAAAAGCTTTCCTTCAGAAGATTCCAGAAGGTTGAAGCTGATGCAGTAGCTACATACCTTCACGGCGGCGGAAAGATTGGTGTTCTTGTTGCTGCTAATGGTGATGCTTCAGAAGCAGTTGACGAAGCACTCGTTAACATTGCAATGCAGGTTGCAGCTATGAACCCACAGTACATCAGCAGAAACGATCTTTCAGCAGAAGAACTTGCTAAACTTAGAGAGATCACTCTTGAAAGTGCATTAAATGATCCATTCTCTCTTCCAAAGCCAGTACTTGGCAAGCTCCTTGACGAAGCAGTTGCTTCTAAGTGGAGTGCAGAAGATGTTAAGGCTTATGAAGAGCACAAGAGCAACATGAACTACCTTCCAAACTTCCTTTCTAAGGAAGCAAAGGCAGAACTTGCTCAGATCGCTTTAGCTGCTAAAGAAGAGATCTCTGCAAACAAGATCTTCAATGGTCTTGTTGAAGGACGTGTATCTAAGCATCTGAAAGACGTATGTCTTCTTGATCAGGTATATGTTAAGGCTGAAGATGGCAAGCAGACAGTTGCTAAGTACGTAGAGTCAGTTTCTAAGAAGCTTACAATCGCAGAAGTTGTACGTTTTGAAGTTGGCGAAGGTATGGAAAAGAAGAACGAAGATTTCGCAGCAGAAGTTGCAGCTCAGATGAATGCATAATTTTTGCCGGGAATAAGAACTTTACAGGGTATGTGAAAGCATACCCTGTTTTTTTGTATACAATAATATATAGATCGAAAATATTGATTGAATCAATCAGAAAATTTGAAATCAAAATCATTGACACATATATACGATTATGATAATTTATAAAAGACATTTTTAATATGTACAGGTTGATGGATCTGGAAGAAAGACGTATGTCTTCCCGAAGGAGTAACACTTACAGGGGACTATTTTTTCTTTTATATCTGGTTAGAGGAAAGGATGGGAAAGGACCGGATCTTGACTGTACTCTGGAGAAACTCACAAAAGGGTGAGTGCCGAAGGTGCAAAGCGTAGATTTACGTGAATCTCTCAGGCGAAAGGACAGAGTTGAAAGCAGTTTTGTGATTGTAATGTATCATCTGGCTGGTAACAGTTCTGTTCTGTTATCAGCTTTTTTGATTTCTCCACCTAAAAAAGAAGAGGAGATGAGATTATGATCAATGTAATTACAAATGTCAACAATACCATCAATGGTCTCGTATGGGGCTGGCCTGCACTGATTCTTCTTGGATTTGTAGGTATCTTGATGACAATTCTGACAAAGGTGTTCCAGATTTCTCATTTTGGACACTGGATGAAGCATACTTTAGGTGCTATCATCGGCGACAAGAATGTAACACAGCATACAAAGGATAAATCTATTTCTCAGTTCCAGTCTCTGTGTACAGCTCTTGCGGCAACAGTTGGTACTGGTAACATCGTTGGTGTTGCTGGTGCGATCACAGTAGGTGGTCCTGGTGCAGTATTCTGGATGTGGCTGATCGCATTCTTCGGAATGATGACAAACTATTCAGAAAACGTTCTTGGTATTCTTTATCGTAGAAAAGATGAGAAGGGCGAATGGCACGGTGGTGCAATGTACTACTTAAGAGATGGTCTTGGTGCATTACCAGGATGTAAAGGAATTGGTGCAGTTCTTGCCGTATTATTCTCGTTATTCTGTCTGTTAGCTTCTTTTGGTATTGGTAACATGAGTCAGGTTAACTCTATGGTATCAAACGTATACACAGCATTTGGTATTCCAAAGATTGCTACAGGTATCTTCCTTGTAATTGCTGTAGGTGCAGTTATCCTTGGTGGATTAAAGAGAGTTGCAAGTATCACTGAAAAACTTGTACCATTCATGGTTATTCTTTACTTCCTTGGAACAATTATCATTATTTTAACTCACATTGGAACAGTTCCTGCAATCTTTGTTGCTATCTTCAAGGGTGCATTCTCTGTTCAGGCAGTAGCCGGTGGTGGCTTTGGTGCTGGTATCGCACTTGCTATGAAGATGGGCTTTAAGCGTGGTGTATTCTCTAACGAAGCCGGTCTTGGTTCTTCTGTTATGGTACACTCAAGTTCAAACGTAAAAGAACCTGTACGTCAGGGTATGTGGGGTATCTTCGAAGTATTCGCTGATACAATCATCGTATGTACATTAACAGCTATTACAATCTTAAGCTCAGATGCAATCGACCTTTCAACAGGTATGCTGACACAGATCGGTGAAGAAGTTGGTTCAAGTTCACTTATGAGCTACGCATTCTCTCAGCAGTTTGGTCAGCTTGGTGCAGCATTTATTGCGTTAGCGATTCTTTTATTCGCTTACTCTACAGTACTTGGATGGAGCCACTATGGTTCAACAGCATGTCAGTATCTCTTTGGTGCAGGTGCAGTTACTGTATATCGTGTTATTTTCGTAGTAATCGTACTTGCTGGTTCTGTAATGGAAGCACAGCTTGCATGGGATATCTCAGATACATTCAACGGTCTGATGATGCTTCCGAACTTGATTGGTGTTCTGGTTCTTTCACCACAGGTAATGAAAGCAACTCAGAACTATGTAGCACGTAGGATTCATGGTGATAAGAGTGTTACACCAATGATTTCAGTTTTCGAAGATGTTCAGAAGGCTCAGCTTCAGGACATGAACGAAGATGACTAATTACAGGTTTATATGATATAGATAAAAAAGGTGGTCCGATGGGCCACTTTTTTTAAGTTTTTATTAATCAGATAAAAACGTGTTGCGGCAATGATTAATTGGTGTTAATATTATGTAAATAAAATGTAACAAATCAAAAGGAGGAAATACATTGCAGAAAAAGAAGAATATACTGACAACATTATTATTGATTGTGACATTTTTGTTTGCCCTTCCGATAACTGTATCAGCAGCGGTTCAGATCAGCAGTACAGAAGAAAGTATTTTGATAGGACAGAAGGTAAAGCTTTCGATTACCGGGACAAAAAAACCTGTTGAATGGTCCACTTCCAACAAAGCAATTGCCATAGTCTCTAAAAAGGGAGTTGTAAAAGGGAAAAAGCGTGGAACAGCTATTATCACTGCAACAGTGAATGGGAAGAGGTCTTATAGTTGTAAAGTAACAGTTAATCAGCCAGTAACTGAGATTGCTTTGAACGCTACAAGTTATTTCCTTCTTCCGGGGAAAACATATCAATTAAAAGCGAGTGTAAGTCCATCTACTGCAGCAGATAAGACAGTAAAGTGGAGTTCTTCGAATAAGAAGATTGCAAAGGTATCTGCAAAGGGAAAGGTTACTGCAGTAGCGAATGGCACAGCAACGATCACCTGTACAGCGAAAGATGGCAGCGGTGTTACTATGACTTGTGTGATTATTGTATTGAAGGGAGATACAACGTCTGCAACACCAGCAAAGCCAGCTGAACCAGCGAAGCCGGTTGCGACTCCTTCAACAACTACTACAAGTGGCGTTAAAACACAAAAGTTACTGAAAGCGCTTGAAAAGTATTCAAAGAGAATTGAATCAGATACAAAGAATGGAATTAAGTGGACATACAGCAATGATAATCCACCTAGAACTTACCAGGAGGCGATTGCTGGTAATCGTAAGGTGAACTGTGCACTGATTGCAACCTGGGCATTAAAAGATATTGGTATTTTTGAATACTATGATTATCTCTATGGAAAAGACGATGGAACTATCAAGTTTAAAATTACCAATTCTGATGGTGGTGCTGCAACAAAGAAGAAGATCACATCGAATGGTAAGATTATTAAGGCCACTCAGAGTATGCAAGATCTTGTTGCATCTGGTAAAGTAAAAGCAGGCGATATTATGATTTATAAAGGTCACACGAATATCTTTGCAGGATATGATAAGACTACTAAGAAGTACAATTACTATGATGCTGGAAGAATGGGTTCTAATGGTGCTTATGTGAAGGGAGTATATCATTTCTCGACTTTCAAGATCAGTACATCTTCACCTGTAAAGGATCCAACCTATTATATCAGACTGAATTAACAAGAATTATCCGGATAGGAAAGAATAAAGGAGACGGGAAACCGTCTCCTTATTTATTACTTTACATTGCAAGCGAAACAACGCATCTTACCATTTGCTTCCGGAGGAATCACATCCATCCACTGGAATGTAAGATTGAACTCATCCTGGTAGAGATCATGCATACGCTGACGGAAGAATTCTTCAAACTCTTCAATTGTATGAGCATCATTATCCGGATCCTTTACCAATTGAATGGTCATGTCATGATAAGAGTCCTGAATAAAACGGAACTGAGCGATACCTACGATACCATTTGGGATCTTCATCAGATACATAGCAGAAGTCTCAGGAGAGTTCTCGTGCTTTACAAGGTCGTTGACACGTCCCTGAATAGAAGTGATGTATCGTACATGTTCTCTTGTTACTGAAGTGGCACGATCACCGATTTCATAATTAATAAATGGATAGTCTTTTTTAAATAAAGTGGTGATGATGACACGACCATTATCAGCAAGGCGGTTTTCGTCATCGTAGATATTCACTACATGAGTATCATTGTTGATATAATAATCCTTTGCACCAGGAAGCTGGATTACACAGCTGCCTGTCTCAGAGCTGCCATATGCATCAAAAAGACCAGGTCCAAATGTTTCTGTTAAGAGAGTACGTGTTGTCTCGTCAACCATCTCACTTACAGGGGTATAGAGCTTTGGCTGAAATACCTTGATATTGTTACGCTTTGCATAAAGTGCCATACGTACAAGGCAGTTACGACGAAAGCATAGCACATCAGGCTGATAAGCTTCTATGGAATTAAGAATATCGCGAATACCGTCACCCACACAGTTGTCCTCAGGAACAACAACACGGCGGAAGAGTCCAAGCTTTTGAATGAATGAATCGCCTTTTTTCGGATCAATCTTTTTATGTGTAGTAACAAATGAGAATAACTTTCCACGCAGTGGATGATATCCACCATACATCAGAACACGGATCCAGTTTGCATCTTCACATGCAGAATCACGGTGAGACTTGATGAACTTCAAAGGTGTACCGGAAGAACCACTTGTACTGAAGATACTCCACTCCTTCATCTTTTCCGGATGTTCTTTTATCTCATCCTGCATCCATTTACGAAGATCTGCACGGGTCATGATCGGGAACTTTACAAGATCTTCCGGTGTCTTAAAATCATCCGGAGTCAGATTATTCTCAATAAAACGCTGTCTGTAAAAAGGAATCTTATAAGCACGCTTCATTAGTTTGTGCGTTCTTTTACACTGGCGTTTATAAACAAAATCATGATTGGTTTGTATTTTTTTATCAAGCGTTAACAGATAATAAAAAGTCAAAGGACTTTTCAGATACTTATTATTGAAAATAGACATACTAAAATCTCCTGTTTTTATTCGTAAACAATATTTTAACATACAATGAAGAGGAACTGCAACTTGCATTTTTACTTTCTTTTTTTTATAATGACAATGATTACGAGAGTAAAAAGGAAAAGTATTATGAGTACTAACAAGATTCAGAAGAATACGTTGAATAAGGTTGCGCTTCAGGCAGGAATTTTCTATGTCATTGGGCAGATGATGATTCGAGGGCTGACATTTCTGACGACACCGATCTATACAAGACTGGTTTCAACGGCACAGTATGGTCAGATTAGAGTTTATGAATCATGGCTTCTTATCATGGTTCCGGTAATGTCTCTTTGTCTGTGGAGAAGTGTAGACAGGGCAAAGTATGATACCGGAGAAGATTATAATGCTTATGTATCCAGTGTACAGAGTTTATCTTATATATCAATCGCTGTGTTTTTCCTGATGGCGCTGATCTTTCAGGAGCAGGTAATGAAGTTCTGCAGCATGAATCCTTTCATGTTCTACATGGCTTTTCTCTATGTGTTTGCATATACCAGTATTCTGTATATGCAAAGAAGAGAAAAACAGATGATGAGATATAAGGCCAGCATCTTTGTAACTACTGTTACGATCGTACCCGCAACTGTGTTATCTATTGCGCTGCTTTACTGGGGGAATCGGACAGGAAAGCTGGATCAATTGGTTGATCTTCGCGTCCTTGGCTTCTATCTTCCACAGATTATCGGAGGTCTGATCGTAGCTGCTGTACTTTTTGTTCAGGGCAGAAAACTGATTCAGACGTATTACTGGAAATATGCATTAAAATACAGCCTGCCGCTGATACCGGAAGCCTTATCTATTCAGATCATGAATCAGGCAGATAAGATTATGATCCAGTTTCTTGTGGGGAATGAATATACAGGTATTTTTGCACTTGGAACTACGATCTCATTTATCATATGGGTAGTGGAAGATTCTGTATGGAATGCATTTTTGCCATGGATGTATGAAAAGATTGAGAGAAATGAAAAGAGCGAGATAGAAAAGCCGTGGCTTCTTCTTATGTATACCTTTGAACTGGTATCCTGGGGACTAGTAGCTGTAGCACCAGAGATTGTTGCGGTTCTTGGATCAAAGAGTTATAGGATTGCTATCTATCTGGTAGCACCTATGGTAACCGGAACATTGATGCGTTTCTACAGTTATATCTATACTGCGATTGAGAATTATTATAAAAAGACTACGTATGTAGCAGCAGGAACCATCCTGACAATGGTCATCAATGTATTTCTGAATTATATCTGTATTCTGAAGTTCGGATATATGGCAGCTGCATATACGACAGCGATTAGTTACTATATCCTTCTTATTATGCAGGGAATTCTCGAAAAAAAGGTAACAGGAGAGATCATTGTCCCACTGAAAAAGAGCAGTATTCTGGGAGCATTGTTCCTTGGAATCAATGTTGCAAGTATGGGACTTTATCAGTTGAGATGGTATATGCGCTATGGGGTAATTCTTCTTGTTGTTCTGGCAGCAGTAAAGATGGTATTCCCGCAATTACTGGCATTATTGAAAAATCTGAAAAAGAAATAAAAAAACCGCTGGGAAGCAGCTTCCCAGCGGTTCAAATTATCATTCTACAATAATATCAATTTTACTAAGTGCATCATTCAGAATCTCAACCGCTTCTTCCAGTGTCTCACCTTTTGTGATGACATGTCCGATACGATGAGGTCCGACATGGAACTTGTGAACGGCATCACCTGGCTGATAGTCAAAGTGAATATCCAGAATATTAGGATTCTCTTCATTGTTGTTATGCTGTTCCTTGATAACACCGTCCTTGCTGCTCATAAGAAGCTTGCTTACATTCGGAGTCTTCTTCTGAGTAGTATCAAAAGTAACATCTTCGCCAAGAGAACAGCGAAGAATCTTTTCGTAATAATCAAATCCATAATAGATTGAAGTTAACTCAGCAAGACAGGTAGCACCGGAACGTCCGCCAAGCTCAAGAACATAAGTCTTACCATCCTTCAGGATAAAGTCGGCATTGATAGCGCAGTTATCAAGCTTCATGGCCTTGATTGCACCGATCAGCTGCTGCTTTGCATCTTCAATAATAGAAGGGTCCAGATCATATGGAGCAAAATGTCCGATTGGAACACCGGTATCACCCTTAAATACATAGTCGCCGTGCGGAATAATAAACTTCAGCTCACCGCGATATACAAAAGCCTGCGCACCGAATTCTTCTCCTTCCAGGAACTCTTCTACCAGGAAATAATCAGAACGGGTAACCTTGCGAACAGCGTCTAATGCCCCTTTAAACTGCTCCTGCTTATCTACGCGGGTGATTCCACGGCTTCCGGACGAATCCACACACTTAAAGATAAGTGGATACTGGAGATCAGCAATACGCTCAGAGATCTCATCCACAGAAAGATCAAGCGGAATACGGCAGTAACGCGCAGTGCGTACACCATTTTCCATATACTGCTGCTTCATAAGAAGCTTATCAGCAGCAATCTTGGCAGCTTCAAAGGATAAACCACAAAGATGAAGTTCATCACAAACACGGCCAATAGTAATAACAGCTACGTCTGTACCGGCAGTAACGATACCATCGATCTGTTCCTCTTTGGCGATTCTGAGAATCGTGTCATAATCCGTAGTATTTTCATAATATACTTTATCAGCGAGAGGAAAACCAGGGTAATTGCCAGGGATACTGACAACTATGGTATAGATACCCAGTTTTCTTGCTGTTTCTATCAGAGGTACCTGATAAATGCCGGCACCTAAGATCATAATCTTTTTCATACGTGACCTCCGTTCGAAAAATATTGTGTTGCTTTTGGAGCATCAGGCTTCGCAGTCTCTGCGACATAGTCGTGTGCATTGATCATACCATCCTGTGTATAGATGCAGCGAATAACATATTGCGGATAACGACTCTGGCTCAGGAACATCCTTCCAAGATATTCACCGATGAGACCAAGAAAAAGAAGATTGATTCCTGCAAAAAAACATATGGCAGCCATAACAGATGGCCATCCAATTGCAGTGGCAGGACGGATCAGCTTTCTGGCAACGGCAAATAATGTACCTAAAAGACCAATGCCAGAAAAGAAATATCCACAATAAGTAGCCATGCGAAGCGGGACGATAGAATATCCCATAATATTAGACCAGAGAGCGATCAGCTTCTTAAAGGTGTAGCCGGATGTTCCCACCTCACGTTCAAAGTGCTGAACAGGAATACAGCTGATATTCCTCGTGGTACGTAAAAATAAGCCTTGAAGATGCGTGTACTGACTCTTATATTCAATGGCATAGTCACGCACAAACTTACGAATGATCCAGAAACTGGATGTTCTCATATCCTTCGGTTTTCCGATAAGAATACGCACAGAAAGATGATTGATATAGCTTCCAAAATTACGGAAAGAACTGTGCTTCTTCTGAGGATAATAACCGTATACGATATCATAGCCTTTATGAAATTCTTCCAGCAGAAGCGGAAGTTGGGATGGATGTGTCTGAAGATCATCATCCATACAGATGATAGCATCCCCTCTGGTATAGTTAAGTCCGGCCATAACAGCATTATGCTGACCGGAGTTGCGTGCCAGTTCAATGATTCTGACACAACCGTAATCATCTGCAAGGGACTCAAGAGCAGAAACTGTAGCACCCTGGTCCGGAGAAGAATCATCCACCAGAACAAATTCATAATCAGGGATGTTATTACGTGCAAATTCCGCCATAGTCATCTCTACAACCTTTCGGATCGTAGCGGCAGATTTATAACACGGTACAATTACAGAATAAAACATTATGGATAAAAGCCTCCATGGTTAATTTTATTTATCATTTTATTTTAATACGGACAGGGGTTTTTCGCAAGGTTTTTTCATACATAGTTAATTGTTGTAAGGAGATAAAAAACGTGGTAAAATCATACTGATTTTTTATATGAAATGACAGATAAATGGAAGGAAAAAGGTGAATTATTATGAATATGGGAACAAAATGCGTACAGGCAGGTTATACACCAGGGAATGGAGAACCACGCCAGGTACCTATTATTCAGTCAACAACTTTCAAATATGATACAAGCGAAGATATGGGTAAGTTATTCGATCTGGAGGCAAGCGGATACTTCTATACAAGACTTCAGAATCCTACCAATGATTATGTAGCTGCCAAGATCTGTGCGATGGAAGGCGGAACAGCGGCAATGCTGACATCTTCAGGACAGGCTGCTAACTTCTTTGCACTTTTCAATATCTGTGAAGCCGGTGATCATATCGTAGCATCTTCTTCTATCTACGGAGGAACATTTAATCTGATCTCTGTAACAATGGCAAAGATGGGAATTACCTCAACATTTGTATCTCCGGATGCAACAGAAGAAGAACTGCATGCTGCATTCCAGCCGAATACAAAGGCTATGTTTGGAGAGACGATTGCAAACCCTGCACTTACAGTACTGGATATTGAACTGTTTGCAAAGGTTGCACATGAGCATGGTGTACCACTGATCGTGGATAATACATTCCCGACACCGGTTAACTGCAGACCATTTGAATGGGGAGCAGATATTGTAACACATTCTACAACAAAGTATATGGACGGACATGGCGCAACTGTAGGCGGATGCATCGTAGACTCCGGCAGATTCGACTGGATGGCACATGCAGATAAGTATCCGGGACTTTGTACACCTGATGAAAGCTATCATGGTATTACTTATGCAGAAAAGTTCGGTAAAGAAGGCGCATTTATTACAAAAGCAACTTCTCAGCTGATGAGAGACTTTGGTTCGATCCAGTCTCCTCAGAATGCATTTATCCTGAATCTTGGTCTGGAATCACTTCATGTACGTATGCCAAAGCATGTTGAGAATGGACAGGCAGTTGCAGAATTTCTTGAGGCACATGATAAAGTAGCGTATGTGAATTATCCAGGTCTTCCATCTAATAAGTACTATGAAAGAGCACAGAAGTATCTTCCGAATGGTGGATGCGGCGTTGTATCTTTCGGCCTGAAAGGTGGAAAAGAAGCTGCTTCTGTATTTATGCAGAACTTAAGACTGGGAGCAATTGAGACACATGTAGCAGATGCAAGAACCTGCTGTCTGAATCCGGCAACATCCACACATCGTCAGATGAATGATGAGCAGCTCATCGAAGCAGGAGTACCTGCAGAACTGATCCGTATCAGCGTTGGAATTGAAGATAAAGAAGATCTGATTGCGGATATTTCGAATGCACTGGATGCAATAGGCAGATAAATTAACATTTAGCGATACGAAGATTTAAAGTGAGGAAATAACAGTGAAGATAATTATTGCAGGTGACGGAAAAGTTGGATCAACACTGACAAGAGAATTAGCATCAGAAAAGTATGATATTACTCTGATTGATTCCAATGCCTCTGTTCTTGAGAACAGTGTGGAACGATATGATGTAATGACGGTTCAGGGAAGCTGTGCATCCATGGGGGTGCTTCAGCAGGCAGGAATTGAAGAAGCAGAACTTCTGATTGCGGTTACCAGTGCAGATGAGGTCAATCTTTTATGCTGTACTACAGCACACCGTTTGAATGAGAATATTCACACGATCGCACGTGTTCGTAATCCGGAATATTCGGAACAGATCTATGCAATGCGTGATATGTTCGGTCTGTCTATGTCAGTGAATCCTGAAAAGCAGGCAGCAAAAGAAATTGAACGTCTCCTGAAGGTGCCGGGATTTTTAAAAAGAGAAAGTTTTGCAAAAGGTCGTGTAGAGATCGTAGAACTTAAGATTGAAGAGGGCAGCAAGCTTTGCGACGTATCATTGAATGATGTATCTTCAATTGTAAAGTGTCAGATTCTGGTGTGTGCAGTAAAGCGTGGAACAGAAACGGTAACACCGGATGGTCAGTTCATTCTGAAAAAGGGTGATCGTATCTCAGTTACAGCATCTACAGATAACCTTTCTATTATGTTAAAGAATCTTGGCATTACAGATCGTAAGATCACCAATGTAATGATCTGTGGCGGCGGACGTATCTGTTATTATCTTACAAAGCTTCTGGCAGATAGCGGAATCAATGTAAAGATCATTGAAAAGAATATGAGTAAGTGTGAGACTCTTGCGGAGATGCTGCCAAATGCAACCATTATTCATGGAGATGCATCTGATCAGGAACTCCTGGAAGATGAAGGACTTGACAGATGTGATGCACTTGTTTCGCTTACCGGTATGGATGAACTGAATATCCTCATTTCTCTTTATGCAAAAAGTCAGGGTGTATTCCAGGTTATCACAAAGCTTGGTCACGAACGTAATCCGGCTATGCTTGACAGTATCCAGCTTGGCAGTACGATCAGTCCGAAGGAACTTTGCTGTGATAATATTATCCGTTATGTACGTGCTATGAATCATGAAAAAGAGGCAGCACTTACTGTACATGCGCTGGTTGACGGAGCGGTAGAAGCTATGGAATTCCGTGTAGATGAAAATTGCAAGTACAAAGATACTCCTCTGAAGTCATTAAAGATTCGTAAGGAAGCAAGAATTGCATGTATTATCCATGGAATGGATACCATCATTCCGAATGGTGATTCCAGCTTTACTCAGGGAGATACATTGATCGTAGTTTCCGGTAACAATATCGTTATTAATAGTTTGAATGATATTTTTCACAAATAGGGGTGCAGCATGAATTATAAGATGATGGGAAAATTCATTGCCATGATCCTGGCAATTGAAGATGTATTTATGATACCTGCGCTTGCAATCAGCCTCTATCTGAATGAGACTCCGGCAATTAAAGGTTTTGTCTGGAGTATCGTGATCATTGCTCTTCTTGCAGGTTTTCTGTATCTGATCTGCAGGAAAGAGACGAAAAAAGGATTTTATGCAAAAGAAGGTCTTGTGTGCGTAGGTGTAAGCTGGATCGTTCTTGGTCTTCTGGGATGTCTTCCATTTTATATCTCCAGAGAGATTCCACTTTTTATTGATGCGTTCTTCGAGACAATCTCAGGTTTTACAACAACCGGATCTTCCATTCTTCCCGAGGTTGAAAGCTTATCCAAAGGTATTCTTTACTGGAGAAGTTTTACCCACTGGCTGGGTGGTATGGGTGTTCTGGTATTCCTTCTTGCAATCGTGTCGATCAATGGACAGAAGAGCGGATATACCATGCATCTTCTCCGTGCAGAGAGCCCGGGACCGAATGTAGGAAAGATGGTACCGAAGATGAGAGATACAGCAAAGATCCTGTATCTGTTATATATGCTTCTTACGGTACTGAACTGTATCTTCCTTCTGATCGGAAAGATGCCGCTGTTTGATGCTGTATGTACTGCACTTGGTACGGCAGGTACCGGTGGTTTTGGTATTAAGAATGACAGTATTGCAAGTTATAGTCCATATATTCAGAATGTATGTACCGTATTCATGTTACTGTTTGGTGTTAACTTTAACTGTTACTATCTTCTGGTTATGAAGAAGTTCAAGGATGTCTACAAAGACGAAGAGTTCCGTGCATATTTTGGTATCGTTCTTGCAAGTATCGTACTGATCGTTATCAACCTTCGCGGATTCTACCCAACACTGGAAGAGACTGTCCGTCATGCTGCATTCCAGGTTGCAACAGTAACAACAACAACAGGTTTTGCAACAACAGATTTCGATCTATGGCCAAGCTTCTCAAAAGCAATCATGTTGTTTTTGATGTTTCTGGGAGCAAGTGCCGGAAGTACCGGCGGTGGATTTAAAGTCAGCAGACTTCTCCTTCTTGTGAAGAATATGAGAAGAGGAGTACAGAAAGTCCTTCAGCCAAACAAGGTACAGGTTGTAAAGCTGAACGGACAGCGTGTAGATGAGAAGATTCTGGAGAATACCGGAGTTTATCTGATTGCGTATGTATTTATCATCATAGTCAGCTTCCTCATAGTTTCTCTTGACAATATGAGTATGATGACCAACTTCTCCGCTGTTATGGCATGTTTCAACAACATCGGTCCTGGTTTTGAAGCAGTAGGTGCAACCTGCAACTTTGCTTCCTTCAGCGTATTATCAAAGCTGGTACTGATTCTTGATATGCTGGCAGGCCGTCTGGAGATATTCCCGATCCTGATTCTGTTCTCAGCAACTACATGGAAAAAGCATTATTAAAAAGAAAAAGATGGCTGTCAGCCATCTTTTTCTTTTATATCAATTTTATATACCAAGAATCCTTGTCGCAATCTGGAAATATACCAGCAGAGAAATAGCATCTACAATTGTTGTAATAAATGGACTTGCCATAACTGCAGGGTCAAAACCAAGCTTATATGCACACATCGGAAGTGCACAGCCGATAAACTTTGCAAAGAAAATCGTTACGATCAAAGTCAGACAGATGGTTAGGGAAACCATAATCGTGAGATGATCGAAGATCATCAGCTTTGCGAAATTAGCAACTGCAAGTGTAACACCACACATCAGCGCAACACGAACTTCTTTCCAGATAACCTTTGGGAGATCGGAAAAATCAATCTCATGAAGTGAAAGTGCACGGATAACAGTAACGGAAGCCTGTCCACCGGAGTTACCACCGGTATCCATAAGCATTGGAATATATGCAGTTAAGATAACGAATTTGGAAAGTGCATCTTCGAAACTGGTAATGATCATACCGGTAAAGGTAGCGGAAATCATAAGGAATAATAACCAAGGGATACGGGACTTCCACAGATCAAAAGGTGTCTGTCTTAAGTATGGCTTGTCACCTGGAACGATAGCAGCCATCTTTTCGATATCCTCTGTTACCTCTTCTTCCATGACTTCGAGAACGTCATCGACAGTAACGATACCAACCAGACGGCTTTCTGTATCAACGACCGGCATAGCAAGGAAACCGTACTTACTGAACATCTGTGCCACCTCTTCCTGGTCAGTCAAGGTATTCACAGAGATGATATTCTCCTCCATAAGATCTTCCATGGTCTGACCCTGGTCAGCCATAATAAGATCACGGATCGTAACGACACCAATCAGGCGTCTGTCTTTTGCGGTAACATAACAAGTATTAATAGTCTCTTTATTGATACCACTTCTTCTGATGTGAAGAATAGCCTCTTCACGGGTCATCTGTGGTCTCAGATCAACGAACTCGGTAGTCATAAGACTTCCGGCTGAATCGTCCGGATATTTCAGAATGTTGTTGATCATCTTTCTCTTTTCCGCATCTGCGGACTGCAGAATACGCTTAACAACATTCGCTGGCATCTCCTCTACGATATCAACGGCATCATCTACGTAAAGCTCGTCGATGACTTCCTTTAATTCGCTGTCGGAAAAGCCGCGGATCAGCATCTCCTGGGTATCCGGTTCCATCTCTACAAAGGTATCTGCTGCCAGCTCCTTTGGAAGAAGACGATATAAAAGTGGAACAACTTCTTCTGGCATCTCTTCAAAAAGAGATGCAATATCTGCTGCATTCATCGTGACAAGAATGTCGCGGAGTGTAGCATACTTTTTGACTTCAACCAGCGCATTCAGACTGGTTTTCAGTGTTTCAAATGCATCTGTCAATGGTCTTTACCTCCTTCTTTTGTAATAGATGAAGTATAGACAACGGCAGAATGAATCCTGAGTTCTTAGATCATGATACCGGCAAAATAAGGCAGGCACCATGGCTTTGTATAGGGATATTCGCCGTGCCGCTACTGCAACTGTCTGCGTCCATTGTTGTGCCTCCTCCTTAATAACGCTAAAAAATATCACTGCAAATAACAGTGATTGAATTTGTTCTACCATTAAACAATACACAACTAAAAAGTATTTGTCAACCTTTTCGGGCCGGTGTGAAGCATCAAAAAAAGATAAGAATGTGATTGCATTTCTATACAAATGCAAGTAGAATAAATAAAAAGTTTTGGGATGCGAGGGAGATAAGCATGAAGTTATTGGAAGATAGAATCCGTAAAGATGGAGTTGTAAAAGAAGGCAATGTTCTGAAGGTTGATAAGTTCCTGAATCATCAGATGGATGTGGGTCTGTTTTATGAGATGGGACTGGAATTCAAGCGTCGCTTTGAAGGAAAAGAGATCAATAAGATTCTTACGATTGAGGCATCAGGCATTGGTATTGCATGTGTAGTAGCACAGGTTTTCCAGGTTCCGGTAGTATTTGCAAAGAAGACACAGACAAAGAACATTGCAGGTGACGTCTATACAACAAGGGTAGAATCTTTCACACACGGAAGAATATATGACATCATTGTATCAAAAGAATTCCTTGGGCCTGACGACAAGATTCTCCTTATCGATGACTTCCTTGCTAATGGAAAAGCGCTGGAAGGACTTGCACAGCTTGTAGAAGATTCAGGTGCAACACTCGTAGGTGCAGGTATTGCAGTTGAGAAAGGCTTCCAGATTGGTGGTAAGCTTTTAAGAGACAGAGGAATGCAGGTAGAATCCCTTGCAATTGTCGATGCAATGGATGCTAAGACTGGTGAGATTACATTCCGCGAACAGTAGAAAGGTGAAAAGGATATGTCGGAAAGATAGATGTTCTTTCTGATATATCCTTTTTTGTTAGTTTTCTTTTTTCGTATAGTTTTTGATAGCCTGGAAGGTTTCTTCGCTGATTACATGTTCTATACGACATGCATCATCTGCTGCCACCTGAGGATCGACTCCAATGGAGATAAGAAGCTGGGTGAAGAGACAATGTCGTTCGTAGATATCTTCTGCGAT
>JAZLLO010000019.1:0-7318 GCA_045598185.1 Marvinbryantia sp.
AAATGAATTATTAGAAAGGTTAGATAAGTTACAAACTACAGAATTGGGTATTGTTCGAATAAAAAGGAATCTGTCACTAGATGTAGATGATGTTGTCGAATGGTGTAGAGATAAAATCAAATCAGATAATGCTGTAATCACCCGAAACGGAAAGAACTGGTATATCAATATAGATGCATGCATAATAACTGTAAATGCGTATAGTCATACTATTATAACAGCTCATAAGGAGAAAAGATGAATTTTATCACAAGCTGGAAATTGGATTAAATATGCTTTTATGGAAAGACGAGAAGAACATGGTTGACACAGTTTTTCGGATGTGTGCCATTATAAGGGAGGAATATTGAAAGTGTGGCACGCGCGTGCTACTCTTTGATTTACGAGGTGAGAAATAATGGGACAGATTGCGAATCAAATGGCATTAGAAATGTTTTTTAAAATAAAAGAGCATATGAAAGAGAAAAAGGAAAAGAAGAGGCAGGAAGTTATGAATACAACAGATTTTTATTTACAAACAAGTGAATTTACAGAACTGGGATTTTATAGAGAATTTGCAAGAAATCTTCCTGATGATATCAATGAATTATGTCTTCTTCAAAGATATCAGACGATTCATCCGGTGGGATTATTAAATCCGGAAACCAGAATGGACAAGGAAGGATTCTGGGGGAATCTTTCAGAAATTCCCCTGACCCGACTGAATTTTGAAGAGGATTATTTTCCAAATGCGCTTTCCATGTTTGCAGAGCTGCTTAGACTGAATCCTTCTTATACAAAGGACAGAACAGCAAAAGATAAAATTCACATCACTTGCAGATGTCAGGCAATCATGCTGGCAGCTACTCTGAAAACAAAGGGAATACCTGCAAGGGTGAGAAGTGGATATGCAGATTATATCAGGACTCCCGGTAATTACTTCGATCATTGGATCACGGAATATTATGACAAAGAAAATAACAGATGGATTCTGGCAGATGCAGATATTCACTGCGATCCACATATAGATTTTGATCCAAATGATATCCCAAGAGACAGATATCTGACAGGAGCGCAGGCTTATCTGAAATTAAGAAAGGGAGAGCTTTCGGATGAACAGCTGTCTTATGCGTCATGGCCAATCACACATGGTATAGCTGCAGCGATTCGCGGAGTTTTCTATGATTTTCACTGTCTGATGAATCATGAGATTGTATTTTTACATCAGCCGGCTTATGTCAGTGACAAGAATTTCGAATTGTCTGACGAAGAGCTGACGGAGATCGATCAGCTGGCAGAGTTAATGCTGGAGCCGGATAAGAATTTCAGTTTGTTGCTGGAGATTTGGAATCAAAATGATAAATTCAGGATTTTGCGAGGCGGATTAAATTAATATGCTGGAATCTACTTTGTCATGACTCTGGACGAATTAGAAAAAATGCCGTTCATAATCATCCATTTCAGAAAGTATCAATGGATGAAGAATATCACGAGAGATTTCGGTTAGTAAACAAGGTGGCAAGGAAGATGGAAGCATTACGAAAATATCCCATGCTTAGTTGTATAAGCATTTTTATGATTTGTGCTGGTGCAAGGGTTTTTGAATATTTTGTGATACGAACAGATGAAACGGTTCTTTCGGAAAATGTTATTCATAAGATCTTTGGTATCGCGTTATTGTTTATAATCTTACGACTGTTCAATTTAACATGGACTGAGATTGGTTTAAAAAAGAATAAGGTCTTCCTTAATTTGGGCATAGGATTTCTATTAGGGACAGCTTGTTTTTTTGTGGCATATTCTACGGAATGTCTGCTTCTCTATATAATGAATCATAATGTTCACCTGGAAATTTATGCCAGTGGTTTTTCGTTGATAAATGATATGCAAAAGCAGATCGGTATCGGTTTCATATTCTTGTGTATCGTATTTAATCTGATTAATGTGTGGATGGAAGAAGGGATATTCAGAGGTCTGTTTTATGGGATTCTTGAAACGAAGCCATTTATGCAGACGTCTTTCATTATCGCTTTTTTCTTTGGAATTTGGCATCTTGTAATGCCCTTCAGGGATTATCTGGATGGAAACTCATCATTAATCAATATGCTGGTCATAGGAATAGGTTATATCATTCTTGCGGGAATCATGAGTATAAAATGGTCATTGCTATATCACTTATATGGCTCCCTCTGGATAGGAATTGGAGATCATTTATTTAATAACGTAATCGTGACGAATCTGCTTCATGTTGTATCAGATGGAGAAGCAGACAGCATGCAGATCGTTCGTGTTATGCTTGGACAGATGATTTCTGTTGTAATTGTGTGTCTATACTTTAAAAAACAAAAAAAGGAGAACAGATATTTATGAACAAACAAATGAGAAACACATTATTGATGATTGCCAGCGCATTTTCAGCAGTTGGTGGATTAATTCTGATTTTAACTCAGATAGTTAGCGAGACAAAAGACAATACGCTTCTTTTTATATCCGTGATGGCGATTCTTCTGTCATATCTATTCAATATGATTCGCACTCCGGGAAATCATTAAGGCAATGGCAAACGGGAGAAAAGGGTGTTTTGATTTAATGGAGGATTATCCGGCACATTTGTTTGTTATTGGCGTGATCAGAGTGCTGATAGGGAATGGAAGTATATTTCGATAGAAGATTTTGTATGGAATATAAAATTGAAAGGACGTGAATGAGCATTGATGGATGCCGGTGAAAGCAAATGTGGCTGGACAGATAAAGCATATCTTAGTCCGATTATTGAAGCGATAAATTTGGATACAGGAAGGTTAGATAAAAAATGAACACAATAGATTGTATAAAAGGCCGACATAGTTATAGAGGTAAATATATTGAAGATTGCATACCGTCCAGAGATGAATTAAGAATCATATTAGAAGCAGGTCTGGCTGCTCCGTCTGGATGTAATAAACAAACGACTAGTTTAATCGCAGTTGACGATAAGGAAATAGTAAGTAGAATTAAGCAAGTTATTGATCCGCCAATTGCCCAGACAGCCCCTGTGTTTATCTGTGTATTAACACAACGAATAAACGCATACAGGAATAAGTGTTATGCCGTACAGGATTATTCGGCAGCAATTGAAAATATATTGTTAACGATTGTGGAATTAGGCTACCAAAGCTGTTGGTATGAAGGACACATTACTGATGAGGATCGAATTTGTGATAGAATTGCAGAAATTCTCCACGTACCAAATGATTATGAGCTAGTGTGTATTTTGCCTGTTGGAAAGACGGAAGATCTACCATCATATCCAAGAAAAAAGGAGTTTCAAGATAGAGCGTGGTTTAATGGATTTGGTAGATGAAATATCAGATGAATCCGTTGAATCATGATCTTTTTGTGTAAAAAAAGCGGAGTGATAAGTGAACTTGGCATTGACAGCATAGATCATAGGGGAGATTCGTGTGATATGGAATCCAGACATTGAAGACAGCCGTTTTACTTTCGCAAATACTACCACCCATACTACCGTAATTCAAAAGGACAGATGGGACGTATAAAAAAACAGATAAGGTTAGCTGCACTTATGATTGCTGCATTTGGTGGTTCTTACATTGGTTTCATGCGTCAGGAAATACGTTCTTAAATATTTCAATATTGTATGAAGGCACCTGATATCAAGAAAGTGGATATAGAACAGTAAGTATTGGTGTATCCCCTGTAAAATCTCTCGAGAGATTTACAGGGGATTTTTATATGAGATGCAATGCATAACATATAATAATCTATTATTGATAGAGGTGGTTATAATCATGGACGTTCAGAAAGAAGTAAAGTCACTAAGAGAAAGCATGAATATGAACAGAAGAGAATTCTGTGAATATTGGAAGCAAATGGCATCTTATGGCCATATTATGGCATCTTACGTATGCATATGTTGAATATAAGGAAAGTCTTTGATACTCTTTGTTTGAGATGAACAAGGAGAACATAAGACATGATAAACTGCGTAAATGTACAAAAATCTTTTGGTGATAAAAAAGTATTGCGTGATATCAATTTTCGAATATGTGATGGTCAGATATTCGGACTACTTGGACCGTCAGGGGAAGGAAAGACTACTCTGATAAAAATCCTCACAGGTCAGTTAAATCATGACGGGGGAGATTTGATTAATATGAATGGATGTATAGTAAGAGAGGCGGTTGTAAAGAATGGTACCAACATTGTCATTGCTTTTTATCGTATTTAATATGGTAATGGGAGTTGTGATTCCATTCGGATTATTTGTATATCTGAGAAAGTACTATCATACTGCCAGACTGAGCTTTATTGTTGGTTGCATGATCATGCTGTTTTTTGCTCTGATATTTGAGCAGAAAGTACATGGAATCGTGTTTCAATCTCCAATTGGAGGTACAATTCAGGGAAATATCTGGCTATATGCACTTTACGGCGGAATTATGGCAGGTTTGTTTGAAGAGACAGGAAGATTTATTGGGATAAAGCTTATCTTGAAAAAAAATATGGACAATCCATATAATGCTTTCATGTATGGAGCAGGACATGGTGGGTTAGAAGTGTTCGTGGTTCTGGTTATTGGAAACATTAATAATTTAGTGTTATCTCTGATGATCAATCGTGGTCAGGCCGAAAGTTTGTTGGCGCCATTAGATGAAAGTGTACGTCCACAACTGCAGTCTACATTTACCAGGCTGATTACAACACCTTCCTGGAATTTTCTATTAAGCTCAATCGAGCGAATTGGTGCGATTACAGCACAGATTGCATTATCCGTATTAATCTGGTTTGTAGTCCGCGGAGGCAGAAGGTGTGCACATCTTTATGTACTGGCAATATTCCTGCATTTCTTTATGGATGCTTCTACAGCAGTGTTTAGTCATATGGGATTTTCTACTATTCTAATTGAAGTTTATATTTGGATATTGGCAGCTATATATGTACATATTGCTGCTAAAATCTGGGAAAAATATAAAGTGATGTTTTATGGAAAGGATGATATATGAGCAATATGAATGGAATGGAAAAGGATTTAAAAACAATACAGAAATTTGCAAAAGCCGGAAAAGTGTTTAGTAAAGTCAGTTGGATCTTTTGCATTATTGGTGCAGTGGGATGCTTAGTTGGTATCGTAAGTCTGATGATGGGCGTAGATCAGTTGTTAAAAATCGGAGAAGTCACAATCTATGGAATTATAAAAAATGAAAGCGGAATGACACTCGCATCAATGTATGCTGCTATGGGAGCAGGTATTATTTCATGTATCGGTGGAATGATACCAGCAATATTTGCAGAGAGATATTTTAAGAATGAATTAAAGGCAGGAACTCCTTTTACATATGAAGGGGCAAAAGAAATGAAGAGGCTGGGAATCCTTACGCTTGTTGTTCCTCTGGTAAGTACTGTGATAACGGAGTCAGTAACCGTTATGATTGGTAATAGACTGGGAGCTGCATTAGATGTTTCTCCAAATAATTCTCTTTCAATAGGTCTTGGTATAGGATTGCTCATTATGAGCGTGATATTCAGATATGGGGCAGGATTGGAAGAAAACGAAATATCAAAATAGATATTAACTCCCCCCCTTTAGGGGAGACCGTACAATCCTTCTTGTGATAAACAAGGAGGATTATTTTATGAGCGAGACACTGTGATCAGAGTAAACGAATCGGATGCATTGCATCTTACTTATCATTTACCGCATCCTACATTCACTTATATTGTGAGCATTCAAAGAAATTCATATAATACAATTAATAAATTTCAATGAAAAAATAGCAGGAGAAAATGGTATGAATATCTTATTATTAATTGCATTTTTGCTCACGGAAATCGGACTTATAACATTTACATTGACAGAGCAGAGACAGAAAAAACAATGGCATTTTAATCGCCTCTATGCGAATGTTCTTGAACTTTTACTTTACTTAGTATTTGCCTGTTTTCCAGGTATAGATTTTAGTTTTCGTTATAAGGGTTTACTGATTATCTTACTGGTGCGAATTCTTATAAAAGCGATTTTTGCTTTTATATATCGTAACAAGACAGGACGAAAAAGTATTGCCTCTACAGTGATCAGTGCATTACTTGCCATGTGTCTTCTTGGCACAGCGATGGTGCCTGCCTTTTTGTTCGCAGATTATAAAGGTAGAGAAGTCACAGGTTCCTATAAGCTTGCTCAGACGGAAGCAATTCTTGTAGACGGATCCAGAGAAGAGACATTCGAAAGTGACGGATCAAAAAGAGAAGTTCCGGTACATTTTTATTACCCGGAAGATGCCGGGGATGGAAAAAGGTTCCCGCTTGTGATTTTTTCCCATGGGGCATTTGGATACTATCAGAGTAACAGTTCTACTTACATGGAACTGGCATCCCACGGATATGTAGTTGTCAGTCTGGATCATCCTTACCACTCATTTTTCTGTAAGGATACGGATGGAAAGATTATCACCGTGAATCAGGAATTTATGAATGATGTCATGAAGGTAAATAAAGACGTAATTCCTGAATCAGAAATTATTAGTCTTTCCAGTGCATGGCTGAAACTTCGTACGGATGATATTTCCTTCGTTATTGACTCGATTGAGCATTATAATAAAGATGGAAAACTGGACGAATCATGGTTTACAAAAGGTAATCAGGACATGATCCGTAAGGCTCTTGATATGGTCGATGCAGATAAGATCGGCCTTATGGGTCATTCT
The DNA here is from genome assembly GCA_045598185.1 of Marvinbryantia sp. Taxonomy (GTDB): domain Bacteria; phylum Bacillota; class Clostridia; order Lachnospirales; family Lachnospiraceae; genus Marvinbryantia. The sequence goes on from JAZLLO010000019.1 coordinate 6,684, forward strand.
CTTGGAGGAGCATCTTCCGTAGAGCTTGGCCGCGTAAGAGATGATATCGATGCTGTTATCGATCTTGACGGAACCATGCTTGGTGAACAGAAAGACGTCGTAGAATGTGAACCTTACGAATTTGAAGGTATCTGGTATCATGAGAAGTACATCTTAGATGAAACGCCTTATCCGGTTCCATTATTTGCCATGGATAGTGTTCTTCACCATGAGTCGAGAGTTAGCGCGAGGGCCATTGATATGCCTTATGCAAATAACACTGTTCTGGAGAATGCCGTAGAAGGATATGAAACTTATATTGTAGATACCGCCCATATGAACTTTACAGATCTTCCTTTATTCGCGCCATTTCTAGGAAAGATGTTAGGAACAGGAACGATCGATGCGGGAAAATGTGTTGATATCATGAATCAGTTAATCCTTGAATTCTATGATGCAAAGTTAAAAGATATGGGGACATTTGAGGTGAAGGATTGTTATGGAAATTAAAATAAGCAGAATACCGGAAAATGAACCGGAACATCTCTATATTATGTGTCACGAGGTGACCAGCGAAGTGAGAGAGATCATACATTTTGTAAAGTCTCTGCAAGGGACTATAACAGGAAATCTGGAAGATAAACAGTACGAGATCC
>JAZLLO010000020.1:0-45335 GCA_045598185.1 Marvinbryantia sp.
TGGCGTTTTCGAAGAAAAGCACTAATTCATCAATAAGTTATCAACAAGATGCAACTACTTCAAATGAAAACCATCAAGAAATTTTCAGCATATTTTTTTCAATTTTATTGTAAGTATCAATCACCTAGCTGAACTGTAACATATAATTTATATTCAGACAGAGGGAAAACGAATGTCAGAATCAGCAAAGGGTAAGTTAATTGAAAAAAAGCTCTCCGATTATGTAATATTTGACCTGGAGACAACAGGGATTTCCTGTAAAACAGATGATGTCATTGAGATATCGGCGATTAAAGTGAAGAATCATGTGGTGCAGGAAGAATTTACCACCCTGGTGAATCCGGGAAGAAAGATTCCTTATGGAGCAACTGCGGTAAATGGAATTACCGATAAGATGGTAAAAGATGCACCGGATTTTAAAAAGGCACTGTCTGCATTTTTACGATTTACTGGGAAACTTCCCTTGGTAGGACATAATATCGCAAGCTTTGATATGAATTTCCTGTATAGAGATAGCCTGAAGTTTTTTGGACAATATCCTGAAAATGATTATCTTGATACTTTGAAGATGGCAAAGAAAGTGTTTCCGGATATGAAGCATCGAAGACTAGTGGATCTGGCAGAACATTACGGGATTGCAACTGACGGTGCTCACCGTGCACTGAATGACTGCAGGATGAATCAGATCATCTTTGAACGTATGATGGGAAATTCAGAAGACAAACATCCACTTACTTCAGTTACTGATACGAAGGAAAAGAAGGTGGATTCTGCGCATATGATTCGCGGAGTTGTGGAAAGAATTACCTATCAGAATCCGGAAAATGGATATACTGTATTAAAATGTGCCGTAAAAAATGAATCCGACCTTGTTACGGTAGTTGGAAATCTTCTGGATGTGAATGTCGGCTCTGTTCTGTTGATTCAGGGAAGCTGGAAGATAGACAGTAAATTCGGAAGACAGTTTATGGCAGAAAAATGGGAAGAGACCTTACCGGCAACTATCTTTGGGATTGAAAAGTATCTGGGATCCGGTCTGATCAAGGGCGTTGGACCAAAGTATGCGAAGAAGATCGTTATGCAGTTTGGAACAGATACGATAGAGATTCTGGACAATGACAGTGCACGTCTCCTGGAAGTAGAAGGAATCGGTAAAAAAAGAGTAAAACAGATTACAGAGAGCTGGGGAAAACAAAAAGAAATCAAGAATATCATGCTGTTTTTACAGGAACATGAGGTATCCACATCATACGCAGCAAAGATATATCGCCAGTATGGGAATGATAGCATTAAGATCATACAGGAGAATCCTTATCGGTTGGCAGATGATATCTGGGGAATCGGTTTTCGAACCGCAGATATCATCGCAGGAAAGCTTGGATTTCAGACGGCTTCCTATCATAGACTCCGAAGCGGCATATTGTATACAATGAACAGACTTGCAGACGATGGACATGTATTTGCAAGAAGAGAGCAATTGATTGAAAAAGCATGTGAGCTTCTTGGAACAGAGGATGCCTATATCATCATGACGCTGGATCATATGTTAAAGGATCAGGATCTGATTCTGGAAGAGATAGACGAAGAGGATGCACTCTATCTTCCGCCGTTTTATTATGCAGAGATTGGGATTACCGGTAATCTTAGACGTTTATCTACGGCACAGGCAAGAGATAAATTATGGGTAAATCTGGAGGAGGCCAGACAAAAATCCGGGAACAGCAATATCTCCATTGATATTTCATTTGTTCAGAACAGACTTGGAATGATGTATGACGATATCCAGGCAGATGCAATCCGACGAGCTGCTTCGTCCAAGATACTGATTCTTACAGGTGGTCCCGGAACAGGAAAGACGACCACTACACAGGGAATTATCGCAGCATATCAGGCATTTGGGATGAAGATTCTTCTTGCTGCGCCGACCGGAAGAGCTGCAAAGAGGATGACAGAAGCAACAGGTCTCGAAGCAAAGACGATCCACCGCCTCCTGGAATATAAACCTCCTGAAGGATATCAGAAGGATGCACAGAATCCACTGGAAGGGGATGTTCTTATTGTTGATGAATGCTCCATGATAGATGTTATCCTGATGAATGCTCTTTTAAAGGCCATTCCGGATCACATGAGACTGATTCTGATCGGAGATATTGATCAGCTGCCATCTGTAGGAGCGGGAAATGTCTTGCGTGATCTTATAGATTCCGATTGTTTTCCTGTAGTATGTCTTACAAGGATCTTTCGTCAGGCACAGAGCAGCCGTATCATCACGAATGCTCATAAGATCAATCAGGGAGAATTCCCGGATATATCCAATGGAAGTCAGACAGATTTCTTTTTTATGAATAAGGAAGATCCGGATGAGGTGGTAAAAACAATCGTAGAACTGGTACAGACGAAATTATCCAGATATTATCAGATTTCGCCTGCCCAGATACAGGTTCTGACACCAATGCAAAAAGGTATCGTGGGAGCGGCGAATCTGAATCTTTCTCTGCAGGCAGCACTTAATCCGGAAGGAGACGGACTTCGTAAATCCGGGTATATCTTTCGTGTGAATGACAAGGTAATGCAGATAAAGAATAATTACGACAAAGAAGTATTTAATGGAGATATCGGAACTGTTATCAGTGTGAATGTACCAGATCGTACACTGGAGATTGAATTTGATGGCAGGAAGGTTGTATATGATGCAACAGAACTAGACGAACTTGTTCATGCATATGCTACAACCATTCATAAGTCACAGGGAAGCGAATATCCGATCGTTGTGATGCCGGTACTTATGAATCATTATGTGATGCTGCAAAGAAACCTGCTCTATACAGGAATTACCAGAGCAAAAAAGATACTGGTTCTTGTTGGTACCCGAAGAGCCTTACAGGTAGCTGTACAGACGATTACCACAACAAAAAGGAATACTTCATTAAAAGAACGTATAAAAAAGAATATATAAAAAGAACATATAAAATGCCCTGTCCGTGAGACTTATACGGACAGGGCATTTAGTTACTATTTCGAACCATGAAATACCAATAATACAATACAATAATATTACAAAATGGGTTCATTTACAAAGAGAGAATCGATATAATAGGAAAAAATGCAAGATGAGGTAAGTGACGTGTATATAAAAGGAATGCAATGGGGATACGATGAAGGGGCAGCAAAAGGGAAAGAAGGAGATGGATATCTGAATATAGAGATTCAGCTTCAGGATGGAGAAGATCCTTATTATATATGGATGTCAAGATCCTGGGATTATGAAAAAGTAGTGATTGCGGGTGAATCGATGTTTTCCATCGCCATGCATATGACACATTTTGATGCAGATTTCGATTTGGAATACCAATATGTGGAAAATCATGCTATAGAAGATTATGTATATCCTCCACTGGAGTTTCCTGAAAATCAACTGAAAAAATCACGCTTTTATCCAGGCATACAGTTTTGCAGAGAGGCTCTGAATTATTATCCGGAGCTTTCCCTGGAGCAGAAAAAGAAGCTTGAGACAAAAGTAGGTTTTGAGTTCGGAAATGTATAAAATGATAAACAGAAGAAAAGAATAGTTGCATATCCGGATTGCAACTGACTATAATGTATCTGGAATTGTGATTCGCGATTAAATTTAATGATCGTAATGGAGGTCGAAAGATGCTGAAAGGGAAGACGATTGTACTTGGAGTAACCGGAAGTATTGCAGCTTATAAGATTGCAGGACTTGCCAGTGCCTTAAAGAAAAAGCATGCAGATGTACATGTACTTATGACAAAGAATGCAGTGAATTTTATCAATCCAATCACATTTGAGACTCTGACTGGGAATAAGTGTCTGATCGATACCTTTGATCGTAATTTTGAATTTTCTGTGGAACATGTTTCCCTTGCTAAGAAAGCAGATGTCGTGATGATTGCACCGGCAACGGCCAATGTAATCGGAAAGCTTGCGCATGGGATCGCAGATGATATGCTCACCACGACCGTGATGGCTTGTAAGTGTAAGAAGTATATTTCTCCTGCGATGAATACGAATATGTATGAGAATCCGGTAGTTCAGGACAATCTGGAAGTACTTCGTAAGTATGGTTATGAAGTAATCGACCCTGCAAGCGGATATCTTGCATGTGGAGATATCGGAAAAGGCAAGATGCCGGAACCTGAGATTCTTATGGAATATATCATGCGTGAAGTCTGCATGGAGAAGGATATGGCAGGCAAGAAGGTTCTGATCACAGCAGGACCTACTCAGGAAGCCATAGATCCGGTACGTTATATTACGAACCATTCATCCGGAAAGATGGGGTATGCGCTTGCGAAGATTGCGATGCTTCGTGGTGCTGAGGTTACACTGGTAAGTGGACCTACAGCGATAAAGCCGCCAATGTTTGTAAAGGTTGTTCCAATCGTAAGTGCACAGGATATGTATGAAGCGGTTACATCTGTAAGCGAGGAACAGGACATCATCATTAAGGCAGCGGCAGTAGCAGATTACAGACCAATGCATGTCAGCGATGAAAAGATGAAGAAAAAGGATGACGAACTGGCAATAGAGCTGGAACGCACCAATGATATATTAAAGTATCTGGGAGAACATAAAAGAGAAGGCCAGTTCCTCTGTGGCTTTTCTATGGAGACCCAGAATATGATCAGTAATTCCAGAGCAAAACTGGTGAAGAAGAACCTGGACATGATCGCAGCCAACAACCTGAAAGTGGAGGGGGCTGGTTTCCAGGGAGATACCAATGTTTTAACTCTGATTACAGAAGACGAGGAGTTATCACTTGACTTAATGAGCAAAGAAGATGCCGCACTCCAGATCTTCAATAAAATATTAAGTATGCAGGCTTAAGTCTGCAGTCAACACCGTATTGTATCCCGGGAAGCGGGAACGATAACAAGGAGGAAAACTATGAGAGACAACAAAACAAAGCAACTTACAATTCTGGCATTGATGACAGCAATTCTGATCATCTTTTCATTCACACCAATCGGTACTATTCCAATCGGACCACTTTCTATTTCATTGAATGTTATCCCACTTGGTATCTGTGCAGTTGTACTTGGACCTAAGGGCGGAGCGATTGCGGGTGCTGTATTTGGTATGCTTAGCTTCCTGCAGTGTTTCGGTATTGGTGTGCCAAGCGGTATGGGTGCCATTCTGGTAGGAATCAATCCGTTTCTTGCATTTGTGCAGAGATTTATTCCACGTTTACTGGATGGTTTTCTGATTGGATGTATATTTAAAGCCCTTCGTAAGTACAGCATTCCACTTGCTTGTTCAGTGACAGGATTTTTTGCTGCATTTTTTAATACAGCTTTCTTCATGAGTGCACTGGTATTCTTATTCGGTAATACAGAATATGTTCAGGGACTTATGGGTGGCAGAAATATTATTGTATTTATCTGTGCATTTGTTGGTATCAATGCAGTTGTAGAGATGATCTCAGCTACAATCTTAACAGGTGCCATCGGAACAGCACTCTACGCTTCACATATTATTGAGAACAGAGAAGAATAGGAGAAGAATAGTATGATACTTGCGATTGATATCGGGAATACCAATATAGTGATTGGATGTATGGATGATAAAGAAGTCTTTTTTATCGAGCGTATCTCCACGAACAGAACAAAGACAGAATTGGAATATGCGGTTGATATCCGTACAGTATTGCAGTTATACCATATCAATCGTGAAGAGATCGAAGGTTCTATTATTTCGTCAGTTGTTCCACCGATAACCAACACACTGAAACTGGCGGTAGAAAAGGTCATCCACAAGTCTCCGATGATCTTAGGACCCGGCTTAAAGACAGGACTTAATATTAAGCTGGACAATCCGTCAGAGATGGGAGCGGATCGAGTTGCAGATGCGGTAGCTGCAATGAATGAATACCCGGTTCCGGTGGTGATTGTTGATATGGGCACAGCGACAACGATTTCTGTTATTGATAATAAAAAGCAGTTTATTGGTGGTATTATCATGCCTGGTATCAGGGTATCTCTGGATGCACTGGCTTCCAGGGCTTCTCAGTTAAATGGTGTCAGTATCGAGGAACCGAAGCGTTTTATAGGTAAGAATACCATTGACTGTATGAAGAGTGGACTAATTTACGGGAATGCATCAGCGATCGATGGAATCCTGGATAAGATAGAGCAAGAACTTGGAGAGCCAATATCAGTAGTGGCAACCGGAGGGCTTTGCAGTAAGATCATTCCACATTGTAAACGAAATATTACAATGGATGGAAATCTGCTTTTAAAAGGAATGCGTATCATTTATAATAAGAATAAGTAATAGAAAAGGATATTCAATCTGATTGAATATCCTTTTTGAATGTTGTTTCAGATAGAAGGAAGGAGAAGACTATGAGTGAAAGTAAAGTTGTAACGAGCAATCCAATTGCATTGCAGGAGAATATTATCCAGGGTGAGAATTATCGATTCACCCTGCTGACATCAAGACTGATCCGTATGGAGTATAACGAAGAGGGCGTATTTGAAGACAGGGCAACACAGACGGTTATGAATCGTAATTTCCCGAAAGTAGACTTTCGTGTGAAGAGAACAGAGGACGGAATCGAGATCTTTACTGAGCGTATGCAGGTAATCTATGATGAAAAACGATTTACAGGTAATGGCTTATCTGCAGTTGGAAAAGGCGGCTTACATCCTCATGGCGTTGTATGGCACTATGGAGAAAAAAGAGGGAACCTGAAAGGAACTACCAGAACTTTAGATGAAGTGAATGGTTCCTGTGAACTCGAAGACGGTATCATGTCTTTAGCAGGATTTGCTCAGATCGATGACAGTCATACACTTGCTATTACAGAAGATGGCTGGATTGCACCAAGAACAGGAGATGCACAGGATATTTATCTCTTCCTCTATGGATGCGAATATGAAGATGCACTGAATGATTTTTATTTCCTTACAGGAAAGACTCCGATGCTTCCTAGATTTGCTCTTGGTAACTGGTGGAGTCGTTATTATAAATACAGTGAAGAAAGCTACTGCGCATTGATCCGCAGATTTGAGCAGGAACAGGTTCCTTTTACAGTTGCTGTTATCGATATGGACTGGCACTACGTAGAAGATGTAGATCCGAAATACGGTTCCGGCTGGACTGGTTATACCTGGAATCCAAAGCTGTTCCCGGATCCGGAAAGATTCCTTTCATGGCTTCATGAACAAGGAATGCAGACTACGCTGAATCTTCATCCTGCTGATGGTATCAGAGCTTTTGAAAAGTGCTATCCTGCCATGGCAGAAGCAATGGGAGTTGATGCTGAGGCTGAAGAGCCGGTTAACTTTGATATCGCAAGCAGAAAGTTCCTGGAAGCTTATTTTGAGCATACCCTTCATCCAATGGAAGAGGAAGGTGTTGACTTCTGGTGGATCGACTGGCAGCAGGGCAACAATACCAAAATTCCTGGACTTGATCCTCTCTGGATGCTGAACCATTATCATTTTATTGAAAGTGCAAGAGATGGAGAAAGACCTATGACCTTCTCTCGTTATGCAGGACCTGGTTCTCATCGTTATCCTGTCGGTTTCTCTGGTGATACCGTAATTACCTGGGAATCTCTGGACTTCCAGCCATATTTTACAAGTACTGCATCGAATATCGGTTACGGCTGGTGGAGCCATGATATCGGTGGTCATATGAGAGGATATAAGGATAATGAACTTGCACTTCGCTGGCTGCAGCTTGGTGTATTCTCTCCAATCAATCGTCTTCACAGTACGAATAATGAGTTTAATGGAAAAGAGCCATGGAGATATCCGATGGAGATTCATAGTGTTATGAATGATTTCCTTCGTCTTCGTCATCAGATGATTCCATATCTTTATACCATGAATTATCTGGCATGGAAAGAGAATCAGCCGCTTGTGAAGCCGCTCTATTATAAAGAACCACTGAATCGTATTACATATCAGCAGAAGGATGAGTATTATTTCGGAACACAGCTTCTTGCTGCACCGATTACAAGCCCACAGATTCCAAAGGTGAATATGGGTAAGGTAAAGGTATGGCTTCCGGAAGGGACCTGGATCGATTTCTTTACCGGTGTTGTATATTCCGGCGGGAGAAGCATTGACATGTACCGTGATCTTCATTCCTTCCCGCTTCTTGCAAAAGCGGGTGGAATCATTCCTATGACAGAGGAGATCTTTAAGCGTGAAGCACTTGAGAATCCAAAGACTATGACACTGCGTGTCTTTGCCGGTGATAATGGTTCCTTTACTATATATGAAGATGACAATAAGACAACAGGATATCTGGATGGAATCTGTGCTACAACAGAATGTAAGCTTGACTGGGAGAATGCATCCTTTGTTATTGCACCTGCTTATGGATCTACAGAGCTCATTCCACAGACACGTATCTGGACACTGAAGTTCTGCAGCTTTGCTGACACAACAGTTTCTGTAAAAGCTGGCGGAAAAGAGATTCAGCCTGCAACCGTTTCCTATGATACAGAGAAGCATATTCTTACAGTAGAATTACCGGAGATCAGTACGGCAGAGAAAATAGTGGTAACATTATCAGAAGCTATGCTTGCAGAGAATGATCGCAACCAGCGAGTATATGATTTCCTGAATCAGGCAGAGATGGAATTTGACATGAAGACAAGGATTAATGATACCATGAATCGTAATATTTCTATTCCTGCTAAGCTGTCAGATATCTGCAGTCAGGGACTCTCAGAAGATCTTGTTGGATGTCTGGTTGAAATCCTTACAGCATAAAAGGAGCAGCAGAGTCTATGAAGTTAACTACATTATGCTATATTGAGCAGGATAACAGATTTCTGATGCTTCACCGTATCAAGAAAGAGGAGGACTGCAACAAGGGGAAATGGATAGGTGTTGGAGGAAAACTCGAGAAGAATGAATCACCGGAGGAATGCCTTTTACGGGAAGTGAAGGAAGAGACTGGACTGACACTTTTGAATTATGTCCTTCGGGGAATCATAACCTTTGTTTCAGACGAATGGGAGACAGAGTATATGTTTCTCTATACTGCAGATCATTTTGAAGGAGAACTCATCGAATGTAATGAAGGAGAACTTGCCTGGATCGAAAAAAGTGAGATTATGAATCTGAGACTCTGGGAGGGAGATTGCATCTTCTTGCAGTCACTTATTGAAGGAGAATCATTTTTTGAAATGAAACTGTCTTATAAAGGAGAGTGTCTGGAACATTGCCGGAAGAAAAACTATATGAATTAATTTTACATAGATTTTACGAAAGAAAAGTTTCGTAAAATCTATGTGATATTGTGCTGTAGAAATATATAATACAAGTAAAAAATATGTAAAAAATGCCAAGGTGTATCCTGGCATTTTTTTCTGTATAATATGAAATGAAATAATTTGTTTAACCACGATCTATTTGTATCGTAGAAGGAGAAGACAGATGGCAATTTTCTATCATATTGTAGCCCTTTTAGGTGGGCTTGCCATGTTTTTATATGGTATGCGTGTTATGGGAGATGGATTAAAGTCCAATTCCGGTGGTACCATGAAGGCAGTTTTATCAAAAGTAACAAGCAAACCGTTCTTAGGTTTCCTGCTTGGTATGATCGTTACTTGTATTATACAGAGTTCGACTGCAACCATCGTACTTAGCGTTGGTCTTGTAGGTGCAGGATTCCTGACATTTCGTCAGTCAATTGGTGTCGTTCTTGGTGCCAATGTAGGAACTGCAATCACTGCACAGATCATTCGACTTATGGATTTACAGTCTGCAGAAAACAGTATTATGTATTTCTTTAAGGCAGACAATCTTGCACCGATGGCACTGATCATTGGTATTGTTCTGTTAATGACATCCAAACATGAATCAAGAAAGAATCTTGGTAATGTTGCATGTGGTTTCGGTGTATTATTCATGGGTCTGATTTTCATGAGTGATGCAGTTGCAATGTTTGAAGAATCTCTTTCCGGATTATTAACTGCATTTGAGAATAATGCATTCCTTGGGTTTGCATCCGGTGTTGTTGTAACAGGTGTAATCCAGAGTTCTTCCGCTGTTGTCGGTATCATTCAGTCAGTTGCAAGTACAGTTGGTGTTACTTTTAAAGGCGTGTTTGCGGTTATCATCGGTGTTAATATCGGTGACTGTCTTACAACCTTCCTTGTAAGTCGTATCGGTGCACGTCCGGAGCAGATCCGTACGGCTGTTGTTCATGTTGTTTATAATATATGTGCAGCATTTCTTATTATTGTGATCCTGTTTATCGGAAGAACAACAGGCCTTATCAGTAATGATATCTGGAGCATGTCATTGAAGTCTGGTGGTGTTGCCAATATCCATGGTCTTTTCCGTATTGTTCCTGCAGTTATCCTTCTGCCATTTGCCGGAGTACTGGCTAAGATTACAGAAAAGCTTGTACCGGATAAGGAGGAAAAGGTTGATGAAGAAGATGCTAAGATCGAAAGTGATCTTCGTGCACTGGATGAACGTCTGATCACCAGTCCTATCATGGCACTTGATCAGGTATCAGGACTTCTTAATCAGATGACAGACGTGGCATATCATAACTTTACTGCCTGTGGTTCACAGATTTTCGAGTTTGATAAAGATCGTTGTAATCGAATCGACCAGAGAGAGAATCTCCTGGACCGTATTACAGATGAGACCAGCAGATATCTGCTTAGTATGACTCCATATATCAAGCGTGACCGCGATTTCCGTCAGCAGCATTTCCAGCTTAAGACTTCTGTTAATATTGAACGAATCGGAGATCATGCAGTGGATATCATGCATTATATGAAGGATCTTACAAGTGATGGAAGGAGCTTCTCAAAGGCCGGACTTGCGGAATTAAAGATTGTTCTTGATGCGGTGGATGAGATCATTACAACTACATTTGAAGCATATAAAGCTAAGGATATTGATCTGGCTCAGAAGGTTGAACCGCTGGAAGAAGTAATTGATGATCTTGTTTCAGAGATGAATTCCCGTCATATCCATCGTATGCAGAATCAGCAGTGCGATGCTTATCAGGGTATTCTTTTCCAGAACATTCTTACCAGTATGGAGAACATTTCAGATCAGTGTTCCGATCTTGCAATCTATGTTATCGAACTTGCAAAGAAGGATATTATCGGACATGAACATGAGTATATCCATGAATTACATCATTCTGATAACGAGGAATTTAAGAAGCTTTATCAGGAAAAACGTGACTTTTACTACAATCAGCTTGCGAAACTTCCGGCTTTGAATGTACAATAGGTGAAAAAGGTTTGAAGGTAGGAAGATATGAAGATAGACATCACGAATGAAGTGTGCCCGGATTTTGAAGAGAATGGGATGTATCATCCTTATTTCTACAAGACGATAATCGACAGAGAGACTTTTGTTGAGAAGTACGTTGATGAGGCGATGACTCTGGCAGGGTGTGAGGATTGTTTGCACCTTGGAAAGATATGGTCCTGTCCGAAGCATTCGTTTACGCTTGAAGAGTTCTGGAATCGTTTTTCTACGGTAGAATTATATATTGTGCAGCTTGTTTTTGATTCATCTCTTCTCGAGGAGACATACTCTGATGATGAGATGCAGATGCTGATGAGCGAAGTGATTCCGGTTGAAACAGAAAGACTTCATGCATATGCAGCTGCCAAGGAAAAGGAAACTCCGCACAGCATGTGTTTTTCTTCCGGAGGAGCCTGCAGCAGATGTAAGAACGGCTGTACCAGAACCCTCGATCAGCCTTGTAGATTCCCCGATGAGCTTCGTTATTCTGTAGAATCCATTGGAATCAATGCATGCAAAGCGACAGAAGAGCTGTTTGAAGTTCCGCTTCTCTGGTCGTTCTTTGGAAAGCTTCCGGAGTATCTTACCTTTGTAAACGGTCTTTTGATTGAGTAAAGGAATGGGAAGATGAATATCAGAGATTTTTTGGAATCGTTAACAGGAGATTATCCAATCTGCGAATATGCATTTGGAACAACGGACATGATAGAATTCTCAGATAAGGTTTTTACCATCTGTGAAACGGACTGTGAACGATATGGACATTCCTGGGCTTGTCCGCCGAATGCGGGTCAGATCAGTCATAATATCTGGAGAATCAATCATTATAAGAATTTCTTCCTGTTTTCAAGTGTATGGGAAGTGGAAGATGCCTGGGATACCAGGAAGTGTCTGGATGTGAAAAGACAGCACGAGGAGATCAGCAGGCAGATCAGAGAACGATTTCTGAATGAATATCAGCTTCCGATGGAATCCCTCGATGAGAATGAGACGCCTGATATTTATATGTTATCGACGGGATGTACCATCTGTGATGTATGCAGTTGTCCTTCTGAGCCATGCAAGTATCCGAAAGAACGACTGATGTCCATGGAAAGTCATGGAATACTGATCGTTAAACTGGTTGAAGATTGCGGACTGACATCATCTTATGACGGACAGTCCGTAGTATATTTTACAATTATTCTGTTTCAAGATGAAGATTAAGAATGAGCAGATAGATAAAAAAGTACCTCACAAAAAGTGAGGTACTTTTTTATCGTCCGATTTTTGCAGTGATTTCTGCAAGTCTCTGATCATCAAGTTTATAGAATTTCTTATATACCAGGATTCCTGCGATAAGAAGCAGAATGGATGGAATTGTCATCCACATACGAAGTCCAAGAAGTGTCTGGGCACTTTGAACAGCGGCATCCTTATCCATATGGATCATATCAATTGCGATACCTGCAAGAAAAACAGCAAGACCGGATGCAAGCTTTACGGTAAATGTCTGCATGGAGAAGATTACAGCTTCATCTCTGGAACCATTCTTATATTCTCCATAATCCACACTGTCTGACAGGAAGATAGTCAGAAGAACATTTAAGATACCATAACCGGCATAAACCAGTGCTCCTGGGATACAGAGGATCATCCAGGTTGTACTTGCATAGATATTGGTAGCTGCCATGATAAGAAGAATAGCAAATCCGATGATCTGAATTATAAATCCGGCAAGGAATAACTGAGATTTTCCATATCTTTTACGAAGAAACGGGAAAACCATCATGGATAATACCTGGACTGCAAATGCAATTGCTACGAAAAGACTGTATGCATCGATATTTCCTACATCAAATTGGAAGAAGTAAAGAATCAGGTTTCCAACAATATTCAATGCAGTATAGACAAGAATAACAGAGGCAACTACGGTCATAGCCTGATCATTCTTAAACAGAGCACGAAACATGGCAGCGATACCATCTGATTCAGCAGCCTTTTCCACGTTTTTTTCAGGAACAACAAGTACACAGATGGTCTCACTGATAACAAAAACAACAGCAACGATAAGTGCCCACCATTTGAAACCAATACGGTAATCTGCAATAGCAGCACTTCCGCTTAAGATAGGAACCAGAACCATGGTTAGTACAGTTGGAATCGCATCACCGATTCCAGAGCAGGAACGTGCGATGGAAGAAAGCTGTTCACGGTCAGATCCAGGATTCGTAATAGCAGGAATCATAGACCAGAATGGAATATCCATCAGAGTATAAGTAACACCCCATAACAGATAGAAAATGATAAGCCAGACTTTCAATATAGAATCACTGCTACCGTTCGGTGCAGCAAAAAGAGCATAGATTGTAACAGCATTTAAAACTGTACCGGCAAAGATCCACGGGCGAAATCTTCCCCATCTTGTATTCGTCTTTGCGACAATGATTCCCATGAACGGATCATTAAAGGCATCAAATACTCTTGCGACCATCATTACTGTTCCGATAAAAGCACTGTTGACTCCAAGAACTACATTATAGTAGTACAGTAGATAGCTGGAAATCAGCATATAAACGATATCTTTTCCTAAAGCACCGATACCAAATGCTGCCTTGTGTTTTGCACCAAGTTTCATAATTTATTTTCTCCTTCATTAATCAATACACCATTCAATAACAGATCAACAACTTCATCAAGACCTTCCTGATAAGAGATGCCATTGGCAAGTAAAAAGTCGCTTTGAAAAAAACGCTCCAGAGAAGCTTCCATCATTGCTTTAAATATAAGCGGATTCACGTCTCGGATCCTACCCTGTGCAATGCCTTCTTTTAAAAGACCTAATGTATTCTCCCAGCCTGTCTCTAATCTTTTTTCAATCTGCAGATACACTTTTGGGTACTTCTCTTTGAGTGGATATAATTGCCGGAAATCAATATCCTGATAACTCTCCGGCATAACATTCAGAATCTTGCGGAATTTCTGTATGGTATCAAGATTCGGATCATCCATAACTGCCTGTTCACTGACCTTTATCTTATCAAAACAGTAATCCACCATAACGTAAAACAATGATTCTTTATCCCGGAATTCCTGATAGATAGTTTTCTTACTCATGGATAATTCATTGGCAAGATCATCCATGGTAAACTTCAGACCTTTCTTTTGGAAGACTTTGATCGTTCCTTCCAGTATTTTTTCTCTGTACATAAGCTGTCCTTTCTGGAAACTGAAATGGTATTTTTAGTTTCCTAAAGTATAACATCGTAGCAAAGGAAAAACAAGAAACGGAATTCACAAAAATAGTTTCCCTAAATTGGGACATTCTAACGAAAAAAGAGTCTTATGGGAGACTTCCCATAAGACTCTTTTATAAACATGATATAGGTGTGATTAACGGAAGAAACTTCCGATAAGATCACTTACTACATTTCCTGCCATCTGTCCAGCATATTTATTCACAGTTTTGTTATTACCAAGAACACCTCTGGTAACGCTCTTAGCAGCGCTACGTCCAATACTCTTAGCGGTGTTCTTAGCAGCCTTTTCCATATAAGCCTGAACCTTAGTACGTCCATAGCGGTCACGGCCTTCTGCCTTATACTGCTCCTGAAGTGCTTTCTGCGCAGCACGTTCCTGTGCAGCAGCTTCTCTTTCAGCAGCTTTTGCTGCACGTTCAGCATCCTTCAGAGCTTTTTCAGCGGCCTTTTCTTCGGCGATACGAGCTCTTTCAGCCTCTCTTTCGGCTTTTTCAGCGGCCTTTTCTTCAGCAATACGAGCTTTTTCTTCAGCGATACGAGCCTTTTCGGCCTCTTTTGCAGCCTTTTCAGCTTCTTTTTCTTCAGCAATACGAGCTTTTTCAGCTTCCATTGCTTCTAATGCAGCCTGTCTTTCCTGTTCTTCATCTTCCTTCTGTCCCATCAGAATCTCGTAAGCAGAGATATCATCCACAAGCTTCTCATAAAGTGTATAAACAGGGTCACCGCCAATCTGAAGCATACGGGAAGTTGCATCCAGTGGTGAGAAGCTTGAACATGGAGGTGCGATCGTTGTCTTCTCTACGATAGATGGAGCACCGGACTCATCAAGAGTAGAAACAAGAGCAATACCGGTTCCCATAGTTGCAATCATCTCTTCTGTTTTGAATTTTGGGTTCGGACGGAAGCTCTGTGCAGCAATCATAACTGCTTTGGCTTCAGCTGGTGTATAAGCATGAAGTGCATGCTGGATACGGTTATTCAGCTGTGCAAGGACTGCATCCGGAATATCAGCAGGAGACTGGCTGATAAAATAGATACCGATACCTTTGCTTCGAATCAGCTTTACAATCTGGATAATCTTATCAGTAAGTGCCTTAGGAGCATCGCCGAACAGCATATGTGCTTCATCGAAGAAGAAAACGAGACGAGGCTTTTCAGGATCACCAACTTCCGGAAGTGATTCATAGAGATCACCAAGCATCCAGAATAATACAGTAGCATACAGAAGTGGCTGCTGTACAAGTTCTGTACAGTGAAGAATATTGATAATACCACGTCCGTCTGGAGCAATACCGTTAACAAGTGCCTCCAGATTCATAACCGGTTTGCCAAAGAATAAGTCACCGCCCTGATCCTTTAAAGTAAGAAGTGCACGCTGGATTGCACCGATGGTCTGAGTGGTTACATTACCATAGGTAACAGTGATCTCTGACTTATGTTCACTGAGGAAAACCAGCATAGCCTGAAGATCCTTCAGATCATCCATTGGAAGATCATTGTCATCAGCTACATGGAAGGCAATATTCAGAACACCGGCCTGAACCTCTGTCAGATTCAGAAGACGGGAAAGAAGAACAGGACCTACTTCTGAAATAGTTGCACGAACAGGAATACCATTCTTCTGATATACATCCCAGAAACGGCAAGGATAAGATTCAGGAGAATAATTCTCAGCATCAATACCCATATCGGCAAGACGTGATATCACCTTTTCGTTCTTTTCACCTGCTACAGCAAGAGAACTGACATCTCCCTTAACATCAGCTAAAATAACAGGAACGCCAAGATCGGAGAAACCTTCAGCAAGAACCTTTAATGTTGTTGTCTTTCCTGTTCCGGTAGCACCTGTGATCAGTCCATGACGATTCGCCATTTTTGGAAGGAGATAGACAGGTGTTTCGCTACAACCAATCAAAATTTTGTTATCCAATATCATAAGAGACTCTCCTTTTTATTACGATTCATTATAATGATAGAATACCATAGGATAGAGATTGATGGAACAGAAAAACTCATTTTTTAAACAAAAAGAAAGCAGAATCATAGATTGCATTTCAAAAATCTCTTTGTTATGATGAGTATCGTAGTTAAAATCAGACTGGAAACAGTATCTGAAAAAGGGCAGGTAATAAGAAAGGAAAAGAGAGAAATGTTTGCAAAGTTAAAAGCAGTTTTCCGTGAAGAATCGTGTTATAAAGTGTTTTTTATGACTCTTCTTGTGACAGGACTAGGATATGGACTGTATAAAGGCATGATTGACAATTATCTCGCAGAGATTGTTGTAATGGGTGAAATGGATCGTGGAATCGTAGAATTTTTCCGAGAAATTCCAGGACTTCTTCTGATTTTTATTCTGGCAGCGCTCTATACATTTTCAGCTGAAAAGATGTATAAGCTTGGGGCAGTTATAATGGTAGCCGGTATGGTTATGCTTTCTGTTGTTTCGCCGTCCAAAGTACTGGTAACAATCGCTATCTGTACTTATTCTTTGGGTGAACATATTCAGCTTGGTATGAAGAATACACTGTCATTGGAATATTCAAAACCAGGGCTTGGAGGACAGGCACTTGGTTATCAGAATGCAATCAGTCAGGTGGGAACGCTTTTTGGATATATTGTAGTTATTATCGCATTTATGGTCTTTGCATCAATAAAACCATTTAAGCCATTTTTCATCGTAGCAGCAGTTCTGATTATTCTCAGTATGGTATTATCATTTCAGATTACAGGCAACAGTGCGACGGATAAGTCAAAGAGCAGATTCTATTTTCGCAAAAAGTTTACAAAGTACTATATGCTTGAGATTTTCTATGGTGCGAGAAAGCAGGTATTCTTTACATTCGGACCATACGTGCTGATCCTGTTTTATGGGGCAAACGCAACAGTAATCAGCCTCTTATTTGCAATCTCTGCAATTGCATGTTTCTTCCTGGCACCGATTGTAGGAAAGATCATCGATAAGCTTGGATACAAGATCGTTATGATTTCAGATACGATCATCCTTGTAGTTGTATGTTTCTTCTATGGATTTGCACATCACATCTTTCCGATGCATGTTGCATTTATCGTATGCTGTGTCAACTATATTCTGGATTCTGTTATTTCACTTGCATCCATGGCATCGAATGTCTATGTACAGGATATCTCAGATTCCGCAGAAGAAGTTCGTGCAACGATTTCAACAGGTATCTCTGTTAACCATCTGATTACGATTCTGATTGCATTATTTGGTGGATGGATCTGGCAGACCCTGGGAATTGAAACATTGTTTATCCTTTCAGCAATTTTAGGTCTTTGCAACAGTGCTTATGCTGCAACCATCAAGACAGGCAAGCAGATTAAAGGAGAAGCATAATGAAGTTATTTCAGGATAAATATTTTTATAACAAGTTATTAAAACTTACGGTGCCGATTGCTTTCCAGAGCCTGATGCTGGCGGCAGTAGCTGCAGCGGATGCGTTGATGCTGGGAAGTGTGGAGCAGAATTCCATGGCGGCGGTATCGCTCGCAACCCAGATTCAGTTTGTTCAGAATATGATACTTGCATCCATCGTATCTGGTGGCTCTATTCTTGGAGCTCAGTACTGGGGAAAACGTGATGAAAAAAGTATTAATACAGTATTCTGTATGATGCTTCGCTGGGCAGGAATTACCTCATTACTGTTCTTTATCGGATGTGTATTCTTTCCACGCTATCTGATGCTTGTCTTTACAAATGAAGAAGTACTGATTACCATCGGTATCCGATATCTGAGAATTGCCGGCTGGTCTTATCTGCTTACCGGTATCTCACAGTGTTACCTTGCTGTTTTAAAGGTTACAGAACATGCGAAGGAAGCGGCGATGATCAGTTCCGGTGCGGTTATCATCAATATCGTTCTTAATGCAGTACTGATCTTCGGATTACTTAGATTTCCTGCAATGGGTGTACAGGGAGCTGCGATTGCAACGCTTCTTGCCCGCGTGATAGAACTTGGCTGGTCGCTGGTGATTTCTTCACAGAAGGGATATTTCAATCCGAATCTGAAACGATTCTTGGAGAAGAATAAACTGTTGGCGAAGGACTTTTTCAAATGCGTATGGCCGCTTCTTGGAGCAGGACTTTTCTGGGGGGTAGGCTTTACCTCGTATTCCGCATTTATGGGACATCTGGGAACAGATGCAACAGCTGCCAATTCTGTTGCAGCAGTAGTACGTGACCTTGTATGCTGCTTCTGTAATGGTATATCTGCTGGCGGCGGTATCCTGGTTGGAAATGAGTTGGGAGCAGGAAATCTGGATAAAGGAAAGCTTTATGGGGATAGGATCATGGTTCTTTCCTATATATGTGGAATACTTTCCACAGTTCTGATGTTGCTTATCACTCCGATTCTTATGATGTTTGTAAAACTCACACCAGGTGCCAGAAAGCTCCTTCTTGGTATGATGCTTATCATGGCAGTCTATATGATTGGCCGTGCAGTTAATACTATTATTATCAATGGTATCTTCGCAGCAGGCGGTGATACACTCTTTGATATGTACAGTCTTGCAGTTGTTATGTGGGGAATTGCAATTCCTTTAGCTGCGGCGGGAACATTTTTCCTTCACTGGCCGGCACTTGTTGTTTATGCATGTACCTGTCTGGATGAAGTTGGAAAAATACCATGGGTTATGATACACTATAAGAAGTATAAATGGGTAAAGGATCTTACCCGTTGATTTTAGGAGGTTTTTACTATGAGCGCACTTGATACCATTACAGGACTGCAGCATATCGGGCTGCCAACCAATAACATTGAGAAGACAATTGAATTCTTTCAGACATTTGGCTTCACGATTGACTGGAGATCTGAAAAAGCAGAAGACAGCTATGTATGTTTCCTTAAGAATGGAAGCTGCATGATAGAGGCTTATTATACAGAGAATCCGGCTATGGAGAATGGGGCAGTAGATCACATTGCACTGAACGTAACTGATATGGATGCAATCTATGAATATGCAAAGTCAAAAGGATATGAATCTATTGAAGGACCTAACTTCCTTCCATTCTATGAAAACGGAGTAAGATATTTCATCATTCTTGGACCGAATCATGAAAAACTGGAGTTTAACCAGAAACTTTAAGATATAGAGCCGCTTAGCGGCTCTTTTTCTTTTGTTTATCAATAAAATCGTGTACAATAGAGAAAGAAAATACTAGGGAAGGATTTCTGTTATGGATAAGATTAAGACATTAAAAGATAATATAGCAAAAGTAATGATCGGAAATGAACATACCATTGAACTTGTACTGACTTGTATTCTGGCACAGGGGCATATACTTCTTGAGGATGTGCCGGGAACAGGTAAGACAGTGATGTCCCGTGTACTGGCAAGGAGTGTGAATGCGAAGTTTGGACGTGTACAGTTTACGCCGGATCTTCTTCCATCGGATGTGACAGGATTGAACTATTTTGATTCAAAAAGCGGGGAATTTGTCTTTTCTGAAGGTCCTGTTTTCTGTAATATTCTGCTTGCAGATGAGATTAACCGTGCGACGCCTAAGACCCAGAGTAGTTTGCTGGAATGTATGGCAGAACATCAGGTAACCATTGATAAAGAAACAAGAATTCTGGAAGAACCGTTTTTTGTTATTGCAACGCAGAATCCATTAGAGACATTAGGAACATTTCCACTTCCTGAGGCACAGATGGATCGTTTTATGATGCAGCTTTCTATGGAGAATCTCTCAGAGACAGAAGAACTGTCTATGCTGAAAAGATTCCTTGCACAGGAGCCACTTTCTCAGCTGGAAGCTATCATGGAGAAGGAAGAGTTGATTCAGCTACAGAAAAAGTGTCGTGAAGTATATATTCATGAAGATGTGCAAAGATATATGATTCAACTGATTCAGACTACCAGAAAAGATGACAGGATTCAGGAAGGGGTAAGTCCACGTGGTACCTTAAGCCTTGCGCATGCTGCACAGGGATATGCTATGGTACAGGGAAGGGACTATGTAGTTCCTGAGGATATAAAAGCAGTGGCAATTCCGGTACTTGCACACAGATTACACCTGTTATCAGCAATGGATGACAGAAAGACAGCACAGACAATCATAACAGATATTCTTTCTTCTGTTCCGGTTCCTACAGAAGACTGGACAAAGAGATAGGACGATTATGCTGATTATATTATTATCGGGTGTTTTGCTGGCTTTTCTGCTCCAGCAAAAAATATATGAACGATACTGGAAAAAGAATCTGGATGTAAAGGTCGTATTTGAACAGCCTTATGTATATGAAGGAGAGAATACAGCCCTGATAGAGGAGATATCCAATGACAAATATTTGCCACTTACTGCAGTGGAAGTGCGTCTTGGTGTCAGTCGTAATCTTTCGTTTCAGGGAGAGGCTCTGGATAACTCAAATGTATCAGATCAGAGTTACCGGAGAGATGTGTTTGCTCTTTTTGCACATACAAAGATCATAAGAAGACTTCCATTTACCTGTACAAAGAGGGGATATTATCAGATTACAAGATCAGAAATCGTTGGAAGTGACTTCTTTTTTCACCGAGAATACTACAGCCAGGTTGAGCAGCAGACACAGCTATATGTATATCCAAAGATTGTGGATGTTTCCAGAATAAGGCTTATCTGTAAGGCTATTTCAGGCAGTATTATTAAGCAGAGTCGATTGTATCCGGATCCCTTCGAGTTTTCGGGTATACGTGAATATCAGAGAACAGATCCTATGAATCATATTAACTGGAAAGCATCAGCGAGAATGGGAAATATGATGGTGAACCAGTTTGATTCTACAACCAGTGTTCGCCTGATGATTCTTCTGGATACAAAGGATGATGGTATTATCAAATATACAGAATTGACAGAAGAAGGTATTCGTATTGCAGCATCTCTTGCAGCAGAACTGGATAAAAAGCATATGGATCTGGAAGTAAAAGGAAATGGAATCTGTCATATGCCAGAAGGGAAGGAACAATTATCCATGTATCTGAAGGCAGATACTTCAAAGCTTCCGGAATTGAATCGTAAACTGGCGGTTCTGGATGTAGCAGAATCATGTGTTGAACTGCAAGAAATTCTGAAAACAGAATTAGAAGCTCAGAAGATGGGACATATTTATCTTGTTATTTCAAAGGATGAGGAACTGGCAAAGAGCAGTATACTTCGCCAGCTTTCAGGAAATCAGAATAGTGTATTCTGGATCATGCCATATCTTCGTCAGCTTGGAAAAAAGGTTCCACAGGTTCAGGGGATTACTGTGCTTGGATGGGAGGTAGAACGATGAGAAAAACAGAGAATCATATTTTAAGCGTTCTATCCTGGTTTCACAGCGTCCTCCTTTTTGCAGGATTTTATCTTGTGATTCCTTCTTTGATGGATGATTTTTCACAGGGGATATGGAAGAATCTTCTAAAGTCAGCGGTACTTTTTATTCCTGTGATTGCAAGTTATATCATGATGCGAAAGATGCGGAATATTGTTATTTATCTGATTCTTGCGATTGCTATTACAGGAAGTATTTATGTAGTAACTGGTAATGTACTCACCTTGATCTTCAGTGCCATGATCTTTCTGATTCGTTGTCAGGCCAGGATCGAGAAAGGGCGCTTAAAGAAGCAGATGCGGGATTTTCCAGGAGAGGATGGAAGATTTATTGATCCGGAAGCGTGGGAGATTCCGACAATTCTCGATAAACCAAAGATTTTCCACTGCATTTTATTTTTGTTGGAATACTTCTTGCTAATCTATAGCGGATATCATAAGTATCTGAGCGGAATCTTTTACCTTCTGTTTCTGGAGATCATTATTATATTTATTTCCTATTATATCAATCATATGAAGGAATATATACAATCCCATCAGAAGATAGCTAATCTTCCTGGGAAAATGATTCTGCGAAACGGATATGTTATTTTTGCGGGAATGATGCTACTGTTTCTATCATTTATTCTGCCGTCTATCCTGTATGGAGAAGAGCCATTAACATCTCTTTATCACAAACCGGATCCACAGGCAAATGTGAATATAACATTTGATCTGCCGGAACAGGAAGAAGACCCAATGCTGCAGATGATGGGTGAGATTGAAATGGTAAGCTGGAATCCGCCAAAATGGCTGAAGGTAGTTGATAAGGTTGTTGTATGGGTTACACAGTTGTTGCTTACTCTCGTAATCATTCGTTTCCTTTTAGGCGAAATCATGAGAGTATTCGGTTCGTTTGCAGAAGAGGAGGATGATGAGGTTATTGATCTGAAGAATGTAAAGGACGAGCAGAAGAAAATAGCCAGAGAAAAGAAACGTATCGAAAGATCTGAAAAACATACTCCTGATATGCGGATACGAAAAAAATACAGAAAACTGATACTGAAATCTGTTAAGATGAGACCACATGGAACTGAGACACCGATAGAACTTGAGGAAAAGGCTGGTATCATAGGAGATTCCCGTCAACCACTGATTCACAGACTGTACGAAAAAGCAAGATATAGTGCCATTTCCTGTACAGAGGAAGAAGAAAAAAGTCTGTGACTTTACGAAAAGAAGAATAAATGATATAACTATTCTGTAGATTATATTGATACCGTGAGCAGTAAAGGAATGATATAATGAGTAGAAGTGTACCAAAAGAAAAAAATATGGATATGTACAGAGCAATCATGAAGCTGGAAACATTGGAAGAGTGTTGTCAGTTCTTTGAGGATATCTGTGCAATGACAGAGCTTCAGTCGATGGAACAGCGTTTTGAAGTAGCCAGATTACTGAAGAAAGATACTGTTTATACTGAGATCAAGAATAAGACGAATGCCAGTACAGCTACCATCAGCCGTGTAAACAGAATGCTGAATTATGGAACAGGCTGTCTTGGAACGATTCTGGAGCGAATGGAAGAAGAGGAAGCGTAAGATGAATCTGTCAGATCATATAATCGATACTCTGAAGGAATGGGAATTAAAGATGGGACAGATCGATTCAGATATTCGTTTGTATTATCCACCGGATTCTGTATGCGATTTTCTGGGACTACCACTGCAGATGGAAGAACAGGTACTGATTGCAAAGGTGAAGGAGTATCTGAATACACAGACACCTTTTCTTGGAGTAGTGAAGGTAGTTCCGGCTAAGGATCATCGTATTGGTGTGGTGATTCCAAGGGAAGGCAGCACCTATGTAGCAGAACACATGGATACCCCGGTATTTCTTCAGAATCTTCTTCAGGTTTTAAAACAACAGAGCCTTCAGGCGATAAAGGATTATTTTGCTGACTATGCCGGAAAACACGGCGGACAGATGATAGAAGAGACAGAAGATGATGGGATTGGCTGTGTGTTATATTTTGACAAGGATGACATTGATCCTTATGTGTATTGCTTTGACAGTGATGCATTTGGTGTGACATATCACAGATTTTCAAGATCCGATTATGAGAAGTTAAGATAAGAAAGGGGATAATACTTTTATGATAGAGATAAAAGAATATAGAGGACATATCCGTAACTGGGAAGCCCTTTGCGGGGAACTTGGCCTTGAAAAGACACTTGACAGAGAAAAAAGAGAAGCAGAGATTCTTGTAAAGGCATACGAGACCTGGGGTACAGATATGGCTGATCACATGTATGGTATGTTTGCCTTTGCTCTTTATGATACAGAAAAGGAAGAACTGTTCTGCCTGAGAGATCAGTTTGGAACAAAGCCTTTCTATTATTATGTAACAGAATCAGGTAATCTTTTATACGGAACCATGATTCGTCAGATCATGGAACAGCCGGGATTTGTAAAGGAAATTAATGAAGATATGCTTCAGATCTACATGAGTTTAACTTATGTTGCCGGAGAAGATACTTTCTTTAAAGGCGTTAAGAAGCTGATGCCAGGTCATTATATGATTTTCAATAAAGAGAAAGAACTTAAGATCACCAGATACTGGACTCCAACCTTCCATCCGGATGAGACAAAGAGTCTCGAGGATTGGGCAGATGAGATTCATCAGACAGTAACAGGTCTGATGCCGGAAGTACTGGCAGAGAACGAGAGCGCACAGGCATTTCTTTCCGGTGGTGTAGATTCTTCTTATGTTGTTGCAGTGTCTAATGTTGAAACTACCGGATGCTGTGGTTATGAAGAGGAACGATTTGATGAGTCTCCACTTGCAAAGAAGACAGCAGATATCCTTGGGAGAAAGAACAACAGATGTCTGATTACGCCGGAGCAGTATTTTGAGATCGTTCCATATGTAATGTACAACATGGAACAGCCGCTTGGTGATGCTTCTGCAATTGTATTTACCATTGGATGTAATGAGACAGCAAAACAGACAAAGATCTGTTATTCAGGAGAAGGTTCTGATGAGTTCTTTGGTGGTTACAATATGTATCGTAATGCAGAACGTTATGGTGAGAATCTGAAGACATTCTATGTTGGCAACACCAATATCATGAAAGAAGATGAGAAGAAGAGAATCCTTAAGAACTATAAAGAGGATGTACTTCCGATCAATCTTGTAAAAGGTATTTATGATGAGATTGAAGGTTATGATCCACTGACCAAGATGTCTGACATTGATATTCAAATCTGGCTGGAAGGTGATATTTATCTGAATGTTGATAAGATGAGTACTGCAGCAGGACTTGAGATTCGTATGCCATTGACGGACAGACGTGTATTTGACATTGCTTCCCGCATGCCGTCAAGATATAAAGTGAATGCAGAGCAGAATAAGGTTGCTTTCAGAACTGCAGCAGCGAAGGTTCTTCCGGAAGAAGTTGCTTTCCGTAAAAAACTGGGCTTCATCGTACCAATCCGTATCTGGATGGCGGATGAACGTTATAACCAGGATGTACAGGCGAAGTTCCATAGCGAGATGGCAGAGAAGTTCTTTAATATTGATGAGATTCAGGCTATCTTTGATGATTATGTAGGTGGCAATTCTGATAACTGGAGAAAAGTATGGACAATCTATACTTTCCTTGTATGGTATGAAGAGTACTTCGTAAAAAGATAAGATATAACTTAGAAGGAGATGTCCCCTCCTCTGTAGGTGGGGGAATAAAAAGGTGTTCCAATGACTTAATTGTCTAAAATGGAACACCTTTTTCTTTGTTTTTAAAACAGGTAAGTGTAACAGAACGCCCTGTATTTTAGAAAATGTTTTCGCAGTAATTTGTGGGAATTTTCGTAGGTTTCTGTATAATTGTTTATGGGGATTTTTATGGCAACATAAGGTAGTGGCGAGTAGATAATATAGGAGGACTATTCGTTATGAGTGGAATGGGAATTGGAAGTAGAGTATTCTTTTGTGGACTTGTTCTTGGATTATCACTGACAGCAAGTGCAGAAAATTATGATGGAGATGGAAAGCTTGCTTTTGTGAATGCAGGGAAGGACATTTATGTTCGCGAAGAGCCATCTGTCAACAGTCGTGCAGTAGCTATTCTGGGGGATAATGCTTATGTACGTATGTATGACACAACAAAAGATGGATGGGTAGCCATCAGGTCAGGCGAAGCAACCGGATATGTAAAAAAAGAAAGACTTATATCCGGAAAAGCTGCGAAAAAGATGGCAAATAAAGTTGGTCAGGAGATTGGGATTGTTTATCCTGAAGCACTGAAAATACGTGAGGCAATGAACTTGGATGCAGAAGCACTGGATCTTGTTTACAAGGATGAGAATCTCAGGATTCTGGAACGTGACGGTGATTGGCTGAAAGTAGAAGCTCCATCAGGTGTCATTGGATATGTACATTCAATGTACTGCAATTATGCAACTGTTTATGAGACTGCAAGTCTGATCGAGCCAAAGGAGACACCATGGAAGAAAGAAGAAAAGAAACCTTTGGTAGGATGTCAGGCATGGAGAGCACCGGAAGATGACAATATCAGCTGGCAGAAGGAACTGGGAGTAGAGGATGTCGATAAAGTTCTGATCGAGGAAACTCAGATAGAGGCTGAAGAAGAGACGGAAGCGCAGAGCAGTAAGGATAGCAGCAAAAAGAGTAATAAGAAGAAAAAGAAACAGGTAGAGGTTTCAGAAAAAGAAACAGAGAAGACTGTCGTAGAAGAGACTGAATCTGTAGAAGAACCACAGTGGCAGCCGGATGGCTATGTGGAGGAACCGCAGTGGCAGCCGGATAGCTATGTAGAGGAACCGCAGTGGCAGCCGGATAGTTATGTGGAGGAACCGCAGTGGCAGCCAGATAGCTATGTAGAGGAACCGCAGTGGCAGCCGGATAGTTATGTGGAAGAACCGCAGTGGCAGCCGGATGGCTATGTAGAAGAACCACAGTGGCAGCCGGACAGTTATGTGGAAGAACCACAGTGGCAGCCAGACAGCTATATAGATGAACCGCAATCACAGCCAGAAAACAACAGTGAAGGTTCTCAGAGCCAGAGAAATGGCAATATTAATGGTCAGGATCTGGTGAACTATGGCATGCAGTTTGTGGGGAATCCTTATGTCTGGGGAGGAACTGATCTTGTGTATGGAGCAGATTGTTCCGGATTTACTCAGTCAGTCTATGCCAATTTTGGTGTTCAGATTCCGCGTGTTGCTGCGGATCAGATGACACTTGGATATCAGGTGCCTCTTGAAGAAGCCCAGGTTGGTGATCTTGTCTTTTATGATCAGGAAGGTGCAGGTGTCGATCATGTTGGAGTCTATGCAGGTAATGGGCTTCTGTTACATGCATCATCACCGGAAGTTGGTATCATTGTTTCCGATATGTATTCAATTGGATCAGGACCTGTCGGAATTGTTTCATACGACTATTCGGGATATTTATATTAATAAGAAAGCCGTTTATTATGGAATTACTTCCATTTTAAACGGCTTTTATTTTGATTTTGCTAAGGATTTCATAAGAAATGAACCATAACTCGTTCATATTTTACTTATAGAATATGCATCAGATGGAACGGGGAGCCATCTTATCTGAAATGGAGGTTATTATTAATGATGAAAAAAGAAAAATGGCTGCCAGCAATATTACTTACAACTGGAATTCTTATGACAGGTATCAGCGCTTCTGCTGCGAATTTACAGAAAGATCAGCTTGCATTTGCAAAATGTGATCAGTATATCAATATCCGTACTCAGGCGAATAAGGAGAGTGCTGTTGTTGCAAAGCTTCATAATAAGAATGCAGTCACTGTACTTGACATTGTTGATGATCAGTGGTGTCTGGTATCATCAGGAAATGCAGTAGGATATATGAAGAGTAAGTACCTTGTGACAGGTAAGAAAGCACAGAAGATTGCAGATGAAGTTGGATATCAGGTTGCAGTCATCTACCCAAAAGCCGTGAATGTACGTGCGAAAGCTGATGATGATAGCAGAATTATAGATGTAGTAAAAGAGAATCAGGAAGTAGAAGTAGTGAATTACAATGGAGGAGCATGGATGAAGGTTGCACTGGCACCTGATTCGATAGGATATATTGATGCTTCTCTTTGCGGATACAAAACATATTATCCGGTTGCAGAAGTAGTAGATGAAGCGGCACTTAGTCAGGTGAGTATACCGATTTCGGAAGAAGTGCATTATGAAGAAGCTGTCAGCACAGAAATCATTGCTGAACAGATTGGTGCATATGAAGAAGACGGATCAGTTCAGGAACTGAGCAGCGAAGAAACTTCTAATGTACAGGAAGAGGTATATGAAGAAAGCGAAGCAGAACAGGATTATGATTATGCTGGAAGTGATTCTGAACCAGATTATAATTATGAAGAAAGCAGTCCTGAACAGAATTATAATTATGAAGAAGGGGATTCTGAACAGATCTACGATTATGAAGCTGGAAATTTGGACCAGAACTATAATTATGAAGGAACCGGATCAGACCAGAATTATAATTATACTGAAAACGATTCTGAACAGGATTATGATTACGAAGAAGATGATACAGAGAAGGATTATTATCAGGAGCCTTCTTCAGGAGGATATGAATATGGATATGAAGCATCAACAGGCAATGGTAATGTGAATGGAACAGGTGGACAGGCTATTGCAGATTATGCAGTGCAGTTCGTAGGCAATCCATATGTATATGGAGGAACCAGTCTGACTAATGGAACAGATTGTTCCGGATTCACCCAGTCTGTAATGTCGAATTTCGGAATTGACCTTGCACGAGTAGCAGCAGATCAGTCTTATGGAGGACAATCTGTAAGCACCAGCGATATTCTTCCGGGAGATCTTCTATTCTATTCTGACGGCGGAGGAATCAGTCATGTAGCGCTGTATATTGGTGACGGACAGATTGTACATGCGGCTACAGAAGATAAAGGTATCATTATCTCCGATTATGATTATGATACACCGGTAAGTGCTTCACGTTACTGGTAAAAGGGGAGTATTTGGAAAATGGCACAGGAATGGAATGATTCCTGTGCCATTTTTTACTTGAAGAATCAATACTTATCCATTATAATGGTCAGCGATTGGATGAAAGGAGAATAAGAGATGTTTGGTCATTTTCTGACGGTATTTATTATTTCAATGATTCCGGTGCTTGAACTAAGAGCAGCAATTCCATTTGCAGTAGGCTTCGGTCTTCCGATGTTCTGGGCTTATGTCGTATGTATTATCGGGAATATGATTCCGGTTCCGTTTATTTTCTTCTTTGCAAGAAAAGTACTGGAATGGGGTACCGATAAGCCGATTATAGGCGGTCTTTTTACCTTCTTTCTGAAAAAAGGTGAAAAGGGCGGACAAAAATTACTGGAAAAAGCAGGAAGAAGTACCTATGTGGCTTTATTCTTGTTTGTTGGAATTCCACTTCCTGGAACCGGCGCATGGACAGGAACTTTGGCAGCAAGTATTCTGAATCTTGATTTTAAGAAAAGTGTAATTGCGGCACTTCTTGGTGTTATTCTGGCGGGTATCATCATGGGAGCAGCAAGTGCAGGTGTATTTGGTCTGATCCGTGCAATATAACTTAATATATGTTGCATTTTTCAGAGATAGATAGTTATAATGTGACTTATAATAATGGATGAAAAGGAGTAATCATTATGAAACCAATTAAAGAAGGAAAAGTAAGAGAGATTTATGATAATGGCGAAAGCCTGATCATGGTAGCGACAGACAGAATCAGCTGTTTCGATGTTATCTTGAACAATATTGTAACTAAGAAAGGTACTGTACTGACACAGATGTCAAAGTTCTGGTTTGACCTGACAAAAGACATCCTTCCAAACCACATGATTTCCGTTGATGTAAAAGATATGCCTGAATTCTTCCAACAGGAAAAGTATGATGGAAACAGCATGCTTTGCCGTAAGCTTGAGATGCTTCCGGTAGAGTGTATCGTTCGTGGTTACATTACAGGAAGCGGCTGGGCTAGCTATCAGAAGACTGGCGAAGTATGTGGAATTAAGCTCCCGGAAGGACTTCGTGAATCAGATAAGCTGCCTGAACCAATCTATACACCATCTACAAAGGCTGAGATTGGTGATCATGATGAGAATATCTCTTATGAACAGAGCGTAGCTTATCTTGAAAAACGCTTCCCTGGAAAAGGTGAAGAATATGCTTCAAAGCTTCGTGATTACACAATTGCACTTTACAAAAAGTGTGCAGAATATGCTCTGGAACGTGGAATCATCATTGCAGATACAAAGTTTGAATTCGGTCTTGATGAAAATGGCAATATCGTAATCGGTGATGAGATGCTTACACCTGACAGCTCAAGATTCTGGCCGGCAGATGGATATGAACCAGGAAAGAGTCAGCCATCCTTTGACAAGCAGTTCGCAAGAGACTGGCTGAAAGCCAATCCAGGTAATGACTGGACACTTCCGGAAGATATTGTGAATAAGACAATTGAAAAGTATCTTCAGGCATATGAACTTCTTACAGGAAAGCCATTAGTATAATTTCGGATTCAGTTTTAAATGAAGAGGATAAAGAAGAAGTCGGTTCAGATTCTGTATATAGCATTGATATTCTTGCTGTTCAGCGGATGCAAGAAGAATCCAAAGGAAGAGATTCATGGATTTGAAAAGTGGACGCAGATCAGAGATGCCTATCTGATATTTCCGGATGGGACCAGGGTATCCCAGTGGAAAGATGAAACCGGGCAGCAGACACGTTTTCAGCTGGAAGATGGTACTACACTGCTTCAGACCTCTGTACAGATCAGTCTGGAGCCTGGAAATGAGAAAAAAGGTCTGCTGGGATTATCTGATATGGAACCTCAGGCACAAAAAGTAGTTGCTTCTTATTATGAGAATCAGGGGAATGCATTTGATACAGATGAAAGGCTTAAGATAGCATATCAGGATTATTCCGCTTGCACAGAATCAGGAGAGCGTTTTACAACACATACGGTACTGCAGGAAGTTATGCCTTCGGCGGGAACGGACAGATATGTAGCATTTTTGACGGCTCTGACATTGCCAAAGCAGGATCATTTTACCGGAGATACGATATGCTGCTATGATGGAAGGATATTTGACCGGGAAGATGGGACGCAGATAGAAACAAAAGAATTGTTTACGGCTGATACCTGGGAAGAGATACAGAAAGAATTAGCTTTTCTGTGCGCAGGAGATGATACGACAGTAACAGAGTCGGATATTCTGGAAGCTATGGGAAAAGCCGATATTCTGGTATTTCAGGATTATCTTGAGATATGGTTCCCGTATGGAACCTGGGAAAAGCAGGAATTTGATAAAGGCTTTGGCCTTAAGTATGATCGTTTGTCCGAGATTATGCAGGAATGGGCAATTCCGGATAAAAAAGATAATAAAGAAGAATAGAAAGACGGAAACCATAGTGGTTTCCGTCCTTTTTGAAGTAACTTTGAATAGTAAATTACGAGGTGGAATATGAAGACGGGACTGATATTAGAAGGCGGAGCGATGCGTGGTCTTTATACGGCAGGTGTTCTCGATGTAATGCTGGAACAGAATATTGAAGTGGATGGTATGATAGGTGTATCGGCAGGAGCGGTGTTTGGATGTAATTATAAATCACGTCAGATTGGAAGAACACTTCGATATAACAGTAAGTATGCACGTAATCCTGAGTTTGGAGGAATACGTTCACTTCTGAAGACCGGAGATTTTTATAATAGAGACTTTTGTTATCGTCAGATTCCATATCATCTGGATCCGTTTGATACGGAAACATTTGAAAAGAATCCGGTAGATTTCTATGTAGTAGCAACGGATGTGGAAACAGGTAACCCAGTTTACCACAGATGTACAGATGGACAGGAGACGGATCTGGAATGGTTCCGCGCATCCGCTTCTATGCCATTGGTTTCCAATATTGTTGAAGTGGATGGATTTAAGCTCCTCGATGGTGGGATTGCTGATTCTATTCCGATTCGCTTTTTCCAGAATGCCGGCTATGAGAGGAATATCATTATACTGACAAGAGATAAGACTTATCGTAAGAAACCAGGAAAGATGAATCTGTTATTCCGCATCGTACTGAGAAAGTATCCATCGGTAGCAAGAGTGATGAAGCAGAGGCACATTCAGTATAATGAACAGGTACAGCTTGCTGAATCACTGGAGAAAAAAGGGGAAGCACTGATCATTCGTCCAAGTGAGCCGATCACAATGTCAAGAACAGAGACCGATCCTGTGAAGTTAAAGGAAGTTTATGATCTTGGAAGAAGAGATGCACTTAAGCAGCTGGATGCGGTTCGTGCATTTCTGAAAAAAGCAAAGGAAGATGAAAATGGATAAATGTACAGCCATTGTTCTGGCAGCAGGACAGGGAAAAAGAATGGGAGGTAATATCCCGAAACAATTTCTTCATATTGAAGGGCATCCGATCGTAGCATACTCTTTGAAGTGCTTTGAAAGGATGAGTGAGATTCAGGAGATCATTCTGGTAACAGGGGAAGATAATATCACATACTGCGAAAAAGAGATAGTAGAAAAATATCAGCTTAAGAAGGTGAAACATGTTATAGCTGGCGGGAAAGAACGATATGATTCTGTTTATGAAGGGCTGAAGTGTTGTGAGGATGGGGCGTATGTCTATATCCATGACGGTGCCAGACCATTTGTGGATGACAGGATTCTTAGGGAATGTCTGATGGAGGTAAAGAAACATCATGCAGTCGTTACTGCTGTCCCTTCCAAGGACACAATTAAGATTTCAGATAAAGATGGGTTTGTAGTAAGTACACCGGACAGAAGCACACTCTGGAATATTCAGACTCCGCAGGTCTTTTCACTGGAGATGATCCGAAAAGCACATGAAGAGATACGAAAAGGGGATATGGCAGGCGTAACAGATGACTCTATGATAGTGGAAAGTCTGGGATTTGCAAAAGTGAAACTTGTTATGGGGTCTTATGATAATATCAAGATAACGACACCAGAGGATCTGGTGGTAGCAGAAAATATCCTGAACAGACGGGAAGAACTGCGTATTCAGTGAAAACAGGCGAAAATAAAAATGAATAAAAGAAAAAAGGCTTGACGTAATCATTTGCAGTATGCTATTCTATACGAGCGAATGGAAGTAGGTCTTTTTTTTATGCCTAAAAATGATAGTCGTCGCGGGCTATCAACTAAAACAAGTTTGAGAGCGAGGTGGAAGTTGTGCGCACTAGAATCACATTGGCATGCACAGAATGTAAACAGCGAAATTACAACACTACAAAAGAGAAAAAGAATCATCCAGACAGAATGGAAACAAAGAAGTACTGTAGATTCTGCAAGAAACACACTAATCACAAAGAAACTAAATAATTAGTTCATTGTAGAAGGAGACGAACATGGGAGACAAATCTAAGAAGAATGATAAAGCTCCGATGCAGAGTTGGTCAGACGGACTGAAGGCTGAGTTCAATAAGATTATCTGGCCTAACAAGGATGATCTTGTAAAAGAAACAGCTGCAGTTACAGTAGTTTCCATAGTACTTGGTGTGATTATTGCAATCGTTGATAGTATTGTACAGTACGGTATTAATTTCTTTATTAAGTAAGGACAAGGTGATCGTATGTCAGAAGCAAACTGGTATGTAGTGCATACCTACTCAGGATATGAGAACAAGGTAAAAGCTAATATTGAGAAAACAATTGAAAACAGACATCTGGAAGATCAGATTCTGGAGGTACGAGTACCTCTTCAGGATGTGGAAGAAATTAAGAACGGTGTTCTTAAGGTAGTACAGAAAAAGATGTTTCCAGGATACGTTCTTCTGAATATGGTAATGAACGACGATACATGGTATGTCGTAAGAAATACCAGAGGCGTTACCGGATTTGTTGGTCCTGGATCAAAACCTGTTCCGCTTACTGAAGAAGAGATGAGACCGTTGGGAATTAAGACTGACAATGTGGCGATCGACTTTGAAGTTGGTGATTCAGTTAGTGTTATCGAAGGTATCTGGAAGGATACAGTTGGTGTCATTCAGAACATTAACGAAAGTAAGAGGATCGTTACAATCAATGTTGAGCTGTTCGGTCGTGAAACACCGGTAGAGATAAGTTTCACAGATATTCAGAAATTGTAAAACAAGTTGCTGTCAATTCGCAGACAGTGACCGTGGGAGGGAAATCCCCCGACAATACCACAAGGAGGTGCCTTAATTATGGCAAAGAAAGTTACAGGTTATATTAAATTACAGATTCCTGCTGGCAAAGCAACACCAGCTCCACCAGTTGGTCCAGCACTTGGTCAGCATGGTGTTAACATCGTTCAGTTTACAAAAGAGTTCAACGCAAGAACAGCTGATAAGGGTGATCTTATCATCCCAGTAGTTATCACTGTATATGCAGACAGAAGTTTCAGCTTCGTAACAAAGACTCCACCAGCAGCAGTTCTTCTTAAGAAGGCTTGCAACATCAAGTCTGGTTCAGGTGTACCTAACAAGACAAAAGTAGCTAAGATCAGCAAGGATAAGATCCGCGAAATCGCTGAACTTAAGATGCCAGACCTTAATGCAGGTAGCGTAGAAGCAGCTATGAGCATGATCGCTGGTACAGCAAGATCTATGGGTATCACAGTAGAAGACTAAATTGACGATAGAGTGGGAGGGCAATTCCCGCGAATACCACCAGGAGGTTATTTAATATGAAAAGAGGAAAAAGATATAGTGAAGCGGTTAAAGCATTTGACCGTTTAAGCCTTTACGAAACAGCTGAAGCTATCAGCCTTGTAAAGAAAAATGCAGTAGCTAAATTTGATGAAACAATCGAAGTTCATATCAGAACAGGTTGTGATGGACGTCACGCGGATCAGCAGATCCGTGGTGCTGTAGTTCTTCCACACGGTACAGGTAAAACTGTTCGTGTACTTGTATTCGCTAAGAATGCAAAGGCTGATGAAGCAGCAGCAGCTGGTGCAGATTATGTTGGAGCAGAAGAACTGATTCCAAAGATCCAGAACGAAGGCTGGTTAGATTTTGATGTAGTTGTTGCTACACCAGATATGATGGGTGTTGTAGGTCGTCTTGGTCGTGTACTCGGTCCAAAGGGCTTAATGCCAAACCCAAAAGCTGGTACAGTTACAATGGATGTAACAAAAGCTATCAACGATATCAAAGCTGGTAAGATTGAATACAGATTAGATAAGACAAACATCATCCATGTGCCAATCGGAAAAGCTTCTTTCACAGAAGAAAAACTTAGCGACAACTTCCAGACGCTTATGGGAGCAATTATTAAAGCAAGACCAGCAGCAGTTAAGGGTCAGTTCCTTAAGAGTGTTACAATCACTTCTACAATGGGACCTGGCGTTAAGCTTAACACAGCTAAATTTGTTTAAGATTAAAAAGCTCATCCAGACCCGGAGCATTTTGCTCCGGGTTCTTTTATAATTTTAAATTTTTAAAATAGTTATTGACAATTATTTATTCTTGTGATAAGGTGTTAAAGAACTGCCGAAGACAGCAGGTGCCGTAAGGCATAAGGGTTAAAACGCCTGCCGAGGAGTAAAGAATTTCTAAGTGGAATGATTTATGTGTCTCTCTGTTGTTCAGAGAGATTTTTTATTCTATAGAGTTCGGACGGCGGTACACTTAAATCTATAAAGGAGGTGCACCATTCATGGCAAAAGTTGAATTAAAGCAGCCTATCGTTGCAGAGATCAGCGAGAAGATCGAAGGCGCTCAGTCAGTTGTTCTGGTTAACTACAGTGGTATCACAGTAGAACAGGATACAGCTCTTCGTAAAGAGATGAGAGAAGCAGGTATTGTGTACAAGGTATACAAGAACACAATGATGAAACGTGCTTTCGCAGGAACTGAATTTGAGGCTTTAGAGAAACATCTTGAAAAACCAAACGCAGTTGCTATCTGTAAGGAAGACGCAACAGCTCCAATCAGAATCATTGCTAAACATGCTAAGACAGTTAAAGCTCTTGAGCTTGTAGCAGGTGTGGTTGAAGGCGGATATTACGATGAGAAGGGCATTCAGGCTCTGGCAGAAGTTCCATCAAGAGAAGTACTTCTTGGAAGACTTCTTGGAAGCATGCAGTCACCAATTGCAAACTTCGCTCGTGTTATCAAACAGATTGCAGAGAAGGACGCAGAATAATCGGCGACTACTCAAAAGAATTGATGTCAGCGTAGCCTGACAAACTTATTAGAATATCATATATAATGGAGGATAATAAAATGGCAAAATTAACAACAGCTGAATTTATTGAAGCTATCAAAGAGCTTTCAGTATTAGAATTAAACGAACTTGTAAAAGCATGTGAAGAAGAATTTGGTGTATCTGCAGCAGCAGGTGTTGTAGTTGCAGCAGCAGGTCCTGCAGAAGCAGCTGAAGAAAAGGATGAATTCGACGTAGAACTTACAGAAGTAGGTCCAAACAAAGTTAAAGTTATCAAGGTTGTTCGTGAAGTAACAGGTCTTGGTCTTAAGGAAGCTAAAGAAGTTGTAGATGGCGCTCCAAAGGTAATCAAGGAAGCTATCTCTAAGGCAGAAGCTGAAGAACTCAAAGCTAAGATCGAGGCTGAAGGCGCTAAAGTTACTCTTAAATAATTTTACACCTCTGGATTTAAGATTAAAGTCATCAAGAGCAGGAGAAATTCTCCTGCTCTTTTTTCGTGTTATTGACGGATGTTTTCCGAAATGCTAACATGAAAGAAATGAAAGAACGATAAAGGGGGATGATGCAATGGCAACACCACATAACAAAGCGAATATGGGAGATATTGCGGAGAGTGTTCTGCTTCCGGGTGATCCGCTTCGTGCAAAGGTTATTGCAGAGAAGTTTCTGACGGATGTAGTACAGTTTAATGATGTAAGAAATATGCTTGGATACACAGGAACGTATAAAGGAAAAAGAGTTTCTGTAATGGGTACTGGTATGGGTATGCCATCCATTGGAATCTACAGTCATGAGCTGATCCATTTCTATGGGGTAAAGAATCTTATTCGTGTTGGTTCCTGCGGAGGCATTGATGAACGTGCACAGGTCGGTTCGATCATTATTGCGCAGGGTGCATGTACAGACAGTAATTATGCACATCAGTATCAACTTCCTGGAACATTCAGCGCGATTTCGGATTACACATTGTTGAAAACAGCTGTAGAAGTAGCAGAAAAAGAAGGTTATCCACATATCGTAGGTAATATTCTTTCCAGCGATCTTTTCTATACAGAAACACCGGAATGGAAGCTGTGGAAGAACATGGGAGTTCTTGGCATTGAAATGGAAAGCTATGCACTGTATTGCGAAGCAGTTCGTGCAGGCGTGAAAGCACTGGGAATTTTCACAGTATCGGATCATATTGTGACGGGAGAAGCGACAACTGCTGAAGAAAGACAGAATACCTTTACCAATATGATGAAGGTTGCGTTGGAAACTGCAATAAAGATGTAAAAGAATCGAAAAGACTTATTGGAGAAGAGGCATAAAAAGTCTCTTCTTTTTTTATGAAAAAAGTAGAAAAAATTGTTTGACATGAAAAAATATTTGCGCTATTATATAGTTTGCACTATTATGTGACAGTGTGGCTATGGGTAAGTTATGCCCAATTGGATTTTTCGTCAATATGATGAGAAATTCAATCATAGGTTGCACATTTTTATATAGAAAGACAGGGGTGAAAACGTCATATGGAGAAAAACAGGATACGTCCTATTACAAACGGCAATAGTTTCCGAATGAGTTACTCAAGACAGAAAGAAGTTCTTGAGATGCCTAATCTGATCGAAGTTCAGAAAGACTCCTACCAGTGGTTCCTTGACGAAGGTCTGTACGAAGTATTTGATGATATCTCACCAATCCGTGACTACAGCGAAAAGCTTAGTCTTGAATTTGTGGACTTCAAGCTTTGTGAAGAAGATCGCAAGTACTCTATTGAAGAATGTAAAGAAAGAGATGCTACATACGCAGCACCTTTAAAAGTAAAAGTACGTCTTCATAACAGAGAAACTGATGAGATCAATGAACATGAGATCTTTATGGGTGACCTTCCGTTAATGACTGCCACAGGTACTTTTGTAATTAACGGTGCTGAACGAGTAATCGTTAGCCAGTTAGTACGTTCACCAGGTATTTATTATGGTATTGCTCATGATAAGCTTGGTAAAAGATTATTCTCATCTACTGTGATTCCGAACCGTGGAGCATGGTTAGAGTATGAGACTGATTCCAATGATGTATTTTATGTCCGCGTAGATAGAACAAGAAAGGTTCCGGTAACAGTACTTATTCGTGCACTCGGAATCAGCACAAACGCAGAGATTCTTGAATACTTTGGCGAAGAACCAAAGATGCTGGCTACTCTGACAAAAGACGTTTCAACAAATTACAAAGAAGGTCTCCTTGAACTGTATAAGAAGATTCGTCCAGGTGAGCCACTTGCAGTGGAAAGCGCAGAAAGCCTGATCAATGCAATGTTCTTCGATGCAAGAAGATATGATCTTGCAAAAGTCGGACGTTATAAATTCAACAAGAAACTGATGCTTCGCAACCGTATTGCAGGATTTGCACTTGCAGAGGATGTAGTAGATACATCTACAGGTGAGATCATTGCAGAAGCAGGAACAAAAGTTACTCGTGAGATTGCAGATGAGATCCAGGATGCAGCTGTTCCATTCGTAATGATCCAGACGGAAGAACGTATTGTAAAGGTTCTTTCCAGTTTAATGGTTGATATCAAGAAGTATGTTGATATCACAGACGAAGAAGCAAGAGAACTTGGTGTTGCAGAATTAGTATTCTATCCGGAACTGAAACGTATTCTGGATGAGAATGATGATATTGAAGATATTAAAGATGCGATTAAGCGTGATATTCACGAACTGATTCCAAAGCATATCACAAAAGAAGATATCTTTGCATCAATTAACTACAATATGCATCTTGAATATGGTATCGGTAACGATGATGATATTGACCACCTTGGCAACAGACGTATCCGTGCTGTAGGTGAACTTCTTCAGAACCAGTACCGTATCGGTCTTTCAAGACTGGAAAGAGTTGTTCGTGAAAGAATGACAACACAGGATCTTGAAGGCATTTCTCCACAGTCCCTGATTAATATTAAGCCGGTAACTGCAGCAGTAAAAGAGTTCTTCGGATCTTCACAGCTGTCACAGTTCATGGATCAGAATAACCCTCTGGGTGAGTTAACACATAAGAGACGTCTTTCAGCACTTGGTCCTGGTGGTCTTTCACGAGACAGAGCCGGATTCGAGGTACGAGACGTACACTACTCACACTACGGAAGAATGTGTCCTATTGAGACACCGGAAGGACCGAACATCGGTCTTATCAACTCACTTGCTTGTTATGCAAGAATCAACCAGTATGGTTTTGTAGAAGCACCATATCGTAAGATCGATAAGAGTGATCCTAAGAATCCACGCGTTACAGATGAAGTTGTTTACATGACAGCAGATGAAGAAGATAACTACCATGTAGCACAGGCGAACGAACAGCTTGATGCTGAAGGATATTTTGTTCGTAAGAACGTATCTGGTCGTTATAGAGAAGAAACTCAGGAATATGAACGTTCTATGTTTGATTACATGGACGTATCTCCTAAGATGGTATTCTCAGTTGCTACAGCACTTATCCCATTCCTTCAGAACGATGATGCGAACCGTGCGCTGATGGGATCTAACATGCAGCGTCAGGCCGTTCCGCTTCTTACTACAGAAGCACCTGCAGTAGGAACAGGTATGGAGACAAAAGCAGCTGTTGACTCGGGTGTATGTGTTGTTGCTAAGCGTGCTGGTATTGTTGATATCGTTACATCAAAAGAGATTGTTATCAAGACAGATGATGGACAGAGAGATGAATATCATCTTACAAAGTTCCTCAGAAGTAACCAGAGCAACTGTTACAATCAGAAGCCAATCGTATTCAAGGGCAATCGCGTAGAAGCAGGTCAGGTTATTGCTGACGGTCCATCTACAGCAAACGGTGAGATCGCTCTTGGTAAGAACCCTCTGATCGGTTTCATGACCTGGGAAGGTTATAACTACGAGGATGCGGTTCTGTTAAGTGAAAGACTTGTTATGAACGATGTTTATACATCTGTTCATATTGAAGAATATGAAGCTGAAGCCAGAGATACTAAGCTCGGACCTGAAGAGATCACAAGAGATGTACCAGGTGTTGGTGATGATGCACTGAAGAATCTTGATGAAAGAGGTATTATCCGTATCGGTGCAGAAGTTCGTGCAGGTGATATCCTTGTTGGTAAGGTTACTCCTAAGGGAGAGACAGAGCTGACAGCAGAAGAGAGACTTCTTCGTGCAATCTTTGGTGAAAAAGCCCGTGAAGTAAGAGATACATCTCTTAAGGTACCACACGGTGAATATGGTATCGTAGTAGATGCGAAAGTATTTACTAGAGAGAATGGCGATGAACTTTCTCCAGGTGTTAACCAGGCAGTACGTATCTATATCGCTCAGAAGAGAAAGATCTCTGTAGGTGATAAGATGGCTGGTCGTCATGGTAACAAGGGTGTAGTTTCACGAGTACTTCCTGTAGAAGATATGCCATTCCTTCCTAATGGTCGTCCGCTGGATATCGTACTGAATCCTCTGGGTGTACCTTCACGTATGAACATTGGTCAGGTCCTTGAGATTCACTTAAGCCTTGCAGCAAAAGCACTTGGCTTCAACATCTCTACTCCTGTATTCGATGGTGCAAACGAAAATGATATTATGGATACTCTGGATCTTGCTAACGATTACGTTAACCTTACATGGGAAGAGTTCAAGGAAAAACATGGTGAGGAATTACTTCCTGAAGTACTTGATTTCCTGTATGAGAACAGAGATCACAGAGAACTTTGGAAGGGTGTACCACTCTCAAGAGATGGTAAGGTAAGACTTCGTGATGGTAGAACAGGTGAGTTCTTCGATTCTCCTGTAACAATCGGTCACATGCACTACCTGAAACTCCATCATCTGGTAGATGATAAGATCCATGCCCGTTCAACAGGTCCTTACTCATTAGTAACACAGCAGCCTCTGGGTGGTAAAGCTCAGTTCGGTGGTCAGCGTTTCGGTGAGATGGAAGTTTGGGCACTGGAAGCTTACGGTGCATCATATACACTGCAGGAGATCCTGACAGTGAAGTCCGATGACGTTGTAGGACGAGTTAAGACTTACGAAGCAATTATCAAGGGTGAGAATATCCCTGAACCAGGTGTTCCGGAATCATTCAAGGTAATGCTTAAGGAACTTCAGGCACTGGCCCTGGATGTTAAGGTTCTTGGCGAAAACCAGGAAGAAGTACAGATT
This sequence comes from Marvinbryantia sp., assembly GCA_045598185.1. Lineage (GTDB taxonomy): Bacteria > Bacillota > Clostridia > Lachnospirales > Lachnospiraceae > Marvinbryantia. The sequence continues at coordinate 41,176 of JAZLLO010000020.1, forward strand.
ATGGAAACTGTTGATTATGGTGAGACAGATTTCAGACGTATTCTGGAAGGTGACAGCAGGAACTATAAGAGAGAAGATGAATCATTCGGCAAACATGGATTCACAACACAGTCTGTAGAGCAGGACGGAATTGAGGACGTTGAAGAAGATGATACAGATTTTGAAGAGTTCATGGATGAGTATGATGACAACTTTGATGATATTGATGAATAAGGAGGGAACCATTCATGGCAGAAGCAACAAATAATGAAACATACCAGCCAATCGCTTTTGATGCGATCAAAATTGGATTGGCATCTCCTGAAAAAATCAGAGAATGGTCCCGCGGCGAAGTAAAGAAGCCGGAAACCATTAACTATAGAACCTTAAAACCAGAAAAAGATGGTTTATTCTGCGAACGCATTTTCGGTCCTAGCAAGGACTGGGAATGCCATTGCGGTAAGTATAAAAAGATCCGTTATAAAGGTGTTGTCTGCGATCGTTGTGGCGTTGAGGTTACAAAGTCAAGCGTTCGAAGAGAACGTATGGGTCACATTGAGCTTGCTGCACCAGTATCTCATATCTGGTATTTTAAGGGTATCCCTTCCAGAATGGGTCTGATGCTTGACTTATCACCACGTATTCTGGAAAAGGTATTATACTTCGCAAACTACATCGTTCTTGATGGCGGTAATACTAACCTGATGTACAAGCAGGTGCTTACTGAAAAGGAATATCAGGAAGCAGTTGAAGCATATGGTACAGATGCATTCCGTGTAGGTATGGGTGCAGAAGCAATCAAGGAACTCCTTGAAGCAATCGATGTAGAAAAAGAAGCAGAAGAACTGACAGCACAGCTTCAGGAATCTTCTGGTCAGAAGCGCGCAAGAATCGTTAAGAGACTTGAAGTTGTAGAAGCATTCCGTGAATCTGGCAATAAACCAGAATGGATGGTACTTACTGTTGTACCAGTAATCCCACCAGATATCCGTCCTATGGTACAGCTAGATGGTGGTCGTTTTGCAACATCAGACTTAAATGATCTGTATCGTCGTATTATTAATAGAAATAACCGTCTGAAAAGACTTCTTGAACTGGGTGCTCCAGATATCATCGTTCGTAACGAAAAGAGAATGCTGCAGGAATCTGTAGATGCTCTTATCGATAATGGACGTAGAGGACGTCCGGTAACAGGTCCTGGTAACAGACCGCTGAAGTCCCTTTCTGATATGCTGAAAGGTAAATCAGGACGTTTCCGTCAGAACCTTCTTGGTAAACGAGTTGACTATTCTGGTCGTTCCGTTATCGTAGTTGGTCCTGAATTAAAGATCTACCAGTGTGGTCTTCCACAGGAGATGGCAATCGAGCTCTTCAAACCATTCGTTATGAAAGAACTTGTTGCAAATGGAACATCACACAACATTAAGAATGCAAAGAAGATGGTAGAAAGACTTGAGCCACAGGTTTGGGATGTTCTTGAACAGGTAATTAAAGAGCACCCGGTTATGTTAAACCGTGCCCCGACACTGCACAGACTTGGTATCCAGGCATTCGAACCAATCCTGGTACAGGGTAAGGCTATCAAGCTTCATCCACTGGTATGTACAGCGTTCAACGCCGACTTCGATGGTGACCAGATGGCTGTTCATCTTCCACTGTCCGTTGAAGCACAGGCAGAATGCAGATTCTTACTGTTATCACCAAACAACTTACTGAAGCCATCTGATGGTGGTCCTGTAGCCGTTCCTTCACAGGATATGGTCCTTGGTATTTACTACCTGACACAGGAAAGACCTGGAGAAATCGGTGAAGGTAAGTTCTTCAAGAACCTCAATGAAGCAATCCTTGCTTATGAGAACGGTGTAATCAAGCTTCAGAGCAAGATCAATGTTCGTGTAACAAAGGTTGTGAACGGGGTAGAAAAGACAGCAGTAGTTGCATCTACATTAGGTAGATTTATCTTCAACGAAATCCTCCCACAGGATCTCGGTTTTGTAGATCGTAGTAAAGAAGAGAATGAACTGTTACTTGAGGTTGATTTCCATGTTGGTAAGAAGGGACTGAAACAGATCCTTCAGAAAGTTATCAATACACACGGAGCAACAAAGACAGCTGAAGTACTTGATAACATCAAGGCTATGGGTTACAAGTATTCAACAAGAGCTGCAATGACAGTATCCATTTCCGATATGACTGTACCTCCACAGAAGCCACAGATGATCGCTGACGCACAGGATACAGTAGATAAGATTACAAGAAACTTCAAGCGAGGTCTTATCACAGAAGAAGAACGTTACAAAGAAGTTGTAGAAACATGGAAGAACACTGACGATGCACTTACAAAGGCTCTGCTTGGCGGACTTGATAAGTACAACAACATCTTCATGATGGCTGACTCAGGTGCCCGTGGTTCTGATAAACAGATCAAACAGCTTGCCGGTATGCGTGGACTTATGGCCGATACAACAGGTCATACAATCGAGCTTCCAATCAAGTCAAACTTCCGTGAAGGTCTTGACGTACTGGAATACTTCATGTCAGCTCACGGTGCTCGTAAAGGTCTTTCCGATACAGCGCTTCGTACAGCCGATTCTGGTTACTTAACAAGACGTCTGGTTGACGTATCTCAGCATCTGATCATTCGTGAAACAGATTGCTGTGAAGGCAAAGATGCTCCAGGTATGGAAGTAAAAGCACTCCGTGACGGTAAGGAAGAGATTGAAAGCTTACAGGAACGTATCACAGGAAGATTTTCCTGCCGTACAATTACTGATAAAGATGGCAATGTTATCGTTAAGGCAAACCATATGATCACTCCAAAACGTGCTGCAAAGATCATGTCAGCCGGAGTTGATGAGAATGGTGAACCATTCCAGAAGATTAAGATCCGTACTGTACTTACATGTAAGTCACATCTTGGTGTATGTGCGAAGTGTTATGGTGCGAACCTTGCAACAGGTGAACCTGTTCAGGTAGGTGAATCAGTTGGTATCATTGCTGCTCAGTCAATCGGTGAACCTGGTACACAGCTTACAATGAGAACATTCCATACTGGTGGTGTTGCCGGTGACGACATCACACAGGGTCTTCCTAGAGTTGAAGAACTTTTCGAAGCTCGTAAACCAAAGGGTGTTGCAATTGTTTCTGACTTCGAAGGCGATGCTGAAGTACGTATCAACAAAAATAAGAAGGAAATCGTTGTTACCGATGCAGAAGGCAGAGAAAAGGCTTACCTTATCCCTTACGGAACAACAACAAAGATTCAGGAAGGCGAAGTTGTACATGTTCAGGCTTGTGAAAGACTTACAGACGGTCCAATCAATCCACATGATATCTTACGTATCCTTGATGTTAAGGATGTACAGGATTACATCATGAACGAAGTTCAGCGTGTATACCGTCTCCAGGGTGTAGAAATCAACGATAAGCACATCGAAGTTATCGTTCGCCAGATGCTTCAGAAGATCCGTATCGATGAAGTTGGTGATTCAAACTTCCTGCCAGGCGTAACAGTAAACGTTTCTGAATTCAATAAAGTTAATAAGGCTCTTCTTGCTGAAGGCAAGGAACCGGCAGTTGGTAAGCAGATCATCCTTGGTATCACCAAGGCAGCACTTGCTACAAACTCATTCCTTTCTGCAGCATCCTTCCAGGAGACAACAAAGGTTCTTACGGAAGCAGCTATCAACGGCAAGGTAGATCCACTGATCGGTCTCAAGGAGAACGTAATCATTGGTAAACTGATCCCAGCCGGAACCGGTATGAAGCGCTACAGAAATGTTAAGCTGAATACAGATGCAGCAATCGAAGAAAAGCTCGCAGCACAGGCAGCTCTTTTAGAGGCGGAAGCAGAAGAAGAAAAGCCGATCATCGATGAAAGTACAGAAATTGATGAATACGATCTTTCAGCTGATGTAGTTGAATAATCAAAATCAACAAAATTACAGGCCGCATGCACTCAGGTGCATGCGGCTTTTTTTGCAAAATCCATAAAGATGTGTTCAAAATGTGTTTCTTTTTTTACATATATTTAAAACTGCAAAATGCTAATTGTATTACACAAATCAGTATGCTAGAATTTAACTTACTGTAGATTCGACAGCGTTTATTTAGTGATTTAAACTATAGTTTATATATAGGTATTGTGGCGGAAGCCGAGAGGTAAAAATGCAGGAAAAAGT
>JAZLLO010000021.1:0-15945 GCA_045598185.1 Marvinbryantia sp.
ATACAGGCGGGTAGCATCATTCGTTTTGGCTTTCAGAACGTCATACAGTGCGGTAATGCCAAGCGATGTGTTAATGTCGTTATCCATAGCTGTTGTAAAACGAGCTTTCAATGCGGCATATGCATCGAGGTCAACTTCACCGTCTTCCGGCTTGAGCGCTGCAATCTTTGCAATGAGTTTATTATAAGCGAGCTGCGCATTATCCAGGTTTTCCCAGGTAAATACGAGGGATTTACGATAATGGCTCTGCAGACAGAAGAAACGATATACCAAAGGATCATAGCCCTTTTCTTCCAGAAGGGATACCGTGAGGAATTCTCCCTTACTTTTACTCATCTTTCCACTGTCAGTATTTAAGTGGTATACATGCATCCAGTAATTACACCACTTGTGACCGGTGTAGCTCTCAGACTGAGCGATCTCATTCGTATGATGAGGGAAGGCATTATCGATACCACCACAATGAATGTCGAGGTTTTCACCTAAATGCTTAAGGGAGATACCGGTACATTCAATATGCCAACCTGGATAACCTACGCCCCATGGCGAATCCCATTTCAGAGCCTGATCTTCAAATTTACTTTTTGTGAACCAAAGTACAAAGTCATTCGCAGAACGCTTGTTAGTATCCTCTTCAACACCCTCACGTACACCTACCGCAAGGTCTTCAGGATTAAAATCATTGAAGATGTAATAATTATCCAGCTTAGAAGTATCAAAATATACATTGCCACCTGAAATATAAGCATAGCCTTTTTCAAGAAGAGTTTCGATGATATGTATAAAATCATCGATACAATTGGTTGCAGGTTCCACAACATCCGGTCTCTTAATATTAAGCTTCTCACAATCAGAAAAGAAAGCATCAGTATAGAACTGAGCAATCTCCATAACTGTCTTGTGCTCACGACGAGCACCTTTAAGCATCTTATCTTCACCCTCATCTGCATCTGATGTAAGATGACCAACATCAGTGATATTCATAACACGCTTCACAGGATAACTTCTTCTCAGGGTCTTCTCAAGTATATCTTCCATGATATAAGAACGCAGGTTACCGATATGTGCAAAATGATATACGGTAGGGCCGCAAGTATACATTTTTACAAGAGAAGGGTCATTAGGGACAAACTCTTCTCTTTTTCTGCTTGCAGAATTATAAAGAAACATAGAAATTTCCTCCTTCTTATTTTAATTATACTAACCCCCAATTCAACAATGCGTCAAGCAAGTTTCATATATTCAATTTTATGATTAGGTTAATGTTTTTCTCATATTTCCGAAAACTATATCGTTTAACCTCTCAGTATAAAATCTTAGAAATAAGGGATGGCTATGGTAAATAAAATCAAACGTTCATTAAGTCTGAAGACTTCACTGATTCTGTTGCTTTTGTCAGTATGTGCATTGGTCTTTTCCTGGATTTATGCCAGTGAATTCGCAAAGAACAGTCTGAAAGAACATTATAGAAACATTATGAATATTACAACTCTCTGTGGAGATGATTGTATTGAGGATTATGTCAATGAATCCGAAGATGCTCCGGATAAATTACATGACTTTGGAAAGGATATCCAAAAGCTCTGTGAAAACGACGTCCTGGATATGTTTTACATCGCACAGAAGAATAAAGATGACAGTAATCAGTGTGATGTTCTGGTACTTGTGACAGAAGATGAACTGCATGTAAAAGGGCTGAATGACTATTCATATATCTGCAATCTGAATAAAGATGAGATGAAGATCATAAAGAAAGAAAAAGAAGAAACCAGCACGTTCTATAAAGCAAGAGTCGGAACTGTAAAGTCCTTCATTCGCGGAATGGACGTTGTGAACGAAAAGACAGGCGAGGTACACCGTATCATGATTGGCTGTAATGTCAAGACAACCAGCATTGCTTCCAACCTCCGACATATGATCATCCACCAGTTTATTATGACAGCTGTTCTTTTATTAGCTTATGTGGTTCTGGTTGGAATCATTATCAGACAGATTGCTGTTGTACCATTTCAGAAGCTGAGTGATCACATGAGTCACTTCGTTCAGAATGGTCATATGACTTTTGAACCATTGGCAATAAAAGGCTGTGATGAACGTGCTAACGTAGCACAGCACTTTAACCAGATGGCATGCGATATAAAGAATTATGTTGAATGTGTCAAAGATTATGAGAGAGAATCGCAGAAAAATCTTGCTGAGATTAAGATTGCATCCGATATTCAGAAAGGCCTGCTTCCAAAAGAAACCTACACAGCATCACCTTTCATAGTAACAGGATATATGGAGCCTGCAAAAAACGTAGGCGGTGACCTGTATTACTACGAACGACTGGATGAAAATCGTCTGGCTTTTGCCATCGGAGATGTATCCGGCAAAGGCATAAGCGCAGCACTCTTTATGGCAAACACAGTCAGCGCGATCAAGTATAATCTGAAAAACTGCACTTCACCTGCAAAGGCGCTTGGCGCAATCAATAACGATCTGGTCGACAACAATCCAAACCGAATGTTCGTCACATTGTTTGTAGGAATCCTGGATGCCAGGGAACACACACTGACATATGCCAACGCAGGACACAACCCACCTTATAAAATAGCAGAAAAGGCGGAAGCCCTGACAGAGGCAGGCGGACTCCTTGCCGGAATATTTAAAGATGAAGAATATGAAGATGCAGTGGTAAATATCGGTGAAAACGAAACGATCCTGTTATATACAGACGGTGTCACCGAGGCATTAAATAAAAAGAATGAATTTTTCGGCCAGGAAAAACTGGAACAGATCTTAAATGATAACAGAGATGTGACGATACCGGAAATTCTAAAAGACCTTAAGACATTTACAGAAGGTGCAGAGCAAAATGATGATATCACAATGTTGACATTGTGTATGGGCTGTAAAGAAAAGAGATGAAGAAAACCTTGCCACATATATATTGTATGAATATAGAAGAAGTAAATAGTGCCCTGACAGAGAGTGTAAAGAGACATTTCCCGGCAAGATATGAAAAAGCACAGAGATATCGATTCAAAGAAGACCGGGCGCGATGCATCGGTGCAGGCGTACTGTTACGTGAATTAACGAGACTGGAAGAGAACGATATCTGGTATAATGAATATGGAAAGCCTTATACCCACGGTAATTCCTTCTTTTCACTTTCACATGGTGGTTCGTCAGTTGTTCTTGCAACAGATGATACCCCGATCGGAGTGGATATTGAACAGACAGATAAGGACTATATGGATATCTGTTCTCAGGTCTTCACAAAAAACGAGATAGAATATATCAAGGATAACAAAGAGAGATTTTTTGAAATCTGGACTTTAAAAGAAAGTCTTGCAAAAGCGGTAGGCGAAGGACTTCACCTGCCGGTCAAAGAGAGCGAAGTACTGCCATTTCTGCAGAATAAACCAGTGAGATGGCAGGGAAATGAATGGTATGGATATACACAAAGATTACAGAATGGAGAGTATATCTTATCCTGCGTAACAACGAAAAAAACAAGACCTGAGGTAACTGATTATATACCTCAAGACAATAGATAATAAGAGAGACTAATCGGAGGAAATATAAAATGAACACCGTACAGAACACAGTACAGAATACATTATCAAAAACACAGATGGGAATCTACCTGGAATGCAATGCATTTCCAGAAAGAACAACTTATAACCTTCCTTATCTTTGTGTATTACAAGATAATACAGATACAGAACAGTTAAAGAAAGCAGTAGAAACCGTAATCGCAGCACATCCGGGACTGGATACCAGAATCGTAACAGATGAAAATGGTATGATTGTTATGGAACACGGTGCAGGCGCAGGCGTCAGAGAATACCATGTAAGCGACGAAGAGTTTACAAAGATCAGAAGCCAGCTGGTAAGACCATTCCAGATGGATAAAGAATGTTTATCAAGATTTGAAATCTATGTAACAGATTCAGCAAGATACTTCTTTTATGATATCCATCACTGTATCTTTGATGGAGCTTCTCTTCAGACATTTAACCGTGAGATCGTTGAAGCTTATCTTGGAAAAGAGATTCCGCAGGAAAGCTTTACCGTATATGACTTCGCAGCAGAAGAACAGGTTCTGACACAGACAGATCATTACCAGAAGGCAAAAGAATACTGGGCACATCTCCTTGATGGATGCGAAACAGACAGCACACCAATGCCGGATACAACGAAGGATACACCGGTTCAGGGATGGTATGAAAAAGAGTTTGCACTTGATTCAGATGCATTAAATGCACTCAGAAAAAATGCACAGGCTTCCGTATCTGCAGTATTTACCGCTGCAATGGGACTTGTGATCGCAAAATATATCGCTTCTGAACAATCTCTTATCAGTACGATCTGTGCCGGAAGAGATGATGACAGAATGACAGATACTATGGGCATGTTCGTAAAAACTTTCCCATTTGTTACAGACCTTAGTAAATACGAAGATACCACAGCTTTTGTACATGCAGCAGCAGAACAGCTTATGGAAAGCAGAAAGAATGTCTTATATTCTTATGTGGATCTGGCTGCGGACTACTCTCTGACAAATGATATTAACTTTGCATTCCAGGGTAAGCATGCCGATCATAACATTCACGACAATGATCGTAAGCTCTTCTGCAAGAGAGATCGTATCTATGACGCTGCACACATTGAAGAGACCAAACTTCTCTTAGAAGTGAATACAGTATCTGATGGAGTATTTCGTCTTCACATGGGATACAGAGCAGATCTCTATACCCAGGAATTTGCAGAAGGAATGGCAAATGCATACATCTGTGCAGTTAAAAGTCTTCTGAAAGAAGAAAAGCTTAAGTCCGTATCTCTGGTAGATGAAGAAGAACTTGCACTTCTGGATCAGTTTAATGAGACAGAAAAAGAGTTCCTTAAGACACCTGTAATCTCCCAGTTCCGTGCGATGGCAGAACGTTACCCTGAGCATCTCGCAGCTGTCTGCGGCAAAGATAAGATGACATACAAGGAGCTAGATGAATTATCCGAACGCATTGGTGCTTACTGTGTATCTCTCGGTCTTGGAGCAGAAGATGTAGTAGGAATCCTGATCCCAAGATGTATCCATATGACAAGTGCAACTCTTGGAGTTCAGAAAGCAGGCTGTGCATACCAGCCGCTTGATATGACCTACCCACAGGAACGTCTCGAGTTCATGCTGAAAGATTCTGAAGCAAAGCTTCTGATCACCACAAAAAACCTGCGAAATCTTGTTCCGGAATATCAGGGTGAAGTACTTTATCTGGAAGACTTCCCACAGCTTCCAAAGACAGAAAAGCTGAATATCGTTCCTGGAGAACATGATCTTTTCATCATGCTTTATACATCAGGTACAACAGGTCTTCCAAAAGGCGTTCAGCTGGAACAGATCAACATCTCTGCTTTCAGTGCATGGTATCGTTCTTACTATGGCGTTGGACACAACACGAAGGTAGCTGCTTATGCAAGTTATGGATTCGATGCCAATATGATGGATCTTTACGCTGCACTGACCAACGGCGGTACCCTTTACATTATCGAAGAAGATATGCGTCTTGATTATGTTGCCATGGATCAGTATCTGTGTGAAAATGAGATCACAGACCTGTTCATGACTACACAGATTGGTCGTTCCTTTGCGCTTGAGACTACCTGTCCAACCCTTCGCCAGATCGCTGTCGGCGGTGAAAAACTGGTACCGGTGGATTTAAAAGATAAGTCATTTGCATTTTACAACTGCTATGGTCCAACAGAATGTACCATCATGAGCACTGTATTTAAACTGGATGGTCACTATGACCGTGTTCCAATCGGAAAAGTCCTGGACAATATGAAAGGATATGTTCTTGATTCTCACGGAAACCGCCTTCCGATTGGTGCCTGCGGAGAACTTGTAGTTGCAGGACCTCAGGTAGCAAGAGGATACCGTAATCGCCCGGAAAAGACAGCAGAAGTCTTTATCCACAATCCGTTCTGTGAAGAAGAAAGTTATACACATGCTTACAAAACAGGTGATATCGTACGTTATCTTCCGGATGGTGTGATCGATATCATCGGAAGAAATGATGGTCAGGTGAAGGTTCGAGGTTTTCGAATCGAACTGACAGAAGTAGAAGAAGTTATCAGAAGATTCGATGGAATCACAGATGCTACTGTTACTGCATTTGATGATCCAAATGGCGGAAAAGCAATCGCAGCTTACATTACATCATCTGAAAAAGTGGACCTGGAAGCACTTCGCCGCTTTATCGCAGATGAGAAGCCACCATACATGGTTCCTGCAGTATTTATGCAGATTGATGCCATCCCATACAACCAGAATCAGAAAGTGAATAAACGTGCCCTTCCAAAACCAGAACTTCAGAAAGAAGCTTTGGCAGCCGGAAAAATGGCACCAATGAATCGCCTTGAAGAAGACATTGCTTCTCTGATCGAAGAAGTACTGCATACAAAACCACAGGATATTACAGAACCACTTGCCTATGTGGGACTGACATCCATCTCTTCTATTCGTCTTGCAACACTTGTATATAAGAAATACGGTGTTCAGATGGAAGCAAGAAAGCTTGTATCTGAAGGCAATATGCAGATGATTGAGAACTGTATCCTTGACAAGTGGATAACACCGGATAAAAAAGAAGCTGAAGTGGATAATAAGAGCGTTGATAACAAGTTCAAGTCCTGTTATCTTACCTTCGAACAGCAGGGTGTCTACGCAGAATGTCAGATGAACCCTCAGTCCACCCAGTACAATATGCCTTTCTGTATGGATATTCCTGGGGATATCAGTGCGGAAACTCTGAAGGAAGCTCTCTTAAAGGTAATCACAGCTCATGATACATTACATTGTCATTTCACAGCAGATGATAAGAATAATGTTTCCATGGAACTCGTTGCCGACTATGTTCCTGAGATTCCTGTAAAAGCCATGACAGCAGAAGCATTTGAAGCTTACAAAAAGGACTTTGTTCGTCCATTCGATCTGAAAGAAGTAGCTGCCCGCTATGAGATCATTGAATGTGAAGGTCTCCATCTTCTGATGGATATCCATCACCTTCTGGCAGATGGTTCTTCCATCGACCTGTTTGCAGAACAGCTCTGTAAGGTACTTGATGGGGAAATGATCGATCCTGAGAACTGCAGTTACTTTGATTATGCTTCTGAGCAGAAGATTTCCGAAGCTGATGATGACTTTTTCACAGTACAGATGGGACGCATCGAAGAAGCAAGCCAGTTGATTCCGGACGTATATGAAAGTAATCTTGCTCATACAGAAGGAAGTGTAAGCATTAAGACAGATCTTAATGCAATCGCAGAATATGCAGAATCTCTGGGGGTTACTCCTGCTGCAGTTGGTCTTGCGGCAGTACAGCTTACCGTAGCACGTTTCCTGGCAGAAACTTGTGCAGGTATCGCAACGATCTCAGGCGGAAGAAGCAATCTGAAGATCGCAGATACAATGGGAATGTTTGTTAACACACTGGCTCTTACTTCTCAGATTGACCACACACAGACAGTTGCAGCTTTCGTGCGTGAAACAGCAGATACTTTCCAGGCTGTGATCGCACATGAACACTATCCATTTGCCCGTCTCGCTAAGAGATTTGACTTCCACCCAGGCATTTCCTATGCATGGCAGGTTGGAACCCTCCAGACACACAGCACAAAAGACGGTGAACTTCACATTGAAGGACTGGCTCTGCAGGATGCAAAGATTCCGGTCAGTGTATTTGTGGAAGAAGAAAATGGCGGAACGATCCGTATCGTCTATGATGAGAGCATGTACAGCGAAGAAATGATGAAATCCTTTGGAAGAAGTATCGCTCACGTTCTGGACGAGATGCGTATTAAGAATACACTTCAGGATATCAGCCTGACAGGAGAAGAAGACTGGAAGAAACTGGACGGATATAACCGTGAGTTCAATCTTAACTATGATCAGAACGATAACGCAATTTCAAGATTCCAGAGAATGGCACAGGAGCAGCCTGATAAGCTTGCCGCAGTATATAAAGAAAAAGCCTACACATATAAGGAACTGGATGACCTGACAGATCGTCTCGCAGGTGTCTTATATGAAAGAATCACAGAGATTACCGGTAAGAAGGACCTGTCTGAATGCGTAGTTGCAATTCTGTCAGGAAGAAGCGAAAATGCATTTATCATGCCGCTTGCTGTATTAAAAACAGGATGTGCTTATGAGCCACTCGATCCTGGTTATCCACAGGAACGTCTGAACTTCATGATCAGCGATGCGAATGCACGTCTTTTACTGGCACAGGATGACCTTAGAGATCTTTTACCAGAATATACCGGAGAGACAATGCTGTTCGGAGAACTGTACGCAGCAGAAGAAAGACAGCTTCCTGATCTTACGATTGATCCAAAGAATCTGTTTATCATGCTTTATACCTCTGGTTCTACCGGAACACCAAAGGGTGTTCAGATTGAGCATCGAAATGTTGTTGCATTCGCACATGGAGCACAGTTAGATGGATTTTATGGCGGTGACAGCGTAACAGCTGCTTATGCATCCTTTGGATTTGATGTAAATATGGCAGATACCTTCTGTACACTTTTAAATGGCGGAACCGTACATCTGATTCCGGAAGAAATCCGTATGAATCTGGATGAACTGGCACAGTACTTTGACAATAAGGGCATCACAGAGATCCTGATGACAACACAGGTTGGCGTACAGTTCCTTCAGAACTATCCACATCTGAAAACCATGCGTTACCTGATGATGGGCGGCGAAAAGCTTCCAGCTGTACATCCGGAGAATCTGAACTATACGATCATCAACGGTTATGGACCAACCGAGAACTGCTGCGGTGTCAGCATGTTCCACGTACAGGAGTGGGAATCCAATATTCCAATCGGAAAACCACTGCCAACAATCCATGGATATGTTCTGGATAAGACAGGACATCGTCTTCCTGCAGGTGCTGCCGGAGAATACTGTCTGGCAGGTCCTCAGGTCAGCCGTGGCTATCTGAACCGTCCTGATAAAACAGCCGAAGCTTATGAAAACTGTCCGTTTGATGCATACAGAATGTACCATACCGGTGATATCGTACGTTACCGTCAGGATGGAAATGTTGAATTCGTAGGAAGAAAAGACGGCCAGGTTAAGATCCGTGGATTCCGTATCGAGACAAAAGAAGTAGAAGCTGTGATTCTGGACTACCCAGGTGTAAAGGATGCTACCGTACAGGCTTATGACTATGAAAGCGGCGGAAAATACCTGGCAGCCTTCGTAGTATATGATGGTACATTGGATACAGATGAACTTTCTTCCTTCATCAAGGAAAGAAAGCCTGCTTACATGGTTCCGGCAGCTATCATGCAGTTAGATCAGATTCCACTGACCGTTAATCAGAAAGTAGATAAAAAGGCTCTGCCAAAACCACAGGTTCAGAAGGCAGAATATGTAGCACCACAGAACAAAACAGAAGAAGACTTCTGCCGTATCTTTGCAGAGATCCTTGGTCTTGAAAAGATCAGCGTACAGGATAGCTTCTTCGAGATCGGCGGCAGCTCCATTACCGCAATGAAGGTTGTACTTGCAGCTGCTTCTGCTGGACACACCATCGTTTACCAGGATCTGTTTAACTGTCCGACACCAAAGGATCTGTCAGATCTTGTAAGCGGATTAAAGAAAGGACAGTTCCTGGATGAAGAGTCTGTTTCTGAAGCAGATGACAATCAGGAAAATGCTTCTCCATACGGTCCTGGAACAAAAGAAATCGGACCAGATGGATATCACTACGGAGAGATCAATGCTCTTCTTAGAAAGAATACATTAGAAGCATTCCGAGATGGAGAAAAACAGGAAATTGGAAATGTACTGCTTCTTGGTGCAACCGGATATCTGGGTTCTCACGTTCTGAATGAACTGTTAACATCAGAAACCGGCATGATCACCTGTCTGGTACGTCCTGGAAAAGGCATTTCTGCTGAGCAGAAACTGATCCATATGCAGGAACAGTACTTTGCAGGCTCCGCAAAAGAACGATTTAACGGACGTATCCGTGTGCTGGAATGTGAAGATGTAGATGCAGCAGCTCTTTCACAGGTAACAGAACATAACATGACAGTTATCAACTGTGCAGCAAGTGTAAAGCATTTCGCACAGGGAAATGAGATTGAAAAGGCAAACTTAGATTCCGTTAAGGCACTCATTGACTGGTGTATCGCACATGATTCACGACTCATTCACATTTCGACAGAAAGTGTTATGGGTACAGCAATCGGAAATATGCCTCCGGTATCCTTTAAATTCAACGAAAATGTACTTTATGTTGGCCAGGAATATGAAAGCAATCAGTATGTATGCTCAAAATTCCTTGCAGAACGAAGCATTTACGAAGCTATCCTTAAAGGTGGACTGAATGGACGTGTTATCCGTGTAGGCAATCTTGCACCTAGAATGGATGGACAGTTCCAGGTAAACTATAAATCAAACAGCTTTATGAATTGCCTGGCAGCTTATCAGATCATGGGAATGATTCCATATACAGCATGTCCGGAACTGGGCGTACTGGATTATACTACCATGGATGGTATCGTAGAATTCTCACCGATTGAAAAAGTAGCAGAATCTGTATGTCTCCTTGCAAAGGCTCCAAAGGAATGTGTTTGCTTCGTAGCATCCAACAACCATCCTGTTCGATTCGGAGATATCGTAATGAATCTCTCTGATGAAGATCAGATTCAGATGGTGGACGGCGAATTCTTTGCAAATGCAGTTAAAGAAGTATCTGCAGATCCTGAAAAAGCCATCCGCGTTGGCGAACTGATTGCTTATGCAACTGGCAGAACAGATGCCCGTCTCCTCGGCGCAGACAGTGTTGAAAACCGTCTGACAATGCAGGTGCTTTACAGCTGTGGATTCAGATGGCCGGAAACAGGAAGCGAGTATGTAAAGAGATTTGTAGAAAAACTTCGTAAACTTGGCTTTTTTAAATAACCCAAACCAAAAGGACTTGAATATGAAAACACTTGTAGAAACATTGCGTAAACGTGCAGAACAGACACCGCAGCTGATTGCGGTGTCTGACCGTAACGAAAATCTGACTTATCAAAAACTGGATGAACTGACAGATTTGTTTGCAGTATCGCTTTTACGGAAAGGCATTACATCCGGAACATTTGTCGGGGTATATGTAAAGAGAACCCGCAATATCCTTATCGGTGCGCTTTCGGCTATGAAGGCCGGCGGTGCATATCTTCCGATCGATGCGGAATATCCAAAGGATCGTATCGCATATATGATAGAGGATGCTGCCTGTCTTTGTATTCTGACAGAACGCAGTCTCTGGGATGGAAAACCGATGGATGATTTTAACGGTAAAGTGATCTTCCTTGATGAGGCTCCATCTGAGACTTACAGTGAGGAAAACAGATTGTTATTGTCAGAAGCAGCCGGTAAGATTGGATACGAAGATAACGCAATGCTTCTTTATACCTCAGGTACCACTGGAAAACCAAAGGGTGTTGTACACACCCACGCTTCCATCTGTGCCATGTCACAGACATTCCCGGCTGATAAGAATCCCCTGGGAACGGAAAGTAATGTGGGAGTATTCGCCGGATTTACGTTTATCGCCAGTGCCCTGTGTCTGTTTGCCCCGCTCTTTACAGGATCAACCGTATCGATCATCTGGGAAAACTTAAGAAGTGACCTTGATGGACTCTATCGCTATCTTAGAAAGAATGGGATCACCCATCTTTTCCTGGCACCGTCTCTTGGCTGCCTTTTAGCAGAGCGCTACGATATGCGCGGTATCACGATGCTCCTTGGCGGTGAAAAGATGCGTCCGGTAAAAGGTGCTGAAGATCTTGATATTCTGAATGTCTACGGTAGTACGGAGGGAGTTATCATCTCCGGATATCGATTAAAGGGCGATGAAACAGAGATTCCACTAGGTCTGCCTACGAAAGGGACAGATATACTGATCTTAAACGATGATGGGAAAAAGGCTGAGCCGGATGAAACAGGAGAACTGCTCTACAGCAGTGGATTTATGGCAAAGGAATATTTCCACCTGCCGGAGCTGACTAAAGAAAAATGGCTCCTTATCGATGGAAAGCGATATTTCCGTATGGGGGATCGTGTAAGATGTGATGCTTCCGGTATGCTTTGGTATGTTGGCAGAGCCGATGATATGGTAAAGATCCATGGATATCGTGTAGAACTTGGGGAAGTGGAGAATCGTATCGCATTTCACGGCGGAGTAAACTTTGCATGTGCAGTTCGCACAGTGCGGGGAACGGATAAGCTCTGCTGCTTCTACGAAGAGGGAAATGGATTTGCACCGGAGCAGATTAAGCTTGTTATCTCAAAAGAACTGGCTTCCTACATGATACCAGAACTGTGGGTTCCACTGGAATCGCTTCCAAGAAATGCCAATGGAAAGATTGTCCGCCGCCAGCTTCCAACTCCAGTTGTGAAGCAGACAGATTACGTGGCTCCTGTTAATGATGTACAGGCGATGATCGTAAAACACATGGAGGAGCTTCTTGGAATTCTGCAGATTGGAATGAACGATAGCTTCGTGGTAATGGGCGGTGATTCTGTAAGAGCCATGGCCTTATCATCAAGACTTCGTCAGCGCGGCATCATTCTCCCAAGCTCTGACATTCTCCAGGCCGAAAGTGTTTGCCAGCTCTGCGAACTGGCAAAGGTTCAGTATGAAAAGATCTGGGACGAAGCGGAATGGGAAGCCATCCAGGAAGAATTCTACAGTCGCGGTGAAAAGATTCAGAAGGTTCTTCCACTAACAAGAAAACAGGAAGCAACACTGATGAACCAGCTGCTTTATCCGGATGATCCGGACCAGGTGCGATTCTATTCATTCCTGATTGACTGCACGCCAAAAGAAAGTGATGTGAGATCTGCTTTGGATGCTCTTTCTGAAAGATTTGAATGTCTCCGTGAAGCAGTCATCTATAAAAATGTAAGTACAATTCAGCAGGTAATCACAGATCGTAAGATCCCGCTGACCGTAAGAAAAGCAGACAACTACAAACAGGCCCAGGAGATTTCTCTCCTGTTCCGTAAGGAGAATGGACCATTCCAGTTTGATCTTCAGGATACTTCACAGATGCGTATGCTTGTTGTCTACCTTCCAAACGGAGGAAGCCTTATTCTTGCCGCAACCCAGAGATTCGCACTGGATGAGATCAGACTTCGTTGGTACTTCTCTGTATTTTTCCAGGAACTTGAAGGTTTCTGTACGGAATCCCTGGAGATTCCGGCATGGGTAGATGTTCTTTCTATGGGAATTACAGAAGAAGACAAAGTGCTTCGAAATGAAGAAGCGGATGGTTCTTATTTTGCAAGTCTTCTTAAGAATGCAGTATCAAGTCCTGAAGAAGCTGGAAAAGGTCCGGAATCACCAGTCTTTACCTACTCTGATATCAAAGGTGCAAAGAAGCTGGTCTTTGTACATACTGCCAATACCGGAAGTGAGGCCTATTACAATCTGGCAAAACGAATTCAGGATACCTATTCCTTTGCAGTTATGGAACAGTACAATCTCTATCATCCTGGAGAAGAAGTATATGGACTGAAGGAACTTGCCAAAAAATATCTGGAAGTCCTGAAGACATATCAGCCGGAAGGCCCGTACTGTCTTGGCGGTTGGTGTTATGGTGGCATGATCGCTTATGAAATGGCCTGCCAGCTCGAGAAAGCCGGTGAGAAGGTTGAGATGCTGATCATGCTGGATTCTCAGATTGCAGTTGGTCAGGAGATGAAACAGCTTTCAAGAGAAAACCAGAAACTCGTGAAACGTGATTACTTTGAGACCTGTCCTCTTTTCGAGGATATGCGTACCCGTGGCATGCTGGAACGCCTGATTCAGAATTATCAGCATGTGGCACATGATGTTGTAGAATATACTCCTGATCGCTATCATGGAAAGGTAACCTTTTTTAAACCGGAAGTCATTCCGGAAGGCTCTGCCGGCGCAGCTCTGGAATACCAGAAAGCAATTCTTGCAAAGAAGGCTGGCGGATATGAAGACTTCGTAGATGCTGAGAATCTGAAAATTGTTCTGACACCATATGAGCACGATTTGATGATGAATGATGCTTCACTTGATGTCATCGTTCCGGCTTTATTAAATCGTATATCTGAGTCTAGAATCGTTCCATCTGAATTAGAAGTCGCTCCATCTGAATTGGGATTAAACAAATGCAAGACATTTAGCCTGCCTGCAACCATGGAAGGCTGGGATACATTAAGAACCCATCTGACAGATATCCCTTCCATTAACGAATCAAAAAAACTGGAACTCTGCCTGATTGCAGAAGAAGTCATGGTAAACATTATCACCTATGCATATCCGGAACAGAAAAACAGCGAAAAATGTGAAAACGGGGTAGAAGTTATCATAGATATCGCAGATAATGTATGCAAGATGACATTTACTGACAGTGGAATTCCGTTTGATCAGACAATCGACATCAGCGAAACACAGGATTACGATCCGCTGATGCAGCTTGGAGGCGCCGGACGGATCATGATTGCGAATATGGCAGATCATACCTCTTACGAATATAAAAACGGGAAAAATATGTTCAGTATAGAAAAGAATCTTATCTAAAGAAAGGGCCGAATCATGAATATCACAAAAGAAAAACAGGGAGATGCATTAGTAGTAAAGGCAGATGGATGGCTGGATGTTCAGTCTAATCGTGAATTTGCAGAATTCATGAATGTCATTCCGGTTCAGGAAAAGCTGATACTGGATCTTGAAGGATTGGAGTATATCTCATCAGCAGGAATCAGAGAAATCGTAGCAATCATATTAAAACAGCCGGCAGGCACTTTCTCCATTATCAATGTGAATGCAACCGTAATGGCAGTGTTCGAGATGATCGGACTTCAGAAGAAAGTAAGTATTCAAACCAAATAAGAATTAGTTCAATAAAAGTAATAGTATCCAAAGAAATTGTTGGATATTTGTTGGATGCCTGGTTATATAGTATTCATGAAGAATTCTAGTACAGCGTTCAAAAATTATCTGTACCAATAACGTAGAATGAATTTTCTTCTTAGCAGGTGAGAATTCAGGCAAGTAAATTGGTACAGATATTTGCAGAACGATGTACTAGTATGCAGCATAATTTTATGGGAGGAAAATACTATGATGAAAAAAATGTTACCGTTTTTAATGGCAGGAGCTATGGCGCTTAGTTGTTCTTCATTCGTAATGGCAGAAGACGAAACGTTTAATCTGGATGAAATTGTAAATCAGCTCCAGGATGTTGAGGTTACCGAAGTGCATTATTCAGGGAAAGTAGTTACCTGGGATGATATCGCAGAGATTGAGAATTCAGAAGAGATAGTTTCCAATGGCTCTTTCGTAGAAGAAGAGTCTCTTGGCATCAAATACTTCTTACCTGATTTTATGAAAGAAATGGAATTAGATGAAGCAGATAAAGAGGCTGGACTTATCAAGTTATATTGGAATGGCGATGATGCGTCATTCTTTATTCAGACAATAGAATCTATTGGGTTAACGAGTATAGATGATTATCTGAAAGGATTTGACGAATCAGATCCTCCTATGTTGTTAGATTTTAATGGAATTGAGGGAATTCTCTACTTTACGGAATCAGAGGATGATTCACCTAGCGTGATGACTGTTGCATACATTCCTGAAAATACTGATACACTTGTTACATTTAATTATTCACCAGCAGACTCAGACAGTGAATATGCTGATTACTTCAGAGTAATGATCGCATCTGTCCAGAAGATTGAGGAAGAATAATTTCTCAGAAAGTTGAGCCATTGGGACGTGATCAGCCCCTTGTCAAGTAGACAAGGCAAATATCTAAAAAAAGTGTATAAATATCCGCTATGTCGAGAGATGTGGCGGATGTTTTTGGTTATGAAGCATTTATTCCACGATCCACTTGACAACGAGCCTCTGA
>JAZLLO010000022.1:0-60999 GCA_045598185.1 Marvinbryantia sp.
ATAATTACTATATATAATAGAAGAAACCGGTTTATGGATCAGGCATAAGCCGGTTTCTTCTATATAAATTAAAGTATCAATAATCAGGCTTCCCAACGTCCGGAAGCACCACAAGGAAGTACAAGCCCGTTTGAAGATACCGGAAGTCCAATCTCCTGGGAATCTACATGACCTTTATAAGCTTTCAGCTCTGTTGAGAGCATATAGGTTAATACAGCAGGAGCAAGTCCAGTAGTATAAGAATTGATCAGGAAGAATAGTGGTTTATCACTCATAAGCTTTGCACAAAGCTGTATGAGTGGATGGATAGCATCCTCAATCTTCCAGATTTCACCCTTTGGTCCACGTCCGTAAGAAGGAGGATCCATGATGATGGCATCATAGTGATTGCCGCGACGGATTTCACGCTCAACAAACTTTACGCAGTCATCAACGATCCAGCGAATCGGTGCATCCCCAAGACCAGAGGAGATGGCATTCTCTTTTGCCCAGGTAACCATACCCTTGGAGGCATCCACATGTGTAACATTCGCACCGGCAGCAGCTGCGGCCAGTGTTGCACCACCTGTATATGCGAAAAGGTTCAATACCTTGACTGGTCTGCCAGAATCCTTGATCTTCTGAGAGAACCAATCCCAGTTCGTAGCCTGCTCCGGGAAAAGACCTGTATGCTTAAAACTGAATGGCTTCAAATTGAAGGTAAGTGTCTTATGAACAGGAAGTGTATAATTGATGGACCACTGTTGTGGCAGATCAAAGAATTCCCATTCACCACCGCCTTTCTGACTTCTATGATAATGACCGTTCATCTTTCTCCAGCCGGTGATCGTCTTTGGTGTATTCCAGATAACCTGAGGATCTGGACGAACCAGTATATATTTACCCCATCTTTCGAGCTTTTCGCCCTTGGATGTATCGATTACTTCATAATCTTTCCAATTTTCAGCAATCCACATAAAAACCTCCGTAAGCGCTTACATTTTCTGCTTGCATTTTATTTCTTTCTATATTATTATAAGTAAGGATTCATTACAAGATTATATGGTATGAACTACTTTAATGCAAGAATTAAATCGGTTTATCAGAGAATTGAATTGTATATAAATAAATGCAAAAAAAATCTTGCAAAAAGAAAAGTTATAATATATAATACGAATCGTTGTGACATGATAGCGATGAAGCGTGAGGTTGCTGCAGGATATGCAGGTTTTCCGTGGAGCAAATGTCAAGTTAGAAAACTGGCGACAAGTCACTGTACAAATTAACTGTCCGGCATAGCGACCGGAAACAACGTGTGTGTTGACGATGATACACACGGGAGCGTGTACAGTCACCGCTTGTCGTACTTAAGTAAAAAGTGCGAAAAGGAGGCGACTTTTTTTATGGCAAATCAGGTAATGAGAATCACACTCAAAGCGTATGATCATCAGTTAGTTGATGCATCCGCAAAAAAAATCATCGAAACTGTTAAAAAGAATGGAGCACAGGTGAGTGGTCCTGTACCACTTCCAACAAAGAAGGAAGTAGTTACAATCCTTCGTGCTGTACACAAGTACAAAGATTCCAGAGAACAGTTCGAACAGAGAACTCACAAGAGACTCATCGATATCATTACACCTACCCAGAAGACAGTAGATGCACTGTCAAGACTGGAAATGCCAGCAGGTGTTTACATTGATATCAAGATGAAAAACAAATAAGAGTTCAACAGATTAAGTTAATTATCCTACGGGTTGATATAGAAGTAACGTAAGGCGTAAGCTAAAAAGTTCCACTTATATTGACTGTTTGACTAGGATGATTGCACAACACAGTGTAATCCGCTGTAGAAAAACAGGAGGTAACAAAATGAAGAAAGCGATTTTAGCAACAAAAGTCGGAATGACTCAAATCTTCAACGAAGACGGAGTATTAACTCCAGTAACAGTTCTTCAGGCTGGTCCTTGTGTAGTAACACAGGTTAAGACAGTTGAGAACGACGGTTACAGTGCAGTTCAGGTTGGTTATGCAGACAAGAGAGAAAACCTTGTTAACAAGCCAATGAAAGGACATTTTGCAAAAGCTGGTGTTTCTTGCAAGAGATTCGTCAGAGAGTTCAAATTCGAGAATGCTGAGGAATATAGCTTAGCACAGGAGATCAAGGCTGATGTATTTGCAGCAGGCGATAAGATCGACGCTACAGCAATTTCCAAAGGTAAAGGATTCCAGGGTGCTATCAAGAGATTAGGTCAGCACAGAGGTCCTATGGCTCATGGTTCTAAGTTCCATCGTCATCAGGGTTCAAACGGTGCTTGTTCTGATCCAAGTAAGGTATTCAAGGGAAAAGGAATGCCTGGTCACATGGGTAGCAAACGTTGCACAGTACAGAACCTGGAAGTAGTAAGAGTTGACGCAGAGAACAATCTGATTCTTGTAAAGGGTGCAGTACCTGGACCAAAGAAATCTCTCGTAACAATCAAAGAAACAGTTAAAGCTGGCAAATAGGTCTTTGTAGGAAAGGAGGAACGCACAGATGGCAAACGTATCTGTTTTAAATATGGAAGGTAAAGAAGTTGGCACACTGGAGCTTAACGATGCTGTATTTGGTGTAAAGATCAACGAACATCTTGTACACATGGCAGTACTTCAGCAGCTTGCTAACAAACGTCAGGGAACACAGAAAGCAAAAACACGTTCTGAAGTTTCCGGTGGTGGAAGAAAGCCTTGGAGACAGAAAGGAACTGGTCATGCTAGACAGGGTTCTACAAGAGCACCACAGTGGGTTGGCGGTGGAGTAGTATTCGCTCCAGTACCAAGAGATTATTCATTCAAGATGAATAAGAAAGAGAAGAGAGCAGCTCTTAAGTCTGTTTTAACAGCAAAGGTTCAGGAAAACAAACTTGTTGTTCTTGAAAAGCTTGAACTTGCAGAAGTTAAGACAAAAGCTATGGTAAACGTACTTAACAACATCAAAGCTGAAAAGGCACTTGTAGTTGTTAATGTAAACGATGAAAAGGTAGCTCTTTCTACAAGAAATATCGAAGGTGTTCAGCTTACACTTGTTAATACACTTAACGTATATGATATTCTGAAACACAACACATTAGTTGTTACAAAAGATGCCGTTCAGGCAATCGAGGAGGTGTACGCATAATGGCAGCAATTCAGTACTATGACGTAATCCTTAAACCAATCGTAACTGAGAAGAGTATGAATGCTATGGCAGAAAAGAAATACACTTTCCAGGTACACACTGAGGCAAACAAAACTCAGATCAAAGAAGCTGTTGAAAAGATGTTCGAAGGAACAAAGGTTAAATCTGTTGCTACAATGAACCTCGATGGAAAGAAACGTCGTCGTGGTATGGTAGTTGGTAAGACAGCTAAGACAAAGAAAGCAATCGTTACACTTACAGAAGATAGCAAGGAAATTGAAATCTTCCAGGGACTTTAA
This sequence comes from Marvinbryantia sp., assembly GCA_045598185.1. Taxonomy (GTDB): domain Bacteria; phylum Bacillota; class Clostridia; order Lachnospirales; family Lachnospiraceae; genus Marvinbryantia. The sequence continues at coordinate 3,433 of JAZLLO010000022.1, forward strand.
TCCTTAGTAACAAGCTAAAAACTATGCACAGATAAGTGCGATAAGAAATCTCGAAAGGAGAAATAAAAATGGGAATTAAAACCTATAGACCATATACCCCGTCAAGAAGAAACATGACAGGATCTGATTTCTCTGAAATTACAAAGTTCGAGCCAGAAAAGAGCCTCTTAGTATCTCTTAAGAAGAATGCTGGTCGTAACAATCAGGGTAAAATCACTGTAAGACACCAGGGCGGTGGAAACAGAAGAAAATACAGAGTAATCGACTTCAAGAGAAATAAGAAGGATGGTATTCCAGCAGTTGTAACTGGTATCGAATACGATCCAAACAGAACAGCTAACATCGCTCTCATCACATATGCTGATGGCGAAAAGGCTTACATCCTTGCACCACAGGGACTTAAAGATGGCATGAAGATCATGAACGGACCAGAAGCCGAAGTAAGAATTGGTAACTGTCTCCCATTACAGCAGATCCCAGTTGGTACAATGGTACACAACGTTGAATTATATCCAGGTAAAGGTGGACAGCTTGTTCGTGCAGCTGGTAACGCAGCTCAGCTGATGGCTAAGGAAGGTAAGTATGCAATCCTTCGTCTTCCATCAGGCGAAATGAGAATGGTTCCAATCATTTGCCGTGCTACAGTTGGTGTTGTTGGTAATGCAGACCACAACCTGATTAATATTGGTAAAGCAGGTAGAAAACGTCACATGGGTATCAGACCTACAGTTCGTGGTTCTGTTATGAACCCTAATGATCATCCACACGGTGGTGGTGAAGGTAAGACTGGTATCGGTCGTCCAGGTCCATCTACACCATGGGGTAAACCAGCACTTGGTCTTAAGACAAGAGCTAAGAAGAAAGCTTCTAACAAGCTGATCATCAGAAGACGTGATGGTAAAGCTATCAACTAATTAACAACAATATTAATCGAAAATATAAGGAGGAAGAACCTATGGCTCGCTCACTTAAAAAAGGACCATTTGCGGACGAAAGCTTACTTAAAAAAGTAAATGCAATGAACGCTGCAGGACAGAAACAGGTTATTAAGACTTGGTCACGCCGTTCTACAATCTTCCCACAGATGGTTGGACATACAATCGCAGTTCATGATGGAAGAAGACATGTTCCTGTATATGTAACAGAAGATATGGTTGGACACAAACTCGGAGAGTTCGTTGCAACAAGAACATACAGAGGACATGGTAAAGACGAGAAGAAATCTCGTTAATTGAGATAATATTTGAAAGGAGGCTTCATCCATGGCAAGAGGACACAGATCCCAGATTAAAAGAGAAAGAAATGCTCAGAAGGACACAAGACCATCCGCAAAGTTATCTTATGCGAGAGTTTCAGTTCAGAAAGCATGTTTCGTTTTAGATGCTATCAGAGGCAAAGATGTACAGACAGCACTTGGTATCGTAACATACAACCCAAGATATGCTTCTACATTAATTAAGAAATTATTAGAATCAGCAATCGCAAATGCTGAGAACAACAATGGAATGAGTAGAGAAAACCTTGTAGTAGAAGAATGCTACGCTAACAAAGGACCTACAATGAAGAGAATCAGACCAAGAGCACAGGGTAGAGCTTATAGAATTGAAAAGAGAATGAGCCACATCACAATCGTGCTGAATGAAAAGTAGGAGGTAAAACATGGGACAGAAAGTTAATCCACATGGCTTAAGAGTCGGTGTTATTAAAGACTGGGACTCCAGATGGTATGCTGAGTCTGATTTCGCTGATTACCTTGTTGAAGACAATCAGATCAGAACATATCTGAAGAAGAAATTATACAGCGCTGGTGTTTCAAAGATCGAAATCGAAAGAGCATCCGGCAGAGTTAAAGTTATCATCTATACAGCTAAACCAGGTGTTGTAATCGGTAAAGGTGGAGCTGAAATCGAAAAAGTGAAAGCTGAAGTTCAGAAGTTCACAAAAGAAAAACTTCTTGTAGATATCAAGGAAGTTAAGAGACCAGATAAGGATGCTCAGCTCGTAGCTGAAAACATTGCACAGCAGCTTGAAAATCGTATTTCTTTCCGTCGTGCAATGAAATCTACAATGGGTAGAACAATGAAGAGTGGTGCTAAGGGAATTAAGACTGCTGTTTCAGGTCGTCTTGGCGGTGCTGATATGGCTCGTACAGAGTTCTACAGTGAAGGCACAATTCCACTTCAGACACTTCGTGCAGATATTGACTATGGATTCGCAGAAGCAGATACAACATACGGCAAACTTGGCGTAAAAGTATGGATTTACAATGGCGAAATCCTTCCAACAAAGAGCGTAAAGGAAGGGGATAAATAGATATGTTAATGCCTAAGAGAGTAAAACGTCGTAAACAGTTCCGTGGTAGCATGGCAGGTAAGGCGTTAAGAGGAAATAAAATTTCCAATGGTGAATTTGGACTTGTAGCAACAGAACCATGCTGGATCAGATCTAACCAGATTGAAGCAGCCCGTATCGCTATGACACGTTACATCAAGCGTGGTGGTAAAGTTTGGATCAAGATCTTCCCAGATAAGCCAGTTACAGCAAAACCAGCTGAAACTCGAATGGGTTCAGGTAAAGGAACACTTGAGTACTGGGTAGCAGTAGTTAAACCAGGACGTGTAATGTTCGAACTTGCTGGTGTACCAGAAGAAGTAGCCCGTGAAGCGTTACGTCTTGCAATGCATAAATTACCATGCAAATGTAAGATCGTTTCTAAAGCAGATTTAGAAGGCGGTGATAACAGTGAAAATTAATAAGTATGTAGAAGATTTAAAAGCAAAATCAGCTGCAGAATTAAATGTAGAATTAGTAGCTGCTAAAAAGGAACTTTTCAATTTGAGATTCCAGAACGCAACCAATCAGTTAGATAACACAGCTAGAATTAAAGAAGTTCGTAAGAACATTGCAAGAATTCAGACAGTTATCACTGAGAAGGCTAATGCGTAAGGCTAGAGCCACGAAAGGAGCGCATAGACGTGGAAAGAAATCTTAGAAAAACTCGTATTGGTAAAGTTGTAAGCAACAAAATGGATAAGACAATCGTTGTTGCAATTGAAGACCATGTAAAGCATCCTCTTTACAAAAAGATCGTAAAGAGTACATATAAATTGAAAGCACACGATGAGAACAACGAATGTAACATCGGTGACACAGTTAAAGTAATGGAAACAAGACCATTATCAAAGGATAAGAGATGGAGACTTGTTGAGATTACTGAGAGAGCTAAATAATTTAGGAGGTAAGTCAGCATGATCCAGCAGGAAACTAGACTGAAGGTAGCTGATAACACTGGAGCAAAGGAACTTCTTTGCATCAGAGTTATGGGTGGATCTACTAGAAGATATGCATGCATCGGTGATGTAATCGTTGCCAGCGTTAAAGATGCAACACCAGGTGGCGTTGTTAAAAAAGGTGATGTTGTAAAAGCTGTTGTAGTACGTACAGTTAACAAGACACGTCGTAAAGACGGATCTTATATCAGATTTGATGAAAACGCTGCAGTTATCATCAAGGAAGATAAGAACCCAAGAGGAACTCGTATTTTTGGACCAGTAGCAAGAGAGCTTCGTGACAAACAGTTTATGAAAATTGTTTCTCTGGCTCCAGAAGTATTATAAGGAGGTACCACATGTTAAAGATCAAGACTGGCGATACTGTTAAAGTTATCGCAGGTAAAGATAAAGATAAAGAGGGCAAGGTTCTTGCAGTAGATGTAAAGAACAACAAAGTTCTCGTTGAAGGCGTTGGTATGGTTACAAAGCATGCAAAACCATCAGCTGCTAACCAGATGGGTGGTATTGTAAACAAAGAAGCTTATATTGATGCATCAAATGTTATGCTCCTCGTCAACGGTAAAGCAACAAGAGTTGGTTTCAAAATGGACGGAGACAAGAAGGTTCGTGTAGCTAAGGCTACAGGCGAAGTTATCAAATAATTTTGAGAGAGGAGGCCGACAAAGTTGAATAGACTGAAAGAACAGTACCAGAACGAGATCGTACCAGCTATGATCAAAAAGTTCGGTTATAAAAATATTATGGAAGTTCCAAAGCTTGACAAAGTTGTAGTTAACATGGGTGTTGGCGAAGCAAAAGAAAACGCTAAATTACTCGAAGCTGCTGTTAAGGATATGGAAACAATCACAGGTCAGAAAGCAGTTCTGACAAGAGCAAAGAATTCAGTAGCTAACTTCAAGATCAGAGAAGGTATGGCTATCGGATGTAAGGTTACTCTTCGTGGTGACAAGATGTATGAATTCGTAGATCGTCTCGTTAACCTTGCATTACCTCGAGTACGTGACTTTAGAGGTATCAATGCTAACGCATTCGATGGTAGAGGTAACTACGCTCTTGGTATCAAAGAACAGTTAATTTTCCCAGAAATTGAATATGATAAGGTTGATAAAGTAAGAGGTATGGACGTTATCTTCGTAACAACTGCTAAGACAGACGAAGAAGCTCGTGAACTTTTAACACAGTTCAACATGCCATTCGCTAAATAATTTATTGTAGTCAGTTCAGGTTAAATATAGGAGGAAAATTGATGACTAAGACAGCAATGAAGGTTAAGCAGCAGCGTACACAGAAGTTCTCTACAAGAGAATATAATCGTTGCAGAATTTGTGGTCGTCCACATGCATACCTTAGAAAATACGGAATCTGCAGAATCTGTTTCCGTGAATTAGCATATAAAGGACAGATCCCTGGCGTAAAGAAAGCCAGCTGGTAAGCCGAACAGGCATATTTATACAAGGAGGAAAATCCAAATGACAATGAGCGATCCAATTGCAGATATGCTTACAAGAATTCGTAATGCAAACGCTGCAAAACACGATACAGTAGATGTTCCTTCATCTAAGATGAAAGTTGCTATTGCAAATATTCTTGTAGACGAAGGATATATCACAAAATATGATCTTGTTGAAGAAAACGGTTTCCCAGTAATGAAAATTACACTGAAATACGGTGCAGACAAGAACGAAAAAATCATCACAGGTATTAAGAGAATCTCTAAGCCAGGTCTTCGTATCTACGCTGGTAAAGATGATGTTCCAAGAGTACTTGGTGGTCTTGGTGTAGCTATTCTTTCTACTAACAAAGGTGTTATCACTGACAGAGAAGCTCGTAAGCTTGGTGTTGGTGGCGAAGTACTTGCATTTGTTTGGTAGGATTAATAAAAAATATATTTGTTACTGAAAACGTAAGAGAGCCTTCGCTCTCTTGCGAAAATCTAAGTAAGGAGGACAAAAGATATGTCACGTATCGGAAGATTACCTGTTGCAATTCCAGCAGGTGTAACAGTTACTGTTGCTGAAGGCAATGAAGTTACTGTAAAAGGTGCAAAAGGAACACTCGTAAGAGTACTTCCTGCAGAAATGGAAATCGTTGTAGAAGGTGCTGAAGTTAAAGTAAGCAGACCTAACGATCTCAAGAAGATGAAATCTCTTCACGGCCTTACAAGAACACTGATCTCTAACATGGTTGTTGGTGTTTCTCAGGGTTACGAAAAGAAACTTGAAGTAAATGGTGTAGGTTACAGAGCATCAAAGTCTGGCAAGAAGCTTACATTAAACCTTGGTTATTCTCATCCAGTTGAAATGATCGATCCAGAAGGACTCGAAGCAGTTGTTGAAGGAAATAACATCATCGTTAAGGGTATCGATAAAGAAAAAGTTGGCCAGTACGCTGCTGAAATCAGAGAAAAGAGAGCACCAGAACCTTACAAGGGTAAAGGTATCAAGTATGCTGATGAAGTTATCAGACGTAAAGTTGGTAAGACTGGTAAGAAATAAGTAAGGAGAGTGTGAAAATGGTTAGTAAAGAATCAACAAAAGAAGTTCGTGTAAAGAAGCACAGAAGACTTCGTAATCGTTTTGCTGGTACAACTGAAAGACCACGTTTAGCTGTATTCAGAAGTAATAATCATATGTATGCTCAGATTATTGACGACTCAGTTGGCAACACTCTCGTTTCTGCATCTACACTTCAGAAGGAAGTTAAAGCAGAACTTGAGAAAACTAATAACGTTGATGCAGCAGCATACCTTGGAAAAGTTATCGCAGAAAGAGCTCTTGAAAAGGGCATTAAAACAGTTGTCTTTGATAGAGGCGGCTTCATATATCAGGGTAAAATCCAGGCATTAGCAGATGCAGCTCGTGAAGCTGGTCTGGAATTTTAGGAGGTAGACACACATGAAACGTGAAATCATTGATGCTAGTCAGTTAGAATTAACAGAAAAAGTAGTATCAATCAAGCGTGTTACCAAGGTTGTAAAAGGTGGTCGTAATATGCGTTTTACAGCACTTGTAGTTGTTGGTGACGGCAACGGACACGTTGGTGCCGGACTTGGAAAGGCTGCTGAAATTCCAGAAGCTATCCGTAAAGGTAAAGAAGATGCTACAAAGAACCTTGTAAACGTTGCAATGGATGCTAACGCATCTATTCCTCATGACTTCATGGGCAAATTCGGCGGTACACAGCTTGTACTTAAGAGAGCTCCTGAAGGTACTGGTGTTATCGCCGGTGGTCCAGCTCGTAACGTTCTGGAACTTGCTGGTATCCGCAACATCCGTACAAAATGTCTTGGATCAAGAAATAAACAGAACGTAGTTCTTGCTACTCTTGATGGATTAAAACAGCTGAAATCCCCAGAAGAAGTTGCAAGACTTCGTGGAAAATCTGCTGATACAGTACGCGCATAGGAGGATTGAAAAATGTCAGATAAAGTTAAAGTAACATTAGTAAAATCCCCAATTGGTGCAATTCCTAAACACCGTGCAACTGTAGCTGCACTTGGATTAAAGAAAGTTAACAAGAGTGTTGAACTTCCTAACAATGCATCAACAATGGGTATGGTTAAACAGGTTCAGCATTTAGTAAAAGTAGAAGAAGTTTAATTTGAAATAATTCGTAATAAGGAGGTGCCATGATGGATTTATCTAACTTAAGACCTGCAGAAGGTTCAAGACAGAGCGATAACTTCAGAAGAGGTCGTGGTCACGGTTCAGGTAACGGCAAAACAGCTGGTAAAGGTCATAAAGGACAGAAGGCTCGTTCTGGAGCTACAAGACCTGGATTCGAAGGTGGACAGATGCCTTTATACAGACGTCTTCCTAAGAGAGGTTTCACTAACAGAAACACTCTTGACATTGAAGCAATCAACGTAAGTGCTCTTGAAGTATTTGAAAATGATACAGAAGTTACAATCGATATGTTAATCGAAGCAGGAATCGTTAAAGCTGTTAAAGATGGCGTTAAGATTCTTGGTAACGGTGAACTTACAAAGAAACTCACTGTAAAAGCAAACGCATTCAGTGAAGGTGCAAAGGCTAAGATCGAAGCAGTTGGTGGAAAAGCTGAGGTGATCTAATGTTAAAGACACTTCGAAATGCATTTAAAGTTAAAGACATCAGAGATCGTTTATTCTTTACATTCCTGATGCTTCTTGTAGTCAGATTTGGTTCTCAGCTCCCGGTTCCGGGAGTTGACAGAACATTTCTGTCAGATTGGTTTGCTAACCAGACTGGTGATGCATTCAACTTTTTCAGTGCATTTACAGGCGGTTCTTTTGAGAATATGTCAATCTTTGCATTGAACATTACGCCATACATTACATCTTCAATTATCATTCAGCTTCTTACAATTGCGATTCCGCAGCTGGAAGAAATGCAGAAAGATGGTGAAGATGGAAGAAAGAAGATCACTGCTATCACACGTTATGTGACAGTAGGACTTGCACTTTTTGAAGCAACAGCAATGACAGTTGGATTCGGTAGACAGGGTCTTATCCCTCATATGAATTTTATCGCTGGTCTTGCAGTAATTGCTTCACTTACAGCCGGCTCAACATTCCTTATGTGGGTTGGTGAACAGATTACAGAACATGGCGTTGGAAATGGTATTTCAATTGTCCTGACAATCAATATCATTTCAAGAATTCCTTCTGATTTAGCTTCTCTTTATGAGTCCTTTATCAAAGGAAGAACAGTAGCAAGAGGCGCTTTGGCTGGTTTGATTATTCTTGCTGTAATTATACTTACAATTATTCTTGTTATTTTCTTACAAGATGCAACAAGAAGAATTCCGGTACAGTACACAAAGAAAATGCTGGGAAGAAAAATGGTAGGTGGACAGACCACATTTATTCCATTAAAAGTAAATACTGCAGGTGTTATTCCTGTTATCTTTGCTTCTTCTCTTATGAGTTTACCAAATATGGTTGCATCAGTATTGGGAATTTCTACCGAGGGTATTGGAGGAAAGATAGTTTCCTGCTTAAGCCAGAGTAACTGGTTTAAACCATCACATCCGGAGTATTCCATCGGACTTATTGTTTATGTACTGATGATCATTGGTTTTGCATATTTCTATACATCAATTACATTCAATCCAATTGAAGTACCAGATAATATGAAGAAACAGGGTGGATTCATTCCTGGTATTCGTCCAGGCAAGCCAACCACAGATTACTTGAATAAAATTTTGAACTACATTGTATTCATCGGAGCTATCGGTCTTACAATCGTTGTACTTGTTCCAATCTTTTTTAACGGAGTATTTGGTGCATATGTTTCATTTGGTGGTACTTCTATCATCATTATTGTAGGTGTAGTACTTGAAACTATCAAGCAGATCGAATCTCAGATGGTAGTTAGAAATTATAGAGGCTTTTTAAGCGAGTAATATGAAGATTGGTGTACCGTTTCACCTTGGTAAAGGTGAAATGGTGCACTATATTTTTGTTGAGAGGAAAAAATTATGAAGATTATTATGTTAGGTGCACCTGGTGCCGGAAAAGGTACACAGGCAAAGAAGATTGCTGAAAAGTACGGATTACCACATATTTCTACAGGTGACATTTTCCGCGCAAATATTAAAGAAGGAACAGAACTTGGTAAGAAAGCAAAGACATACATGGATCAGGGTCTTCTTGTACCAGATGAATTGGTAGTGGATCTTGTTGTAGACAGACTTTCAAAAGATGACTGCGTAAAGGGATATATTCTCGATGGCTTTCCAAGAACAATTCCACAGGCAGAAGCTCTTACAGAAGCACTTGCTAAGATCGGCGAAAAGATGGAATATGCAATTGATGTAGATGTTCCGGATGAGAATATCGTAAATCGTATGGGTGGAAGAAGAGCGTGCGTAGGATGTGGTGCAACATACCATGTTGTATTTAACCCAACAAAGGTTGAAGGTATCTGTGATGCTTGTGGTGAAAAACTGATCTTAAGAGATGACGATAAGCCTGAAACTGTTCAGAAACGTCTTAATGTATATCATGATCAGACACAGCCATTAATTGATTACTATTCAAAAGCTGGTATTTTACATGAAGTTGATGGTACAGTAGCAATGGAAGATGTTTTCGGTGCTATTGTAAAGATTTTAGGAGAATAATTTATGTCAGTATCAATAAAATCTGCCAGAGAAATAGAACTTATGCGAGAATCCTGCAAACGTCTTGAACTTGTTCATGCAAAGCTTGCTGAGATGATCAGACCTGGTATTACAACAAAAGACATAGACCGTTATGGAGAAGAGCTCATAAGAGGAATGGGGTGTATTCCAAACTTCCTTAATTATAACGGATATCCAGCATCCATTTGTTGTTCTGTAAATGATGAAGTAGTTCATGGTATTCCGGATAAAAAACGTGTCCTTGAAGAAGGTGATATAATAAGCCTGGATGCAGGACTGATCTATCAGGGTTATCATTCTGATGCAGCAAGAACACATGCTGTTGGAAAAGTATCTAAAGAAGCACAGCAGCTTATGGATGTAACAAAAGAAAGCTTTTTCAGAGGAATTGAATTTGCAAAAGCTGGTCACCATCTTCACGAGATTTCAGCAGCTATCGGAAGCTACGCAGAAAGCTTTGGTTATGGCGTTGTAAGAGATCTTGTAGGTCATGGTATAGGAACAAGCCTTCATGAAGATCCACAGATTCCGAATTTTGCACAGAGAAGACGAGGTATCAAACTGGTACCTGGAATGACTCTTGCGATAGAGCCAATGATCACCGCAGGTCGTTATGATGTAGTATGGCTGGATGATGACTGGACTGTAGTTACAGAAGATGGCTCACTTGCAGCACATTATGAGAATACGGTGCTAATCACGGAAGGTGAACCAGAGATTCTTACACTCGGTCATCTTTAATAAGAGGGATTATATCATGGATAGATATGAAGCAGGAATGCTTGCCTGGTCTAGAGCAGGACATGATAAAGATCAGTTATATGTCATCTGTAAGGTAGAAGAGGACTTTGTTTATCTCACAGATGGAAGATTAAAGCCTTTGGATAAACCGAAGAAAAAGAAGACAATGCATATTCAGGTCATTCGGGAGATACCGGTAGAACTGAAAGAAATTGCAGATGGAAATGTATTAGATGAAGATATCAGAAGAATAATCAGGAGGTTTGCACATGTCTAAAGCAGATGTTATTGAAGTAGAAGGAACTGTACTTGAAAAGTTACCAAATGCGATGTTTAAAGTAGAACTTGAGAACAAGCACGTTGTATTAGCTCATATCAGTGGTAAGCTGAGAATGAACTTTATCAGAATTCTCCCAGGAGATAAGGTAACAATCGAGCTTTCTCCATATGATCTTTCAAAGGGACGTATTATCTGGAGAGATAAATAAGACTTCTTTCTATAATAATATACGAAAGTAATGACATTATATTGATGTAAAATTGTACTAAAAAAAAATCAAAATAATGCTTGCAAAAAAGGTGCGCTAATGGTATAAATATTAGCGTACCTTTTTGAGTAAAGGACTAATTATGCCTTTAAGGCGAAACAAATAGGAAAGGAGATTTAACAAATGAAAGTTAGATCATCAGTTAAACCTATCTGCGAAAAATGCAAGATCATTAAGAGAAAAGGAAGCATCAGAGTTATCTGTGAAAATCCTAAGCACAAACAGCGTCAGGGTTAATTAACCTGCACGTAAGTGTGTAATGATTTGAATGCGGCTGCAGCGTGAATAACACGCTGATGACAATATATGAGAAGATGCATACGGGCTTTATTCTTTCATGCTGGAGATTATAGAACGGCAGATGCATCCCCTATATTGCTTCTAATACCGGTTCGAATCGAACCGGAAAGGTCGTTTTTTCGCGGCTGGGTCTTGGAATTATCCAAAACCCCAATTAAAGACAATATAGCTGAGCACTGGGCAGCGCACAACATTTCAGACGTCTGGCTATGACGGGCTGCGTATGAACAGTAGCTTATGAGAAAATGGAGGACAAATTACATGGCTCGTATTGCTGGTGTAGACTTACCAAGAGAAAAAAGAATTGAAATCGGTTTGACATACATCTACGGTATCGGTAGAGTAACATCAAACAAAATCCTGGAAGCTGCTAAGGTAGATCCTAACACACGTGTTAGAGACCTTACTGATGAAGAAGTTTCCGCAATCCGTGACGTTATGGATGAAAACTATACTGTAGAAGGTGATCTTAGAAGAGAAATCGCTCTTAACATCAAGAGACTTCAGGAAATCGGTTGCTACAGAGGTATCCGTCATCGTAAAGGACTTCCAGTTCGTGGTCAGAAGACAAAGACAAACGCTAGAACACGTAAGGGTCCAAAGAAGACAGTTGCTAATAAGAAGAAATAATATTTAAGTATAATTAGATAGAAAGTAGGTTAGTTTATCATGGCTAAAAAAGTTACAAAAAAAGTGACAAAAAAGCGCGTTAAGAAAAACGTTGAACGCGGACAGGCACATATCCAGTCATCTTTCAATAACACAATCGTTACACTGACAGATGCTGCAGGTAATGCTTTATCATGGGCAAGTGCTGGCGGTCTGGGATTTAAAGGTTCAAGAAAATCTACTCCTTATGCAGCACAGATGGCTGCTGAGACAGCTGCAAAGGCAGCAATCCCTCACGGTTTAAAGACAGTAGACGTATTCGTAAAAGGTCCAGGTTCAGGAAGAGAAGCTGCTATCCGTGCACTGAATGCATGTGGTATTGATGTTACAAGCATCACAGACGTTACTCCAGTTCCACATAATGGATGTCGTCCACCAAAACGTCGTAGAGTTTAATTAGGAGGTATAGTTAAGATGGCAGTAGATAGAACTCCAGTCCTGAAAAGATGTAGATCACTTGGTCTTGATCCAGTTTATTTAGGAATTGATAAAAAGTCTAATAGAGAATTAAAGAGAGCTAACCGTAAGATGAGTGAATACGGTACACAGCTTAGAGAAAAACAGAAAGCTAAATTCATTTACGGTGTACTTGAAAAACCTTTCCGTAACTATTACGAAAAGGCTGAAAGACAGCCAGGTATGACAGGTCAGAACCTGATGACAATGCTTGAAACAAGACTTGATAACGTAATCTTCAGATTAGGTCTTGCAAGAACACGTAAAGAAGCTAGACAGATCGTTGACCACAAGTGGGTACTTGTTAACGGCAAGCAGGTTAACATTCCTTCTTACCTTGTAAAAGCTGGTGATACAGTTGAAATCAAGGAAGCTAAGAGATCTTCTGCAAGAATGAAAGAAATTCTTGAAGTAACAGGTGGAAGACTTGTTCCAGAATGGCTTGATGCAGATCAGGAAAACATGAAAGGTATCGTTAAAGAACTTCCTTCAAGAGAAGCTATCGACGTTCCTGTAAATGAAATGCTTATCGTCGAATTATATTCTAGATAATAGATTATAGCGAAAAGCGTTATTAACTGATAACCCTCAATTATATATAACCCAAAGGAGGGGCAAAAGTGTTCGATTTTAATAAACCAAACATTCAGATCGCTGAGATTTCCGAGGATCATAAATACGGTAGATTCGTTGTAGAACCACTCGAAAGAGGTTATGGTACTACACTTGGTAACTCCCTTCGTAGAATCATGCTTTCTTCTCTGCCAGGTGCAGCAGTAAGCCAGGTTAAGATTGAAGGTGTACTTCATGAATTCAGCTCAATTCCTGTAGTAAAAGAACATCTTAGTGAGATTATTATGAATCTCAAATCTCTTGCAATTAAGAATACAAGTGAAGGAAATGAACCAAAGGTTGCTTACATTGAATATGAAGGCGAAGGTACTGTTACTGCAGCTGATATTCAGGTAGATCAGGATCTTGAGATCATCAATAAAGATCAGGTTATCGCTACATTAAGTGGTGGTCCAGGAAGCAAGCTTTACATGGAAATCACTATTACAAAAGGCAGAGGTTACATCAGTGCAGATGAAGGAAAGTCTCCGGATATGCCAATCGGTGTAATCGCTGTAGACTCTATTTACACACCAGTTGAGCGTGTGAATATGACAGTAGAGAATACTCGTGTTGCTCAGGCTACAGATTATGATAAGCTTACTCTTGATGTGTACACAGATGGTACACTTGGTCCAGATGAAGCAGTATCACTTGCAGCTAAGGTATTGAGTGAGCATCTTGCTCTGTTCATCGACATTTCAGAAACAGGTAAGAATGAAGTGATCATGACAACAAAGGAAGATGATGATACAGCAAAAGTTCTTGAGATGAATATTGATGAACTTGAACTTTCCGTTCGTTCATACAACTGCTTAAAGAGAGCAGGTATCAATACCGTTGAAGAACTTTGCAACAGAACACCGGAAGATATGATGAAGGTTCGTAACCTTGGTCGTAAGTCTCTGGAAGAAGTTCTTCAGAAACTGAAGGAATTAGGATTACAGTTAAATCCTAGCGAAGAATAGAATAATATGATGCACGGGGAGTAAGCCCGAAGAGCGTTCCCGCGTGCTCCAAAAAGGAGAATAAAACAATGGCAGGATATAGAAAACTTAGCAGAACAGCTGATCAGAGAAAAGCACTTATCAGAGCTCAGGTTACAGCTCTTCTTCAGCATGGAAAGATCGTTACTACAGAAGCAAAAGCAAAGGAAATCCGTAAGGAAGCTGAAAAGCTTATTGCTTTAGCAGTAAAGGAAAAAGACAATGTTGAAACTGTAACAGTAAAAGCTAAAGTTGCTCGTAAGAACGCTGAAGGCAAGAGAGTAAAAGAAGTTGTTGATGGAAAGAAAGTAACTGTTTACGATGAAGTAGAAAAGGAAATCAAGAAAGATATGCCAAGCAGACTTCATGCAAGAAGACAGATGCTTAAAGTTCTTTACACAGTTAAGGAAGTTCCAACAGAAGCAGCTGGTAAGAAGAAAAACACAAAGGTTGTTGATCTTACAGACAAGCTGTTCAACGAATATGCTCCAAAGTATGCAGATCGTAACGGTGGTTACACAAGAATCGTTAAGATTGGTCTCCGTAAAGGTGATGCAGCTATGGAAGTTCTTCTTGAGCTTGTATAAGATAAGTTTTAATGATGCTTATGAAAACGGTGTGAATAAATCACACCGTTTTTTTGTCCGCTTCTCATAGGTTTACAAATGAGTAGAAAATATGATATCCTAAAATGTAAACTTGAACTAATATCGAAAGGAGTATTTAGTTATGAAGTTAGTATCTTTATTAGAGAGATTAGAATATACATGTGTGCAGGGTAGCCTGGATAAAGAAATCACAGGAATTAATAATGATTCCCGTAAAGTTACAGAAGACTCACTGTTTATCTGTATAAAAGGAGCTGTTTCAGATGGTCATTCCTACATTCCGGATGTGGTACAAAAAGGTGCATCTGTACTGATCGTTGAAGACGTTTATGAAGTACCAGAATCTGTAACTGTTATCAAGGTAGCAGACAGCAGATATGCGATGGCACTTATTGCAGCAGCATGGTATGGATATCCTGCAGAAAAGCTTAAAGTAATCGGTATTACAGGTACAAAAGGTAAGACTACAACTACTTATATGATTAAGTCTATTCTTGAGAATGCAGGCCATAAAGTTGGTCTTATCGGTACGATTGAAGCTATTATCGGAGAAAAAGTGATTCCTGCATCGAATACGACACCGGAGTCCACAAAGATTCAGGAATATTTTGCAGAGATGGTAGAAGCCGGATGTGACAGTGTTGTTATGGAAGTATCTTCTCAGGGTCTTATGCTTCATAGAACAGCAGGTATTCCATTTGAGATCGGTATCTTTACGAATCTTTCCCCAGATCATATCGGACCTGCAGAACATACAAGCTTTGAAGATTATCTTCAGTGCAAGGCACTTCTTTTCAGACAGTGTAAGTTAGGAATCATGAATGCAGATGATGAACACCTCGAAGAGATTCTGAAGGGTCATACCTGTGAAGTGGAAACCTATGGTTTTGCTGAGAATGCAGATTATTGTGCCAAGGATACAAAACTTGTATCAAAAGGTGGTGCGCTTGGAATCGATTACCAGTTGACAGGAAAGAGAAACTTCCAGGTTGAGATCGATATTCCTGGAAAGTTCAGTGTGTATAACTCACTGGCAGCGATTGCTGTATGCAATCATTTTAATGTTACAAATGAGAACATTATTTCTGCACTGAAGCAGGCAAAGGTAAAAGGACGTATTGAGATGATTAAGGTATCGGATGAATTCACCTTAATGATTGACTACGCCCATAATGCAATGGCTTTGGAAAGCCTGTTATCAACTTTAAAAGAATATCATCCAAAGAGATTGGTATGCCTGTTTGGATGTGGTGGTAACCGTGCAAAGAGCAGACGATACGAGATGGGTGAAGTATCAGGACGTCTGGCTGATTTTACTATTATCACAACCGATAATCCTAGATTTGAGAATCCGGAAGATATTCTTACAGATATTGAGTCTACCATTTCAAAAACCGGTGGAGAGTATGTAAAGATAATTGACCGTAAAGAAGCCATTGCCTATGCAATTCACAATGGACAGCCGGGAGATGTTATTGTACTTGCAGGAAAGGGTCATGAAGATTATCAGGAAATCTGCGGCGTTAAGTATCCAATGGATGAAAGAGTACTGATTCAGGAAATCCTTGATGAGGATGCTGCACAATAAATCATCATAAAATATAAATAAAGGAGGATAAGCGTGGTATTTGCAGATATCATTGTGGATATTTCACAGGAACAGTTAGATCGTACATTCTGCTACATTGTTCCGGAAACCATGCTGTCTTCTGTTCGTATCGGAACAGTGGTTGAGATTCCATTTGGTCGTGGGAATCATATAACCAAGGGATATGTAATAAGACTATCTTCTTCCAGTAAAATTGCAATCGAAAAACTGAAAGAAATAAGAAGTGTTATTACCGGTGACTCACAGCAGACCTGTGAAGACAGACTGATTGCCCTTGCAGCCTGGATGAGGGAAACCTATGGTTCAACTATGATTCAGGCTCTTCGCACTGTTATTCCGATAAAGAAGAAGATTAAACCAAAAGAAAAGAGAAGTATTTCTCTCTTATTATCAGAAGAAGAAACTAAGGAAAAGCTTTTGTTTTATATTAAAAAGAGTCAGAGAGCGAGATATCGTTTGCTGAAGGCTCTCCAGGAAGAACCGGAACTTCCCTATGATCTGGTGGTGGAAAAGCTGAATATCTCACCGCTCACGATCAAAGCCATGGAAGAGAATCAGGTGATCCAGATTCGGAGAGTAACGGTATACCGCAATCCGGTTGGAAAGCTTGATGATGCCAGATTAAGGATCCCGTTGAATCAGATGCAGCAGGATATCGTGGATACAATCTGGAACCATCCGGAAGATCGGGTATCTTTGATTCACGGTGTCACAGGAAGCGGGAAGACGGAAGTCTATATGGAGCTGATTGCCAGGTTCATTTCTCAGGGAAAGCAGGCAATTGTACTGATTCCGGAGATTGCACTTACTTATCAGACGGTCATGCGTTTCTACCGTAGATTTGGAGATCGCATCTCAATCATCCATTCCAGGTTATCACCTGGGGAACGTTATGATCAGTTTGAACGTGCAAAAAATGGTGACCTTGATATTATGATCGGTCCGAGATCAGCCTTGTTCACACCATTTTCAAACTTAGGTTGTATTATTATTGATGAGGAGCATGAAGCTTCTTATAAAAGTGAAAGTACTCCGGCATATCATGCACGAGAAACTGCGATTCAAAGAGCCATTCTTGATGATGCCAGAGTGATACTCGGATCTGCAACCCCTTCTGTAGAAGCCTTCTATAAGGCACGAAAGGGTGAATATAAGCTCTATACCATGGATAAGCGTGCAAAAGCAGACAGGCTTCCGGAAGTATTGGTAGTAGATATGCGAGAGGAACTACGTCAGGGGAATCGGTCTATTTTCAGCAGGATGCTCTACGACAAGATGCAGAAAACCTTGCAGGAGAAGAACCAGATCATGCTGTTTCTCAACAGAAGAGGGTATTCGGGCTTTTTATCCTGCAGAATGTGTGGATTCGTATATAAATGTCCACATTGTGATGTATCTTTGGCGTTGCATAACAATGGTCGGATGGTATGCCACTATTGTGGTTATCAGATTGAGAAACCACATCGATGTCCGGAGTGTTCTTCCGAGTATATCAGTGCATTTGGAATTGGAACCCAGCAGATTGAGGAACTGGTGAAAAAGACATTTCCGGAAGCAAGGGTACTTCGTATGGATCTGGATACTACAAAAGAGAAGGACGGGCATGAGAAGATATTATCGGCTTTTTCTAATCAGGAAGCAGATATCCTGATCGGTACACAGATGATCGTAAAAGGCCATGATTTTCCGAATGTAACCATGGTAGGGATTCTTGCAGCGGATATTTCCCTGCATGCAGATGACTATAAGGCGGGAGAAAGAACTTTTCAGTTATTGACACAGGCTGCCGGACGTGCAGGTCGTGGAGAGAAGGATGGAGAGGTCGTGATTCAGACCTATGATCCAGATCATTTCTGTATCCGTATGGCTGCAAAACAGGATTATTACGGATTTTATGAGGAAGAGATCCTGTATCGTCAGCTAGCAGGTTATCCGCCGGCACGTTCTATGATGACCATCTATGGAAGTGGTGCTGACGAAAGCTATCTGCAGATAGCGATGGAATATTTAATGAAATTAATGGAGCGGATACCGGAAGGAAAGCAGATTCAGATATTTGGTCCGGTGCCGGATAGAATTGCAAAGATACAGGACATCTATCGTAAGGTAATCTATCTGAAAGCGATGGATGAACAGGTGCTTGGCAGTGTAAAGAGCAAACTTGAGAAGTATATAGAAGTAAATGAAGGATATCAGTCCGTTCATATACAATTTGATAAGAATGTGTAGAGGAGAAAGATATGGCAATCAGAACAGTCAGAATTCAGGGAGACAGTGTTTTAGAGAAGAAATGTAAAGAAGTAAAAGAGATTACCCCTCGTATTCGTGAATTAATCGTAGATATGCTGGATACTATGTATGAGGAGAATGGTGTTGGACTTGCAGCACCACAGGTAGGTATTCTGAAAAGAATCGTTGTGATTGATGTGGGTGAAGGTCCTATCGTAATGATCAACCCTGAGATCGTAGAGACAAGCGGAGAACAGACAGGATATGAAGGATGTTTAAGTCTTCCTGGAAAAAGTGGTATCGTAACAAGACCAAACGTGGTAAAGGCACGTTTCTTTGATCAGAATATGGATGAGTATGAGATTGAAGGTCAGGAACTTCTGGCAAGAGCAATCTGCCATGAACTGGATCATCTGGATGGAATTATGTACTCTTCAAAAGTAGAAGGAGAACTGATTAGTAATGAGGATTTGATGGATACTGATGCGGAGGATGAAGAATAATGAGAGTAGTTTTTATGGGAACACCGGATTTTGCGGTGGGGACATTAAAAGCTCTGATCGAATCTCCGGAACATGAAGTAGTAGCGGTAGTTACTCAGCCGGATAAGCCGAAGGGACGTGGAAAGGCAATGCAGTTTCCACCGGTCAAAGAGGTTGCTGTTGAGGCAGGAATTCCGGTACTTCAGCCACGCAGAGTCAGAGAAGAGTCTGTGGTAGAGGAATTGAGAACTTACAATGCGGACGTATTCGTTGTTGTTGCATTTGGACAGATAATTCCAAAAAGCATTCTTACAATGGCTAAGTATGGTTGCGTGAATGTGCATGGTTCTATCCTTCCAAAATACAGAGGTGCGGCACCGATCCAGTGGGCAGTTATCGATGGAGAAGAAAAGAGCGGTGTTACTACCATGCAGATGGATGAGGGACTGGATACAGGAGATATGCTTCTGGTAGAAGAGGTAATACTTGATAAAGAAGAAACAGGTGGAAGCCTCTTTGACAAGCTGATGAATATCGGAGCAATTGCACTTCTTAAAACTTTGAAAGGACTGGAAGAGGGAACGATCACTCCGGTGAAACAGCCAGTGGAAAGTACGACTGCTTATGCAGCTATGTTAGATAAGCATATGGGAAAGATTGACTGGAACAAAAGTGCAGTGGAGATAGAGCGTTTGATCCGAGGACTTAATCCATGGCCAAGTGCATATACTTCTTTGAATGGAAAGACACTGAAGATATGGAAAGCTGAGGTAAAGGAAGGATCCGGTAATGTACCGGGAACAATTGTTAAAGTGGATAAGTCCGGATTTACTGTAGCAACAGGAGATGGCTATCTTGATATCCGGGAAGTTCAGTTGGAAGGAAAAAAGAGAATGTTTTCAGATGCCTTCCTGAGAGGGTATCAGATTGAGAATGGAATGTTACTCGGAGAATAACAGGAAAGGAAAAAGAATATGTTAGCAACAGCAACTTTAAATTATTACGGCGGATATGGTTATGGAATGGGATATCGTATGGATCCTACCATCATACTTGCACTTATCGGTCTTGTACTTACTATGATCGCATCTGCAAAAGTGAATTCTACATTTGCAAGATTTAATAAAGTTGGTGCATCCTGCGGTATGACAGGTGCTATGGCAGCACAGCGTGTTCTTCAGATGGCAGGAATTTTTGATGTGAGGGTGGAACACATATCAGGAAGCCTTACAGATCACTATGATCCACGTGCAAAGGTACTGCGTCTTTCTGACAGTACATATTCCAGCACATCCATCGCAGCGATATGCGTAGCTGCACATGAATGTGGTCATGCAGTACAGCATAAAGAAAGCTATGGACCACTTGTACTTCGCAGTACACTGGTTCCGGCAGCCAATATTGGCTCACAGGTATCATGGCCAATCTTTTTATTAGGTCTGGTATTGTCATTTAGACCATTATTACTTATCGGTATTATCTGTTTCTGTGCGGCAGTGCTTTTTCAGCTGGTAACACTTCCGGTAGAATTTGATGCATCCGCAAGAGCACTTCGTATCTTAGGAGACAGCAATATCTTAACAGAAAGTGAAATGAAGGGTGGAAGAAAGGTTCTTACAGCGGCAGCTATGACCTATGTGGCAGCACTTGCAAGTTCACTGCTTCAGCTCTTAAGACTTATTTTAATAGCACGGAGGAACAGTCGTGACTAGTTCTGTGAATATAAGAGAGATCATCGTTGGTATGGTTTCGGAGATTACCGAAGAAGAGAGATACAGTCACATTGTAATAAGAGAAACTTTGGAAAAGTATCAGTATCTGGAGAAACGAGACAGAGCGTTTATGTCAAGAGTAACTGAAGGAACGCTTGAGAATCTGATTCAGATCGATTATATTCTGGAGCAGTTTTCAACTGTAAAGGTGAAAGTGATGAAGCCTTTTATCCGTAATCTGTTACGAATGTCTGTATATCAGTTGAAATTTATGGATCAGGTTCCGGATTCTGCTGTATGTAATGAGGCAGTAAAGCTTGCACAGAAGAAGGGATTTTATTCATTGAAAAACTTTGTGAATGGAGTTCTTAGAAATATTGCAAGGAATCTGGGACAGATTAAGTACCCGGATCCGGAGAAGGATCCGAAAAAGTACTTATCCGTAGAGTACTCCATGCCGGAATGGATTCTGGAAAAATGGCTGGAGTTATATGAGTTTACAGCTGTGGAAGCAGTGTGCAGACAGATGAAAAAGGAAAGTCCTACCCGCATTCGCTGCAATCTGAGCATGGCATCAAAGGAAGAAATCGTGAAGATGCTGGAAGAGCAGGGGGTTACTGTAAAACAGGTACCATATCTTGATTATGCGCTTGAAATATCTGATTATAATTATCTGCAGGCGATTCAGGCATTTAAGGAAGGTTACTTTCAGGTACAGGATGTCAGTTCCATGCTTGTAGCAGAAATTGCAGCTCCAAAATGGGGAGATTATTGTATTGATGTCTGTGCAGCTCCAGGTGGAAAGAGTCTTCACCTTTCTGATCTTCTTAAGGGAAGTGGGTATGTAGAAGCAAGAGATCTGACAGATTATAAGGTTGCCCTTATGAAGGAGAACCTTGAACGAAGCAAGCGCATTAATATGAGCGTTGCATGTATGGATGCGACAATCTTTGATCCTGATTCTGTTGAAAAAGCAGATATTCTGCTGGCAGATGTCCCATGTTCAGGTCTTGGTGTTATGGGAAGAAAACCAGATATCCGTTATAAGATGACAGAAAACAGACAGCAGGAACTGGTTAAGATCCAGAGAAAGATCCTGGATACAGTATGGCAGTATGTGAAGGTTGGCGGCACATTGATCTATAGCACCTGTACCATCGGAAGAGATGAGAATCAGGGAAATATCGAATGGTTCCTGGGTAAATATCCATTTATTCTGGATGATATGGAACCATATATCTGTGAGGAACTGCACAATGATACAACATCGGATGGTTATCTGCAGCTCCTGCCTGGAATCCATCAGTCAGACGGATTCTTTATAGCAAGATTGAAGAGGGTTCGATAATGGAAAAGAAAGATTTGAAATCATTGACATATGAAGAGATGCAAAGTGAGATGCTTTCAATTGGTGAAAAAGCGTTTCGTGCAAAACAGATCTATCAATGGTTTCATGAGAAGCTTGTGGATACGACGCAGGATATGACGAACATTTCAGCGGCATTAAAACAGAAGCTGGAAGAGCAATATACCTGTACTCATCTGGAGATTGTGGATGTGTATATTTCTCAGGTGGATGGAACAAGAAAATACCTGTTCCGTCTTCATGATGGGAATGTCATTGAAAGTGTTCTGATGAAATATAAACATGGAAATTCTGTTTGTATCTCGTCACAGGTAGGGTGCAGAATGGGATGTAGGTTCTGTGCATCTACGCTTGGAGGTCTGACCAGGAATCTTCTTCCGGGAGAGATGCTTGACCAGGTATATCAGATCCAGAAACACAGCCAGGAAAGAGTATCCAATCTGGTTGTAATGGGGACCGGAGAGCCTATGGATAACTATGATAATCTTCTGAAATTTATCCACATGTTAAGTGATGAACATGGTCTGAATATCAGTCAGAGGAATATCACAGTGTCTACATGCGGAATCGTACCAGGGATTCAAAGGCTTGCACAGGAAAAGCTTCAGATTACACTGGCATTATCGCTTCATGCCTCCACGCAGGAGAAGCGAAAAGAATTGATGCCAATTGCATATAAATACGAGATACATGAAGTACTGGATGCATGCAGAGAATACTTTGCAGTGACAGGAAGAAGACTGACATTTGAGTATTCTTTGGTTGGTGGAGTTAACGATTCAGAGGAAGATGCACAGAAACTTGCGTCTCTGATCGGTGATATTAATTGCCATGTGAACCTGATTCCGGTTAATCCGATCAAAGAGAGAGATTATATCCAGTCGAATCATAAGGTAATTGTGGCCTTCAAAACTAAACTTGAAAAATATGGAATAAATGTTACAATTAGAAGGGAAATGGGCCGTGATATAGGCGGTGCATGCGGACAGCTCCGAAAGAGCTATATGGATAAACAGGAGACATTTTCATGAGAAGTTACGGCTTGACAGATACCGGACGTGCCAGGAGTGTGAATCAGGATTATCTGTTCATATCTGAGGGACAGATTGGAAAACTTCCGAATTTATTTGTTGTTGCGGACGGTATGGGAGGACATAATGCCGGAGACAGAGCTTCCAGTCTTGCCGTGGAGGCTATGTTTGAGGTTATACGTGAGAATAAGGAAAGACGTCCTATTAAGGCTTTGGGAAAAGGAATTGAGGTCGCCAATACAACCGTGTACAGGGAATCAAAGATAAGTCCTAGTTTTAATGGAATGGGAACTACGATTGTAGCGGCAGTTCTTTCTAAGGATAAGATGTATGTTGCCAATGTTGGAGACAGCAGGTTATATGTGATTAATGATACTATCACTCAGATTACACATGATCACTCATTGGTGGAAGAGATGGTTATGATGGGCGAGATAACAAAAGAAGAAGCCAGACTTCATCCAGATAAGAATATTATTACAAGAGCGGTTGGAGTCAGAGATACGGTAAGAACAGACTTTTTCGAATATCGACTTGCGAACGATGATATCGTATTGATGTGTTCTGATGGTCTGTCAAACATGGTGAGCGATAAAGAGATACTGGATATTGTAAAGAGAGAGCGCAATCTGAAGAATGCAGCAGAGTGCCTGATTGCTGCAGCGAATCAGAATGGTGGAAAAGACAATATTACAGTATTGTTAGTCTGCAAGAAGGATTAACGAGGTGAAAAGATGTTAATAGAAGGCATGTTTTTGCAAGGCCGATATGAAACCATAGGTAAGATCGGTACTGGCGGCATGGCGGATGTATATAAAGCAAAAGACCACAAGTTAAATAGATACGTTGCGATCAAGGTTCTGAAAGCGGAATTCCGTGAAGATAAGGAATTTATAACCAAGTTCAGAGCGGAGGCGCAGGCAGCAGCAGGTCTTGCACATCCGAACATTGTTAATGTATATGACGTAGGTGAAGAACATGGAATGCATTTCATCGTAATGGAGTTGGTGGAAGGCATTACGTTAAAAGAATATATAGTAAAAAAAGGACGCCTTGCAGTCCGGGAAGCAACGAGCATTGCGATTCAGATTTCCCAGGGACTGGAAGCAGCGCATAACAGTGGAATTATTCATCGTGACGTGAAGCCACAGAACGTGATCATTTCCACAGATGGTAAGGTAAAGGTAACGGATTTTGGTATTGCCAGAGCAGCAACATCCAACACGATCACAACGACTGTGATGGGATCCGTTCATTATACATCACCGGAGCAGGCAAGAGGCGGATATAGTGATGCAAAGGGAGATATCTATTCGCTTGGTATCACGTTGTATGAGATGTTAACTGGTCATTTGCCATTTGACGGTGATACAACAGTTGCAGTTGCTATTAAGCATCTGCAGGAAGAGATGACAGCACCGGACGTATATGTTCCGGATCTTCCGAAGAGTACAGTCCAGATTATCAATAAGTGCACACAGAAGAGTCCGGATCGTCGTTATGCGAATATGACAGAACTGATCCGTGATTTGAAAGAGTCATTGGTTGATCCGGATGGGGATTTTGTTCGACTTGCCAATAGTGCAATGACAGCAGGAAGAACAGTTGTTATCTCCAAAGAAGAACTGGGTGCTATCAAGGATGGGTATAATGCAGGACGCAGTCAGGAGTTTGCAAAGCAGCAGGAGAATAACAGTTATCCTGGTAATGGAGTCTATAATCCTACGCAGCAGGTATTTAATGTAAATAACCCATACAATAATCCTAATAAGGATCAACAGCCACAGGATAAAGAGAATTACGATCCATATACTTATAGAATTGATACCAGCGCATATGGAAAGTATGGATATCAGGAAGATGCATTTGATCCGAATCGTGCGATTGAGGAAGAAGAGGACGAGGAAGAGGGCGGTATCAGTAAAAAGCTGGAGAAGCTTATGACCGTTGGAAGTGTTATCATTGGTATTCTGATTGCATTGATTTTCATTGGTCTGATCGTGAATGCACTTGGTCTGTTTAAGTTTTCCATTGGTAGTATAAAACTACCGCAGCAGATTATTTCTGTTTTTGATAAAGATTCCAAAAAACCGGATAAACAAAAGAATACAGAAAAAGATTCTCATCAGAGTACGGAACAAAAGCAATCGGATAACAACCAGGAGTCTTCGGATGTAGATTCTTCAGGAATAGTCATCGAAACAGAAGAATTTATTCCACAGACAGAAGAATCTGCTATTGTTATCGAGACCGAAAGGGAAGAGGTTGAGATACCGGATACGACAGGACTTGATTATTATTCTGCACTGGATCAGCTTATGTCAGCCGGTTTTTATGTGTCAAGACAGGATGAAGCAAGTGATATTTTCCCGGAAGGAACTGTTATTACACAGAGTATGCTGGGAGCTGCAAAACCGGGTACTACGATTATTCTCAGTGTCAGCACCGGATCTGAGAGATCTTCCGGATTATGGAGCTGTGATGCCAGATTGACTGCACCTCCTGATTATAATGGTGAACCGGTAAGACTGATACTGGAACATGGAAACACAACTGTAACACTAGTGGATGGAGAAGCAGTTGAATTTCCATATGACCTTGAGTATGCGGATACAGAAGCAGTTGAAACGGGAACGGTCTATATGTATGTTTATGATGAAATGATGGGTGAGTATGTACTGGATGTAGCATATCAGGACGTACCATTTGAACAGAGGTAAGCATGCAGGGAAAGATTATTAAAGGAATCGCCGGCTTCTATTATGTGCAGACTCCGGCGAATGGATTATACGAATGTAAGGCAAAGGGTGTGTTCCGAAAGGAAAAGATCAAACCTTTGGTTGGAGATAATGTTGAGATTTCTGTGCTGGATGAAGCAGAGAAAAAGGGAAACATTGATGATATCTATCCAAGGAAGAATGAACTGATCCGTCCGGTAGTGGCCAATATTGACCAGGTTCTGGTGATATTTGCTGCTTCACAGCCAAAGCCGAATCTGAATCTTCTGGATCGATTTCTGGTATCTATGGAGAAACAGGGGGTTCCGGCAATCATCTGTTTTAATAAAGTGGATACTGTTTCAGAAGAAGAGTGCAGACGTTTGGGATCTATTTATGAGAAGAGCGGTTGTCCGGTCATGTTTGTAAGCGCAAAAGAAGAAAAGGATATTGATAAGATTCAGGAGCTGCTGCTTCATAAGACTACGGCAGTTGCAGGGCCTTCCGGAGTAGGAAAGTCTACTCTTGTGAATCTGATTGCACCGGATGCAGAGATGGAGACGGGAGAGATCAGTCAGCGAATCGACAGAGGAAAGCATACGACAAGACATTCAGAGATTCTTCCAATCGGTGAGGAAAGTTATATCTGTGACACACCTGGATTTACTGCGCTTGCTGTATGGGAGATGGAAAAAGAGGAACTGAAGGACTATTTTGCAGAGTTCGCTCCTTATGAAGGAGAATGCAGATTCCTTGGATGTACCCATACCCATGAACCACAATGTGCTGTTAAAGAAGCATTGAAAGCAGGAGAGATCAGCAAGGAACGTTATCAAAACTATCAGGAGATGTTTGAAGAACTAAAAGCGAGGAGGAAATACTAAGATGAATATTTTGTCACCATCGATTTTATCAGCAGATTTTAGTATATTAGGCCAGCAGATAAAGGAAGCAGATGCGGCAGGTGCACAGTATATCCATATTGATGTTATGGATGGAGATTTTGTGCCAAGTATCTCTTTTGGAATGCCTGTGATTCAGACAATTCGTAAGACGACAGATAAGGTTTTTGATGTACATCTTATGGTGAGTGACCCAGATCGTTATATTGATGAGTTCGTTCGCTGCGGTGCAGATCTTATCACTGTTCATGCAGAGGCATGCACACATCTGGACCGTGTTCTTCAGCATATCAAAGAAAAGGGAGTCAAGGCAGCTGTTGCCCTGAATCCTGCAACACCACTTTGTGTACTTGATTATGTAATGGATAAGATCGATATGGTACTTATCATGACGGTGAACCCTGGATTTGGCGGACAGAAGCTTATTGAAAGCTCTTACGTAAAGATTCGTGAGTTAAAGAATAAGATTGATGCTGCCGGCTATAATATCGATATTCAGGTAGATGGCGGTGTGAATACAGTGACATTGCCAAAGCTTATGGAGGCTGGCGCGAATGTGTTCGTGGCGGGTTCCGCAGTTTTCAAAGGGAACATTACAGAGAATGTCAAGGTACTACTTGACATTATGAAGGGAAAAGAATGAGAACATTGATTATCAATGGGGGCAATATCGAGGACGATTTTGCCCTCTCTTTTTTAAAACAAACGGAATATGATTTTCTGATATCTGTGGATAAAGGACTGGAGTTTACGAAGCGTGCAGGACTTGTACCGGATTTGATCCTGGGAGATTTTGATTCTGCAGATGGCAGTGTGAAAGCCTTTTTCGATGAGATGGATATCCCAACCAGAGTATTTAATCCTATCAAGGATTCAACAGATATGGAGATCGCGATGGGAGAAGCTATTGAAAGAGGCAGCAGTGAGATCCTGATACTTGGGGCAACAGGAAGCCGTTTAGACCATGTTATCGGAAGTATCAAGAATCTGTCCATGGCGGTTGAAGCAGGAGTTGATGCCTGCATCTATGATCCGCATAATAAGATCCGTATGATTCGAAAGGGAATTACCATTTCAAGGTCAGGACAGTATGGGAAGTATGTATCTTTGCATGCTCTGGGTGGCAGTGTATCGGATCTGACATTAAAAGGATTTTATTACAATCTTGATAATTATCAGTTAGATGCCTTTTCAGCACTAGGAGTCAGCAATGAGATTGTGGATGAGACTGCAAGCATTTCATTTTCTGATGGAACGCTTCTGGTTATTGAGTCAAGAGACTAGGGAGAGAAGAGAATATGAATATTGAGAAGGAATATCCATATCTGTATGAGACACATCTTCATACAGCGCAGGCAAGTAAATGTGCTCATAATCAGGGATATGAGATGGCAAGAGGGGCACTTGCCGCTGGTTATACAGGTATTATCGTAACAGAGCATAATTGGGGTGGCAATACATGTATCTCTCCTGATTTTGCCTGGGAAGATTGGGTAAGACACTTTAAAGAAGGGTATGAGAGTGCACTTGAATATGGCAAAGAGCATGGACTTGATGTATTCTGGGGTTATGAAGCAGGATATAATGGAACAGAGTTTTTAATCTATGGTGTTTCACCTGAGTTCATGATCGCACATCCGGAACTTAAGGATGCAGACATTGAAGAACAGTATCGTCTGGTCCATGAAGCAGGAGGAATTGTTGTTCATGCACATCCATTTCGAGAGGAATGGTATATCTCAGAGATTCGTCTGTTTCCG
Organism: Marvinbryantia sp.; assembly: GCA_045598185.1. Taxonomy (GTDB): domain Bacteria; phylum Bacillota; class Clostridia; order Lachnospirales; family Lachnospiraceae; genus Marvinbryantia. The sequence goes on from JAZLLO010000022.1 coordinate 31,580, forward strand.
GAATATGTGGATGCGGTTGAAGGAATTAATGCGACACATTCTAATTCGACAAGTCCGTCACATAATGATCCGTTATTTAATGACAGAGCAGTTGCTTATGCAAAGGAGCATAACCTGCCGCTGACTGCTGGCTCTGATATTCATGTGGAGAAGATGTACGGAGGCGGTATGCGTTTTAAACGAAAGCTGACCTCTATACAGGATTTTATTCAGGCTATTCAGAACCGGGAACCTTATATCCTTACAGATGGAGAACATTATTATTCACAGGAAGGGGAACTCATTTGATCTATATCGGGAATCATTTATCATCATCAAAAGGGTATCTTGCTATGGGAAAAGCAGCAGCAAAGCTGGGAGCAGATACCTTTGCTTTTTTTACCAGGAATCCAAGAGGCGGAAAAGCAAAAGAAATAATAGTTGAGGACGCTGAAGCTCTGAACCAGTATCAAAAAGAACATCATTTTGGAATCCTTGTGGCACATGCACCTTATACTATGAATCTTTGTTCAGATAAAGAAGATATCCGTATCTTTGCAAAGAATATGCTGAAAGAAGATCTTCAGAGAATGGAAGCCACACCAGAACAATATTACAATTTTCATCCGGGTTCCCATGTGGGTCAGGGAGTGGAGATTGCGATTGAATATATAACAGAGGCATTGGATGAAGCAATGTTTCCGGAGATGACCACAACAGTTCTTCTTGAAACTATGTCAGGAAAAGGGACAGAGGTGGGAAGAACCTTTGAAGAATTAAAGATGATTCTTGACAAGGTGAAGTATCCGGAGCATTTGGGAATATGTCTGGATACCTGTCATGTCTGGGACGGTGGTTATGATATAGTTACTGACTTTTCCGGTGTTCTGGATGAATTCAACCGGGTAATCGGATTGAACCGATTAAAAGCAGTCCATATCAATGACAGTAAGAATCCTCTTGGTGCCCATAAAGACCGCCATGAACAGATCGGACTTGGAATGATAGGAAAGGAAGCCTTCCGAAGAATCGTTACAGAACCACGTGTACAGGGATTGCCGTTTATTCTGGAGACACCGAATGACGATGAAGGATACGCAAGAGAGATTGCAATGATACGGGAAATGTCTAAAGAGGCTTAAGCTACTGGGGACAGTTTCCACTGGCATGCGCAAACATCGACTTAAACTGACGTACTGATAAAATAAGTGTGACATAAAAAGAGAGGGCAGAAAGATGGCATATGAAGTAATTAAGATAAATGAGAATACATGGAGAATTGAAGACAACGCGACAGTTCGTTTTTTTCTTTTGACAGGAACAAAAGAGGCTTTATTGATCGATAGTGGGATGCAGGTTTCCAATGCGAAGGAAATCGCACAGGAACTTACGGATCTTCCGATTAAGCTTTTGATTACGCATGCAGATCGCGATCATGTAGGAAGTAACGCAGAATTTGATACATTTCTCATGAATCCGGCAGAAGCGTCAAACTATTATAATACACAAAAGATGGCAGGAGAGTTTATTCCAGTCGAAGATGGAGATGTTCTGGATCTTGGGGAAAGACCACTGGAAATCATCTCTTTACCGGGACATACACCAGGAAGTATTGCGGTTCTCGATGTGAATCATCGTGTGCTGATCAGTGGAGATCCTATCCAGGATGGAATGATCTTTATGTTTGGGGTACAGCGTGAGATTCATGCTTATCTGAAGAGTCTTAAGAAAATCGAAGCATGTAAGGAACGTTTTGATGAAATCTATCCATCACACGGCTCAATTCCGGTAAAACCAGAGCTTATCAGTCAGCTTTATAATGCAGTACTTGATATGTTAGCCGGAAAATATGAATACGAAGAGACAGATTGCTTTGGGACAAAGGTTAGAAAGTACAATGTAGGAGTAGCGTCCTTCCTTATGAATGACTTTTAACATTGCCCGATGGAGGTTGACAGAAGATGGCGTTGTATGCGTTAGGTGACATGCACCTTTCTTTTACTGCGGATAAACCGATGGATGGGTTTGGCAGAGTCTGGAGAAAGCATGAAAAGACGATTGAGAAATATTGCAATAAGATCATCCGTCCGGAAGATACCTTCGTTATCACAGGAGATCATTCCTGGGGAAGAAAGCTCACAGAAGCAAGAGCGGATCTTGATTTTATCGTAAATCTTCCGGGAGAAAAGATATTGCTAAGAGGCAATCACGATATGTTCTGGGATGCAAAGAAAACCGAGGCACTGAATAAAGAATTTGAACCTCAACTTCATTTTCTGCAGAATAATTTTTATACTTATCAGGATTATGCACTGGTGGGAACAAAAGGTTATACGTTTGAAGGTCCATTCATGGTCAACAGATTTGGACATATCGTTGACTGGCGGGAAGAAGATGAAAAACAGGCACAGAAACTTGTGCAAAGAGAAGCAGAAAGACTTCGGATATCATTTGAAGCTGCAAAAACAGCCGGTTACAGGAAGTTCATCATGTTTCTTCACTATCCGCCTACTAATATCCTGGAAGAAGATAGTGTGTTTACACAGATGGCAGAAGACTATGAAGCAGAACACGTAGTATATTCCCATTGCCACGGGGAAGCAAGATTTGCAGATAGTATTCGTGGATTACACAACGGAATTCACTACCATCTGGTGTCAGGAGATTATCTGTATTTTAAACCGGAAAAGATTCTTGATTAAATAATTATGATGAGGAGTTGATAAATTATGGAGTACTATAAAAAGCTTTGTGGTGATCGTATTTACCTGTCACCACGTTCGAATTCACAGGAAGAACTGGAAAAATATACTACCTGGATGAATGATTTTCAGGTAACAGACTATACTGGTCGCACAGGATACCTCATTACCCCGGTAACAGAGAAAGAATTTCTTGAGAATTCGGCGAAAGATAGGGCTGACAGACATTTTTCTATCATAAATGCAGAAAATGATACACTGATTGGAACCATTGGACTGATAAAGTTCAACTGGATTGACCGCAGTGCAGTGCTTGGTATCTTTATCGGAGATCAGGATTTCAGAAGCAACGGGTATGGAACAGAAGCCATCAATCTTCTTCTGGAATATGGCTTCCGATATCTGAATCTGCATACGATAAGTCTTGACCTTCTTGATATCAATGAACGTGCACATAAGTGTTATCAGAAGTGTGGTTTCAAAGATACAGGCAGAAGCCGGGAAGCAATCTTCTTAAATGGTAAATATTATGATAAGCTGCATATGGATATCCTGGAAAGTGAATTCCAGGGAACCTATATCAGGAATAAACGACTTCCATAGTAAGACATTGGGGGCGTTGAGCCATTGGGTCAACGCCCGGTTTTTCTATCGATGATTCTTTTTCCATTCCAGAATTTCTTCCAGTCGTTCTTTTACTTTTTCTTCAGCACCAAGACCAGTCGGCTCGTAGTAGCGTCTGTCAGCAAGTTTATCCGGCAGGCACTGCATGGCACTGAGTTTTTCTTCCGTGTCATGTGCATACACATATCCTTTTCCGTAATCATTCTCAGCCATAAGCTTTGTCGGTGCATTACGGATCTGTAGTGGTACCGGTTCTGCCGGTTTTTCTTTGATATCTGCTTTTACTCTCTGAACAGCGACATAGAGTGCATTGGATTTTGGCGCCATTGCAAGATAGACAACGGCCTGTGCCAGGTGCACATCACACTCCGGCATACCGAGGAAATGACATGCCTGATACGCATTCACCGCTACATTAAGGGCATTGGTATCTGCAATTCCCACATCTTCACTGGCAAATCTTACCAGTCTTCTTGCGATATAGAGAGGATCCTCTCCTCCATCCAGCATGCGGTACATCCAGTAGATTGCAGCATCCGGATCGCTGTTTCGCATGGATTTATGCAGTGCAGATATGATGTTGTAGTGTTCTTCACCATTTTTATCATACAGGATAGAACGACGGTTCATGCATTCAGCCAGAATCTCATCCGTAACATGCATGATGCCAAGACTGTCCAGTTCACTGTTATATACAGACATTTCAAGAGTATTAAGTGCTGTTCTTGCATCGCCGTTGGCAAAACCAGCAATGATACGAAGCTGCTGATCGGTAATCTGTATCTCCAGATTCCCAAGCCCTTTTTTGCTTTCCACAGCCTGTTTCAGAAGAGAATATAAGTCCTCTTCATCAAGTTGTTTCATGATAAAGACCTTACATCTGGATAGAAGAGCGGAATTGATCTCAAAAGATGGATTCTCTGTAGTTGCGCCTATCAGGATGACGCTTCCTTTTTCTACATATGGAAGAAATGCATCTTGCTGTGCTTTATTAAAACGATGGATTTCGTCTGCAAAAAGAACAGTACGCTGGCCCATCTTGCGCTTCATCTCAGCATCTTCCATTACAGCCTTAATCTCCTTGATACCACTGCTTACAGCACTGAATTCAACAAAACCAGCCTTCGTCTGATTGGCAATGATTCTTGCAAGCGTTGTCTTTCCGACTCCCGGAGGTCCCCAGAAGATCATAGATGTAATCTGATCATTCTCAATCAGTCTTCTAAGAATCTTCCCTTCTCCTACGAGATGGCGCTGTCCCACATACTCGTCCAGCGAATCCGGACGAAGACGACTGGCAAGAGGAGTATTCGCAGCAGGCTCCTGTACATCCATATAGTCAAACATATTAAGCTGATCCATCTTATACTTCTTCCTGTTCTGCGTTTTCCTGATTCATCTCAGTCCAGATTCGATATACCTTTAACATTAATGGGATATAAGTGCCGATAAAGGCAAGAAAAGCGATCTTACGTACCCCTTTCCGCAATCTTTTTGGTGTAAACATGCCAAGTAAGATTCCCATTGAGCAAAGACAGAACTTTGTAAGAGCAAAATCCTTCCAATCACTGTCAGCGGCAAAACGATTTCCTAATTCTAAGAATTTTTCCATGATAAAAATCCTCCTACGGTAACAATATAGTTATATTAGTTATATCTTATCATGCAATATACGGGAAAAACAAGTTCACGCCAAAAGAAGTAGGAAAGAAGACAAAATATGTTTCGGTAATTCGCAGCTGAATGTGATATGATATATATAACTTAGAAGGAGATAATCCCTTCTGAGTTATATGCTCCGCGAGGATGCGCAGCGATTTTGATTGGAAGATGTCAGCAAAGCTGACCAAAATCGCGCGCTAAGTCTCCACGAGCGTCGACTTGAAATAAAGACATTATCAGGAGGACTTTCATATGGAATTCAGAGATGTGATTCAGAATCGTTATTCATGCAAAAAATATTCGGACAGACAGGTGGAAGCAGAGAAGCTGACACGAATCCTTGAAGCAGGTCAGGCTGCACCAACAGCAAAGAACCTTCAGGAACAGCGTATCTATGTAGTACAGTCTGTAGAAGGACTTGCAAAGATTGACGGATTAACACCATGCCGTTACGGTGCACCAACTGTTCTTGTAGTAGCATTTAACAAGAACAATGTATTTACTTATCCAGGCGGAAGAGTAGATTCCGGAAGAGAAGATGCAGCAATCGTTGCTACACATCTGATGTTAGGAGCATATAATGAAGGCGTTGACAGCTGCTGGCTGAACTTCTTTGATCCGGATGCAGCTGCAAAAGAACTGGGACTTCCGGAGGACGAAGAGGTTCTGATGCTTCTTGACCTCGGCTATGCAGCAGAAGGTGCAGGACCACTTGCAAACCATGCAAGCAGAAAACCACTTAGCGAAACAGTAAGTTATATTTAACATGAAACAGAGGAACTGTCACTATGATGATAGTTCCTTTATTATTGAGGTGTTTTACAGAAAATCACATTTTCCAATTGAGATTGAAGCCTTTATGGTGTATAATACTAAATGCTATTTTGGGGTTTCTTTGCGGAAAATCCAAAGATAAAAACGAAGCACTGAAAAAGCCCGTAGAATAAAGGTTTTTTAAAGGAGATATAGAATTATGAAATTAGGTATCGTTGGTCTTCCAAATGTTGGAAAAAGTACACTTTTCAATGCAATTACAAAAGCAGGTGCTGAATCTGCGAACTATCCATTCTGTACCATTGACCCTAACGTTGGGGTGGTAGCAGTACCGGATGATCGTATTAAGAAGCTTGGTGAGATGTACAATACAAAGAAAGTAACACCTGCTGTTATTGAATTCGTTGATATTGCAGGTCTTGTTAAGGGTGCATCAAGAGGTGAAGGTCTTGGTAACCAGTTCCTTGCGAATATCCGTGAAGTAGATGCTATCGTACATGTAGTACGTTGTTTTGAAGACGGTAATGTTATCCACGTAGATGGAAGCATCGATCCTGCAAGAGATATCGAGACCATTAATCTGGAACTGATTTTTGCAGACCTTGAAGTTCTGGAAAGACGTTTTGCAAAAGTTGGAAAAGCTGCACGTATGGATAAGAATGCCGGAAAAGAAGCTGAGCTTATCGAAGGCATCAAGGCACATCTGGAAGATGGAAAGATGGCAAAGACATTTGAAGTTCCGGACGATGAAGATATGATTGCATGGTTCAACGGATACAATCTGCTGACAGCAAAGAAGACCATTTATGCAGCGAATGTTGCAGAAGATGATGTGGCAGATGATGCAGCAAACAATGAGATGGTAGCAAGAGTTCGTGAGATTGCAGCAGAAGAAGGAAGCGGTGTATTCGTAATCTGTGCACAGATTGAAGAAGAGATTTCTGAACTGGAAGACGATGAAAAACAGATGTTCCTTGAAGATCTTGGAATGTCAGAGTCAGGTCTTGATAAGCTGATCACAGCAAGCTACGATCTGCTTGGTCTGATCTCATTCCTCACAGCAGGAGAAGATGAATGCCGTGCATGGACGATCAAGAAAGGAACTAAGGCACCACAGGCAGCAGGAAAGATTCATACAGACTTTGAACGTGGATTCATCAAGGCAGAAGTTGTGAATTATCAGGATCTTCTGGATAATGGAAGCCTTGCAGCAGCACGTGAAAAAGGTATTGTTGGAATGGAAGGAAAAGAGTACGTTGTAAAAGACGGAGATGTTATCCTTTTCCGTTTCAATGTATAAGAGATGTGCAGCGCGTCGATCGTTTTTCCGCACCTTGGAATTACGCTAACGAATGTCGGAAGATTTATCGATATCGGTGATTTTCAGATTGCTTATTATGGGATCGTAATTGCATTTGCAATGTTTCTGGCAGTCAATCTGATCTGCTTTCTGGCAAAAAAAAGCGGGCAGAGCGAAGACAGATATCTGACACTTTGCATGATTGTATTGACATGTTCTGTTATTGGAGCAAGACTATACTATGTGATATTCAGCTGGGATTATTATTCCGGACATCCGAAGGAGATCTTTGATATTCGCGGCGGTGGACTTGCAATCTACGGAGGAATCCTGACAGGTATTGCGGTGACAGCGATACTTGCAAGATGCTGGAAGATGAAAGTGTGGCAGATACTGGATATCATGATGCCGGCGGTAGCGCTTGGACAGGCAATTGGAAGATGGGGGAACTTCTTCAATCGGGAAGCATTCGGGAATTATACAGACAGCCTGTTTGCCATGGCACTTCCAAGGACAGCGGTATATCCGCAGGATATTACGGAAAAGATGCTGGAACATCCGCTGATACTGGATGGAATCGAATTCATCCAGGTACATCCGACGTTTCTCTATGAATCATTATGGAATGTGGGATTGTTTACCACTTTGCTCTACTTTTTTTCAAAAAAAAGGTTTGATGGTGAGATATTCTGGCTGTATCTTGGTGGTTATGGGTTTGGAAGATTCTTTATCGAAAGTATCAGAACCGACCAGCTGATGATTCCGGGGACACAGATTCCGGTTTCCATGGTTGTTGCAGGGACTATGGTTCTGCTTAGCATATTCATGTTGATTTTGAAATTTACTATATTTTGTGATGGAAAAAAGAAGAACAACAATATATAGAACTGGGGAAAAGCACGTATTCTGACGTGCTTTTTTTCTTGAAAGAAAGTTATGGAAACTTGAAAAAAGGCTTGTCAACATAGAAAAAAGGGGGTATTATAATCATGTAGGTGGGGAGAAGTACCATAAAGTGGTGAAAAATGGTTGGAAAAACCACAGTATTCCCACAAAAGTGTAGCGGAGAGTAGTTCGGAGGTAAAGTGTCCATATGTTCATGAGTGAGTACTATCATGTTATAGACACCAAAGGCAGACTGAGCATCCCTTCCAAGTTCAGAGAAGAATTAGGCGATGAATTTGTTGTTACAAGGGGATTGGATGGCTGTCTGTTTGCTTACCCTAATGAGACATGGAAAAAGTTCGAACAGAAACTCAGTGATTTACCACTTACAGATAAGAACGCAAGACAATTTATTCGTTTTTTTGTAGCAGGCGCTGCAACATGTGAAGTAGACAAGCAGGGGAGAATTCTTTTACCACAGAAGTTAAGAGAGTTTGCTGGTCTGGAAAAAGAAGTAGTACTGGCTGGTAATCTTAATCGTATCGAGATCTGGAGCAGTGAGAAGTGGCAGGACAATAGTTCTTATGATAACATGGATGACATTGCTGACCAGATGAGAGATTTTGGATTGAAGATATAACCTGGGGAGGAATTATGGATTTCAATCACAAATCGGTTTTATTGGAAGAGACGGTTAACGAGCTGCATATAAAGCCCGATGGTATATATGTAGATGGTACACTTGGAGGTGGCGGTCATTCTTACGAGATATGTAAGAGGCTGTCAGAGAACGGAAGATTGATCGGAATTGATCAGGATGCGGCCGCGATTGAGGCAGCATCGGAGCGTTTAAGGGAGTTTAAAGATAGAGTTACAATTATCCGCAGCAATTACTGCGAGATGCAAAAGCAACTTGCTGATATAGGGATAACGGCAGTAGATGGAATCATCCTTGACCTTGGTGTTTCCTCCTACCAATTGGATACGGCAGACCGCGGTTTTACTTATCGAGAGGACGTAGCGCTGGATATGCGAATGGATCAGCGCCAGGCACGTACCGCAAGAGACATTGTGAACGAGTATAGTGAGATGGAACTGTTCAGGATCATTAGAGACTATGGGGAGGACAAGTTCGCAAAGAACATTGCAAAACATATCGTACGTGTAAGAGAGGTAAAGCCAATTGAAACGACTGGGGAGTTAGTTGATGTTATAAAAGCGGCGATACCGATGAAGGTCCGAGCGGTTGGAGGACACCCGGCAAAGAAGACATTCCAGGCAATCAGAATCGAGTTGAACAATGAGTTGGGAGTACTCAAAGATACACTTGATTCCATGATCAGCCTGTTGAATGATGACGGGAGACTGGCGATCATAACCTTCCATTCTCTGGAAGATAGAATCGTTAAGAATAATTTTCGTGTGAACGAAGACCCGTGCACTTGCCCGAGGGAGTTCCCGGTTTGTGTCTGCGGAAAAAAGTCAAAAGGTAAGGTCATTACCAGAAAGCCAATTTTGCCAGGGGAGCAGGAACTGGAAGAGAATTCCAGATCCAAAAGTGCAAAGTTAAGGGTTTTCGAGCGCAGGTTGTAGTGCGTAATTAAAGAGATAATTAGTGGGGGTATCATATATGGCGACGTCACGTCGGGTTAGAGATAATAGAATAAATAGTAGTAGAAGTGCGCGTAGCTATAGTGAGACCTACACGAATGGGAATGCCGTACGTTATGTGGAAGCAGTTCCGGAGAGAAGAACGCGAGGACGGCAGACACGAAGAGAAGAGCAGATTGTTATTAACAAGGAGCGCAACAGAGAGAATGCGCTTCGGGTGAATGCATCTTATGTATTATTTATGATCTGTATCTGTGTAGTATTGATTGTGGTATCGGTGAATTATCTGAAGCTTCAGGCAGCAGGCACCGCTTTTCGTAATGAGATTGCGGCAAGAGAAAGTGAGCTTAGTGAATTAAAACTTGCGAATGATAATTCATATGAACATATGATGGCAAGCATTGATATGGAGAGTGTGAAGAAGATTGCAATCAATGAACTTGGAATGCGATATGCAGACGAGGGACAGATTATTACCTATAACAGTCAGCATGGTGATTATATCCGTCAGTATGGAGAGATCACCACAGGAAATTAAAGTATTCAGGTGATTTAATTGGCACATAGAAAATCAAAACGAAAACGATTTACAAGACCAATGCAGGGGAAACTACTGTTTCTTTTTGCATTGGTTTTATTGCTACTTGCATATTTAAATTTATATATTGCATGGATCAATATTAAGAATGGAGATAAGTACACCAGACAGGTATTATCTCAGCAGACATACGATAGCAGAAGTATCCCTTATCGTCGTGGAGAGATCAGAGACAGGAATGGCAACGTACTTGCCCAGAGTGAAAAAGTCTATACAGCGATTCTGGACTGTAGTGTTGTTTTGAGTGATAAATCCTATATCGAACCAACGATTCGTGCGGCGGTACAGTATCTTGGTGTAAAAGAAGGAAAGATTCGTTCTATTCTGAATGATGACGATAATGCAGAGAATATGTATTATCCGATTCAATGGGAGATTACCAAGGAAGAGAAGCAGGCTTTTGATGACTATCGTGATATTACGAAAAGCGGACTGACTGAGTCTCAGGCAAAGGAAAGGGCAAGCGTTCGAGGTATCTGGTTTGAAGAGACCTACCTTCGTAAATATCCAATGAAGAATCTGGCATGTTCGGTTATCGGATTCGCCAATGAGAATGATGAAGGAATTCTGGGACTGGAAGCATATTATTCTGATGTTTTGAATGGTGTGAATGGTCGTGAGTACGGTTATCTTGATTCGGAAAGTCAGCTGCAGGAGAATGTGATCGAACCTGAGAATGGAAACAGCATTGTTTCAACGATTGATGTCAATATCCAGCAGGTGTGCGAAAAATATATTGCAGAACTGGAAGAAGAGAATAAAGATGGTCCACAGGAGAAGACAAAAGGAAGAGCCAGTCTTAATACAGGTGTTATTGTAGCAAATCCAAACAATGGAGAGATCCTTGCTATGGCGACAGACCGGGTCTTCGACCTGAACGAGCCGTATGATCTCTCAGGCTGGTATTCTAAGAGACAGCAGGAAAGAATGACACCGGAGGAAAAAACAGAAGCACTTACAAATCTTTGGTATAACTTCTGCGTTTCGGAAGCATTCGAACTTGGATCCACCTATAAGCCAAATGTAGTGGCAGCGGCTATTGACAGCGGTTCTATCAAAGAAGATTTTGGTGTTCACTGTGTAGGTAATCTGCAGCCGGTAAGTGAAGAAGATCCAATTGCATGTACAGGTATTCATGGAGATGAAACACTAAAAGATATCATAGCGAATTCCTGTAACCCGGGCATGATGACCATTGGTATGAGGATGGGAGTTGATACCTTTGTAAAGTATCAGGGAGTTTTTGGATTTGGAAAGAGAACCGGTATAGATCTTCCGAATGAGAACTCAGGTTCCCTTTACGATGAGAATACAATGGCGATCATGGAATTGTGTACCTGCTCTTTCGGACAGGGATTTACAGCAACAATGCTGCAGGAATTACAGGCATTTTGTGCAGATGTTAACGGTGGTTATCTTTACAAACCACACATCGTAAAACAGATCCTGACACCAGAAGGAGAGATCGCAAAGAATGTGGAACCGTTACTGATCTCCCAACCGATATCTGCACATACAAGTGCTTTAGTAAGGGAATATCTGGAAGCGGTTGTAACAGATGGTACAGCAACAGAGGCGCAGATCCCTGGATATAGCATTGGTGGTAAGACTGGTACAGCGGAAAAGCTTCCGCGTGGTAATGAAAAATATATCATCTCTTATATCTGTGCAGTACCGATCGATGACCCAAAGGTCGTAATCTATACCGTAATCGATGAACCTAATATTGAAAATCAGGAAGCCGGTATTTTTACAAAACTTCTGGCAAAGAATATTCTTCAGGAAATCCTGCCATATATGGGTGTTTATCCGACAGAAGAGATCACAGATGCACAGCGAGAAGTGCTTGGCATTCAGGTAGAGACTGAAAAGCCAAAGACTAAGACCATTGTGGAATATGTCTATGACTGGGAAGGAAACCTTGTTTATGATGAAGAAACATGGGAGCCTATGACAGAACTGATTGAAGTAGTGGAGACAGAGCCGGAGACCGAAAGCCGTGGCAGTTTGTATGGCAATGTAATTCCGCCGGATGAGCGGGAAGATGATTCTGTAGATGAGAATTATGCAGAAAAGATGAATCCAAAAGAACTTCGGATTGGTATTCCGTAAAGTATATCCCTGAAAAAATAGTTTGGACACAAGGGAAAACTGTTTTTTCAGGGGTTTTTATTGCCTATTTATTTAAAAAGAAGTATAATATTTCTGTGTGTAAATTTTTGGAGGAAAGAAAATGATTAATTTAAGTCTATTACTTTCAGTTATTATTGCATTTGCAATCAGTGTGGCATTAAGCCCATATGTAATCCCGTTTTTGATTAAATTAAAGATTGGTAATACAGAACGAGAAGAAGGTGTACAGGCACACCTGAAGAAGGCAGGAACGCCTACTATGGGTGGTATGATCTTTCTGATCGCAATTCTTATCACTTCTCTGATCTTTGTAGCAGGCAATCCACGTATTATTCCGATTCTTGTTCTTACGATAGGATTTGGAATTATTGGTTTTATTGATGACTACAGGAAGGTTGTGCTTAGAAGTTCAGATGGATTACTTCCTAAGGAAAAGTTCTTTCTGCAGTTTGTTGTAACAACGATCTTTGTTCTTTATATTTTATTTCTGGATCCGGATTCTCTGAAGGTTCTGATTCCATTTACACATGGTAAGCTTTTTGACTGTAAGTGGCTAACGGTTCCACTTGTGTATTTTGTTGTACTTGGAACTGTAAACGGTGTGAACTTTACAGATGGTCTTGATGGTCTTGCAAGCAGTGTAACTCTTATGATCGCAGCATTCTTTACAGTTACTTCTGTTGCAGTGGGGGCAGGTGTAGAAGTGATTACAGCCGCAACAGCGGGTGCACTTATGGGATTTCTTTTGTTTAATTCTCATCCTGCAAAGGTATTTATGGGAGATACAGGTTCTCTTGCCCTTGGCGGCTTTGTAGCCGGTACAGCTTATGTATTGCAGATTCCGATCCTGATTCCGATTTTTGGTATGATCTACCTGATCGAGGTGTTATCTGTTATGATCCAGGTAACATATTTCAGAAAGACAGGTGGAAAAAGATTTTTTAAGATGGCACCGATCCATCATCATTTTGAATTAAGTGGTTGGTCAGAAACACAGATCGTAACATTATTTACGATCGTTACCGGTATCCTGTGCCTGATCAGCTTTTATGGATTATAATTCCCTTACGCAGATTGAAATGGTCTGATGGAATAAAGGGGAAGTGGAGGTATGAATAATGGATTTAAAGAATAAAAAAGTACTTGTTTTCGGTACGGGTATCAGTGGAATCGCTGCTGCTTCTCTGTTAGAGAACAATGGTGCTTGCCCGGTATTATTTGATGGGAATAAGGAACTTACAGAGGAAGGGATTCGTGCAAAGCTTCCGGAAGGCAGCAAAGCACAGATCGTAATCGGCGATGTTACAGATGCGCTTCTTGAAGGTATGGAGCTTGCTGTTTTAAGCCCTGGTGTACCAACAGATATTGCACCGGTGAATAAGATTCGCGAAGCGGGTATTAAAATCTGGGGAGAGATTGAACTTGCTTATCAGTTCGGAAAAGGCGATGTTCTTGCAATCACCGGAACGAATGGAAAGACAACGACAACCAGTCTGTTAGGCGCTATCATGCAGCATGCGAAAGAGTCTGCATTTATCGTAGGTAATATTGGTATTCCATATACAGAGATGGTAAGTAAGACAGTTGAATCTTCTGTAACAGTTGCAGAGATCAGTAGTTTCCAGCTTGAGACGATCGAAAGCTTCCGTCCACGTGTAAGCGCAATCCTGAATATTACACCTGACCATCTGAATCGTCATCATACTATGGAAGAATATATCCGTGTGAAGGAACTGATCACAGAGAATCAGACAGAAGAGGATACCTGTGTTCTTAATTATGAAGATGCAGAGTTACGTGCTTTCGGAGAGAAGCTTGAAGGAAAGTGCAAAGTAATCTTTTTCAGCAGTCTTACAAAACTGGAAAAAGGCATTTATCTGAATGGCGAGATGATCGAATATAATGATGGGAATGGTATTACATCCATCTGTAGCGTGAAAGAACTGAATCTTCCGGGAAGACACAATCATGAGAATGTAATGGCAGCAGTTGCCATGGCACTTGCATATGGTGTTGATCTGGAACAGATTCGTTACGTACTGGTACGATTCCAGGCAGTAGAACATCGAATCGAGTTTGTAAAGGAAGTAAACGGTGTAGTTTATTATAATGATTCCAAGGGTACGAATCCGGATGCTGCGATTAAGGGTATTCAGGCTATGGATCGTCCAACACTTCTGATCGGTGGAGGATACGATAAGAATTCTTCTTATGAAGAATGGATCGAAGCATTCGATGGAAAAGTAAGATATCTGGTACTTATCGGACAGACAAGAGAGAAGATTGCCGAGACTGCCAGAAAGCTTGGTTTTGAAAACATTGTCATGGCAGACAGTCTGGAAGAAGCGGTTGCATTCTGTGCGAAGAATGCACTCCCTGGTGATGCAGTATTGTTATCACCTGCATGTGCCAGCTGGGGAATGTTCCCGAACTATGAAGTTCGTGGAAAGATGTTCAAAGAAATGGTTCATCAATTAAAGTAAGGGTGGAATTAACGTGGAGTTACAGAGTAGAAAAAGCGGTGGTATATGGAAGTGGATACTCTGGATACTGGTTGCGTTGATAGTGATAGCAGTATTCGTAGTATTCGGATTATTCCGTGTACGAGAAGTAGATGTGATTGGGAATGAGTTTTATACACCTGCGCAGATCGAAGATATGGTTATGAGAGGTTCTCTTGGAGAGAATTCACTGTATCTGAAGTGGAAGTACAGTCAGGAAGGTGCAGCGGATGATCTTGTATTCCTGAATGGGGTTGAGGTAAGCCTGATCAATCCATATCATATTGCGATTCGGGTTTATGAGAAAGATATTGTTGGATATCTGACTTATTCCGGTTCCTTCGTATATTTTGATAAGGACGGAATAGTTGTGGATATCTCCCAGGAATTAAAAGAAGGGGTACCGGCATATTCAGGTATTTCCATCGGACAGCCGGCAGAAGAGAAGCTTCTTCCTGTTGATGATAAAGATTTCCTGAATGATATCATAGAAGAGACATCTTTGCTTCATGAGATTGGGATAGAGCCAAAGCAGGTTCATTACGATGAGAATCATGAGATGATCCTATACTTTGCAAAAGATCTGAGAGCACTGATGGGAAAGAACTCTTATATGGAGGAAAAACTGACGAACCTTTTATCGCTTTTCCCTAAGATGGAAGGACTTTCCGGAACCTTGCATATGGAAGATTTTAATAGTGATACTTCAACTATTACCTTCAAAAAGAATGAAAAAGGGGACGAAGAGCTGATCTTCGATGTGGAAGGACCAAAACCAGAAAAGCAAGAGGAAGAGCCGGAAGAAGAGACAGAAAAAGAAAGCGCTGGTTTTGAGGCAGATGAAAGTCGGTTTACAACAGATATGAACGGCGACGCCTACTATACAGATGAGGCAGGCAATGTAGTTTATTCGTCAGAACCAATATATACGAATGAAGATGGAAGTCTTATATCAGATGGATATGGATACATTGACCCATATACAGGTGCATATATCCTGAATTAGTGACAGAAGCAAGAAAAAGACTTGCCATTTTATTGAAATAAATATATTATAGAGAAAATAGTGGTTAGTATTGCCATCAGGCAGGTACAATAAAGGAGGAAATACCTTGTTAGAGATTATGTCAAACGAAGCTGAAGCAGCTGCTAAGATTATCGTCATTGGTGTAGGTGGTGCAGGTAATAACGCTGTTAACAGAATGGTAGATGAGACACTTGCCGGTGTAGAATTCATCGGTGTGAATACAGATAAACAGGCGCTTGATCTTTGTAGAGCTCCTCATACGATCCAGATCGGAGAAAAGGTTACAAAGGGACTTGGCGCAGGTGCAAAGCCTCAGGTAGGTCAGCAGGCAGCAGAAGAAAGTGCTGAAGAGATTAAAGAAGCAATCATGGGTGCAGATATGGTATTTGTTACCTGTGGTATGGGCGGTGGAACCGGTACAGGTGCTGCTCCGGTAGTTGCAGGTATTGCAAAAGAGATGGGTATTCTTACAGTTGGTGTTGTTACAAAGCCTTTCCGTTTTGAAGCAAAGACCCGTATGAACAATGCTATCGCAGGTATTGAGAAGCTGAAAGCTAATGTAGATACTCTTATCGTTATTCCTAACGATAAGCTTCTTGAGATTGTTGATCGTAGAACAACTATGCCGGAAGCACTGAAGAAGGCAGATGAAGTTCTTCAGCAGGCTGTTCAGGGTATCACAGACCTGATCAATCTTCCAGCACTTATTAACCTTGATTTCGCAGATGTTCAGACAGTTATGACAGATAAGGGTATTGCTCATATTGGTATTGGTCGTGCTAAGGGCGATGATAAAGCTCTTCAGGCAGTAGAACAGGCTGTAGCAAGTCCACTTCTTGAGACATCTATTAAGGGTGGTGCTACTCATGTTATCGTTAATGTATCTGGTGATATCTCTCTGATGGATGCTAACGATGCAGTAAGCTATGTTCAGGAATTAGTAGGTGAAGATGCGAATATTATCTTTGGTGCTATGTATGATGATTCTTACACAGATGAAGCTACTGTTACTGTTATCGCAACAGGACTTGATGATGCTGCACAGTCTGCACCAGAACCAAAGAAGAATACAGTAAGAAGACCTGTTCCAGAGTTTAATGCTTATCAGCCACAGGCACAGGCTCCTGCAGCAACATCTTCAACAATGAGTGGATTGAAGATGCCTACACTGAATCTTGGTGGTATGAGTAATTCATCAAGACCAAGAACACAGCAGCAGCAGGATAACAGAGTTCAGGAAAGAGATATTCAGATTCCTGATTTCTTAAAGAGACGTTAATTATGATGAATAATGCAGAGGCTTTTACAGCCTCTGCTCTTTTATGGGAGGAAAAAGATGAAACAGAATAGGCATAACAGGATAATGTTATTTCTGATAACATGTATGATAACTTTCTCTATGCTGTTTGCAGTAAGTGCTTCAGCAAAGGATGTTGTTATTGTGATCGATCCTGGACATGGGGGAACAGAAAGCGGTGCAGCAAGAGCAGGTCTGAAAGAAGAGGTTATCAACCAGAAGATATCCAATTATCTGAAGGCGGAACTTCTTGCTTATAGTGGAATCAAGGTTTATATGACCAGAACAAGTTTAGGTCAGAAGGCGATGGATCGTGAAGAACGTGTGAATGTTGCAAAGGTAAAGAAAGCAGATGCATTGATCAGTATTCATATTAATTCTACAGGTGCAGACAGCCAGACCTCTGCAACGGGAGCTTTTGCGGCAGTGCCTTCTTCAAAGTTTACTTCAGAAAGCGCTCAGACATCCAGAGCACTGGCATCGTCTATCTTAAAGTCACTGTATACAAAAGCTGGAGTTAAGAATAACGGATATTGGATTGATGATGAGCTTGGAATTATTCTATACGGACAAAAGAAGAATTATACAACTGCACAGGCGAATAAGCTTGGTATTGCGAGATCTGTCCTGAACAGACAGGTTCCGTCTATGATCATTGAACATGCATTCATCAATAATCCGAACGATCGCAGCAAGTATCTGAGTTCGAATGCAAAGCTGAAAAAGCTTGCGATTGGAGATGCCGACGGTATTGCTAAGTACTTTAAACTGAAAAAGAGTGGAAGTGAGCCTGCTCCTGGTCCTGTTTACAAAGGACTTGTTCAGATAGATGGTAAGAGGTATTTATTTGATAAGTATGGAGAGCCACGTGAAGGTCTTGTGAAGTACGGTGGAAAGTACTATTACGCATATGGAGATGGAGAACTTGCTACAGGCTGGATGAAGATTGGAACCAAACGGTATTACTTTAAGAAGAAAGATTGCCAGGGCCATGAAGGATTCCACAAAGTAGGATCTTATAAATACTTCTTTAAGAATGGATACTGTCTTACCAAATGGGTGAATATTAATGGCCTGGACTACTATTTTTCAAAGGCGAATGGTCGACTTCTTACCAATTATTGGTTAAAATGGGAAGGAAACTGGTATTACCTTAATGAGAAAGGAACACCATGGAAGAGCTGCAGGAAAGTGATCGATGGGGTAAAGTATAAATTCAATGCAAAGGGAATCTGTACCAACAAACAATAATAATCTGATTGGAGACACAGATGTTTGACATTCAGGAAGAATTAAAAAAACTCCCGGCCAAGCCGGGAGTTTATATTATGCATGATGAAAAAGATGCAATTATATATGTCGGGAAAGCTGTCGTACTCAGGAACCGTGTAAGACAGTACTTTCAGGAGAGTCGCTATAAAGGTCCTAAGATCGAACAGATGGTAACAAAGATCCGACGCTTTGAATATATCGTGACCGATTCGGAACTGGAGGCTCTGGTACTGGAATGTAATCTGATAAAAGAACATAGACCGAAGTATAATACTATGCTTAAGGATGATAAAACCTATCCTTATATTAAAGTTACAACAGGTGAAGCATTTCCGCGTATTCTTTTTTCGAGAGAGATGAAAAAGGATAAATCCAGATATTTCGGTCCTTATACCAGTGCAGGAGCAGTAAAAGATACGATTGAATTGATTGATAAACTGTATCAGCTTCGTACCTGTAATCGAGTACTTCCACGTGATATTGGGCTGGATCGCCCATGCCTGAATTATCATATCAAGCAGTGCGCGGCGCCCTGTCAGGGCTATATCAGTCAGGATGAATACAAAGAACAGGTTGCACAGGCGATAGATTTCTTAAATGGTAATTTTAAACCTATCCTTACGCTTCTGGAAAAACGTATGATGGAAGCGTCTGATAATCTTGATTTTGAAAAAGCGATAGAAGAAAGAGAACTTCTGAACAGCGTAAAACAGGTTGCGCAGAAGCAGAAGATTACAGCCAGTGACGGGGAAGATAAAGATGTTATTGCTATTGCATCACAGGATCAGGATGCGGTTGTACAGGTGTTTTTTATCCGTGGTGGCCGTATGATAGGAAGAGATCACTTTTTCCTGCGAGTAGCACCTCATGACAGCAGAGGAACGATATTGAATAGCTTTGTAAAACAATTTTATTCAGGAACTCCATTTATTCCAAAAGAGATCATGATACAGGATAAAATAGAAGACCAGGAAGTCATGGCACAGTGGCTGTCAGGCCGCAGAGGAGGGAAAGTAACCTTCACTGTCCCGCAAAAAGGTAAAAAAGAAAAGATGATCGAACTTGCTGTTAAGAATGCAGAGATGGTTCTTACACAGGATAAGGAAAGAATCAAGAGAGAAGAGGGACGTACCATTGGTGCATTAAGAGAGATTACGAATCTGATCGGACTGAAAGATGTCGTTCGTGTAGAAGCTTTTGATATTTCCAATATCAGTGGTTTTGAATCTGTTGGTTCCATGATCGTCTATGAGTACGGAAAACCAAAGACCAGTGATTATCGTAAGTTCAGGATCAAGACAGTTAAAGGACCAAATGACTATGCCAGTATGGAAGAAGTGCTTACCCGTCGTTTCACGCATGGCCTTGAAGAACAGCAGGAAGATAATTCAGAATTCGGAAGCTTTAGTCGATTCCCAGATCTTCTTATGATGGATGGTGGACGTGGACAGGTGAATATTGCACTTAAGGTACTGGAAGAACTGAATATCAATATTCCGGTATGCGGTATGGTTAAAGATGATCATCATAGAACAAGAGGCTTGTATTATCAGAATGAAGAGATTCCAATCGATATTCATTCTGAAGGCTTCAAGCTTATTACAAGAATCCAGGATGAGGCGCATCGTTTTGCAATTGAGTATCATAGATCTTTGAGAAGCAAGACTCAGGTACATTCTGTTCTGGATGATATTTCCGGAATCGGTGAGGCAAGGCGCAAAGCATTGATGCGAAAGTTTAAGTCACTGGAAGCGATCAGAGAAGCTTCTATAGAAGAACTTGCGAAAACGGATTCTATGAATTATGTAGCTGCAAAAAAAGTTTACGATTTCTTTCATTAGGAGCATATTTTTGCAAAAAGCAGTACAGTTGACAAAAAACGATTGTAAAGGTAAAATCTCATATTATAGATATAGATAATTCTATAGATGACACAAGAGAAAGAGGTATTATATGGTTGATACGACAACGAACTTTTTTGGCAATGCAGAAGAGATAATGGAAGAAGAAACTCTGCAGAGCGGAAAAAAGAACGATATGGATATTGACTCTGATTTGGCGGAGGGTGTACCCGAGAGAAAGATAGAGTTTAAGAATAAAGTTACTTTCGGACATGAGACAAACTGCAAGGCTAAAATGGCGCTTGTAAGGTTACTGGATAAGATATGCCGGGAGAACAAGATTACTTACTTTGCAGTGACTAACGTACTGATTTCCTGTGTTCATTATCAGGAATTTATTCCGGAACAGGGAAACAAAGAGTGGGAATTCGGTTTTTTACGAGATGATTATGAAAAAATTTTGAGTGTGTTAAGAACATATCGTCTTCCGGCAGATATTCGTTTCAAAGAATACTATGACGAAAAGAAGAGAATACCAAGGGAGACAATATATCTGGAGATTGCATACGAGGCTGCAGCTGGTGACATTACTGCAACAGATGTATTCCGAATTCGATTCCTTCCATTTGATAAGCTTCCGCAGAATTCAGATGTGCGAGCAGCGCTGATTGAGGATGTCGAAACAGAGATGGAAAAGTATGCGAATATCCGTAAGTGGAATTCATGGCGTTCTGCCAGAAAAGGTCTTCGCGAATATGCGTGGAAGCATTTTTATTACGGAAAGCGTGATATGAAGAAGCAGCATAAAAAGATACATGAACTTGCTGCTTCCTATAAGAACGATGCAGAATCCGACGTATATGGTCGTATAGCATTTGGAAGAACCAAGATGATTACAGAAAGTCAGCTGTTCCCGCTTCAGGAATTGCCGCTTGGAGATGTTATGATTCCGTGTCCGAATGATGTAACAGTGTGGACCCCAATCTTTAATGAAGAATTGGATTATCAGGTGAAGTCTATCCAGAAGGCAGATCTTGTACTTCTGAAGCGTTTTGATGAAGTGTGCAGAGAACTTGGTATCGGTTATTTTGTCTGTGGCGGTACAATGCTTGGTTATATGCGCCATGGCGGATTTATTCCATGGGATGATGATGTAGATGTAGCTATGCTCCGTGCAGATTATGACCGTTTCCTGAAAGAAGCAGGTCCATATTTTGATGACAGATTCTTTATCCAGACCAGAGAGAGTGATCCAAAGATTCCATATCTGTTCTCAAAGATCCGTCTGAATAATACAGAATATATTACAGCATATAATGAACACCGCGATTTCCATAAAGGATTATGTCTGGATATTTTCCCATTCGATTATCTGCCGAATGATGAAAAAGAACGTGAAGAATTTGTGCAGAAAGTGAAAGAACTGGCATTACAGCATGGTGCTACTGTCAATGGTCAGAGTCCGGAACCACAGGAAGGTCCAGGACCGAGAAATGAAAAGGAAAAAGAATATATCAGAAGACAGCAGAAGAAACGTGCTGATTTTAACAAGATTTCATTGAAAGATACTCAGGCAGCATATATCAATGAAGCAACGAAGTACAATGCAGTTGCAAAAGAAAAGGGTCTGACTACGGTTGCAAGTTTTGTACCATCTTATACTTTCATTGATCTGGAAGATCTGCTTCCATATCAGGATGGCAATTTTAATGGAATCAGAATAATGGTACCGAAAAGACCGGATATCTTCCTTACTATGCAGTATGGAGATTTTATGAAACTTCCGCCAAAGCATATGCAGATCGCTCATAAGCTTGTTCGTTGGTCCGCAGATATTGCAGAACCACGTTCATAGTCGAAGGATAAGAAGGAGAGAGAATTATGGGTAGTGGAATTCTTTTAACTAAACTCGTTGAACAGATGGGGCTGTTCAATGTCCTTCCGGAGGTAGATTTCACAAAGGTAAAGATTACTGTTCCGGATATTAACAGACCTGCATTGCAGATGACAGGATTTTTTGAACACTTTATGTATGAACGTGTACAGATAATCGGATATGTTGAGTATTCTTATCTGCAGACAGTACCGATGGAGAAGAAGCTTCCAATCTATGAACGCTTCGCTTCCAGCAAGATTCCTTGTATTATCTTTACATCTTTAACGGAACCAGATGAGGAATTGCTGAACTTCTGCAGACTTTATCAGGTACCGGTTTTTAAATCTGATAAAGCAACCTCACCATTTATGGCAGAGATCATCCGTTGGATGAATAAGGAACTTGCACCATGTATCTCCATTCATGGAGTTTTGGTGGATGTCTTTGGCGAAGGCGTACTGATCATGGGTGAGAGTGGTATCGGTAAGAGTGAAGCAGCACTTGAATTGATTAAGCGTGGTCATCGTCTGGTCTCAGATGATGTTGTTGAGATTCGTAAGATCAGTGATGAATCACTTATAGGATCAGCACCGGATATCACAAGACATTTCATTGAACTTCGCGGTATTGGAATTATCGATGTTAAGATGTTATATGGTGTTGAAAGCGTTAAAGATAGTCAGAATATTGATCTTGTGATTAAGCTTGAAGAGTGGAACAGAGATAAGGAATATGATCGTCTGGGAATGGATGATGACACTACAGAGTTCCTTGGGAATAAGATCGTATGTCATTCTATTCCAATCAGACCAGGACGTAATCTTGCTATTATTGTTGAAACTGCAGCAGTTAACCACAGACAGAAGAAGATGGGATATAACGCAGCAAAAGAATTATATAAACGTGTACAGAAGAATATCGCCAGAAAGCGTGAGTAAGCCATTGGGGACGGTTCCGGTAGGAACCGTCCCCAGTGGCTTATCTAATATATCGTTATTCCATTATCATAATAGGTATCCGCAGGAATTGAGTTAAAATCATATTCACCCGTAGTGTCATTTCCGTAATAGCTGTTCGGATCGATTACCTGTCCATCGACAATGATATAGTCATCTCCGGATGCATCAGGAATGTTAGGGACAACCGGAATCTCCTGCTTTTTGGCTTCGGTTTCACTATCCTTCTTTGTTGTTTTCTCTTTTGCTGGCGTCTTTTTTGCATGTCCAGGACACTTTTCGTCAGGAATAGTATATTGACTGTCAGAAGTTTCCGGATTGGAATTATCCGGAAGCTCCAGAAAAATTCTGGTAGATATGTCAGTACAGCTTTTGGAAGCTATAAGTCCGGTCTGATTGCAGACAGAAACTGCTTTGTGCATATTGCAGGTCTTTTTAGGTACTGTTCCTTTTTTAAAATATTCGGTAGTGATATAACTTCCTCTAGGGTCGTAATCACAGACTCCAGGAATGGCCAGACGACCAGACTTGGAACAAATCTCTGCAGTAACGATCTTCTCCGGTATCTGGAATTCTTTTATCTTCAGATTCTCATGGATTCGGTTCATGATAGAGTTCCATAATCGTTTCACATACGTACTGTAGCTGCTATCAGAGTCTGGAAGAACGGCATTATTATCATATCCACCCCAGATACCACAGGTATAATATGGCGTATAACCCTCAAACCACAGGTCTTTGGAGGAATCAGTTGTACCGGATTTGCCGGCTGCAGGCATATCTCCGAGATTGATAAACTGATATCCGGTTCCGGAAGGATCTGAAATAACACTTCGCATGGCAGATGTAAGAAGAAAAGCAGTCTGTTTTGAAAAGACGCGATGCTTCTTGCTGGTATTATCCAGAATAACATTACCATGACTGTCTTCTACGCGGGTATAAAACTTTGGAGGAATATAACAGCCACCGTTTGCCAGAGCGGCATATGCAGCGGTTAATTCGATATTAACGACACCATCTGTTACACCACCAAGTGCTAATGGTTCATAGGCATCCGTAAGAATATTTCCGTTGGAATCAATATCGCCGTTATAAAGTGTTGTGATTCCAAGTTCTTCCAGTGTATCCAGACCAATCTGAGGAGAGATATCTTCCATGGCTTTTATGGATACGACATTGTTAGAACGGGTAATGGCATTGTGGATGGTTTCGTATCCGCTGTATCCATTGTCACTATCCCAGTTTAATACAGGGGTACCATCAGAATAAGTATATGGTTCATTCTCATAGACTGTTGCAAGAGTCTTTTTTGAAGTTTCAATTACAGGTCCGAATACTGCCAGTGGCTTAAAGGTAGAACCGGGCTGTCGTCTTGTTGAGGTGGCACGATTCAGGGTAAGACTGGCTTCTTTTTTCCCTCTTCCACCAACGATTGCTTTCACATATCCGGTTGACTGATCAATGATAACGACAGAAGCTTGTGGCTGTGGGATCAGTGAAATGCGTTCACCAAGGACCGTTGCCCCTTTCTTTGTTTTTGCTTTTCGAAACTTCTTTGCATAGGAACGGGCTGTATCCTTATCCTGGAACATCATGGAGAAGGAAGGATCCTTCTTCTGGAAATACTTCAGCACATCCTGGGAGCCGTAATGAACGGTCTTTCCCTTGGCATTAACGATACTGAGAGCATAGTCAAGACCAATCAATGTTTCGGAAGGATAATTTTCAGGATTATTAAATTCCTCGTCACAGATCTTCTGTATCTTTTTGTTTTGTGCACTGTAGATCTTTAGTCCACCGGAATAAAGAGCGTGACTGGCTGCAGTGCTGGAATAACCGGCAATATTAACAAGATCATCCAGAACCTGATCAATCAGTGCATCGGTATAATAACTATAGATAGTATTCAAATCATCTGTCTCGGTAGAGATCTCCTGGATTCGATCATAAACCGGATCAGAAAGAGCTTCTTCAAACTGACTGGTTGTAATATAGCCAAGACTTAACATGCTGTTTAAGACTTGCTTTCTTCTGGCAGCGTTAGCTTCAGGATAAAGAATCGGATTGTAGCCAGTAGGATTCTGGGTGATACCGGCGATTACGGTAGCCTCAGATAATGTAAGTTCGGAAGCAGATTTATCAAAATAACGCTGCGAAGCTGCTTCAACACCATAGGTACCGGCACCAAGATTGATCGTATTCAGATAATCCTCAAGAATCTGCTGCTTACTGTCTTTTTTTGTTAGATCTTTCTCCAGATCTTTTTCCAGAAGAATGGCAAGATATTGTTCCTGAAATTTTCGCTGAAAACTTTCTGCCAGAGAATCTTCAGTGGTCCAGGTAGTAAAAACACTGTTCTTCAGAAGCTGTTGGGTTATTGTACTTGCACCCTCAGAAAAATTCATGTTCTTAACGCCCACGAGGAAAGCACGAATGATTCCACGGATATCGATTCCATCATGCTCATAGAAACGTTCATCCTCGATAGCAACGATTGCATGCTGCATGTCGGTACAGATTTCGTCGATGTTAACAGGAATACGATTGGAGGTAGGAGCGGTCAGCTTCTGAACAGGTCTTCCCTTCGCGTCATATATATAAGTTGCAGATTCAGCGGGAGCAGTAGTGATATTCGAGATGTCAGGTGCAGCTTCCATTAGTCCCTGCATAATTCCGAAAGTCATGCAGCAACCGGTTATGATTAGTGCAATGATCGCAACCAGAAAGATGCGAACCAGAGACATTCCTGCTTTCTGTTCAATTCTCTCAGTGGTAAAATCACGGAGATTACGCTGAATATCGGATCGTCCATATTTCATATCGGGTTCTCACTTTCAATATTTAATTAAAGGTAGTATAGCAGACAGCCATTATAAAAAAAAGAGAATTCGGGAAGCTTCAGTATTTCTTAAGTTGTAACTTGTTAGTTTATGGGAGAGTGTGGTAAAGTATAGAGAGTGAACAGTAACAGTGGAGGTTGAAAGATGGGTTTGAAGATTGTTTTTGAAGGCGGAGAAGGCGAGATTATCGAGAAAAAGTCCCGCTTTATTGCAACAGTAGAAACTGTTCACAGTGAACAGGAGGCTCTGGATTTTATAGCCGGGTTAAAGAAGAAATACTGGAATGCATCACACAACTGTTTTGCCTATGTGATCGGAGAACGTCATGAACTTCAAAGATGCAGTGATGATGGGGAGCCGCAGGGTACAGCAGGAAGACCAATGCTGGATGTCCTGCTTGGAGAGAATGTTCATGATACGGTGGTAGTGGTTACCAGATATTTTGGAGGTACATTACTGGGGACAGGCGGACTTGTAAGAGCATATTCAAAGGCTGTACAGGAAGGATTACGAAACAGTACAGTGATTGAAAAGATCCTGGGAAGCAGTATTACAATCACGACTGATTATAATGGAATTGGAAAATTGCAGTATTTACTTGGTCAGCGACAGATACCGATCGTTGATTCGGAATATACAGATATTGTAAAGCTCCATCTTCTGGTAGAAGCTTCAGCAGTAGAGGAACTGCGTGAGGCAGTTACGGAGGCAACCAGTGCAAGGGCTGGATTTGAAGAAGAAAAAGGCATTTATTTTGCCTTTATAGATAAAGAACCGATGCTTTTTTAACGGTTTTGATAAGGGGTAAAGATTATGATGATTCAGGAAAAGGATAAACCGATCGGAGTGTTTGACTCTGGTATCGGCGGATTAACAGTTGTCCGGGAGATTATCAGGAATAGTCCGAATGAAAAGATCATCTATTTCGGGGATACGGCACGTGTTCCTTATGGTGGGAAGTCGAAAGATACGATCATACGTTTTTCCAGACAGATTGTACGCTTTTTGCAGCAGCAGGATGTAAAGGCAATTGTAATCGCATGTAATACAGCAAGTGCATTTGCACTCGAAGAGGTACAAAAAGAGATCGATATTCCGATCATAGGTGTGGTAAAGCCAGGGGCCAAGGTGGCCTGCGAAGCAACGAAGAATAACAGAGTTGGAGTTATTGCTACGAAAGGAACGATATCAAGCGGACTTTATACAGAACTGATTCATGCGATTAACCCGGAGATAAAGGTATTCGGAAAAGCATGTCCGCTTTTCTGCCCATTGGTAGAAGAGGGATGGCATAAGGATGATCCGGTTACGATAGAGGTAGCGAACAGATATCTGTCAGTATTAAAAGATAAGGACATTGACACACTGATTTTAGGATGTACACATTATCCGCTGCTTCGACATATGATCGGAGATATAATGGGGGAGAACGTAATGCTGGTTAATCCGGCATATGAGACAGCCCTTGATCTGAAGCATCTTCTTGATGAAAAAGGGATTGCAAGTGATACGAAGATGCAGGGCGAGAATCCATATCAGTTCTATGTAAGTGATGATGCAGAGAGCTTCCGTGATTTTGCGAATGCAATTCTTCCTATTGATATAAAAAAGGCAAAAAAGATTCCAATCGAGGAATATTAAACAGGAGATAATTATGACAGAAGAAGTTCTGGTTACAATTAAAGGTCTTCATTCTATTTCAGATAATGAAGATGAAGAACTGGAGATAGTAACCGCAGGGAGATATAAAAAACTTGGTGAGAAGCATTATGTAACGTACGAAGAGGTCGTAGAAGGATTTGAAGATAAGGTACAGAATCTCATTAAGTTTGAAGATCACATGATCGAAGTGACAAAGCGTGGTGCAGCGAATGTACACATGTCTTTTGAACGGGATAAAAAGAATCTTACATATTATGATACACCATATGGCAGTTTATTGTTGGGGATCGTGGCGACAAGTATAGACGTAAAGAGCAGAGAAGATGTAATTGATGTAGATGTAAGATATGCATTGGATATTAATTATGAGCATATGGCAGACTGCCGTCTGACAGTGAATATCAGATCAAAGAATCAGCAGGAGGTTTCTCTTAGCTAGAAAGCAGGAAAACAGATGTTAATTATTAAGAACGTAAGAATTATGGATCCGGCTACTGCGCTGGATATGAAAGGCGACATTTCGATAGAGAATGGAAAGATCAAGGCAATCGCAGAGAATCTGCCAGTATCAGATTCTGATACAGTCATGGATGCAGAAGGACTGGTGGCAGCGCCTGGACTTGTAGATACTCATGTGCATTTTCGTGATCCGGGTCTGACCTACAAGGAAGACATTTATACCGGTGCCAGAGCAGCAGCAGCAGGCGGTTTTACCTCCGTTGTATGTATGGCCAACACAAAACCGGTTGCAGATAATGAAAAGACGATTCGTTATATTGTGGATAAAGCAAAGAAGACCAATATCCATGTATATACTGCAGCAGCAGTAACAAAGGAATTTGACGGTGAGAATCTGACAGAATTTGTGGATCTTCTGAAAGCAGGTGCCATAGGATTTACGGACGATGGAATTCCACTTAAGAATCCGGAGATTGTTAAGAAAGCGATGGAGATGGCTGCAAGACTTGATGTACCGATCAGTCTTCACGAAGAAGATCCGTCGATGATCGAGAGAGCCGGCGTGAATAAAGGGAAAGTCTCTGATGCCCTGCAGTATGGCGGTGCTCCGGCAGAATCAGAGTGGACTATGGTAGAAAGAGACTGCGAACTTGCACTCCAGACAAGAGCAAAGACAGTGATACAGCATATAAGTGCAGCGAAGACAGTTGATATTGTACGCAGTTACTGGAGAAGAGGGGCACGTATCTATGGTGAGGTTACACCGCAGCACTTCTCAGCAACGGAGGATATTGTTCTGGAAAAGGGAGCACTTGCGAGAGTGAATCCGCCGCTTCGTACAGAAGGAGACAGACTGGCGCTGATTGAGGGCCTGAAGGATGGAACATTGAATATTATCGCAACAGATCATGCACCACACAGCAGAGAAGAAAAGGCAAAAGATATCAAGGATGCACCAAGTGGAATGATCGGTCTTGAGACATCTCTTGCACTGGGTATTACCAATCTTGTAAAACCAGGACATCTGGATCTGATGGATCTTCTTGAGAAGATGACGATCAATCCGGCTCTGCTTTATGGCATTCCGGCTGGAAGGATTCAGGAAGAAGGACCGGCAGATCTGGTGCTTTTTAACCCGGATAAGGAATGGATCGTAAAAGATGAATTCTATTCCAAGTCAAACAATTCTCCATTCATCGGACAGAAGCTTACCGGAAAGGTAATCTTTACTATCTGTGGAGGAAAGGTCGTATATCAGGCATAGATGTATTTGTAATTTAATGATACCAGGGTCAAAAGGTCTGTTTCCACTTGTGCTTGCACAAAAGTGGGAAGAAGACCTTGGGACCCGCACAAATATGAGGATAAAAGTGGTATGAAATGCCACGATATCCGAATATTTGGGTAGGATTGTGGGAGTG
>JAZLLO010000023.1:0-14869 GCA_045598185.1 Marvinbryantia sp.
ATACATAAAGAGTGCTACCGATAGACGGTCAGCCTAGATTAAATTAGAATGATTGTAAAAACAACCACCGTAATCTTTTCCAGGGACTAACGGCGGTTGTTTTTACTATGTGAATCAAATCTTTCGATTATTCTTCCAACTGCAATGCCGGCAGAGAAGAACAATCCGGAAAGCCAATGACTGCCATAAACTCTACAATCGTCATATGCAGCGCCCTCCTTGTGGTAAATTTCCTTTACAGGATATCTATGTAATCGGAGGGTCACAGTCCCTCCGTAGAAGGCGACCGCCTACCGTGAATGGTAGCACCCATGTGAATGATTATATCAATGCATATATGACACTGCAACTGAAATATTTATTAAGCTAGGCTGCCTTCAGGATCAACTGACAACACTTTGACAACAAAAAATGCGAGAACATCGTGGACGATATGGACGGAGCGAAATTTCATAGATGAAATGGAGTAGAAATCACTGAAAAAACGTTATAAAATCAAGTATTTTAGGGCTTCCCAAGCAATTGGGAAGCCTTTTTTTCGTTATGAAAAATGAATCAAAAAGCTAGGGTAGAGACATTTTGGAGACAAAAATGGAAAGTTTAGCAAATATTATGCTTTTGAGGAATAAAAAAGACGGGGTATATCCCCGTCCGACGGTGAACCAGAGCCTTTCGGCTAGCCCAATATTATAAATATAGTATCATGTATAAATAGATAGTCAAGCTGTTATTATGTTGATTATTTGCTGAGATATTATTACTTGACAATAAAACTGAAACAATCCTATAATAATCTCAACAAGACAGCCGATAAGGAAGTTGCCACCTTCCCGACCCGGCGAAAACAAGTTAATAGTTACATGAGTAACGCCGCCTGTCCTCGTCAAAGTTCAGGGCGGCTTACTTATTGTTCATTTTGATGATTTCAATGATTACAAGACAAAAAGTCAGGAGAATCATGAATTCTTCATATGTACTCATAAGAATTCACCCTTTCCGCAAGACTCGGATCAGGAAGAACCGCACTATCAGCTGCCCAGTTAAGAATACAGAATACTATCTTAATGGGAATGAAGCTATTGTATCAAAAATGGCAATTCGATACAACTCAAATATAATACAATTCAGAATGTTAAAACCAGGCAGTTTTAATTATAAATCAACAGCTGGAACCAGTTTGGCACCAGTTTCAGAAAAAGTTGTGTTTTAAAGTGGATAACGTACAGCAAAATGAGTGGCAAAATCCAATTGCAATTTACCGGATAGTGCTTTAGTATAGGGATACAACCTACCAGGAGGTACTAAATGGTGGATAAGTCAATCATTGAATTGTTTGCAGGAAAGGGAAGATTAGTACTTGGTACAAAGGAGATTATGGCAGATGTTATTATTTCTGAGAGAAGAATGCTTAGAAGTTGAAGAACAGCGTTATGGCCGTAATAAGGATACTACAATAGACCGCTCATATATTAATGGCGGTGAATACAGAAGAAAATTTGATCTGATTTCGAAATCTCCGGAGTTGAATCGATTGTTATATCAATTGGCAAAGAAGATGTTGGAGCATAGATCAGGAACATGACTTGAGGATATGTATTGGATCGATCCTAAAACATGTGAGATTGTCGTAGAGGAGATTAATAGTACATCAGAAGAAGAGATTATATATTCAGAAAGTACCATTCGAAAGATACAAGGAAGAAAGGGACTGATAACGATGCATTCCCATCCGAACAGCTTTCCACCTAGTATCAGCGATCTGAATTCGAATTATGTGAATGAATATGATATCGGGATTGTTATTTGCCATGATGGGAAGATATACATATATCTTTCTGATCAGGAGATCAATCCGGGCTATTATCAATTAGTAGTTGAAGAGTTTCGGAAAAATGGATATAATGATTTTGAAGCACAGGTGAATACACTTAATGAGCTTCAGTCGAAGTTTTATATATCATGCAAGGAGGTTACAGAGTATGGTTATAGTACATGAAAATGACAAATTAGTTATTCCTGAAAAATATCGTGCAATGTCTGTTGCCGAATTACAGAAGGAAAAAGAAAAGCTTTTAAAGACAATGCCAGTTAAAGATGCATCTGAGCGTAGCAAGAAGATGCAGCGTTGTTCTATTTTATTTAATTTGTAGGTCATTATGAAACCTGGGTATCAGTTCAAGATGCTCAGGTTTTTTCTGTATTTACTTTGAATATAGTCATTTAAAAAGTAAATAATGAGTTGAAGAACAAAGGAAAAGTGCCTATGGAATCGTGCCTGGATTATTTCCTTACGGTTAAAATATATTCTTATTGATTAACTGATATTCAATAGTATTAATCTATTTCTATGGCTATAATGTAATCAGGCTCGAGTATTAAAACAAAGAGGAGTTGATTACATATGGCAATAGTAGATGTTATAAAAAATATAGAAATAAGTGCGGATTGACACAGGAGTAAATGGCAAGATGTCTTGGAGTGTCAGCCCCGGCTGTGAATAAATGGGAAAAGGGAAATACGTTGCCAGATGTTACCCTTTTGGCACCAATTGCTCGCTTATTAGGAATTACCCTCGATGAATTATTATCCTTTCGAGATGAATTGACCGAAGACAAAGTAAACCGTTTTCTGGTTCAGATAAGAACAGATTTGGAGACAAAACCCTTTGATACCGTTTTCGAAACCGTGAAACAAAAGATAGAAGAATATCCGAATTGTGAGAGCCTAATCTGGCAGGCAGCAATGATCCTCCATGCCAACAAAACGGCCACAGTCCCTGAAAAGACAAAAGAATATGAATCGGTAATATTCGGGTGGTTTGAAAGATGTCTGTTGTCTGACAATGAACAGATTCGGAAAATGGGGGCAGAAGCTCTGTTTTATCCGTATTTTGCAGAAGGGAATTATGAAAAGGCAAGTTATTATCTGAATTACTATTCTATAGAAGATCCGGAACGGAAACGCATGGAAGCTATGCTCAAGAGCAAAACGGGAAGAGGCGTATCGATCCTATGAAGAATTGATTTTCTCTGGCTATCAAAGTTTGCAGATGAATCTTAACAATCTACGCTTGTTATACATGGAAGATAATGACCATGATATGGCAAAAAAGCTAGTCGATATATCTTCGAAACTTGCATCTGCTTTCGAAATGGGCAGGTATCATGAGGTTAGTGCCGGACTGGATGTAGCAGTATGGGAAAAAGATGAAGTACAGACGCTGAGGATCGTCCAAGAAATCCTGGAAAGTACCAGGACGATCAGGGACTTTATCAGCTCATCTTTGTATCAGCATATGCAACTAAAAGCGATACCGGATGATTATACGGAGCATTTACTGGAAAAAGAATTGCTTGGGATTTTTGAAGATGACTCATGGTTGGTCTTGTTGCTTTTAATGGGAAACAAAACGAGAAGGATTTGAGATTTCATGGTTGGTGCGTTACGAAGACCATGACAAAGGATACTGTACTGAGATGGCAAAAGCTATGATGGAATATCTTAGAGTTGAGAAAGGTGTAAAGTCTTTCTGGGCAGAGTGCGCAGATGAGAATATCGCAAGCTGTCATGTTATGACGAAACTTGGTATGCTTCCAGTAGAAAAAAGTTCCTACGCTAAAAGAGATGGCAGCAGGAATTTTGAGTCTACAGTGTATAGTATAAGTAATTCACTGTAAAGTATTAAGAAAAGTAATTAAGGCGGGAAATCTGAGTGCAAAAAGATAAGAGAAAATACTATGAAGCCTATGAAGAGCGATATAAAGCAGCGCATGAAAAAGGTGTCAGCTGGGAACATATGAGGAGTACTCCGATTGTGCTGGATGTGCTCGAACGATATAACTTACGCCAAAATCAGTTATTATTAGAAATAGGCTGCGGCGAAGGGAGAGATTCCAGGATTGTTTTAGGGAATGGATATAACCTTATAGCAACGGATATATCACCAGAAGCTATAGATTATTGCAAGAAAACAATACCGGAGTTTGAATCCAGTTTTCAGGTTCTGGATTGTCTGTCAGGTAATCTGGAAGAGAAGTTTGATTTTATCTATGCGGTTGCTGTTGTTCATATGTTAGTTTTGGATGAAGATAGAGATGGATTCTATCAGTTTATTCAGAAACATTTGAAACAGGATGGAATTGCTCTTATCTGCACGATGGGTGATGGAATAATTGAAATGCAAAGCGATATTCGAAAGGCATTTGAAATCCAGGAAAGGGAACATGAATCGGGGAAAATGATGGTTGCCGGTACGTCTTGCAGGATGGTTTCTTTTAACACTTTCGAGGATGAATTACAAAGAAATAAACTTGAAATCATGGAAAAAGGTATAACAAGCGCACTGCCTAATTTTAACAGTTTGATGTATGCCCTGGTTCAAAGGAAATTCTAAAAGAATTTACTAAATAGAGGTCAAACGAAGGGCATTGTTGAGTAAAAAAGAATAGGTTAATAGGAAAAAGTCTGAAAGGAGTAATTGCAATGATTTTGAATATTGTATTAGTTATTATTGGTCTGGCCTCTTTGTTTTTTGGAATTAAGAACAAGTTGAAACTGTGGATTGTAATAGGCGTGATTCTATTTGGTTCGGGATTGGTTTCTGGTGTCGTTGATTACAAAACTGCAGGTGTTGAAACTGATATTAATGGTGGGCGAGTACCGATGGTTATTGATAATACGATGCATTAAGTATTTGTTGGTCTTGGCGTTGAAACATTCACTGGTATCATGCCATATGAAGGAGAACTTGCAGATGTGATCGCCGCAAGCGGATTAAAGGATGGCGAGAATGCAAAACATACAGTATCTGCTGATATGGATGAGTTATGTAAAGCACTGATTGCAGATATTGAAGCAAAACGTGAACAGATTGGTATTTAGTATATCATTTTGCGTTATTGGTACAGCTAATGATTGAATGCTGTATTAGTACAGTATAAGATGAGAATTTAAACGGTACAGCTGTAAGGCTTTACCGTTTTCTATGAGACATAAGGGAGATAGAATACTATGTATGAACTGGTACAGATTTCGGAACATGATTATTATATTGAATGTCCTGCAAAGATAGGTGTTGTAAGGATCAACGACAAAGAGGTAATTCTGATTGACAGTGGAAGTGATAAGGATACAGGAAAAAAAGTTCTGAAGATACTGAATGGGAATGGATGGTCATTAAAGGCAATATATAATACCCATTCCCACGCAGATCACATTGGCGGCAATCGCTTGCTTCAGGAGAGAAGCGGATGCTGTATCTATGCACCGGCACTTGAAAGTGTCTATACTGTGAATCCGGAACTGGAATCTATAGGATTATATGGTGGATTGCCTTTTAAAGATATACAGAATAAGTTCCTGATGGCACAGGCAAGTGATGCAAAACCTTTATGCAAAGAAGTTCTGCCGGAAGGTTTTGAGATCCTTTCGCTGCCTGGTCATTCTTTTGCTATGGTTGGATATAAAACCCCGGATGGAACTGTATATATTGGAGACAGCGTTTCTTCAGAAGATACGTTGAAAAAGTATGGAATATCATACTTATGGAATCCTGCGGTGTCTCTTGATACACTTGCTTTTCTTAAGACTATTGACGGAAAAGTATTTGTTCCATCGCATGCTTCCGTAACAAAGGATATCAAAGAACTGGCTGATATCAATGCAGAGGCGATTAAAAAAGTACAGGAATCGATTATGAAGATCTGTGGATCCGGAAGCATATTTGAAGATATACTGAAGGCACTTTTTGATGAATATTCTATGAAGATGACAGCACAGCAATATGTACTGATTGGCAGTACACTCAGATCATATCTTTCATCCATGTATTCAGAAGGAAAACTTACATTTGAATTTGTCGATAACCGTATGATATGGAAGGTACTTTAAAGAATGTTCCTGTTCCGTTAACGGTGGCACCTGAACGTTAACACTGTAACTAAAGAATACCGCATTTTCCTTTATCTTTACATTCAGCAAATACGTGGATATACTATAATTATCTTTCATACATTTACAATAGGAGGGACAATATGAAAACGAAAAGAATCCTTGTGCTGACACTTATACTGACCCTGTTATTTCAGTTATCGGCTATGAACGTTCTGGCTGCGAAGGTAGACTGTAAGTCTATTTTTCAGTATGGAGTATCTAAGCAGTCTGTAACAAAGATGAAGTCAGTTGCAAAGAAGTTAACCGGTGTGAAACAGAAAAAGAATTCCAAATATCCTACAATTTACTATTCCGGAAAAAAAGTAAAGATGGGTATGAATCTGAAGGCAGTATATGGAACAAAGAAAGATACCTATACTTATATCAGTAATACCGGTAATAAACAGCTCACGATTTATTCTGTTGCAATTGGTGACAGTAAGAAAGCTGTTGCATCAAAGATGAATAAGGTCACAAGAAGCCATTATAACAATATCTATATGTTTGGAAATGCGGCAAGAGTTGTGTTTAAGTATAAAAATGGAAAGGTATCTTCTTATACATATACCTGTGCACCTACAAGTCGTTAAGAGGTAGTAGAAGATGGTTACTCCATATATTTCAGAACAGTTCCTTGCTGGTATTAAGGAACTACGTCACGAATTGCACAGACATCCGGAACTGTCTAACCAGGAAACCGGGACAAAACAATATCTTATGGACTATCTCAAGAGTCATACAAGTCTTGAGGTTCGGGATGAAGGATGCTGGTTCTATGCTTATAAAAAGGGAATCCGAAAAGAGGATGCAATCGCATTTCGTGCTGATTTTGATGCACTTCCGATTCAGGAAGATATGGATATTTCCTACAATTCAGAAACAGATGGTGTATCACATAAATGTGGTCACGATGGACATAGCGCCGCGCTTTGTGCTGCGGCGCTTCTTCTTGACCAGATAGAGACAGAACGCAGCATTTATTTTATATTTCAACATGCCGAAGAGATAGGTCAGGGAGGAGAAGTCTGTGCGGAACTACTGGGAAAAGAACCAATTAGCGAAGTATATGCCTGGCACAATCGAAGCGGTTATCCACTCCATCAGATTGTAGTGAAGCCAGGACCAATGCAATGTGCCTCCAAGGGACTAACGGTTTGCTTTTACGGGAAAAGGTCACATGCCAGTGAACCGGAAAAAGGGCTGAATCCAGCATTTGCAATTGGAAAATTGATTCGTAATGTTGAGGAGCTTGCTCTTCAGGAATTTGAAGGAAGGACACTTTATACCATCATTCATATGAATGTGGGCACCAGGGATTTTGGTGTTTCACCAGGTGACGGAGAGATATCCTTTACCTTGCGTGCAGATTACCAGAAAGATCTGGAGGAATTAGAAAGAAAGATACGTTTCTATGCAGATTCCTGCGCAAAAACCTATGGATTATCGGTAGAATTTGAGACTAGTGATCCATTTCCGGAAACCAGCAATGATGCCATATGCACTCAGAAGATTATAAACTGTGCGAAAGAAGCAGGTTTTTCTGTTGAGATACCAGACAGTCCATGGAGAGCATCAGAGGATTTTGGATATTATACTCAAAGATGTCCAGGGGCAATGTTCTTTATCGGGAGCGGAGAAGAGTGGACACCTCTTCATAATGAAAACTATGATTTCAATGATGAGATACTGGAAACTGCAGTGAAAATGTTTATCAGCTTGATATAATGATAAATATTTGATAAAATTATATGTAACGGTCATTTCAGAATTCAATCATGCGAAATGATGATAACGGGAAAGGATTACGAAAAGAATAATGGAAAACACAGTAGATAATACAACAGGTGGCCTTCCTTGGGCTGAATGGATAATCGACAGATATATCAGAAAAAGTGTATATAGTGCCTATTTTCAGGTGCATCATGAGACTACGAAGGAAAGTGGTTCGATAGAGCGAAGAGACCTCTATTTACCGGAAGAACTGGAAGCACAGCTTATGAGACAGGGGGCTTCTGTAAAGAGTTACTCTGATTTCTATCTGAATGAAGCAGTTAACAGAATCCAGATTGCACAGCAGTTGAATGATATTCCGGGTATTATCGGAATTCAGGATTATAAGTCTGTTCCGAATATCAAGGCTGGATATACCATGTATATCCGCAGAGACTATGAACAGAACCTTATGGAGTATCAGGAAGAGAATACTCTTAAGATGAAAGAGTATGTTCAGGGTGTGTGTGACATCTGTGATGCACTGGAAGCATGTCATAAGCTTGATATCGTTTATGGAGGTTTAAGACCAGATTCTGTATACATTTCAGAGGATAAGCATTTTTACCTTGGTACAGATTATTTCTTTGCACTTCGCCATACCGGTGAGAGACTCGATCGTTTTTATATGGATGGTCTTTCTGACAGTGCAGCACCAGAGACATTAAGTAAAGGTGTATGTAATCCGGCATCAGATATCTATACTGTAGGTTTGCTCTTATACTGTTTCTTCAATGAAGGCAAGATCCCATTTTTACCTTTAACACAGAAGAAGAGAAATGATCATATCTATCAGGGTGCTATTGAAAGAAGACTTCGTGGAGAAAGACTCCTTGATCCTGCAGATGGAACAAAGGAATTGATTGCTGTTATCAAAAAAGCATGTGAATTTGATCCTGAGAAGAGATATCAGAGTATCTCTGAATTGAAGGCTGCCTTAGTTGATCTTCTTGAGAAGAATCTTATCACTACCTATAGTGAAGAAGAGGAAGAAGATGATGATGATGAATATGTATCAGAGGATTACAAAGCTGAGATGGCTCTGAGAGCAAAAGCAGAAGAGTATCGTAAGTCCAATTATCTTGATTCAAATGATGAGGAAGAAGAGAAGGGCTCCTTTACATTTGATAATGGCAGAAGCAGAGAGATTCAGAGAAGAACTGTTACCAAAAGATCTAAGATCCTTCGTATATTAGCTGCGGTTTTCCTGGCAGGTTTCATGCTCCTGCAGGTTGCAAATTCCGGTTTCTTCCCAAAAGGCGGACGAGTACCACAGGAACAGCAGACAGAAAGACAGACAGAACAGCCAGCAGCAGAGACAGAAGCTGCAGAATAAGAAGATATAAAAAGGTGGTCCAATGGACCACCTTTTTTGGGAAGTTGGCCGCTGGTTGAACCGTCCCCAATGGCTCAATCAGCGGCTCATCGACTCAATGCCTCATTCTTCTTCGGATTCTACGATTTCATCCAGTTCTTCCTGCATCCAGTCAATATCTTCATAATCAATCTCGAATGCATCACCAAGCAGCAGATAATCATCACCATCCACGATCATACCACCCCAGTTTGGCAGTGCAAAGATAGGTTTATCATGAAGCTTCAGATCGATGATCAGGCTTGCAAGATGTTCAAAAGAATCTTCGTAGTGTACTTCAATATCAAAACCGGATAAAAGTCCAAGTCCCTCATGATACTCATAATCCTGTCCTTCCTCTTCCGGTGTCACATGATACTGGTCAAACTGAATCATGGCACCGGCACTTGTTCCCATAATAATACCCGGGAACATCTGGATGTCACTGCGAATCTGCTTCTCATCGATACGATACAGAAAACGATCCGGATAACCACCAGTCAAAAAGAGAATATCAGATTGTGAGATTTTTTCTTTACAGGTATCCACATCGTCACGATAATAATGCAGAATCTGGATGTTATCGCGTGAAATACCGTAATTATTAAATTCTTTCACGATATCCTCGAACTCATCGCAACC
Organism: Marvinbryantia sp.; assembly: GCA_045598185.1. Taxonomy (GTDB): domain Bacteria; phylum Bacillota; class Clostridia; order Lachnospirales; family Lachnospiraceae; genus Marvinbryantia. Next base: position 9,698 of record JAZLLO010000023.1, read on the forward strand.
TTCCATGAAATGTTCATCGAACTGTTCTTCACTGTCGATCCAGCATTCATGATAGGAAAATGGGATAATCGTTACGCACATCCATGGCTGAATGATGTCACAAAGAACGTCATAAGCAAAGTCTTCGCTAAAGTTGTTAATGTTTAATAATATGTTCATTGTCTTATTGAATCTCTTTCACACGTGAAGGAATACGTCCGTAAGTAGCAGTTAATTCATGAATATCGGAAGCAAGCTGCTGTGACAGGAAGTGTGGTTTCACTCTCCATTGCCAGTTACCGGTTGCAGCACCAGGAGTATTGATGCGGGATTCATTACCCTTACAGAAGTAGTCCTGAATTGGAATGATAACAAGGTCAGATACAGAACGATAGCATTCGCTGATCAGATCCCAGACAATTGCCCCATAGCTGTCATAGCCGCTTCGAAGATAACGTTTAACAAAGTTACGTTCTCCTTCAGAGATCGAATCCAGCCATGCCATCGTTGGCATATTGTCATGGGTTCCGGTATATACAACACTATTACGTTTATGCTTGTATGGAAGATAGATACTATTCCAGCTGGTAAATGCATACTGAATAATATTCATCCCAGGAATATCGAAGTCTTCCAGAAGCTTTACATTGTCTTCGTTGATAGTTCCAAGATCCTCAGCAATGATCTTCATGCCATGCTTATCATTTAAAGGACCGAATTCTTTTTCAACAACCGTAAAGAAGTCAGCACCAGGACCTTTGCACTTGGTTCCATTCTCAGCTGTTTCATCTCCGTATGGAATGGCATAGTATTCAGAAAAACCATGGAAATGATCAATACGGATAACATCGTAAGTTTCAAAACTCTTGGAAAAACGCTTCATCCACCAACTGTAATTATCCTTTTTTAATGCAGCCCAGTCATAGATTGGATTGCCCCAGAGCTGTCCCGTTGTGGAAAATGCATCCGGTGCACATCCGGCAACAACCGTTGGTTTGTGGTCCTCATCCATTAAAAATGCTTCCGGATGAGCCCAGACATCGACACTGTCAAGAGCGGCATAAAATGGAATATCACCAATGATACGGATCTTTTTCTCTTTTGCATAAGCATGAAGCTTATTCCACTGTTCATCGAACTTATACTGCTGGAAACAGAAAAATGAGATGGTATCAGCAAGAGTTTCTCTTGCATCGGCTAATGCCTCTGGATCACGAAGCCTCAGAGGATCCTCCCAGGTCTGCCATCCGGCACCTTTCGCTTCCAGTTTAAGTGCCATAAAAAGACTATAGTCATCCAGCCAATAACTCTCTTTTTTCAAAAATGCCTTATAATCATCTGATTCCAGAAGACCTTTCTCGGCAAAACGATCATATGCTTTTCTTAAAAGAAGAAAACGATTATTATACAATGCACCATAATCAATGCGTTCTTCGTCATCTCCAAAGTCATAACTGTAACACTCGTCCCAGGGAAGAAGACCATCCTTGATCAGCTCTTCCGGTGATATAAAATAAGGATTACCTGCAAAAGCAGAGACGGCCTGGTAAGGAGAATCTCCGTAGCCGGTAGGGCCGATTGGGAGAATCTGCCAGTAACCCTGTGCAGATTCCTCAAGAAAATCTATAAACTCAAATGCTTCCTGTGATAATGATCCGATACCAAAACGTGATGGTAAGGAAAAAATAGGATATAAAATACCGCTCTCTCTCATGTGTGAATAAGTTCCTTTCAAATCGTTTAGCAGTATTAATAACTGCAGTCATCTGATTAGTATACCATACCTCACCTCAAACAGGAAGAAAAGAATCAAAAAGAAAAGGCTGTCCAACCGGAAAGCCTTTAGATATTCAAGTCGACGCTCACGGAGCGTTGCTCTCAATTGTAGCCTGACTCCAACTGAGATCACCTTTTTGTATTCAGTTCATGTGCATACATCTGACGGTCATCATTCATGATGACGGTACCCACACCTTTAATACTGAATAATTCCAATAAAAGAGAGTGTGCCATCTCAGCACTTATAAGATGAGAACGCTTAACACCTTGCTCAATTGCAGCAATGATATTATTCAGCTTCTTAATCAGATCGTCTTCCAGATCCGTGGAGGCGATATAATCCTTTAGTTCAGAACTTGTCATGGAATAGATACGTTTGGAATTATCATCAAACAGTCCGACATATCTTCCCAGATAGATAAGTTTTTCTGCCTGAAGGAGCTGTGCAATCTCGAGTGCAGTGTCAGCAGGGTCGAGACGCTTGTATTCAGTGTCGATATCATTCGGTGTGATAACAGGAATATATCCGTTATCCAGTGTCATATGAAGTGTCTGCTCATCGATACCACAGATACCAATTGCTTTTGTACCACAGAATTCTACAAGCTTGGCAAGACGCTTATTCTCACGGAACTTATCAGCACCAAGTCTGACATCGTGAATGATAACAGGCTTCATACCTACACTCTTTAAAAGAGTAATATCACGCATGATCTCCTGTTCCTGCGCGCTGCTGAGCAGATCGCTGCAAAGATAAGCGATAACTACGATTTTCTGATTAAAGTCTCTGAGATAAGGAAGTGAACTGGAAAGAATAGAAGCTTTCTCAGAGATGATTTCCATATTATTATTCATAATAAAACCTCTTGAATCGAAATAATGAATTAAAATACACTTTCACAATTATAGAACATGAATTAAGAAAATGCAATCCTTTCCTCCACTTGTTTTTTTAACATTATTGTGCTAATATAGAACAAATGTTCTCGAACAAATGTTTGCGATTGAGAGGGACGTATGAGAGTAGAAAAAGAAATGGAATTATTAGAGAAATTAAGAATTCTTTCAGATGCTGCAAAGTATGATGTGGCATGCACTTCCAGTGGAGTAGATCGTAGAGGCAAGAAGGGGATGCTTGGGAACTCAGCAGCAGCAGGTATCTGTCATACATTTGGGGCAGATGGAAGATGTATTTCTTTATTAAAAGTATTGCAGACCAATTATTGCGAGTACGATTGTAAGTATTGCATGAACCGTTCTTCTAATGATATCGAGCGTACCAGATTCACACCGGAAGAGTTATGCGAACTGACGATAGAATTCTACAAGCGTAATTATATAGAAGGATTGTTTTTAAGTTCAGGCATTCAGAAGAATCCAACCTATACTATGGAACAGATGTGCCAGACGCTTAGACTATTACGGACAAAGTATCGTTTTAATGGATATATTCATATGAAGACAGTTCCTGGGGCACCGGACGAACTGATTGCAGAAGCAGGGTATCTGGCAGATCGTATGAGTATCAATCTGGAATTACCAACAGCTTCCAGTATGAAAGAACTGGCACCGAACAAGAATCACACAGCAATCTTAAGACCTATGGGGATGGCGACAAGAACTATAGCAGCACACCGACTTGCTATAGGGAAAAGTGCCAGGATGGAAAGGAGCAGCCTGAACGACAGACTTCCGAACAGTATCTTTTATGGAAACAGAAAGACAGAACAGCTCAATGAAAAAGCACAGAAAAGCATTACGGAAGTGAATCTGATTGAAAAAAGTGAAGCGAAGAAAGATAAGGAACTGGTTCTTCCGGCAGATATGAGAAAAGGGATAGAATTCCGATCTTTTGCTGAAGCAGGACAAAGTACGCAGATGATTATCGGGGCAACACCTGAGACAGACTATCATCTGATTCAGACTACACAGTATCTCTACCAGAAGTATGATCTGAAGAGAGTATTCTTTTCAGCTTATGTACCACTTAATGAAGATAAGGCACTTCCAGCACTTGACACACCTGTTCCGCTTTTGCGTGAACATCGCTTATATCAGGCTGACTTCCTTCTGCGTTATTATGGATTTCAGGCAGACGAACTGTTGACGGAGAAGCGACCGTTCTTTCACGAACAGTTAGATCCGAAGTGCGATTGGGCACTGAGACATCTGGAGGATTTCCCGGTAGAGGTGAATACGGCACCCTATGATCAGATCCTTCGTATTCCGGGTATAGGACCAACTTCTGCAAAGCGGATCATGCAGGCAAGAAGATATGGAAAGGTAGATTTTGATCATCTGAAAAAGATGGGCGTGGTACTGAAAAGAGCACATTACTTTATTACCTGTAATGGAAAGATGATGTTTAAGATTCCGGTAGAAGAACAATTTATTACCAGACAGATGCAGGATCTTAACAGGAAGGATAACTGGAAGCTGGTGAGCCAGCAGCCTTATCAACAACTGTCTCTGTTTGATGATTTTGGTCTGAAGAGTGAAGAAAGGAATATTGTATGAGTAAGACGATCTATACCTGTGAACCGGAATTTGGAGCCATGATGACATGTATCTATGCTGCCTGGGCATCGAAGAGGGGACATGCGAATGTGGAACTTGCTCTTGAACCTGTCACGCAGTTGGAACTGTTTGGGGAATACATACATGTTGATAGAGATGATGAGAAGGCGCAGAAGGTGATCACATCTATCAAAAAGAAGATATCCTATGAGAGTTACCGGCAGATCTATTATGCCGCACATGGAACCGCTGAGCAAAGACTCGATGTGATCTATCGGTTTCTTATTCTAGGTTTTCACTTTGGCGGGGAGGCTTTGAACATGCTGACACAGGAGCCTGTGATGCAGCTGATGGAGTTGTCAAGAAAGACTAAAAGGGAAGCGCATTATTTCGTTGAGTTTTCCAGATTTACTTCTGTGAATAATCTGGTTTATGTCTGTCATATAGAACCGAAGTCAGATGTCATTACGATCGTGGCAGATCATTTTGCCGACCGAATGCCATCTGAGTACTGGATCATGGTCGATGATATGAGAAAGAAAGCAGTGATCCATCCAAAGGATGAAGCTTTTTTTGTGCAGGAGTTATCAGATGAAGAATTTCAAAAGCTGCAGAAGGCAGAGCATCTGGAAGATGAGTTTACAGCAATGTGGAGAGTATTCTTTGAGACGATCGACATAGAGGCACGTGTGAATCCAAAGTGTCAGATGAATATGATGCCGCTTTGGTATCGAAAACATGCTACAGAATTTCGATACAGTTGTGAAAGGTAAAAATAATTCGCACTAATTGTTATGCAATATAAGCAGATTTCTCTGCGATAGGTTAAAATAAAAGAAAAAACTTTATCGCAGAGGAGTTATATATGGGACGTGAACAGGATAGAATCAGAAAAAA
>JAZLLO010000024.1:0-22682 GCA_045598185.1 Marvinbryantia sp.
TCTTGATATCCTAATATCATCAAAGGAAAGCAAAACACCTAAGTGAAACAGTAACAGCTGGTGACGAGCTTAGCGCCGGTGCCGGATGTGAAAAGTAACAAGAGTTTTGAAAAGAAGAGAAAAGAAGAAAATAGAAGAAAGAAAATACAAAGAAAAAGAGGAGATCAAGATCATGATGAAGAAATTAGTAAAGAAAGCAGTATTAGTATTAACAGCAGCAATCGCAATCACAGGATGCACAGCAAGCGTAAGCGCATACGCAGGTAGAAATACAGGATATAACAGAACAGTACCTGTCGATATTACAGATACTTATGAAGTGAAATATGTTACAGGCATTACTGACAGCTTAAATGTCAGATGTGATGCATTTGGCGATGCAGGTATCATCGGTTCCCTTTGCAACGGTCAGGAAGTAATCGTAACCGGTTACGTAGAAGTTGCATACAAAGGAAACTATAGTCCTTATGTTAGAATTGATTTTAACGGTATGGAAGGTTATGTAGATGCAGATTATCTTAGCGATTATGCTCCGGCAGACCCAGCACCTGCACCACAGCCTACACAAGAATCAGATACCGTTGTTTATCCAAGAGTAGACAGACATCTTTCAAATGCAGCACGTACAACATGGTGTTCATTAAATACAGATGGATACTATTATAATGAAAACGGTGAAAGATTTGCCGATAATGGAAACGGAACATTCTCCGATGTATATTGTAATGTTTACAATGTAATCGGTTGATCATAAATAAGAACAATAACGAACATAACTGCAAAAGTAGTTGATATATATTGGCGGAAGAATCCGCAATCTCTCTTTTTTCTTTTCTTAATAGGCCAGCGGGAAACCGCTGGCTATTTGTATGTAATGTAAAAATTTAAATATACAGGTGTAAGAATCGTGTAAGACCCATCTGATATGATGATTACATCAAAGAGAGGAACACAAAAGTTCTTACAAAAATAAAAAAAAGAAAAGTAGATTTGAAAAGGAGAATAAAACCATGATGAACAAAATGATGAAAAAATTATCAGTATTATTTACAGTAGGTGCACTTACAGTTGTAGGCAGTGCAGTATCCGTAAACGCAAACGATGGCATGAGCGTAACCTTCCAGATTGAGAATGCATGCGGCACAAGAACCTGTGCCGTAGACGGTGCAAACATCAGAACAGAACCTTCTACAAACGGAGGTATCATTGGCGGTCTGAATTATGGTGATGTAGTAAGAATCAGCGGTTTCACAGATAACGGATGGGTACTTCTGGAAAACGGTGGCTACGTAAGAGCAGATCTTCTTACAGAAGGAGCTGTAGCACCAAGAATTGACGGACATGTAAACCAGAAGTACAACTGGATCAAGGAATCCAACAGTTCCAACACATCAAGAATCAAGGAACAGCGCGGTCAGATGTCACATGATAACGACACGTTCACAGTAAATGTAGCATCCAGCTATCTGGCACTCAGAAACGCAGCAGCAACAGATCCATCAAACGAGATTGCACAGCTTTCTAATGGAACAATGGTCCAGGTGAAAGAATACGGCACACAGTTTGATTACGTATATGTCCCAAGCATTAACATGTACGGATATGTAAATAACGATTACCTTGCAGGTTAATAATACAGAAACCGAAGATATAAAAAAATAGCTAAAAACAAAATAACACTGTAGAAAAAGCAGTAGACATATATTTGGCGGAAGAATCCGCAAAATCTCTTTTTCTTTTCTTATAGGCCAGCGTGAAATAACCGCTGGCCGTTTTTTATCCATGGTCATTCTTTTCATACTGTATTAAGGTTTTTTCAAGTGTACAGAAAACTTTCCTTGCTATGATTATCTCATCAAGAGCTAAGGAAAAAGAAAGCAAATTAAGAAAAGAGAAGGAGAAAGAAAATGGATATTCAATACTTATTATTTTTGCAGAATTTAAGAGAAGCAACTGGAGGTTTTCTGACTGCGTTTTTCTCAGTAATCACCAATATAGCCGTTGATTACTACATCATACTTCCGGCATTTATAATCTTCTGGTGTGTAGATAAAAAGAAAGGTCTGCGTATGCTTGCAACCTGGGGAACAGCACTTGGATTAAATGCATTCATGAAATCAATGTTTTGCATCTATCGACCATGGATCAGGGACAGCAGAGTACAGCCTGTACAGGAAGTATTAAAAGGTGCTACCGGTTATTCCTTCCCTAGTGGACACAGCAGTTCTTCCGCAGGTTTTTATGGCGGACTTTTCATGGCATACAGAAAATGTAAAGGCATCTGTATCTTCGCAGTAGTCATGGTATTACTTACCATGTTTTCCCGTAACTACGTAGGTGTTCATACTCCACAGGATGTAGTGGTTGGTGCACTTCTTGGTGTGATTGCAGCCCTTGTAATCAATTTCTGTATCAAGGTACTGGAACAGCATCCTGAAAGAGACTGGATGTTCTGGGCAGGTGCTACTATTCTGGTTGGTCTTCTTTTAATGTATATCTACTTAAAAAGCTATCCAATGGATTATGTAGATGGAAAGCTGCTGGTAGATCCTGCAAAGATGACTATCGATGGATTTAAAGATCCGGGAAGATTTTACGGTATTGTGACAGGATGGTTTTTAGAGAGAAGATTTATCCATTTCAGCACTGAAGGAACAAACGAACAGAAAGTAACCCGTGCACTGGTAGGAAGCCTTCTGTACGTGTTTGTATGGACTGCAGTCTGCGATCCAATCGGAAAAGCAGTAGGATTTGGTCCTATTCACTTTGTACTTCAGGCAGGATGCCAGATTCTGTTCATGACAGTATATCCAATGGTATTTACAAAACTTCAGAAATTAAACAGTTAATCAACTATGAGACCTTGGACCCATCCCAGGGTCTTTTTGTTAATGTGACTAGCTAAATTGTTATACTTTATTTTGCTCAAACAAGCTATAATTATCTACAATAGCATAAGCATATTCCTTTCGGTTAAAGCAGGCATTTGTAGACGCAGGATAAAATCAAGGCAAGAATTGGAGAGACTAAAATGGCGAAAAGCAGATTCAAAAAGCAAATAGAAAAAAGTATTGCAATGTTTTTTAACAAAGTTATGGGCAGCGGCCTTGCACAGGAGGAGAATACTGCTAACGGCAGCAGATACATTACTCCCGGAATGCCGGAGAAGGTACGCGAACTGGCAGAGGAAGGTATTGTTTTATTAAAAAATGATCATGTTCTTCCAGTTTCTTCCACACAGACGGTCTCTGTATTTGGACGTGTTCAGCATGATTGGTTTTATGTAGGATACGGAAGTGGCGGGGATGTTCATGCTCCATACGAGGTGAGATTATTTGAGGGATTAACGAATGCAGGCATCAGATACAATGAGACATTAAAGCAGATCTATGATACCTGGTGCGAAAAGGAAGACAATGAAGCGGATCACGGCTACTGGGGACACTGGCCATACTTCTATGATGAGATGCCGCTGGATACCGATGTTGTTGAAAATGCGAAAAATGAAAGTGACCTTGCTATCGTTATTATCGGACGTGCAGCTGGAGAAGATCGTGAAAATAAGCTCGAGGAAGGCAGCTACTATCTTACAAAGATCGAGCGGGACATGCTTCAAAAAGTGACAAATACTTTTGAGAAAACAATTCTTATCATGGATTGTGGTAATGTTGTTGACATGTCATTTGTGGAAGAGTATTCATTCTCCGCAATCATTTACGCATGGCAGTTAGGACAGGAGAATGCCAACGCTCTGGGCAATATCCTTTCAGGCAAGAGCTCTCCATCCGGTAAATTAAGCGATACCATTGCAAAAAAATATGAAGATTATCCATCATCAGCTAACTTCGGCGGGAAAGAATACAATGATTATGCAGAAGGAATCTATGTTGGATATCGCCATTTTGTAACCATGGCAGAAGATAAGATTCTTTATCCGTTTGGCTACGGCCTTTCCTATACAAACTTCTCTATCAATTCGGTTCTGACAACAAATTATACCGTGAAATCTACTGTCACAAATACAGGTGCATATCCGGGTAAAGAAGTTGTTCAGGTCTACATGGAAGCACCGGAAGGGAAATTAAAAAAGGCAAAGAGAATTCTTGTCGGTTTTGCAAAGACAAAACTTCTTCTTCCAGGAGAAAGCACAGAAGTCTCTATCTCATTCGAAGCAAATGACTTTGCATCCTTTGATGAGGAAGGAGTAACCGGATATAAGAGCGCGTATGTGCTGGAATCAGGAAGATATAACATCTGTGTGGGTACTGATTCCATAACAAATGCAGCGATAAACTGTTTTGAAATAGCAGAGACAGTCTGCGTACAGCAGTGTCTTGATATCAGCGAATCCACCAGAAAAAGCAGAATTCTTGCGAATCTGCCAAAGGAAATCCCACAGACCGGGGATAAAGGCATCAAATTAATAGATGTGAAAAATGGTAAACATACTTTAGAGGAATTTGTTGCACAGCTTTCTGATGAAGAGCTTTGTGATATCAACAGAGGAGAAGGTGCCATGGGCTCAGCCCTTGGCACGCCTGGAAATGCTGGGGCTTATGGCGGTATCACAGAATCTCTTCGCAAAAAAGGAATTCCAGCCATTATCACCGCAGATGGACCTGCCGGACTTCGCCTTCGCAGATATACAACACTGCTTCCATGTGGAACAGCAATCGCCTGTTCCTTTAATGAGAAATTAGTAGAAGAACTATTTGAGTTAATTGGCAATGAGGCCGTGCATTTTGGAGTAGATGTTAATCTTGCACCAGGTATGAATATTCATAGGAATCCACTTTGCGGAAGAAACTTTGAATATTATTCCGAGGATCCATTCCTTTCCGGACATATTGCGGCAGCAATGGTGCGCGGCATCCAGAAAGGCGGTGCCGTTGCCTGTCCAAAGCATTTTGCATGTAATAATCAGGAATATAACCGTAATCATAACGACAGCCGTGTATCAGAGCAGGCCTTAAGAGAAATCTATCTAAAAAACTTTGAGTACTGTGTAAAACTTGGAAATCCTGGAAATGTTATGACCAGCTATAACAAAGTAAATGGTGTCTGGAGCCACTATCATTATGATCTGGTAACAACAGTACTTCGTAAAGAGTGGGGATATGAAGGTAATGTGATAACCGACTGGTGGATGAGAAAGTCTGCATCACCGGAATTCCCGAATATGCATGATAATGCATATCGTATCCGGGCACAGGTAGATGTCCTTATGCCAGGTAATATGTCTTATGTGAAGCAGAAATACAGCTTTGATAAAGCATTATATAAGAGTTTACAGAGCGGCGATGGCATTACAAGAGCCGAACTGCAAAGAACTGCAATCAATGTACTGAAGTTTGCCATGAGCAGATTATAGGGATGAGCCACTGGGGACGGTTCAACGCCCCCAATGCTCACCGTCCCCAGTGGCTTATGCTATTTAGATTTTTTTCTAAATAGGTATTGACTTTTCCCTTCTACGAGTATATATTTAGATCAATATCTAATTAGATGAGCATCTAAACAGTTTTTAAATTTACTAATCTACTACACATAGAAAGGAGTACCGAATGAGTTTTAACGACACCATGAAAGCCCTTGCCGATCCAACGAGAAGAGACATTCTGAATCTTCTTAAATCAGGAAGCAAAACAGCCGGTGAGATTGCCGGTAACTTCGATATGACCGGGGCTACCATCTCACATCATCTGAGCCAGTTAAAAAAGGCCGGACTAATACTTGAAAACAAGCAAAAGAATTTTATTTATTACAGCCTGAATGCCTCTGTTTTTGAAGAGGTACTGCTCTGGCTAAACTCATTGAAAGGAGAAAACACTCATGAAAAATAACAGTACAAAACGTACAACCATCCTGACCACTATCGTATGCCTGATTCCTGTAATCCTTGGCATCATCCTGTATCCAAAACTTCCGGACACCATCGTAACTCACTGGGATGCCCAGGGAGATCCGAACGGATGGTCATCCAAACTGGTCGGTGCAATCGTATTCCCGGGAATCCTGGTTTTGGTGAATCTTGTATTCCCACTGCTTTTAAAGACTGATCCGAAATACAACAATATGAGTGATAAGATCAAACAGCTTCTTCAATGGATCATCCCTGTTGTATCTCTGTTCTGCTCTGGCAGCACTCTTGCAGCTGCCTTAGGCACCAATGTAAATGTTGGTATCTTAGCTCCAATGTTCATGGGTCTGATATTTGTAGCGATTGGCAATTATATGCCAAAGATGACCCAGAGCTACACCGTAGGAATTAAAATCCCATGGACACTGCACAGCGAAGAAAACTGGAATAAAACTCACCGCATGGCTGGCTTTTTATGGGTACTTGGCGGTATCGTTATGATCATCACCGGTGCACTTGGCTTCGGTGCAATCAGCGTCGGTATTATTGCTCTCTTTATGGTAATCATTCCAGTTATCTATTCCTATCTGCTGTTCAGAAATGGAATCTGATCAGGAGAATATTCTACCTGACCTTACCAGAAATTAAATCGTGAATCTCGAAGATGATTGGAGATTGAAACTAAGAATGCCGGAGATTTTAGGATCTCCGGCAGTTTTTTATCTGTTCAGGTACTTTGTCATATGGAATACATTCTTTCCATCGATATACTGATAAACTGTTTCATCCATCATTTTCTTTGTCATAAAGATTCCAAGACCTCCTGGTACACGATCTTCCAGTGAAAGGGTCGTATCCGGTTCTTTCGTTGCAAGTGGATTAAATGGAATACCATTATCCTTAAAGGTAACAGTGACTTTCTTTTCATCAATCGTAATAGCTGCTTCCGCCCATATAGCACCGCTGTAGCTTACGATATTCGGATAGATCTCATCGATACAGATATTGATCTTATTCATCAACTTCCGATCCAGACCCGCCTTTTCCATCTCTCCTTCAAGATAACTCTCAACGTATTCCACAGAAGACTCATCCGGTTTGATAGAGATTCCATCCGGATTTTTATATTCAAGAAGTTTGATTGCCATCATAGTTGTATCATCAAACTGTGGTTCATCTCCGGAGAAGGATTCCAGTTCTTTTTTCATATGTCCAATCAATTCAGACATATCTCCGGTTCCTATCTTATCCAGTGCATTGATCGTTCGTTCGATGCCGAATCGCTCCTGTGCAGCATTGGTTGCATCCGGAACACCATCAGTATAGACAAACAGCGTGTCACCAGGCTGAAGCTGAACCTCTGTTTCACGGTATCTGACACCATCCATACCACCAAGTACCAGACCATGTTTATCTTTGATCAGCTCAAAGCTTGCATCTTTCCTGCAGATAATCGGGTATTCATGTCCTGCAGATGCAGAGACAAGTTTTCCAGTCTCAAGATCTAAGATACCAAGCCATACTGTTACAAACATATTCTCCAGGTCTTTCTCACAGATGTGATGATTAACTTCAGCTAATATCTGCCCAGGTGAAGCCTTTGGTGTGATGTTATTATCAAGATAAATCTTGGAAACCATCATAAAAAGAGCTGCCGGAACACCTTTTCCGGATACATCTGCAATCATAAGAGCCAGGTGTGTCGGGTCTATAAAGAAGAAATCATAGAAGTCACCACCGATCTCTTTTGCAGGAGTCATAGATGCTGCAAGATCGAATTCCGGGTGATTCTCCAAGGTATGAACGATTGGAAGTGCATGCTCCTGAATAGCCCTTGCAACCCCAAGTTCTGTCTCCACGCGGGAATGTTCTCTTGATATCTTATCCTGTCCTACAACCATCGCTCTACCTCTTCCAGCTACCTGCACTGAGATTACAGCGATAATTGAGTATGGGAAGAGTTTTGGCATGAAATTTCGAAGAAGCGTAATCATTTCCTGTGCTGCCATATCGATATTCAGACCTTCGACCGCTTTCGGTAACCCTCCGTTTATCGTAAGTATTGTTCCATCCGGAATATTCAGGTAGTTCAGGTCTGTGATTCCAAAACGGATACCGACAGAAGCAGCGATTCCGAATACAACGATGGATAACAGTGCAATAAAGATAGTAAGCCTTCTGGAATAATAACGGCTGCTTATGATAACCGGAATCGCCATGATCATGATTACACGATAGGTAAGCATACTGTCGATGGCCGCATAAACCAGAGTGATAGTAAAGAGTGATAAGTACTTCAGCCATTCTTTATCATACTTATAATGAATGGATAAATACCACGGAATCAGCAAGGCAATAACGCTTACACTCGTTATCCTGTACAGGAAGGTTCGTTCCATGGTATAGACACCTGCTTCATTTAAGATCACGGTTGCAACAAGTAAGAAAACACTTAAGAGCATAACAGAAGCAGTCAATTGGTTAGCATGTACTTCACTTTCATGAAATATCTCTTCAGTACCAAGTACATTTCGGACACTTTCTTTGACATTTTTTGTCAGTTTATCTTTCAGATTTTTCATCTTGTTTTCGTCTGCCATTAGACCACCTTCTTTATTCTATGGTAAGGATATCAATGAATCCTGTTACTTCAAATACATCATTGATCGTCTCATTAGTATTGCGAATGATCATCTCTCCCTGTTTATTCATGATTTTCTGAAGACCTAAGAGAATACGAAGTCCTGCAGATGAGATATACTCCAGATTAGAAAAGTCAAAGTAAAGATGTTCGATCCCTTCTAATGCACCGTTTAATTCTTTTTCCAATGCCGGAGATGTCACAGTATCAAGTTTACCGATTAATGCAACTTCTAAGACAGAGCCATTTTTTGTTTTGTTGATTGTCATAAGTAATTCCTCCTGCTGGTGTTACAGCTTATATATTTGATTTATTTTTAAATTCTGTAATTATTTATTACTTATAGTTAGCTTAATATACAGACCGAAAAAAGTAAAGGATGTTACGTTGTATTGGAATTCCATCTTTGTTATACTGAAAACCATAATATATCTCTTTAAAAGAGATATGGGGTTACTCGATGAAACGGATTTGATAAAGGAAGATAAAATGAATTATATATTATTGTTATCTGTTAGTATTTTTCTCTATTTCGATCAATATATAGAAAAACGCGTCAAGAATATATTTCTCAGTTGTATCTTCATTTCCCTTCTGTTGAATTTACGTTTAACTGCGTCAGTTTATTATCTTGACAGGCCTGAATTAAATCCGATACCATTTTTAAGACTTCTGAATGGATACCTTGGATATAGTCTGCGTCCGCTCCTGCTCTGGGGATTATGGGAACTTCTCCGCGGCGAAAAAAGGCCGGTTTATCACAAGATATTTGCTATACTATCCATCGGCAATGCCCTTATATTTACTACCTGCTTTTATTCTGATCTGACATTCGGATATTATCCTGGTTCCTATCATTTTTTCCGCGGACCCCTTGGATATACTTCTCACATTGTTATGATTCTGATGATGATACTGTTTATCCCTACACTGATTTACCTGTATCTGAACGGAAAAAGAAGTGATTTCTATATTGATATTCTCTTACTTGTTATTGTATTTGTCGCTGTATCTATAGAAACAGAAACAGAGATCAATTGTCTGGAGAATATCATTACACTGGAATGTCTTATTTATTTCGCATTTCTGCATCTGGAAATGGAAAAAGAATATACGAAAGCACTTGTCGTGGCGCAGAAGGCAGAAATGATGCTGATGCAGATCAAGCCGCATTTCATCAATAATACCTTAGGAACGATACAGGCATTATGTGAGATTGATCCTCCACTGGCAGCAAAGACAACCGGTAATTTCGCCAGATATCTGCGCACGAATCTAACGGTTATGGACAAACCACTTCCTATTATGATTCAGGAGGAAATCGCACATACGAAGACCTATCTTGAGATTGAGATGCTGCGCTTTCCATGGATCGAGGCGGAGTATGATATACAGGACACAGACTTTTGCGTGCCTGCACTTACCATACAGCCATTAGTAGAGAACGCAATTCAGCATGGGCTTAGAAAACAGAAACACGGAAAAGTATGGATTTCCACAAAAAAGACAGAAAAAGGTCACATGATTAAGATTGTTGACAACGGATCCGGATTCGATGAGAAAAATCCAGTAACCAAGGAAGGGCATGGAATAGGAATGAACAATGTCAAATACCGCATTGAGACCATCAGCAATGGAACCATGCAGGTTGAAAGCAATATCGATAAAGGGACAAGTATTACCATCTATATACCATGAATTGAGCCATTGGGGACGGTTTTATAGATAGGTATTCTTATATTCTTCTCTGATATTTTCCGGCACCAGGCTTCCTCCGGTTGCCCATGCAATATGAACAGAAGACTCCATCTTATCCATCAGTTGATTCTTCTCAAGATAATCCTTACTCTCTTCACTGGTCATCATTTTTATCGGTCCCTGAAAGGATGCACAGGCACTTGGCTCAAGGAATATCCCTTCACCATCTAAAAGATCTCTCATGTAATCATAAAGCTTGGCATCGCAGATCGTGAATTCTCCACTAAGATGTTTTTTCATCACCCTTCCCACAAATCCTGATGGACGTCCAACTGCCAGGCCATCTGCGTGAGTCTGTCCGCTAAGACCAACATCCTGTACGGAGATGTCGCTGTTCAATCCGGTAGCCATTCCCACAACCATACAAGGAGCCTGTGTTGGTTCAACAAAGAAGCAATGAACCGCATCCTTAAATACTTGTTTCAGACCAAAAGAGATTCCGCCCGGAGCTCCACCAACGCCGCATGGAACATAGACGAACATTGGATGCTCAGCATCTACAGTAATATTCATTTCTCTTAACTGATTAGCCAGACGCTTTGCAGCCACGGCATATCCAAGGAAAAGATTTCTGGAATTCTCATCATCAACAAAATAGCTCATTGGATTTTCATCAGAAAGCTGCCTTCCGTTTTTAACTGCCTCACTATAATCAGATTCATACTCCACAACCGTAACACCATGACTTCTTAAAAGCTGCTTCTTCCACTGTTTGGCGTCTGCAGACATATGAACAATAACCTCATAGCCGACTGCTGCACTCATAATTCCAATGCTCATACCAAGGTTGCCTGTTGAGCCAACCTGAATCGTATAACGACTGAAAAACTCCCGCATCTCCGGCGATGCTAATTTCCCATAATCATCTTCCAGTGTCAGTAAGCCGTGCTCCATAGCAAGTTCCTCTGTATGCTTCAGAACTTCATAGATTCCGCCTCTTGCCTTTATGGAACCGGCAATTGCCAGATGACTATCCTGCTTCAGAAGCAGTCTGCCTGGCAGCTTACTATCATATTTTCCATTGATTCTTTCCTGCATTCCCGGAATTGGTGTCAGAACAGATTCAATGATTCCGCCTGTCTCCTTTGTCTTCGGAAAGCACTTCATAATGAAAGGTGCAAATCGTTTCAGACGCGCCTCTGCATCCTCAATATCCTGCATAGTCAGCTCAGCATCCACGCAGGCCGTCTTAAAATCAGTCTTATCCGGATTTACCCAGACAATTTCTTTCCCATCTTTAATATCTTTAAGAAGAGGAACCTCTTCTATTATTTTTTTCATATCCATTTCATTCCTCCTTAATCAGAATGTGAAGATGCATTTATCATGAAATCCCTTGGGGCTACCTGATATTTCTTCTTGAAGAGCTTGGAAAAATAGCTATTATTATCAAATCCACATTCTACCGCTATTTCCTGGATATTATTGTCCGTATTGCCCAGCATAATTGCTGCTCTCTGTAACCGATAGCTATTAAGATAGCTAATAGGAGAAAGCCCCATAATCGCCTTAAAACAGCGAAGTACTTCTGTTTTACTGATAGATGCAGCCTTTGCGAGATCTTCTATTGTTATTTTATCCCGATAATGAGCATGGATATAATCCAGCAGAATCTGTACACGCTTTTCCGGCAGATAATTCCTGATTTTATCAGGAGCCGGGAATTCCATCGTTTTCAGCAGACGATTCATCATACAAAACAGTGTAGAAAGATCATTTCGTACCTGAATCTCATAATCAAAATCTTCCGTATAAACCAGATTCCAGACATTCACGATGAGATCCAATATGCTCTGGTAATCACTATGCTCTCTTGTAATAATAAACTCCTTAAGATTGACATTAGACAGTATCGGAAGAAGATATCTGGTATAAAAGACACTGTTCGGATTATCACTGATCACAGAACTATGAAATGCAATGGATTTGAACACTGCATTTTCCCAATCACTATCCTTATGCATAGAATGCAATACATTTGAATTGATAAAAAAGATATCTCCACATTCTGCCCGATATGATCTGTTTCCACATCCTAAGATAACGGTACCTTCTGTAATAAATCCGATCTCAAATTCCTCATGCCAATGCCAGTTTACATACTGGTGCGATACGTCATCCAGGTAAACAGCGACAGGGAATTCAATCGTACCGTGGTAACCTGTTTCATTTACAAGTAAAGCAGCATCTGTAAAAACTTCTCCTATTTTGTTTTGTTCGGATAGCGAAATACATTTTGAAATTGCCATAATAACCTCTGTTTGGTGGTATTGTTATATAATCTGGTGGTATCATTCTATAAGTATCAATAAATCTGGTGTTATAATTATACATCAAGGACGTAAGTAATACAAACAAATATACTAGGAGGTTATCATGAATATAAAAGAGAATTTTCATTGGATCAATGAAGGAGAAGTCACAATTGAGGAGAACTGCATCATTATGAAGGCACCTGCTCTTACAGATTTCTTCTGCGGCGGTGAAACAACAAGTGAAGAAGGAATTCTTCCGGAATCTCTTTGCAATGCACCATATTATTACACCGAAATCGAAGGCGATTTTGTACTCAAAGTAAAGGTTTCACATGCATTTAAAGAAACTTATGATTCAGCATCTGTTATGGTTATGTACGATATGACCAACTGGGCAAAATGCTGCTTCGAGCTTACAGATTTCGGAACACACGCTGCAGTCAGCGTTGTTACAAAAAATGCTGAATCCGACGATGCTAACGGATGCAACATTGAAGGACAGGATTATCTGTGGCTGAAAGTATGCCGCGTAGGAAGAGCATTTTCTTTCCATTATTCATTAGATGGTGAAAAGTTCAATATGACAAGATATTTCCTCATGCCTGAATGCAAAGCAATCAAGGTTGGATTACTTGCCCAGGCACCAACAGGAAATGGCGGCGACAGAATCTATGAAGATCTGTCCATCGAACCAATTACCGTAAAAAATATCCGTTCCGGTGAATAAAATCTCTCTTATAATCGCAGGTCGCTTTCGAAGCGACCTGTTTTTTTACCCCTTACGCTATAATGAGCCCATCAGATAAAACAAATCAGAAAGATAAAGGAGAACAACAATTATGCGTAAAGGATTAACGGAAGTGGTTTTTATTTTAGATAGAAGCGGATCAATGAGCGGACTCGAGGCAGATACAATCGGTGGTTTCAACAGTATGATCGCGAAACAGAAAAAAGAAGAGGGCGAGGCTATCATTTCCACAGTACTTTTTGATGATCAGACAGAAGTAATCTATGACAGAGTATCCATTGACCAGGTATCTAAGATGACTGACAAAGAATATTATGTAAGAGGATGCACAGCTCTTCTTGACGCACTCGGCGGAGCAATCCATCATATCGGAAATGTTCACAAATATGCCCGTGAAGAGGATCGTCCGGAGAAAACTCTTTTTATCATTACAACAGATGGTATGGAAAATGCAAGCCGCATCTACAGCTACGATAAGGTAAAAAAGATGGTTGAAAAAGAAAAAGAGAAGCATGGATGGGAATTCCTGTTCCTTGGTGCCAATATCGATGCCGTATCAGTAGCCGGACGATTTGGAATCGGAGCAGACAGAGCTATTGATTATGAATGTGATGAAAAGGGAACACTTCTTAACTATGAAGCAATCTCAAAGACTGTTTCAGCAATGAGAAAAGCCAGTTCAAAAGATGAGATAGACATGGCATTTAATGCATGCATGGCACCTGTAAGAGCAGATTACGCCAAAAGACATCGCAGATGAGCCATTGGGGGCGGATCACCGCCCCAATAGCTCAGTAAGATTTTATACCTTTACTAAAATAAGTCCTAACATAAGCCCAAGCAGTGTCATCGCTCCTGGAGCTTTCGAGCGCCACATCAGAAATGCCTCTGGTAATAATTCACCAAGCACTACATACAACATGGCTCCACCGGCAAAACTCAAGGAAAGAGACAACCATATCGGACTGATAAGTCCAATCAGAAGACCAAGAACTGCTCCGATTACTGTTGATGCACCAGAGAGAAATGTGATTGAAATTGCTTTGGACGCTTTTACACCTCCTGTTACCAGTGGAACAGATACCGACATTCCTTCCGGTATGTTATGAAGACCGATGATCAAGGCCACAAGAAAACCGGCATTTCCAAACATATCACCTGTTGCTCCTGCATAAGAAGCACCAATAACCATACCTTCCGGAATATTGTGAAGTCCAATCGCACACGCCATAACGATTCCGGCGATAAACATCTCGTACTTATTTCCTTCATCCACATGCTTTTTCAGATGATCCGCATGAATCAACTCATCCAGCTGATCCGCAGTCGCAGGATGATTTTCATCAATATGCGCAATTTCCGGATTTACCTTCTGATCGATCACATAATTCAGCAGATAGATCAGCACATATCCTAACAGCACACCGAATATTACAAGAAAAAATGGCATCTCCTCTATCGCGCCTTCTGGGTGAAAGGCTGAAGGAATCAAATCAAAATTCACAACCGCCAGCATGATTCCACCGGCAAATGCCAGAAGAAGACTGACAACCTTCGTCGAATCTTTTTTCAGGATTACTCCTAGAATTCCACCCATACCAGTTCCGCCGATTCCTGCTATAGATGTTATGAGAACCACCCATAATATCTTATCCAACTTGCATACCTCCTATTTTGCTTTCTTGATTACACGGATTGTTCCGTGCTATGCACTCCTGTAATCATACATTGTTTAGTATGCCACAATCATCGAGTAGATTCAATGAACAACAATCAGCATTTTTATATTATAATAGCGTTAAATCAGGACGTCGAAAGGAGAGCGCAATGCCTTTAAAAATAGTTCGAAATGACATTACAAAAATGAATACCGATATCATCGTTAATACAGCAAATGAACAGCCTGTTATTGGAACAGGATGTGACTATGCCATATACCAGGCTGCAGGCTGTGATGAATTGCTTGCATATCGAAAAGAACATATCGGATATATGCCAGAGGGAGAAGTATTTATCACACCAGCATTTCGCCTTCCTGTAAAGCATATCATTCATGCGGTAAGCCCATATTATGAAGATGGTTTGCGTAAGGAAGAAGAAAAGTTACGTGCCTGCTATCGTAAGAGCCTTCAGCTTGCACATGAGGTTCATGCACGTTCTATTGCCTTCCCATTGATATCTACGGGTGGATTTGGATATCCAAAAGATGAGGGGCTTCGCATCGCTGTAGATGAAATCAATGCATTTTTACTCAGCCATAATATGGACATTTATCTTGTAGTATTTGATCAGAAAATCGCAAAGCTTGGTACTCGGCTGTACCCAGACCTGGAATCCTATATCGATCAGAAGTACGTTGAAGTAAAGCGGCAGGAAGAATACTTTGAATCTTTTGACGCATGTCAACTTGCTCCATCAATGAAACGTGAAAAAACGTCAATCTTTCCTAACTTTAAACCGCGTAGAAGAAAAAAGTTTGAACGTGATGACAAAGACATGATGCCGTCTCTCTCATCGCCTGAATTATCGATGAAGTCCTGTACAGTAGATGCTGTATCTGAATCATCAGAGGACGCAACGGATGACTATCTGGATTTTGAGAGTTTGCATGAAAGCAAGCTACAGGAACGGATGCGCCATATGTCAGATACATTTTCTCAGTATCTGCTATACCTGATACAGTCTAAAAATATGGAAAATGCAGAGGTGTATAAACGTGCAATCGTTGATAAAAAGATCTTTTCAAAGATTAAGAATAATGTGAATTATCACCCGCAGAAGATGACTGCCCTTTGCCTGTGTATCGGGGCAAAGCTGAATCTGGACGAGAGTAAGGATCTACTGGCAAGAGCAGGGTATGCACTATCGCCATGCGACAAAACGGATATTATCTTCTCCTATTTCATAGAAAACAAGATTTATGACATGATAGAACTTGATATTCAATTGGAAGAACACGGACTTCCATGTATTATCTCATAGAGAGCCATTGGGGACAGTTCATATTCTTCCTATCTTAAGTGCCTTTGCAGGACATGCGGATATGCATTTCGTGCAGCGGATGCATTCGGTACTATTCGGAGTAACGGATGGGTCCACGCACATATCACAGACCTTGTGACATGCCTTGCAGTTAATGCACTTATCCGCATCCAGTTTCATCTGTACAACAGAAATCTTGTTAAATGGTGCGTAGATTGCGCCGAGTGGACACAGGTACTTGCAAAATGGTCTGGCAATTACAATAGAAAGCAGCACGATGATTGCAAGAATACTTACCTTCCAGGCGAACCTTCCTCCGAGTACAGCAAAAAGCTTTGTATCGACTAAAGCAAGGAGAATACCGGAAAGTGTTCCGGATGGACATAAGTACTTACAGAAAACCGGTGTCAGCTTACACATAATCGGTAAGATGATGACCATCACGACAAGAACGATATATTTCAACTTTCGAAGCTGCATATCCCCTTTGAAGGTTCTGATCTTTTTCGGAAATGGAATCTTATGAAGCAGATCCTGGAAGAATCCAAACGGACACAGAAAACCGCAGATCAATCTTCCGAATAATGCGCCAAAAAAGAAGATCAAACCAAGAACATAATACGGAAACTTGAATCTGAATGAAGACAAAGTGTTCTGAAGAGAACCAATCGGACATGACCCCACAGCACCTGGGCAGGAATAACAGTTAAGCCCTGGAACACAGACATTTTTCACCTGTCCCTGATATATCTTTCCTGTAAAAAATCCTTTGATATTAGCATTTTGTATTAGTGTGGCAATTCCCTGAATTGCCATTCTTTTTTTATTATCCAATTCCAACACACTCCAGACAAATATTAATAGCCTTTATCAGTACAGAATGATTCTGCCCCTGTAAAAGACCTATAACGATTAATGCGATTGATGCCGCCAGTGCAATCAAGGTACCATATTTCTTCTTCATACCATACCTCCTTATATACTATGCTATATTTTAAGTCAGCAATGTGCCATTTTCAAACAGAAATGAGAGATTTCTTTGACTTTGAAGTGTGATAGTGATAGAACTTCATTAGCATCTTTGTGTGAGGACACTATTATGAATGAAAAGAAAGAATTTTATCAGCAGGTTTTGCGATTAATGATTCCTGTCGTTATCCAGAATCTGCTAAGTGCTGCTGTCAGTTCAGCGGACGTTATCATGTTAGGATATGTAGGTCAGGCAGCGATTTCATCTACTTCCCTGGCAACGCAGTATGCATTAATCCTGAATATGCTGTTTACCGGTCTTGGAACCGGTATCGTAATGCTGTGTGCACAGTATTACGGAAAGAAAGACATGACCGCAATCAAGTCGGTAGAAGGAATGGCCTTTATGATTTCTCTGGGCTTCTCCGTTGTGATGGCAGCCTGCGCATTGCTGATACCACAATATATGATGAAAGTATTTACCGGCGATGCAGAGCTTATCGCAATCGGAGTATCTTACCTTAAGATCATCAGCATCTCTTATCTTTGTATGGGTGTTGCCGAAGTTTATCTTGCGGTTCTCAGAAGCCTTGGACAGGTACGTGTCTGCATGTATCTGAACGCATTCGCATTTATCCTGAATATCATATTAAATGCAGTATTTATCTTCGGGCTTTTTGGTGCACCAAAGCTTGGCGTAGTTGGTGTTGCAATCGCAACCTCGATTTCAAGATTCGCAGAACTCATTGCCTGCTTCTATGTATCCGCAAGAAATAAGGAAATCAAGCTAGATCCGTCCTATATCCGATATTACAACCCGCTTCTGATGAAAGACTTCTTCCAGCTTTCCTTGCCGGCAGTTGCCAATTCCGTTTTGTGGGGTGTCGGATTTTCCATGTATTCTGCAATTCTCGGACATCTCTCGTCCGATGTAGTTGCAGCGAACTCCCTGGTTACGGTTGTACGAAACTTCGGTACCGTATTCTGCTTTGGAGTAGCCACGGCATCCGGAATCCTGATCGGCAATACGATAGGAAGTGGAGACATCGAAAAGGCAAGGGCATACGCATCAAGACTAATAAAAGCCGCAATTACAGCAGGTATCCTTGGAAGCATCATCATTCTTGGAATCACACCGGTGATACTTCGCTTTGCCACACTTACCGATACTGCGATGCATTATCTGAAATATATGCTGCTCATTAATTCAGTCTACATCATGGGAACTGCACTCAATTCAACCATAATCGCCGGATTCTTCCGCGCAGGCGGCGACAGCAAGTTCGGTATGATCTGCGACGCTATTGATATGTGGTGCTACATCATCCCGGTCGGATGCATTCTCGCATTTGTATTCCATCTGCCGGTGCTTGTCGTATATGTCTTCCTCTGTACAGATGAATTCGTCAAATGGCCATGGGTATTCAAACGCTACCGCAGTGGGAAATGGCTGAAAGATATCACGAGGGAGAATCTATTCTAAAATGAACCGTTCCCAATAGCTCAAAGGCTCACAATTGAAGCAGATAAGCGAAGAGAAGATTAATACGCGTCTGGATATCATCAAGATTGATATTCAGGAGCTCCTGTATCTTCCTGATACGGAACAGAAGAGTATTCTTATGTATCTTTAACTTAGCAGATGTCTGCTTGATGCTTCTTTCTTCATACAGATAACAACGCAAAGTATTATAAAAGTCAGTATGATTCGCATGATCATAATCCTGAAGAAACCGAAGTACCGGATGTACATTGGTAAAAAGAGGTTCCTTTTTCAGGAAATAATTCGCATAGACAATCATATGATCCTGGCAATGGTGGGCGAATTCATCCTCGGAATTCTCAATAAAAGACGCTATCTTCGCCTGTTCGTATCCGATATTCGTCTGCAGAAGATTAGTATAAGGATGGCTGATACCAATAACGATCTTGTTCTGGTAAGAGTAGATCTGAAGCTGTTCCAGTATATATTCCAAAGAGCAGAAACGTTCATTAATGATACAGACAACAGAATCATCCAGTCTCAGGGAAATGCATCCGGATGATAAACCGGCTATCTGTCGGTATAGTTTCTGATAAATGAAATAATCACCCGTGAGATCGACAATTCGAAGGATATATTTAATATCCTCCTTTTCCCAACCGATCTGCTCAAAATAATTCAAAAGTGTTTCCTTAGAATAAGCCGATGTATCCTTAAGAAGTGAGAAAAAGTACGGATTCTGTTCCAGATCAGAGACCGGTTCATGATTCAGTTTCAGCCAGCGAAGCAGCTGACTTTGAAGCACATGAAGGAGCTGTCTTGTCGCCTCATTAACTTCAGCATCTGGAACCGTAATAAAGCAAAATCCCCACAACAGACCATTCAGAAAAAGATTCTGAATCAGAATATATCTATCCAAAGTCGAATCAAAGAAAAGATAAGGCTCGACAGATCCAATATAAGAACGATTCTTTTCCAGAAATGTATAGATGGCGCCCATACCAGGCATCTGTTCCAGCACTTCATTATTTGCCAGGCTCAGATCGATATCATCAGGAATAGCAACACCATGCTTCGTAAATGTAGTATCGTAAGATCCACATAGTGTCTGCAAGACAGAAGCAGCCTGGTCAATGATATCCTGAATCGTACAATGATCATCGATCGCATCCCTGACCGTCAGATCCCATTCCAGAAAATTCTCCATAATCTTATTGATCAATTCAAATGCATCCTCCACAGAAAGATCACTGATGATCAGATAATCATTATTATTTACACAGATAACCTTATTCTTAATCGAATGAAAATACTCCTCAGACGGTCCCACATAAAGTGTGTGGGGCCGAATATTATCCCCATAATAAAGTGGTGAAATGGCACGTATATTCATGGCTCCATCCTGAATATGAGTCTCCACATTATAGTTTTTCAACTGTTCCCTGATAATCCACATACTAAGATACATAGAATTTTCCACCTTCTGATCAGTCATTTATGATAGTAAATACTAGCAAATCTCCATTGTGACAAAAGCACAATACTATACCACTATTATAAGCAATGCTATGCCAAATGTACATTGTTAACGTCAGATTATTTCGCTATCATGGTCATGTAAGCAATATTTTTAGAAAAGAAGAGGTATGTAAAATGTTCAAAAGATCATCCTTTGATGTGGTTTTTAACACTCTTTTTTCCATTGTATTTGCAGTCGCACTGACAGGATATATCCAGGTTACACAAAAAGGTGGAATGACCTTCGAATCCCTCATGATGGGCGGCTTACCGGCATTTGCATTCAGCTTTGTACTGGGCGTTTATATTCCACTTGTAAAAGTTGGAAGTGCATTTGCAGCAATCTTTGTGAAAAATGAAAAGAACCCGCTTTTTTATTTCCTTCGCTTACTGGCAATCGTATTTATCATGACAGCATGTATGAGCATTCTTATGATGTTCACGGAAATCGGATTCAAGATGGACCTTGTATTTGCATTCATCTTCTCGTTCCCGTTTACATTTTTATTCGCATACATCGTTGCATGTATTGTATTTCCAATTTTGCTTAAAGCAACAATAACCCTTTGCAGTAAAGAAGGATGATAACATTTCTTATTAGCTACACGTGATCAAGGAGAAAAGACTATGTTGACAATCAGAGAAAACCTTTTAGAAACAATGAAAAAAGATGGACATCCGGATCGATTTGTAAAACAGTATGAATTCATCGAACTGATTCCGGAAGATCTGTACTATATGGGTGATTACCCACTTCAGCCAGGAAATGAAGGCTACGACCAGTTTGGTGTATTCTGGTCATTCCCGGCAGGACAGATGGGCGCCTTCCCTGTACATGACGATGAACATCGCTTACTGACAGATATTACAGAATGGAAAGAGGTTGTACGCAGACCAGTAGCACCTCCTGTACCAGGTTACTGGGCAATGTTAAAGAATCATGCAGATTCTGTAGACCGTACCCAGAAGTTCGCATGCGCATTCCAGACTCAGGGTGTATTTGAACGACTCCATGCACTGATGGGTATGGAAGATGCCATGATGTCATTCTATGAAGAACCGGAAGTTCTGAAAGAACTCATTGACTTCATCGTTGAGATCGAACTCGAATTCGCTCAGAACATGGTAGAAAAAGTTGGTGTTGATGCCGTACTTCATCACGACGACTGGGGCAGCGCACAAAACACATTCATGTCACCGGCAATGTTTGAAGAATTTATCCTTCCTGCTTATAAGAAGATCTACGGATATTACAAAGAACACAATGTACTGATCATCCATCACAATGATGCATACTCAGCAACATTTGTACCATATATGATCGAGATGGGCATGGATATCTGGCAGGGACCGATCCCATGCAATAATATCCCGGAACTGATTGAAAAATATGGCGGACAGATTACTTTCATGGGCGAAATCGAAACAAGAGTATGTGACGTTCCTGAATGGACAGAAGAGATTGTCAACAAAGAAGTAGAACGTGCTTGTCAGAAGTGCGGTATTCATTCTTTCATTCCTTGTCAGACAGCTGGTATGCCAGGAAGTGCTTTCCCTGGAGTATATGAAGCAATCGACAAAGCAATCGACGAACAGAGTAAAAAGATGTTTGTATAATAGACTAACAGGGGGGTGAGCCAATGGCTCACCCCCTATATGATTCCATTATTTAATATAATATACGTAGTTTTCTTTTCTTGGTACAGGTGCGTTTGCAGGTGCATTCGCATAACCGATTGCACAGTGACCGATACCTTCAAAGTTACCTTCGATACCTAACTGAGCAAGGATATTCTTACCGAATTCAGAATCGAATTCTTCTTTTGCTCTGTGAATCCAGATACTTCCAAGACCAAGGCTTTCTGCTGCATTCATCAGGTTGCCAAGTACAAGGGAACCATCATACTTGTATGTAGGGATGTCTGTGTTAGCAAGTACGATCAGGATAACAGGTGCTCCGTAGAAAGGATCGCCATTGATGCCCATGATCTTAGCATTTTCAGCAGAGATCTGATCTCTAACTTCTTTATTAGTAACAGCAATGATGATTGGGCTCTGTTTACCCATACCTGTTGCAGCATAGGTTCCAGCCTTAACGATTGCCTGGATATCTTCTTCAGAAACCATCTTTTCCGTATTAAAATTTCTGCAGCTTCTTCTAGTCTCGAGTACTTTTAATGCTTCGTTCATTTTGATTTCTCCTTTGATTTTGTAAAATTGATATGCAATTATCATATGATAAATTATACGACAAAGCTAACCGTTCTTTGTCCAATCCTTATATATTTTAGCACTTCTTCGAGTAAGAGTAAAATCCCCTATGCCAGAATCAGAACTGAAAGGTAAATTATCTCTCGTCCGATCGTTTTCTAAATAACTTAAGTTTTCCAAATAACAGCTGCAATTTGGGTAAGTTATCCACATCGCCATCCTGCACTTCCCCGCCCTAATAAAAAATGTTGATAGAT
>JAZLLO010000025.1:0-43523 GCA_045598185.1 Marvinbryantia sp.
CTACCTTGATAATAAGAACGTATAAAAAGCAAGATTCCAGAAGTTTAACCGTTACTACCATAATAGTAAGAACGTATAAGAAGTAAACTTTCAGTAGTTTAACCGCAACTGCACTGATAATGGGAGCGTATAAAAGGCCACTATCCAGATTTTTATACGTAATTAATCAAAAGGGGAGATATAATATAGACTTCTCTCTACATATGCTGGTATTTGTTTCATAAAATCTTACGGAAGATTGGCACCTGAACAGTAACTCTCCTTTCACCAATATAAAAAGTACATATATATTATGTCAGACATGGAAACAAGGATTAAAAGCAGACTATAATATACCGATGTCCGCATTGTCACACTTTTGCTTAAACTGGATTAAAGGAAATCTGTGACAAAAACCCCGGAATCGTTATAATTCCGGGGTGAATTGAGTTATTCTTTGTCACACTTTTAGTTTAACTTACAGCTTCACTGTGGAAGCCATTTTTTCTGCCATATTTATATCTTTTCTATAAGCCCAAGCCCTAATGGATATGGTCCCGTATGAACTCCGATCGTTGCACCGATATGTCCAATCTCAACCTCTGGTTCAAAGTCAGGCCATTCTTCCTTTAGCTTTTCAATCAGATGTTTACGGAATTGAATGCCTTCTTCTTTATCATATCCATAACCTGTCATCCAGGAGTATCTGGACGGGTCATTACCATTCTTTCTAACATGGTCAAAGCAAAGCTGTATGGCTTTTTCTCTGGAAGACTTTCGTCCTCTTGCAAGACCTGCGGGGAATAATTCACCTTTTGTCATATGGATCAAAGGACGAAGGTTCATTACATTGGCTGAGATTCCTGCAAGGCGTCCTACTCTCCCACCATGGATCAGATAATCCATATTCTCAACCGTAAAAAAGATATGTGCACTGTTTTTTAACTCGTAAAAACGCTGTATAAACTGGTCATAGGTTGCGCCCTGACGCTGATACTTCACCATCTCCTCAATCATAAGACCTTGCAGCAAGGTAGCCATGGTGGAATCAATTACCGTGATACGAACATCCGGGTGTCTTTCCTGTACAATCTCTTTCACATTGCATGCGGCATTATAGGATCCACTGAAAGCTGCTGTAATGGTAAAACAGATAAGATCGATACCCTTCGCAGCATATTCTTCAAAAGCGGTTTCAAAATCTGTCATAGCCGGTAAGGAGGTTTTCGGGAAAAGCTTTGGATGAGTTACCATTGTTTCATAAAAGGAATCGACAGATAATTCTACTTCCTCTTTCTGATAGTGCTCTCCGTCCAGCGTAATCTGAAAAGGGATCACATGAATACCAAGTTCTTTCGCTTTTTCAGTCCCCATATCCCAGGATCCATCTGTAATAATCTGATACATAGCTGTCATCTCCCTAGCTTGTTGATGTCATAGTTTTTGTCTATCCATAACTATACCAGAAAAAAGAGTTGTTGCATATGATTTTGCAACAACTCTTTTTGTGAATCATAATTATACGATACTTTTATTCCTCATTAAATGGTAAATCAGAATAAACATCCTGTTCATCTTCTGTTATTTCGTTATGAAGCTGTGGAACCGCCTGTACATGAAGATCTTTTTTAACAGGTTTTTCTGCTGGCACTTTGTCCTTGCGGATAGTCTGCGCAACAGTTTCCGCAAATCCTGTGATACCCTGGAAATCTGCAGGAATGATAACCTTTGTAGCTTTTCCATCAGCAGCTTTTTCGATAGATTCAAGACTTCTCATCTTGATGATATCATCTACAGACATACCGGCATCGATCAGTAACTTAATACCCTTTGCTTCAGCTTCCTTCTGAAGGATCAGACCATTTGCTTCAGCTTCTTTGTGAAGACGGATAGATTCTGCATGACCTTCAGCTTCTTTTACCATCTTAACCTTATCAGCTTCTGCTCTTAAGATTGCTGACTGGTTCTCACCTTCTGCTCTTAAGATATTGGCTTTCTTTTCACCTTCTGCTTTTAAGATCTCTTCACGACGTTCACGTTCTGCCTTCATCTGTTTTTCCATGGATTCCTGGATAGGTTTTGGAGGCATGATGTTCTTTAACTCTACACGATTAACCTTGATACCCCAAGGATCTGTAGCTTCATCAAGAACAGTTCTCATCTTATCGTTGATAATCTCTCTTGAAGTAAGTGTTTCGTCCAGTTCCAGTTCACCGATACAGTTACGAAGTGTTGTAGCGGTAAGATTCTCTACAGCAGAGATTGGATTAACGATGCCGTAAACATAAAGATTCGGATCGCGGATCTCAAAGAATACTACAGTATCGATCTGCATCGTAACGTTATCCTTTGTGATAACCGGCTGTGGTGGGAAGTCTGCAACCTGCTCTCTTAAGTCACACTTCTTGGCGATTCGGTCAATGAGAGGAAACTTCACATGAAGACCAGACTTCCAGGTTGTATGATAGACACCAAGTCGCTCAATAACATAAGCCTGTGCCTGAGGTACGATTCTGATATTGTTCAATATGATGATCAGAACGATAATGATAAGAATAGGAATCAGAGCACCGAATACATTGTAATAATACATAACGCTTATTCTCCTTTCAGTTAAATATCTATGATAAAAATATATCATTTTTTAAAGAAAAAATATAGAGCAATTCCGGAGAAATAGGAGCTAGTATTTCCCCTGTAAAGGAAAAACGTGTTACAATAATAGTTAACTTGATTATATATACGGAGGAAATATTAATGAATGTTGCTATTTTAGGCTGCGGTGGGATCGCTCACGCTATGGGACGTACTCTTCGCGGTATTGTTGAAAAAGGAATTACAGATATTATCCCTTATGCTGCAGCATCAAGAAGTCTTGAGAAAGCGCAGGCTTTTGCAAAGGAATTTCAGATGAAAAAGGCTTATGGTTCTTATGAAGAGATGGTGTGTGACCCGGAAGTGGATCTTGTTTATATTGCTACTCCACACTCAGAACATTATGCGAATATGAAGCTTTGTATCGATCATGGGAAAGCTGTTCTTTGTGAAAAGGCATTTACAGCAAATGCAGAGCAGGCAAGAGATATTCTGGCCTATGCCAAGGAGAAAAAGGTTCTGGTAACAGAAGCTATCTGGGTACGTTATATGCCGTTCATCTCCCGATTAAGAGAGATCATCGCATCAGGAGTGATTGGCGAGATAACTATGCTGGCAACGAATCTTCACTATGCAGTATCTCATAATGCGCGTATCACGGATCCTGTGCTTTGCGGCGGTGCACTTCTGGATGTTGGAATCTATCCACTTACCTTTGCGTCCCTGATCTTCGGAGATGATTATACTTCCATGTCCGCTGTTGGTACAAAGTATGATACCGGTGTGGATAAGCAAAGTGTTGTAACGCTCTTCTACCCGGATGGAAAGATGGCAGTGTTGAATTCAGGAGCAAGTGCTATCAGCGACAGAAAAGCGATTCTTTATGGAAGTAAGGGATTTATCATTGTTGAGAATGTGAATAATCCGGAATCCATTGCAGTTTATCAGGATTATCAGCAGATTTCATTTGAAAAAGTACCGGAACAGATCACAGGATATGAATACGAAGTCTATGCCTGCAAGAAGGCACTGGATGAACATGCACTGGAATGTCCGGAGTGTCCGCATGCGCAGTCTATCCGCATGATGGAGATCATGGATGAAGCAAGAAAACAGATGGGTATCGTATATCCTTATGATAAATAAATATTAATATCTGTTGCCAGAAGACTTGAAAAGAATTGGAGGAATTGATAAAAATGGCAAAGAATCATGATGTTTGTATTGATACAGAACTTTGTATCGGATGTGGATTATGTAAGAAAGACTGCGTTGCCGGTGCAATCAGCGTAGAAGGTGGAAAGGCGAAAGTGAATAGCACAGGTTGTATCGCCTGTGGCCATTGTGAAGCAATCTGCCCGCAGAATGCAGTGTCGATTACCGGATTTGAAGATGAAAGTGTTGCTATTGAAGAACAGACAAGACTTAATCCGGATGAACTTCTTATGGCTATCAAGACAAGACGTACGATCCGTCAGTTTACGGAAGAGACTGTACCAAAGAATGTGGTCAGACAGATCATCGAAGCAGGAAGACTTGCCCCTACCGGCGGAAACTCACAGGGTACCGGTTATATTATACTGGAATCAAAGCAGAGTGAACTGGAAGATCTGGCGGTTGGAATGTTCCGTAAATTTATTGGTTTGGCAAAACCTGTCATCCCATTTCTGAAAGGCATGAATATCGATGAGCATTTCTTCTTTAAGAAAGCTCCTCTTGTAATCGTTATTACCGGAGATGCTGTGAATGCTTCTCTTGCAGCAGAAAATATGGCTTTTATGGCTGAAGCTAATGGGCTTGGTGTTCTCTACAGTGGATTCTTTACCATGTGTGTAAATCATAATAAAAAGATTCGTACACTTATGAAGATGGCGAAAAAAGAAAAAGCCATTACGACCATGGTAATCGGATATCCGGCTGTCAAGTATCGCAGAACAGTAAAACGAGAAAAGGCAAAAATAAGAATACTGTAATTTACACCGTAACAACTTGTCCACTTTTCATCTATAATTGTCTTCTTCGGTGTTATATGAACATCGACGAATCAGTGTATGTTATAGTATATATGTAAAATTATGTTATATATAATGAAGGAGGATTGACATGGCATATTTAGGAGAAACTATTCCAAAGTTAGGGTTTGGACTGATGAGACTTCCTATGATTGGAGAAGATGTTGATATCGAACAGACAAAACAAATGGTAGACCTGTTCCTGGAAAAAGGATTTACCTACTTCGATACAGCATATGGTTACATCGGTGGTAAGTCGGAGGAAGCAGTAAAGACAGCTCTTGTTGAACGTCACCCACGTGAATCATTCCAGCTTGCAACAAAGCTTCCTGCATGGGCTGGCGCTAAGAATGCAGAAGAAGCAAAAGAGATGTTCTACACATCTTTAAGAAGAACAGGTGCTGGTTACTTTGACTTTTATCTTCTTCACAATCTTGGTGATGGACGTACAGAAGTATTCGAACAGTATAATATCTGGGAATTTGTAAAAGAAAGAAAAGCAGAAGGCCTGATCAAGCATATTGGATTTTCTATGCATGATACTGCTGAAAATCTTGAAAAAGTTCTTCAGGAACATCCGGAGGTTGAATTCGTTCAGCTTCAGATCAACTATATTGACTGGGAGAGCGAATCTATTCAGTCACGTAAGTGCTACGAAGTTGCAAGAAAGTATAACAAACCTGTTATCGTAATGGAACCGGTAAAGGGTGGTAATCTTGCAAAACTTCCAGATGAAATCGAAAAAGTGTTTAAGGATGCGAATCCGGAAGCTTCTCTTCCATCCTGGGCAATCCGTTTTGTAGCATCTCATGAAGGACTTGTTACAGTTCTTTCCGGTATGTCTACACTGGATCAGATGAAGGATAATCTCTCTTACATGGAAAACTTCCAGCCACTTTCTGAAGAAGAGTTCGCTACCGTTGATAAAGTAGTTGAAATGCTGAATGCAAAACCATCTATTCCATGTACAGGATGTTCTTACTGTACTAAGGGATGTCCACAGAATGTTAATATCCCTGCAATCTTTAAGGCAATCAATTTTAAGTATGTCTTTGAAAATGAAGCATCTGCAAAGGGTGAATACGGCTGGGCAAGTCAGTCTGGTGTGAAGGCATCTGATTGTATCGCATGTGGACAGTGTGAATCTGTATGTCCACAGCATATTGAGATCATTGAAGAACTGAGAAAATGTGCAGAATTTTTTGATTAAATTTAGAAGAGCCACTGGAACCCAGTGGCTCATTGTGATTAACAGATATAAGCATTTATGATCTCGCCATAGTAAGCGATATGTGCATCTTTATTCGCCATAGGATAGGTACCTGGTACATCCTGTGGGTAAGAATTCATGAATTTCTCTGCAATAAGCTCCAGCTCCTGCTTCTGGCGAAAGACCACTTTACACTCTAAAGTGAGTGGGAATTCCTTGATTCCAGGAACGGATACTTCCTGTCCATCTACCAGTGTTAAGCCTGCTTCTGTTACCTTATCGATATCTCTTCCAGACTTACTTCCGCAGATCTTAAGAATCTCTTTATCTGCTTCTGCCATTGGAATATTCACAGTGAATTCGGGATTCTGATCAAGCTGCTCTCTTGTGAATCTTCCTTCGCGAATATAGATAACAAACATTGGTCTTGACCATTCAACCCCATAGGTTCCCCAGCCAATAACCATGGAATTTACCTTTTCTCCTGCTTTCGTCGTAACAAGACATCCCTTTGGAATCGCCTTGATGATAGTTTCTGCATAATCTGCCGCATTTACTTTTGTCATAGTAAGTTCCTCACTCTTTTATCCTAAACAGGTATTGATTACTTTTTCGAACGGCCGGTGATCTCAACGAGATAACCATCCTCCTGCTTTCTTAAAACTTTTCCATAGAAGTCCATTCTGGCACGTAACATGATATCGTCATGCACTTCCAGTGGTTCCTTTGTGGTGATCAGAAGCTGCTTATAGGAGGCAGCATGTACATAGGCAAAGGAATACTCTTTTGGTATATGTTTTCCATTCATGCAGAAAAGCTTTACTTTCAGAGGAGATTCTCTGTATTTCAGTTTTTCCACATCATACTTAATGGAGATGTTATACGGAGCACCGATTCCTCGAACAGAACTGATTACAATAGATTCTGATATACCCTTTGGATGAACTTCAAACTGATCATCACATTCCAGTTCATAAGGAATCATTGCCTTAGTATATGGGGAGATGAATACCTGTCCTGCAACGGTATAACCTTCGATACGACCGCATAAGTTTACACAGGCACCGATCAGGTTGTACTTAAGTGCATATTTAGATCCCATATTGCCAACGATAGCATCTCCTGTATTCAGACCGATACCCATCTTAAGATCCGGGTATCCAAGCCTGCGATTACATTTGTTAACAGTTTCCATCGCACTTTGCATTTCAAGTGCACAAAGAAGTGCATCAACAGCATGATTCTTCGACTTGATAGGAGCACCGAAGATTGCAAGGATACCATCTCCTGCATATTCGATGATGGTTCCATTGTGCTTACGAATAATGCCAACCATATGGGTAAGATAATGATTCAGCATATCCATAACTCTTCCAGGATCCATCGTCTCACACATAGCAGTAAAGCCACGCAGATCACTCATCAT
This sequence comes from Marvinbryantia sp., assembly GCA_045598185.1. GTDB lineage: Bacteria > Bacillota > Clostridia > Lachnospirales > Lachnospiraceae > Marvinbryantia. The sequence goes on from JAZLLO010000025.1 coordinate 7,223, forward strand.
AACGGTGATGTTCTCCATCTTACCGCCAAGTGCAAGTCCATCCGGCTTGTCGAGAATCTGTTCTACGATCTCATCTGAAAGATAGCGGCTGAATACCTGACGGATATGGGCGCTTTTCTGTTCCAGTTCCTTATTCAGGCGCTCAATCTGGGACATCATCTTCAGATGCTCACGAACCTGCGTTAATTCTGTAATATCAGAAAGAACGACAACCATGCCGGTCTTATCTTCTGAGATATGAAGACCTGAAGTAATAACATTCAGAACCTTCTTTGTGTTCGTATCTGTAAAGTAAGGAACGATCTTACTAAAATCAATACTGACTTCTTTCAGGGATTCCGTAATCATACGAGTAAAACGAATGTTACGGGAATCATCGGAAAAAATATCATAAAAAGAACCGGAACGTAAAAGGGAGATATCCTTTTCCAGAATTTTGGATGCCATGATATTCGCCATCAGAATATCTCCTTCTGCGGAAAGTACCATGACTCCTTCATTCATTTCACGGATTACCTGTAAGGCAATACGTTCCTTTTCTATAGAATTCATAATTATAAGTCCTCACTTTTTCTCTTGTTATTATCAACTAAAATCCAAAATAATGGTGTTCTTTCAGATAATCCAATGATTCATTCACACCATCAATGGTTGGAACTTCCAGTGTGATTGGAATCTCTTTTGTCTGTTTGCTCCACCAACTGTGTACACTGGCAAAGTCAACACTGCCTTTTCCAAGTACGCAGTGGTCATCCCAGCGTCCGAAATTATCAGAAAGGTGGATATATCCGATATGCTCATCAAGAACTTCCAACCATTCTGCTACAGAAGCGCAGGAATAATTAGTATGTCCTGCATCCAGACAGATCTTCACACGTGGATCTGTAACATATTCCATCATGCGTGCCAGTGGTTCATAATCAATATCACTGAAGTTCTCCATGAGGATATTAAGATCATATTTGTCTGCAAGCATCTGATAATATTCTGCAGCTTCCTTACACCATCCCAGCATGATCGGGCCACGTAGAAATGGAAGTGCTGTAGAATGAAATACAACATTTTTTGCACCGGTTTCCTTGGCAAGTTTACAGCTGTTCTCGCAGGCTACTCGTGAAAGTTCTCTTATTCTCATATCCGGACTGATTGGAAAACTATCCATGAATGCGCCATGGATAGAATCGGTAAGTCCTGTTTCCCGATACCATTCTACAACTTCTTCTGGAATCGTTTTGTTCAGATAATAAGAAGAAAACTCTAAGATTTCATATCTTAGAGTTTCCTTTACAGCCAACTCATGCCAGTCTTCTTTTTGTAAATATCTTGGCTGAATCTGTAACATAATTACCTCGCACGGAAAATAGAAGCAAATTTCTTCATTGCAGCAGTAACAGCATTATCCTTTGATTCATTTCCAAGATATGTCTTTACTGTCTGGCAAGCCTCCAGGTAATTTTCATTCAGTTTTCCTAATCTTTCTGCAAGGCAGATAAAGATAGCAGCAACCTTTTCAGGTGCATCTTCAAAATAAGAATTCAATGCATCTTCATCGATGATAGCAACTGTTGTATCTTCTTTTGCAACAACAGTTGCTGTTCTTGGAAGGGCATCGATCAGACCCATCTCTCCGAAATATCCACTTGTGATAACAGAAAGTGTCTCTTCTTCTGCTGTGCCATAATCTTTAATTACTTCAACAGAACCGGAAACCAGTTCATACATCCACATCTCATAAGAATTCTCATTACAAATAATTTCACCGGCTTTATATGTTTTTGTCATGCTCATAGTTGTTCCTCTCCTATTCCATATCAATTCGTTTCTTAGACATTCTCTGCAATCTTTTTCATCTGCTTCAGAAGAATGGCATCTTTTGCCTTACCTGTTTCTTCTGCTTTGACACATTCATTGATACAGCCGCAAACCTTCATGTATTCACGATTCAGGTTACGGATACGTTTGCTGATAGTACGAAGGATCTGATCTCTTAATAATGGGTATTCTGTAAGGTAATCAGGAAGGTCTTCTTTTGAGATTAACTGGATGACAGCATCTTCTGTTACAACAGCTGTTGCAGTTCTTTTTGCATTCTCTACCATAGCCATCTCACCAAAGAAACCATCTGTGATCTCAGCAAGCTTTGTCTGCTTTGGTGTTCCATAGTCCTTGAAGATAGCAACCTTTCCTGACTGAATAAAATACATAGTGTTGGAAAGACTCTCTTCTGAAAATAATACTTCACCGTTGGCAAACTTTTCTAAGTAATCTTTTTTCATTGTAAATCTCCTTTTCGTTCAGCTAATTTCTATTATAGTATTATAAGTGATCTGTTATGAATGGATATTAAGTTCCTAAAGTTAAAACATCAATTCGTTAAAATATTGTCAAGAACGAATGACAGATTAAAGGAAATATTTATATCTCATATCTTCTGTTGTAAGTTTTTCTGCAACTGCAAGGTATGCAGCAGCTTCCTTACGGCATCCTTCCAGATCATGCTCAAGATAATTACCACATTCCGGTGCTGTTGTTCCAGGAATGACATCGTTATATGTGCTCATAAAACGGAATGATTCAACGATACAGTCAAGTACCTGCTGATCTGTCAGACCTCTTGTAATAAAGTAACATCCGGTACGGCATCCCATAGGTCCTACGTAAATAACTCCGTCTTTATATACGCTGTTGCGGGCGTAGGTAGCAAAAAGATGTTCGATGGTATGTAAGGCACCCTGTTCAATATAATCTCCCTGGTTTGGATACTTCAGACGCACATCCCAGGTCATGATATCGTCATCTTTTCTGGAAAGATAAAGACCAGGTACCAGTTTAGTATGGTCGATACAAAAGCTTGCAATTCTATCCATATCGTTACTCTCCTTTTGTTGATGTACATAATAATTCAACTAACATCATATCAGTTTCCTGTCCTAAAGTAAACAAAAAAGCCATGGATTGAGAGTAAAAAAAGAAAACAGCTGGGGACTGTTTTCTTTTTCAGGGGTGTTATGAATTGGAGTTTGGAAATTAAAATTTCAACATTATTTCAATTCGCCGGAATAATAAGGAACTACAAGAACCTGACCTTCGTAAATCTCAGTTCCGATTCCGTTGATAGAACGAACTTCAGCAATATAGGACTTTACGGTAGCATATTCTTTTGTTCTGTACTTTTTCGCGATACTCCATAAAGTGTCATCCTTCTGTACCTTTACGTCTGTGTAATACTTATAGGTATTCTGGTTCGCAGAGGCGCTGATATTACCGGCTGTCATGAAGAGGAATACGCTGCAGAGCATTAAGCATGCAATAAATGCAATTCGTCTGTTTCTCTGAATCTGTTTTCTTCTACGGCTACTTCTTCTCTTACTCATCTTATAATTCCTCCATCACGTTCTGATTTATTGCAAACATTTGTTCTATCTGTAAAGCATTATAATATGCGAACAAGTGTTTGTCAATAGAAAAATCGAACAAATATTCGGAACAAATATTCGAAAAAAGAGCTGCACGATGAAGTGCAGCTCCTGATAATGATCTAGAAAAATCCGAATCGTTTTTTTGCTTCTGTTTCCGTTTCTGTCTCTGTTTCTGTTTCGGCTTCTGTTTCCGGTTCAGGCTCCTTGTAGAAGGTGCTAAGTGCTCGTTCAAGTCCTGGCTTTAAGACCTCCATAGTACGTTCATATGAAGCCTTTGCAGGTTCTATAATACCGTGAATGCCGGTGAGTGTCTCGATATTATCAACATTATCCAAAGGTAAGATATAGTATCTGGTTTTACCTTCAGTATCAAAATATCGATATACCCAGGTTGGAAGAAGTTCAATGTTCGAAAGAGTAACCTCTCCGTGCTTATCCTGGTGAAGTGTTAAAGTGATCATCGCACCGTCTTCTGTATATCCATCCGGCATCTCATCCATCAGCTCTTTACGCTGGTTACTGAGGGCATTACCTTCAGAATATACAACGAACATACGTCTGTTACTTCCATCGTTGGATGCAACAACATCGATTGGCTGTTCACAGTGAGGATGTCCGCCAATGATAGCATCCACACCAAGATTACAAAGTTTCTGGGCGATCTGATCCTGATTGATATCTTCGTAAAGATTGTATTCAAGACCCCAATGCATCTGTGCAATGATGAACTGAGCGCCTTTCTTCTTCATAGCGGCAATATTCTTCTCCATCTCAGAATAGAATGGAGCGATATTATTGTAATTAAAGCTGTTCAGAAGGTCGGCATCCGCATCATCTATCGGAATACCGTTGATATTCTTTCCGATACCATCTGTCTCGTATACATAATTGATAAAACCAACTTTTATACCATTGATATCTGCGATATAGAATGGGTCAGCATTCTTATCAGGACGAATACCTGTGTAATTAATCTTATCATTTCCATATACTTCCATGGTACGACGGAAGCCCTGAGACCCGCCATCATAGATATGGTTGGTTGCCAGGAACTGAAGATCAACACCGGAATTCTTAATATTCTGAATAATAATATCCGGTGAGATGAACATTGGATATCCGGAATAACCCATGTCAGGACCACCAAGAGAGCCTTCGAATTCACAGGTCATATAATCCGGCTTACTATAATATGGTGTGATGAACTTATAGACAGATTCAAAATCATAATTGCCGGAATAATCTCCATAATGATCGATAAATGGAGAATGCAGCAGCATACATCCTGTTGTACCAACAGTAATGTCTTTCACAGGAAAGAGCTTTTCTGTCTCTGTTTCGCTCTCTGTTTCAACTTCTGTTTCAACAGTTGCAAAAGATTCAGAAATATGATGAATCAGGGAACGGACGCCTTTTACTGTCACGGAAAGCAGGAAAATTAGCAGTAAAAGTAATATAAGCTGAACAACAAGACGCTTCCAGTCACCATTGATCAATTCATAGATACGATATTCATAATACTCTTTCAGCGAAAGCTTTTTCTTCAGCTGTTGATGCTGCTTTTTGCGACGGATCTGCTTCACTTTATACTTATGATACTTATGATTCATCCTTCGTTTCAGGATCTTCCAGGCTTTTTTTAACTTTTCGCTGGTAGTCTGCGGCTTTTTCTTTTTCTTAGCTGCAGGCTTTATCTCCTTATTCTCATCCATAACTCAAAAGACTCCCCAAAGATATATATTAGTGGTGGAACAGACGGATACCGGTAAATGCCATTACCATATTGTATTTGTTACATGTCTCAATAACAAGATCATCACGAACAGAACCGCCTGGCTGAGCGATATACTTAACACCACTCTTCTTCGCACGTTCAATATTATCAGAGAATGGGAAGAATGCATCAGAACCAAGTGTTACGCCATCCATCTGGTCAAGCCATGCACGTTTTTCTTCTCTTGTGAATACTTCTGGTTTTTCTGTAAATACTTTTTCCCAAGCACCATCAGCAAGAACATCCATATATTCATCACCGATATATACATCGATGGCATTGTCACGTTCCGGTCTCTTAATGTCATCACGGAATGGAAGGTTCATAACCTTTGGACATTGGCGAAGAAGCCAGTTATCAGCCTTCTGTCCTGCAAGTCTTGTACAGTGTACACGAGACTGCTGACCGGCACCGATACCGATAGCCTGACCATCTTTTACGAAGCATACAGAGTTAGACTGTGTATACTTTAATGTAATAAGAGCAATCTTCAGGTCACGGATTGCATCTTCAGAAATATCTTTGTTATCTGTAACGATATTGGAAAGAAGTTCATCGTTGATTGGAAGCTCCTGACGTCCCTGTTCGAATGTGATACCGAATACTTCTTTGTGTTCAATAGGAGCAGGTACATAATTTTCATCGATCTTGATAACGTTGTAGTTTCCTTTTTTCTTTGCCTTTAAGATCTCAAGTGCTTCGTCAGTATAACCAGGTGCGATAACACCGTCAGATACTTCACGTTTGATCAGCATAGCGGTATCTTTGTCACATACATCAGAAAGAGCGATAAAGTCACCAAAAGAAGACATACGGTCAGCACCTCTTGCTCTTGCATAAGCAGATGCAAGTGGAGATAATTCGCCGCAGTCATCTACCCAGTAGATCTTGGCAAGTGTATCAGAAAGTGGAAGTCCGATCGCAGCGCCTGCTGGTGAAACATGCTTGAAGGATGTGGCTGCAGGAAGTCCTGTAGCTGCCTTTAATTCACGAACAAGCTGCCAGCCATTGAAGGCATCCAGGAAGTTGATATAACCTGGTCTTCCGCTTAATACTTCGATTGGTAATTCACCGTCTTTCATATAGATACGGGATGGTTTCTGGTTTGGATTACATCCATATTTTAACTGTAATTCTTTCATGATAATTCTCCTGTAGATTCTATGTGGATTGACTATTACTGGTTCTTGTTGATGATTCTTGTTTCATACTGTTCTGTTTCAATGTCGATATAACGAACGAATAAAGATACCTTATTATCTTCATTCAGACTACTCCACAGCATATCTGTGAATTCATCGATATCATCAGGAATAGATACAAGCTTAGGTTCGCCTTCGAAGCTTGGAAGTGGATTGCCATCATTCATGTATGTATGGATAAAATGACCTTCACCTGCAACAGGGTTATCATAGTGGAACATATAACGATTGCAGCAGTCTGGGTTGCCGTTGCTGCTTTTTAAGATAGACATTACATATTCATACTGTGCATCGCGAACATAGAGAACACCGGAGATACGTGGAGTATAGTTTGGTGCATCTGGTTCATACTTACGGCTTCTTAATGCTTTTTCAAATGTAAGACCAACATTTAATCCATCGTAGATGGTATCTGTCTGGTCACCGTTTGTTACGATGGTTTCTTTATTCAATACTCTTACTGGTGCATAGATGATCAGGCTTGGATCTTCCAGTTTGGATGGATCAAAAGCCTGTGTGCGGATTCCTTTTCCATCTTCTACGAATACACGATTACGGCTGTTGCTGCTGCGTCCCATAATGAAATATGCAGTAACTGCTTTCTTGCCGTCTGCTGATCTACCAATAACGATACCTCTTCCAGGATAAGAATTGTTCTTTAATTCATTTTCCAGTGATAACATGTTCATCTGTCAAATATCTCCTTTCATGACAAAACGTAAAAAAATAACCGCTTCAACTCGCAGTATATACGAAAGCGGTCCACCCAGGCGGTCGGCTATCTCGTAATCGTTGTACTCCCTGTAAGTAATCTCTTACATTTCCGCCAGTCATACAACACAATCATATTACACTATCTGTTAAAAATTCTCAACTGATATTTTTTCTAAAAAAGCACCGAACTTTTGTTTGCTTTTTCACTTTTTTTCATATATACTAAAAAAGAATACATGTTCGAGGAGGACAAAACAATGGCATATGGAAAGATTTCGAAGAAACAGAAAGAGATTCTTGAATATATAAAAAAAGAGATTTTGAAAAAGGGATATCCACCAGCTGTACGAGATATCTGTGAGGCAGTAAGTTTAAAGTCGACTTCATCTGTTCATGCGCATCTGGAGTCACTGGAGAAGAATGGTTATATCCGACGTGACCCGACAAAGCCAAGAGCAATTGAGATTATCGATGATACCTTTAATCTTACAAGACGTGAGACTGTGAATGTTCCTATTGTTGGACGTGTTGCAGCAGGACAGCCGATTCTCGCTGTAGAGAACATTGAGAACTACTTCCCTATTCCGGCAGAGTTTATGCCGAATGTACAGACCTTCATGCTGACTGTAAAGGGAGAAAGTATGATTAATGCGGGTATCTTTGATGGGGATCAGATTCTTGTTCAGCAGCAGTCTACTGCGAAGAATGGCGAGATGGTCGTAGCTCTTGTTGATGATGGTGCTACAGTAAAGACTTATTATAAAGAGAATGGATATTATCGCCTCCAGCCGGAGAACGATACCATGGATCCGATTATCGTTAAGGGAGAACTTCAGATATTGGGAAAGGTTATTGGTGTATTCCGTTTTCTTCATTGATAACATTTGATATTATTATAGAAAGAATGGTATAAATAAAACGCTCAGGTATATACGATACCTGAGCGTTTTATTTTGTATTATTTTGTTTTTTTATTTTTTATATCAGACCATTTTGAAAATATGATATTCGAACCGGTCTTTTTATAGGTTCGGATCTGTAGATAGTATCGTGTCTTCGCTTTTAAAGATGAAATTGTATATGAAGAAACATTGGATGATGCTACTTTTATGACTTTCGGATCTGACATATCTGCAGATTTTGAATAACGAATCTGATAACCACTTATCTGACTGACTTTATTCCAGTATAATTTCAGACCCTTTTTCTTTCCGGCTACCTGTTTCAGAGATACAGGTTTTGGAGTGAGCTGATATGTTTTTGTGATGGATCCTTCATATGGGAATATACCATGGTCATCGTCAAAGTCGGCTGGCTGTCGGAATGTAATTGTAACATGATATTTTCCGATTGCTTTTGAATCGGATGAATATTTAACCTTGTAATAATTCGCTGGAATACGCTTGCCGATCCGATCATAGACTTTTACCTTTGGTTTCTGTATCTTTCCATTATAAGCCAGTTTTGTCTCGGATAACTCCAGGTTGTTTGGAGAGTAGATAGTTACGATCTTTTCTGAACCGATTGCCTCACAACCGATACATGGATAATAGATGATACCATCATGTTTCGGAGTGGCAGACTTTCGCAGACCAAAATGATGTTCTTCTTCATAATAATGTCCTGTAGCGGGATAAATTTCTCTTTCTGCTTCTTTTCCACAGTCATTGCAGATCCAGATATAAAGTCCATCCTCCAAACAGGTAGCTTCAGAGCTTTCGTCAGAAGCATGTATTCCACTTCTGTCTGTACAGGTACATAGTTCATTTTCCGACGCATATGTTACTGCATGCAGTAAAAATGTCAGTATAAAGGCAAGTACAAAAAATGATATCTTTTTTATAAAAATCCCTCTCTTTCAAAAAACAAAGCTGGTCTCCTTGCATGGATTCCAGCTTTGCTATCTTACAATTCATCTACACTTACTTCTTTACCATCTCTCCAGATTCTTTCAAGATCGTAGAAAAGTCTGTTCTCTGAATCAAATACATGGACAATGATATCCTGGAAGTCCATCAGGATCCAATTGGCAGTATTATAACCTTCTACCTGCTTGGATGGGAATCCTGCTCTTCCCAGCTCTTCTTCTACATTGTCAGCCATAGCCTGTACCTGATTTCTGTTGGTTCCACTTGCAATGATAAAGTAATCAGCAAGAACAGATACACCGGAGATATCGATGATCTTGATATCCTGTGCTTTTTTATCTTCCAGTGCCTTTACAGCAAGTTTTACCATTTCTTTTGCGTTCTGTTCCATATGCAAACCTCCTTTGCTACTCTTGGTCTATCATTAGTTGCTTATAATAATTATATGTCTGTAAGGTCATACCATCCATTGTCTTGGAGGAGCTTCTTAAATAAGCTAATGTATCTGATAAGATCTTATAAAGACAGATATCGATATCCTGAAAAGCAAGCTTTCTGACATCCGGAAGGTTCGGTGCTTTATTCCGGTTCGGTTCAATATAATCTGAGATATAGATGATCTTATCCAGAAGTGTCATGGCAGGCTTTCCGGTAGTATGGCAGCGAATGGCACTTAAGATATCCTCGTCTTCCACCTGATACTTTTCTTTTGCAATGATTGCCCCCACCTTTGCGTGAAGCAGAAATGGATTCTCCTTTTCGACATCGGTTACCGGAACCTGGTACTTGTCACAAAGCTTCAGTTTCTTACTGTCCGGGATACACTTTGCACAGTCATGAAGAAGACCTGCGATCAGTGCTTTCTCAATATCAGCATCAAAAGCCATGGCAAGTGATGCTGCAGTATACATTACACCTTCTGTATGTTCGTAACGATCCGGATCCAGATATTTTTTTAAAGTTTTTTTCATCTTTGGAATATTATATTTCAATTCAACTGTACTCCTTAACTGTAAAGTTGCTGTTCTGCAATATAGGATATTACAGAATCCGGCAGATAGTATCTTGTAGTTCTGCCGCTTTTTATCCAGTCTCTGACCATATGGGAAGAGATATCGATATTCGGTGTATCAAGAAGCCGGATATCACAATCCATAACGCTTTTCAGATGTGTAATCTGATCATGAATAGCCTGAATATCTACATGATCGCGGACTGCAACAATAATCACTGCTAACTGAGCAATGAGATGCGGGTCACGCCACTCTTCAAAGGAAAACAGGGAATCTGTACCCATGATGAAGTAATAATCTGTGTCAGGATGTTCCTTATGAAGCTTTTCCAATGTCTCTCTGGTATAAGTATACCCCTCTTCGTGCGCTTCTTCAAGAGATAAGGTGAAATGAGGATTATTCTCAATAGCACGGGATACCATCTCGATACGCTGGGATAGAGAGCCTCTTCCTTCACGATTCCTCTTGTGCGGAGGGTTACCGGAAGGCATAAAGAGTACTTCATCCAGTTCAAACTGCTGATAAGCATTCTCACCTAAAATCAGATGTCCGATATGGATCGGGTCAAATGTTCCACCCATGATACCTACTTTTTTCCTCATATCTATTCTCCTATTATTTTATAAAGGAAGATTGATCTTCTTCTTATTATCTTTTCCTTCTTTATAAAGAACGATCTTCTTACCAATAACCTGAACGACCTGTGAACGTGTTCTTTCAGCAATAACATGAGCGATCTCATTCGGATCGTCCATACAGTTCTGAAGAACGCTGATCTTGATCAGCTCACGTGCTTCCAGAGCATCTGCGATCGCACTGGTATTCTCAGGTGTAAGGCTGGACTTTCCAATCTGGAAGATTGGATCCATGGTCATAGCGAGACCTTTTAAATATGCTCTCTGTTTACTTGTCATATCTGTACCTATCCTTTTTATTTATAATAGTCGAATGCTAATCCATACATTCTTACTGTGTCGCCTTCCTGAATACCAGCGGCCTCCAGCTCATCCAGAATGCCGGTATCCTTCAAAAACTTCTGGAAGAATAAGAATCCCTTCTCTGATTCCAGGTTAGTATAACCAAGCATCTTTTCGATCTTTGGTCCTTCCACGATATAAGTATTCTCATCTTCTTCTGATTTTACCACAGTATATGCAAGATTGTCTTCAATATATTCTTCATCCGGATTGAATTCCTGTTCGAATACAGTGGTTTCCTGTGGAAGGGCATCGAGCATCTCGCGAACATAGTATAAAAGTTCCTTTAATCCTTTACCTGTTACTGCAGAAATTGGGAATACCTTTACGCCCTGTGGTTCAAATTCATCCTTAATTCTCTGAACCGGATCTTCATCATCGAAGGCATAGATTGCATCGATCTTATTGGCTGCGATAACCTGTGGGCGCTTGGAAAGATCTGCATTATATTTGCGAAGCTCATCATTGATCTTGTAGATATCATCGACCGGATCACGTCCTTCTGTAGATGCAGCATCAACCAGATGAATCATAACTTTCGTACGCTCAATGTGTCTTAAGAATTCATGACCAAGACCAACACCTTCGGAAGCACCTTCGATCAGTCCGGGAATATCAGCAATAACGAATCCATTACCATCCATATCAACTACCCCAAGGTTTGGACTTAAGGTTGTGAAATGATAATTGGCAATCTTAGGTTTCGCATTGGTTACATGTGATAATAAGGTGGACTTACCAACATTAGGGAATCCGACCAGACCTACATCTGCGATAACCTTAAGCTCTAACTGAACAAGAAGCTCTTTACCAGGTTTACCAGGCTGCGCATACTTTGGTACCTGCATGGTGGATGTTGCAAAATGCTGATTGCCAAGACCGCCTTTTCCACCTGTCAGAATAACCTGACGCATATTGTCGCCTGACATATCTGCAATGACTCTTCCGCTTTCAGCATCCTTGATTACAGTTCCTTCCGGAACCTTTAATGTAATATCTTCTCCGTTTTTTCCATGGCAACGGCTCTTTCCACCGTTCTCGCCAGGCTGTGCACTGAATTTATGCTTATGGCGATAATCACCTAAGGTAGTCATACCCTTATCCACTTCAAAGATAACGTCGCCGCCTTTACCGCCATCGCCACCGTCCGGTCCACCGGCAGCTACGAATAACTCACGACGGAAGCTAACGTGTCCATCGCCGCCTTTACCGGAACAAATTGTTATTTTTGCTCTATCTGCAAACATATATATCCTTTCACGTAAAAAGGCTTCAAACCACGAAAGTTTGAAGCCAACTTTTTTACTCTTCTGTTACAGGAATGACAGAAACCATCTTCTTGTCTCTTCCTTTTCTCTGGAAACGAACAACACCATCTACTGTTGCAAATAATGTGTCATCACCACCACGTCCAACGTTAAGTCCTGGATGGATCTTTGTACCACGCTGTCTGTAAAGAATGTTTCCAGCTTTTACAAACTGTCCGTCAGCTCTTTTCGCACCTAATCTCTTAGATTCGCTGTCTCTACCGTTCTTTGTAGAACCAACACCTTTTTTGTGAGCGAAAACTTGAAGGTTCATATTTAACATGTCTTACACCTCCTTGAATATTAATTCAATATACTCATTACCGTAATTTTTCTGAATAGATTCGATTCCAAGAACCATGGAATGAATCAAAAGATTGGCCTCTTTCGAAACCGGGGTATCCAGCATCATCTCAATCAGACCGTCACCGATCTGAACGTCCATGCCATCTTCTGTAAATTCTTCTATAGAATTCACACAGTTCACTGTCAGAACAGATATGGCAGAACAGATAATATCATATCCTTCATCCGCATAATCAGCATGTCCTTCGCTACGAAACCCTGTATAATCTTCCAGACATTGAAACACAGTAATCTTTATCATAATAAAGATTAAGCGTTGATCTTTTCGATCTTAACCTGTGTAAACTGCTGTCTGTGACCGTTTTTCTTGTGATAACCAGTTTTTCTCTTGTATTTGTAAACAATAACTTTTTTGGCCTTGCCGTTCTTAACAACGGAAGCTGTAACTGTTGCGTCAGCAACATCAGCACCAACTTTAAGACCTTCATTGCTTACTGCAAGAACCTGATCAAAAGTAACAGTTTCACCTGCTTCTACACCAAGTTTCTCTACGTTAATGATATCGCCTTCGGCTACTTTGTACTGTTTACCTCCTGTTGCAATAATTGCGTACATATGGCACCTCCTATAAACATTACTCGCTAAATACGGTAGCGACACCTTTTTGGCATCACATTTAAACCTCATTAAGCGGCATCGCAAGTATCATAGCATATAGTAACTTATCTCGTCAACGAATAAGTTGCATTTTTTTTAAAACAAATCGTATAATTATTACTGCATCTGTTCACTGATCGTTCCCTTTGTTCTTTGTCTGGTAACCTCTACAAGGCCAAGCGGTGTAATATCCACAACACTTGCCTTGACAGGATCGGTGTGCAGGATATTCTGAAACTCATGTATCAGAATATCTCGCGATTTATCAGTTTTCATATTAATGAAATCCACGATAATGATTCCGGAGATATTACGAAGACGAAGTTGTCTTGCTGTCTCCTGTGCTGCTTCCAGATTGATTTTCAGAAAAGACTCTTCCTGGGATTTTTTTGAAGTGAATTTACCGCTGTTTACATCGACAACGGTTAATGCTTCTGTTTCCTGGATTACAAGGTATCCTCCGCTTTTCAGCCAGACTTTTTTCTGAAAGGCTTCTTCTACAGCACTCTCTACGCAGTAGAGTTTATAAAGCGGAAGCAGGCGGTCCTGATAAAAACGAAGCTTACCAAGAAGGGACGGTTCATTCTCTTCCAGAAACAGAGAAATCCCGGAATGAATGGATGGATCATCGGTGATGATTTCATCCAGATATTCCTGTCTTGTATTCTTAATCACATTCAGATATTCGGAAGGCGTCTGATAGATGCAGGTTGCACCCGGTCGAAACGGTGCTTTTTCTTTCAGGTCCTTTAACCGTCCAAGCAGACGATTCAGATCTTCTAGAAGTACTTCCTCTGGTGCAATTGTTGCATTAGTTCGGACAATAAGGCCAAAACCTTCAGGAAGAAAATCAGGAAGAAGATCGGACAGACGTTTTTTATCTATCTGACTGATCTTGCCGGAATAATGGATTCCCGGTTGGTTCAGAAAGCCTACAAAATAGGCGGAACTGATAGAAATCTCAGAGGTAACGGCAGGATCTTTCGTCTTGACGGCATCCTTTTTTACCTGAACAAGAAGTTCATCTCCTTGTTGGAGATGAACAGAACTTCCTTTTTTTGTATAAAATGGAGCAGCCTTTTCTTCCAGAGGATAATACCCTTTGATACCATTCCCCAGATCAAGAAAGGCACCTTTAATAGACTTTACAACGTCTCTTACCCTTCCGATATAGATATTGCCTGCAATAGAAGCATGCTCTTTTCCGGAGAAGTGAAGCTCTACAGGTTTTTGATTCGAATCATATAAGATACAGATCGTTCCCTCTTTGTAAGGTGTGATCACAAGCTTACAGGACAATGTCTTCACCTAAACTTTCCAGAGATACATAGCATGGTTTCTCTTCTGTCCCGGTATTGGCATAGACCTCTTCACGTTGTACCTGAAGGGCAAACTGTGGAAGCTCAAAACCTGCATAGGAAGCAAAGGCTTCCATTACAAGTTCCGGTTTTAAGTTTGCAGCGCTTCCGGTTGCCAGAGAAAAGAAAATGTCGGATTCCCTTAACTGGCAGGAAAGGATCATAGGCTTGATATCTGTCTCAGTTTCACTTTTCTTTGTCTTTTTGATGACAGTGATGGAATCCTGAGTCAGGAACTTTTCAAATACCGGTTTCCAGTCAAAATCAGGTTCTTTTCCCTCGCGGAAGGAAACCGTATAATCAGCGGCGGCAACAAGAGACATGGCCTTTCCAGCCTTACCCTCTTCAATCTGCTTAAAGGATAATACTTTCATTCCATCTACCATTGCAGCATTTAACTGAGCAACAGCATCTTTGGAAGAAATTGGTTCTGTAATCTCAATATCCATATATTCACCGTTGCTGGTCAGTCCGACACCGAGAGGTGCAGCAAAGGACATGACCATATGCGGACTAAAACCTTCTGTGAACTTGATCGGAATCTGCCCTCTTCTCATACACTTCTGGAAATATCTCATGATATCAAGGTGTCCGATAAACTTCATGACACCCTGCTTGGAAAATTTAATTCTTACTTTCAACGCAGATACCTCCTTTATAGCGGGCAGCACCGCAGCCGGCACACTTCTGTTTACAGTTCTCTGTGATCTGTTCCTGATGTGCTTTGTCCCACTCACGGCGAAGATGCTTTCTGGTAACACCGATATCGATAAAGTCCCAAGGGAAGATCTCATCTTCCGGACGTTCACGGTGTACATAGAAATCCATATCGGTACCGGTTCGTTCGATCGCATCTACCCATTTCTGATTGTCGAAGGTCTCTGACCATGCATCATAGATACCACCGTGCTGATAAACATCAAGGATTACATTGGCAACGCGGCGGTCACCACGGGCAAGAAGACCTTCCAGTACTGAAACATCAGCTTCATGCCAGTTGTACTTGATACTCTTCTTATTCAACTGTTCCTTGATGGTATGATTTACCGTATACGCAGCACCAAGGAATTCATCCTTGGTACACATTCTTGCCCACTGGAATGGGGTGAATGGCTTTGGAACAAAGAAAGAAGTACTTACGGTAACCTGACACTTTCCAACGCGTTGTTCCTTTGGAATCTCAAAATAGCGTTCTGTAATCTTTTCAGCCAGATAAGCGATGGCTTTACGATCCTCTTCTGTCTCAGTTGGAAGACCAAGCATGAAGTAGAGCTTTACATTCTTCCATCCACCTTCAAATGCCTCGCCGGAACCCTTTACAATGATCTCTTCGGTAAGCCCCTTATTAATAACATCACGAAGTCTCTGAGAACCTGCTTCCGGAGCAAAGGTAAGACTGCTCTTTCGTACATCCTGCACTTTATTCATGACATCCAGAGAGAAAGCATCGATTCGAAGAGAAGGCAGGGAGATATTAACACCACGTTCTCTGCATTCATCGATGAGGAAGTTCACAAGTTCCGGCAATCTGGAATAATCACTTGAACTTAAGGAACTAAGAGAAATCTCTTCGTGACCGGTCTTTTCAAGCATTTCAATAGCTTTTTCCTTCAGCATGTCAACGTTACGTTCTCTTACCGGACGATACAGCATACCGGCCTGACAGAAACGGCAGCCACGGATACAGCCACGCTGGATCTCAAGAACTACACGGTCCTGTGTAGCTTTGATAAATGGAACAATCGGTGCAGAAGGGTAAGATGCATCTGTCATATTCATGACCAGCTGTTTTTCCACCTTTTCCGGAATTCCTTCTTTATTTGGAGCAAAAGAAGCGATGGTTCCATCTTCATCATAGGTAACATCATAGAAGCATGGAACATAAAGTCCGGGAAGCTGTGCGGCTTTGTATAAGAATTCCATTCTGGATGCACCGGACTTCTTACATTCCTTGTAAAGATCCAGAAGCGGATCATAAACAGTCTCCCCTTCTCCGATATAGAAGATATCGAAGAAATCAGCCAGAGGTTCCGGATTGTAGGTACATGGACCTCCGCCGATAACGATTGGATGGGATTCATCACGATCCTTTGCGTAAAGCGGAATCTGACTCAGATCCAGAATCTGCAGGATGTTGGTATAGCACATCTCATACTGGATAGTAATACCAAGAAAGTCAAAATCCTTCACAGGATCCTGTGATTCCAGTGCAAACAGAGGAATGTTTTTTTCACGCATTACCTTATCCATATCAATCCATGGAGAGTAGACACGTTCGCACCATACATCCTCGCGCTTATTAAACATGTCATATAAGATCTGTATACCAAGATGTGACATACCAATCTCGTATACATCCGGAAAACACATCGCAAAACGAACATCAATGCTATTATGATCTTTCATAATAGCATTGACCTCATTTCCAATATATCTAGCCGGTTTTTCTATACTAAGTAAAATTTCATCAGATAGAGCTAGTTTTCTCATATATTTCCTTTTTATTTAAAATTTTGATTATCAGATATATGTTCGGAAACATCTTCCCAGGTAATCTCATGCTTGGCCATTAGTGTGGTCAGATGATACATGATATTGGCAGTATCGTGTACGATACTTTCGCGGTCAAAAGTAGTATTCTGCTTTTTCGCGTTCTTATAAAGAGTTGAGAAGACATTGATCGGGTCAGTCTTCGGATGTGGATCATTCAGAAGACTGCGGTAGAAGCAGGTTCTGTTGCCGGTATGGCATGCTGCACCTTCCTGGTCTACCTTGGCAAGAATGGTATCATTATCACAGTCAATGAATAATTCCTTTACATGCTGATAATGACCGGATGTCTCTCCTTTTAACCAGAGACTCTGGCGGCTTCTGCTCCAGTATGTCATAAGACCGGAACGTACGGTCTTGTTGTATGCTTCTTCATTCATATATGCCATCATAAGAACCTGATTGTTCTTATAGTCCTGAACGATTACAGGAACCAGTCCGTCAGAATTCAGCTTCAGATCTTTCCAGGAGAGCGCTGCTTCGCGATAATGCATATTAATACCATCGCGGATCATACGTTCCTTCAGAGCATAGAGATCTACATGCTTGTTCGAAATCACTTCTCCTGAGATGCCCATGACATTCGGATCATGCATCAGAACAAAGATATGACGGGTATTCATGGTTTCCAGAAGTGGAATACATTCCAGAGGTAAGCTTCTTACGGCATCATAAAGATGATGGTCATCGCCGAAAAGAAGTGCAAAGGATGCATACTGGCAGTAATACTCCTTCTCCTGCGCGATATTATTGAATTCATTGATACAGATTGCCATAACATCTTTTCCAAAGGTTTTGGAAGCGGATTCCAGAAGCTCCAGATTGGAAGGCTTGGACATATTCAGAAAGACGTGTTTACAGCCAACCTGAAGTAAGGCATAGATATCGTCGATGTTATTGATATGACCACCTGCAATAATAGGAATCTTTAATTCCTGATTCAGCTTTTTGATCATTCGAAGATGTGCTTCGTGTTCTGAATCACGTTTGGAAAGATCAAAGATAATAAGCGCGTCTACACACTGTTGTTCATAATATGTTGCAAGTTCATATACATTCCCATTACCGAGAAGGCTTTCATCATTAAGACCATGAACTGCATTCTGATTCCGTAAATAGATATGGGCCATGATACCCTTGAAGTTTAAACTTTGCAAAATAGCCTCCTGTTATAAACTGCCCTTGGTGGATAAAACACCTGTAATACGTTCGTCATACTGTGTTGCCATATCCAGTGCTTTTGCAAATGCCTTGAAAGCACATTCTGCGATATGGTGATTGTTGCTGCCACTTAATAACTTGAAGTGCAGATTCATACCTGCTGCATAAGAGATGGAATAGAAAAATTCCTTCACCATCTCGGTATCCATATCTCCTATCTTCTCACAGGTAAAGACAAGGTCAGATTCATAATAAGGTCTGCCGGAGAGATCAATGGCACAAAGAACAAGCGCTTCATCCATAGGAAGAATGGCAGAACCAAAACGCCTGATTCCCTTCTTATCCCCGATGGCTTCACGGATAGCAGTACCAAGTACGATACCGGTATCCTCGATCGTATGATGAGAATCGACTTCGATATCGCCATGAATCGTTCCGGAAAGGTCGAATAAACCATGTCTGGTAAATCCGTTTAACATATGATCAAAAAATGGAATACCGGACTTCAGATCAAACTTACCGGATCCATCGATATGAAATGTTAATGAGATCTGAGTCTCACTGGTATTACGATTGATAATTGCTTCACGCTTCGACATGTATCTTAACCTCCACAAATGCCTTGTTCTATATTATAACGTAGTTTTTAATTACTGTCTAGTTTATGCTATCTAATTGAATCGAACATGGATAGAGTTTGCATGTGCTGTCAGTTGTTCTGCCTTTGCAAATGCCTCTACATCTTTATGTACAGCTTCCAGTGCTTCTCTTGAATAATATACGATGCTTGACTTTTTAATGAAATCATCAACGTTAAGTGGTGAGAAGAATCTGGCCGTTCCATTAGTTGGAAGTACATGATTCGGACCCGCGAAATAGTCGCCAAGTGGTTCACTACTGTATTCGCCGATAAAGATTGCACCAGCATTACGAATTTTAGTCATAACTTCAAAAGGATTTGCAGTCTGGATCTCCAGATGCTCAGATGCAATGGCATTGGCTGCGTCGATGGCATCGTTCATGTTGTCAGCCACAAGGATGTAGCCGAAGTTTTCAAGAGATTTGCTGATGATCTCTTTTCTGGAAAGTTCAGCTACAAATCCGTCAACTTCTTTTGAGACCTTTTCTGCAAGTTCTTCACTGGTAGTGATCAGGATCGCAGAAGCCATCTCATCATGCTCAGCCTGGGAAAGAAGATCTGCTGCTACATAACGAGGATTTGCACCGCCATCAGCAAGGACAAGGATCTCACTTGGACCTGCGATGGAATCGATATTAACAAAACCATAAACAGCTTTTTTTGCAAGTGCAACATAGATATTGCCAGGTCCTACGATCTTATCTACTTTTTTAATAGATTCAGTACCAAAGGCAAGGGTAGCGATTGCCTGTGCGCCGCCTATCTTATAGATTTCATCTGCACCGGCTTCATTGGCTGCAACAAGTGTAGTAGGGTTAACCTTTCCTTCTGCATTACATGGAGTAGTCATAACGATACGGTCAACACCTGCTACTTTTGCAGGAACGATATTCATAAGAACGGAAGAAGGATAGACAGCTTTTCCGCCAGGTACATAGACACCAACTCTGGAAAGAGGAGTGATCTTCTGTCCAAGAAGTGTTCCATCCTCCTTACTGTCAAACCAACTGGTTCTCTTCTGCTTCTCATGATAGGAACGGATATTCACAAGTGCCTTACGGATAACACTTACAAGCTCCGGATCTACAAGAGTATAGGCTTCTTCGAGTTCTTCCTTTGTTACCAGGATATTGTCGGCATTAATATCTGCCTTGTCGAATTTCTTCGTATATTCAAAGATTGCTTCATCTTTTCTGACGCGGACATCATTTACGATGTCATTAACACGTCCTTCATATTCCCCGTAATTGTTCGGGCTTCTCTTTAACAGACTTTCGAGTAAGTTCTCTTTTGATTCTTCTGTGAGTTTTACAATACGCATGATTGCCACTTCCTGTTCTATTTCGTTTCAATAATATCTTTTAATGCTTTTACGATCTTTGTGATACGTTCACTTTCCATCTGCATGCTTACACGGTTTACAACAACCCGGGCGGAAAGTGGACATACCTCTTCAAGAACTTCAAGTCCATTCTCACGTAAGGTTGCACCTGTCTCCACGATATCCACGATGACATCTGCAAGACCTACGATAGGACCAAGTTCTACAGAACCGTTGAGCTTAATGATCTCAACAGTCTGTAACTTTTTATTATAGAAGTAATCCTTAGCGATTCTTGGATACTTGGTAGCAACGCGGATCTGTGCATGGTTCTGCAGCAGTTCTCTCGCAGATGCAGGTCCGCATACGCACATACGGCATTTTCCGAATCCAAGATCCAGAACCTCATACAGTTTACGATTTTCTTCATCGATCGTATCCTTGCCTACCACACCGATATCTGCAACACCGTATTCTACGTAGGTTGGTACATCCGGTCCCTTGGCAAGGAAAAATTTCAGTTTCAGTTCTTCATTTACAAAGATCAGCTTTCTGGTATCAGGATCTTTCATCTCATTACAGGTAATGCCGATCTTTTCGAGAAGGGCCAGTGTCTTATTGGCAAGTCTTCCCTTAGTTAAAGCTATTGTAAGATAACGCATATTCCCTTCTCCTTTATACTCCATATTTTTCGCAAAGCTCACGGATATCTGTCAGCTCATCTGAAGGATCCTTTTGATTCTGAAGGATGACATACTGTCCTTCACTTCTCATTCTGGATGCAAGACGGATAACACGTTCTTCCATCTCCTGATTATAGGTGATGGTAAGGACTTCGTCCTTTTCAAGGGTATCGATCTTCTGATGATTCAGTGCAGTTAATAAGGCATCAACTACAACCGCAAATCCGATGGATGGAGAATCTTTTTCAAATAAGGAGAGCAGTTTATCGTAACGGCCGCCCTTTACAACAGCGTCACCGCTTCCATAGGTATAACCACGGAAGAAAATGCCGGTATAATAATTATAACGGCTGAGCATGCTAAGATCGAAGCTTACATAGGACTGGATGTCGTAATATTCCAGAAGACGGTATACTTCCTGTAAACGGACAATAGCTTTTCTTGCATCTTCATTCGGAGCATAGAGAAGCGCTTCCTCCAGAACCTGAACAGAATGGCCATATAATTCCGGAAGCTTTAACAGTGCTTTTTTTGTCAGCCCGTCAAGATTCAGCTTCTCGATAATGCTTTCCACACCAAAGATGTTGCGGTTGGAGATAAAATCCTTCAATTCAAGTTCCATATCTTCAGAGATATCGATACTGCGGATGATACTCTTAAAATATTCTACCTGTCCAATACTGATCTGGAACTCAGTAAGTCCGGAAGCCTTCAGACAGTCAGCTACCATAGCGATAGCTTCGGCATCCGCCTGTGGGGCATCAGAACCGATATGTTCAGCACCAATCTGTGTACTTTCTTTTAAACGTCCCTGATAACTCAGGTTATTGAGAAAGGTATTCCCCTTATAGCACAGACGAATATCCTTTTCTGTATTCGAGAAATACTTTGTAACTGCTCTTGCGATGGATGGTGTAATATCCGGGCGCAATACTAAGGTATTGCCATCACGATCGAAGAACTTGAACAGCTCTCTTGATGCAATGGAATCCATGGTCTTGTTAAATACTTCAAAGAATTCGAAGGTTGGCGTCTCGATATCACGATATCCATACTGCTTCAAAACCTCATTCAGCTTATGCTGGAGCTTTAACTTTTTCTCACATTCTCTATCATAAATATCCCTGACACCTTCCGGTGTATGTAATAATCTTTTCAAAATAAGTCTCCCTCCACTTTAACATGGTACAGTGTTACTATAGCAAAGCAATCTATATTATAGGGTCGTGTTTCCGGTTTGTCAATCCCTGACGGAAAGATCAAGCTGAATTCCATCCAGGTATGGAACCAGAACGCCGTTTTTTTTCGGAAGAAGAAATGCAGTGTCAATCTCATCATAGCGAAAGCTCTTCCTTCCGCCCTCTTCCATCCGCTTCCAGAATTTCATCATATCGGCACTTGTCAGATAGAGGATCTCATTCTTGTGTGTATAAAAGATCAGTAAAAATGCAATACCGCCCTGTTTCTCAAAATCTTCCATAAAACGAACCTGATGTGGGTGGAGATTTTGCATGGAGAAGGTATCGGTATTGCATTCTTTTGCATCAAAGCATACCGGAATTCCCTGTACCACACCGATATAATCGACCGTACTTTTCTGATCAAAATAAGCCAGAGTGATATGACGGGTCTCTTTATCTATCTTCATAGGTGTGATAGGAGTAGGGATCTTCTGGATCAGGGCAAGTCCTTTTTCCAGATATAATTCATTCGTTCGGTTTATCATGTCCTCAAGGACAGAACCTCTTAATCCTCTGGATTTCCAGGTTGGCATGTTATCACCTCATTTACATATGTCTCAAAAACAGCTGGAAGGGGGGCTTCAAATACCCTGCCGGACAGCTGAGGAAGTTGAGGGAGATCGGCCGGGAATTCCAGTCTTCTTGCATGAAGCATCTGATCCTTGATCTTATGGCTCTTCCAGATCTGGTCATTGATCCGCATATCTCCGTATTTCAGATCTCCGAAGATTGGATGTCCGATGCTGGAAAGATGTGCACGGATCTGGTGAGTACGTCCGGTTACCAGAAGAACTTCCAGTAAAGTAGCTTTCTCTTCGTGATAAAGAGGCGTATATTCGGTAACGATCGGCTTTGCATCGACGCTTCGTTTTTTTTGTATCTCAACTTTATTCGTTTTGGCATCCTTTGACAGATATCCGGAAATGCGTTGCTTTTCTTTTACATTTCCTTTTACGATACACCAGTAATACTTATGAACATCTCTGCCCTGTAAAAGTTTTGCCATTGTCTGAAGACCTTTTAAGGACTTGCCGGCAATCAGGATACCAGATGTATTGCGGTCAAGGCGGTTACAGATGGCTGGATGAAAGGTCTGAAGTTCTATCTGTGTGATCTGCCCGGACTTTAACAGATAAGAAACAAACATCTCATTTATGGAGATGTCGCTTGCAGCTGCTTTCTGGGACAGATACCCTTGTGGTTTATTGATCAGACAGACATCACTATCCTCATAGATGATCCAGTTCTTTGAGATCGGCGGTATCTTCGCATACGGGTCTACATTTCCCTTCGGATTTTGTGATTCCGTGGCTTTAAACCGGACTGTGCTGAACTTTTCAAAGGTCTCATCAGAGAGAAAGATCTCGACCTGGTCTGAGAGCTGAACAATCTCATTACCGGAAGCTTTCTTTCCGTTTAATTTGATATTCTTTTTTCGAAGCATCTTGTAGATAAAACCGGTAGATGCCTGGTTCAGATATTTTCCAAGAAGCTTATCCAGACGCTGTCCTGCGTCATTCTTACTAACAATGATTTCTTTCATAGTCGTTATACGGAAATAGCAAGCAGGACGGCCTTTACGATATCATTTCTGGATGCATCCGGATGATTCTCATCCGGTTTAAATGGTATCTGTGCTTCTGCTTCTACATGATTTGCATAGATTTCATCAATTCGTTTCAGGTAAAGCTTTAAGTCGGTAAAAACCTTTACATTGGCACGATATCCGTTGCCCTGAATGATCTTTTTGATGTACGCTTCTGTATGTTTTACGTCGATCTTCGGATCATCGGAATAACCGACAACGTTGAGCCCTGATACAACAATACAGCGAAATCTTGCGGTCTTTTCATAGGTTGTGATACTTGACTCATAGATAGCAGTCATATCCTTGATATGGGAACTTAAGGTTTCATATAATTCACTGGAAAGCGGCTTTTGCAGGAAGATCATAATCATATCTACGGCAACCTTACTTGCAGGCAGACAGCCCATGATAGCGACCAGAGTGAGAATGTTCTTTCTGGTATGGTTGAGATACAAGCCGGTAAAAAAGATGATCAGCGGGATTGAGAACATGATGGCAGTGATGATCACTCGTTTGATTCGCTCACTTTTGATATAGCCATATTCTCCTTTTTTCTTTCTTTTCATATGCTTCATCCTTTCTTTTTGTGTACGTTACGGATTGTTTTCTTTTTGGAACTATCCTTTTTTGCGGAAATTGGTTTACCTGATCCGTTCTTCTGTCCGGAGTATGGTTTTCCACCGGAAGGTGCTGTATTCCTATCCATATTTCGCGGACGGATCAGGCAGTTTTTATCAAAACCAATCAGGTCAGTTCGGTGTGCAAGGATCAGTGCTTCCTTTACAAGATCATAGTTTTTCGGATCACGGTACTGGATCAGTGCACGCTGCATCGCCTTTTCATGGGGACTTGTCGGGACATATACCTTTTCCATGGTACGTGGATCGACTCCTGTATAGTACATACAGGTAGAGATCGTAGATGGAGTCGGGTAAAAATCCTGTACCTGTTCCGGCATGTAGCCAAGTTCCCGTAAGTATTCTGCCAGCTCTACAGCTTCTTTTAAGGTAGAACCAGGATGAGAAGACATCAGATATGGTACAAGATACTGTTTTAAATTCAATTCTTCATTGATCTTCTTATATTTGGCAACAAAGGAACGATAGACAGAGTTCTCTGGCTTTCCCATGCGCTTTAAGACATTATCAGATACATGTTCCGGTGCGACTTTCAGCTGACCGCTGACATGATTCTTCACAAGTTCACGGAAGAAACGATCATTCTTATCAGCCATGACATAGTCAAAACGGATACCGGAACGGATAAAGACCTTCTTGACATTCGGAAGTTCTCTGAGCTTTTTCAAAAGAGAGATATAATCGCTGTGATCTACATCCATATTTTTGCAAGGACGAGGATAGAGACATTGCTTATTCACACAGGCTCCTTTATCCATCTGTTTCTTGCAGGCCGGCTGTCGGAAATTGGCAGTCGGACCTCCGACATCATGGATATATCCCTTGAAATCCTTATCATAGATGAAGGTCTTAGCTTCTGCGATAAGGGATTCATGACTTTTTGTCTGAATGATACGTCCCTGATGGAAAGTTAAGGCACAGAAACTGCATCCGCCAAAGCATCCGCGGTTGCTAACCAGGGAATACTTGACCTCTTCGATTGCAGGGACACCGCCAAGAGCATCGTACATCGGATGCCATCTTCTCTGATAATTCAGACTGTAGACACGATCCATCTCATCCTGCGACAGTGGTTTTTGCGGAGGATTCTGAACAACAGCATATCCATCCGGATAAACCTCTGCAAGTCTCTTCCCGGAGAATGGGTCGGTGTTGCAATACTGTATATAGAAGCTTTTGGCATAATTCAGCTTATCCTTTACAAGGGAAGCATAATCTGGCAGGATAGTAACATCGTAGACATCCTCAATGTTCTTAGTCTTATAAACAGTACCATCAATAAAGGTTATATCTTTTACTGCTATACCGGAAGCAAGCGCATCTGCGATCTCCACAATAGAGCGCTCTCCCATTCCATACGAGATCAGGTCTGCACCGGAATCCAACAAGATAGAACGTTTCAGAGAATTGGACCAGTAATCATAATGAGCCATTCGTCTGAGACTTGCCTCGATACCACCAATGATGATCGGAGTATGCTTGTGGGTCTGACGGATCAGGTTACAGTATGAGATCACACAATGATCTGGTCGTTTCCCCATAACACCGCCCGGAGTAAAGGCATCTGTCTTTCTTCTCTTTTTTGATACGGTATAGTGATTTACCATGGAATCCATATTGCCGGCGGATACAAGGAAAGCAAGACGTGGTTTTCCAAGGATATTGATACTGTCCGGATTCTTCCAGTCAGGCTGTGCAATGATACCGACAGTATAACCATTCATTTCCAGAATACGTCCGATGACTGCGTGCGCAAAGGAAGGATGATCGACATAGGCATCCCCTGTGATATATATAAAATCCAATTGTTCGATATTTCGCTCTTTCATATCCTTTCTGGATACAGGCAAAAATTCATTCATAGATTACTCCTTATTTTAAATCCAGAAGACTTTCGATTTCCTGATGATTTAAGCGGCGGCTTTCTCCTGTTTTAAGAGAAGGATCCAGTATCAGTGGTCCCATGGACAGGCGCTTCAGGAATATGACTTCATTTCCGATAGCGTGGAACATGCGCTTAATCTGATGAAAACGGCCTTCTGAGATAGTTACACGCACTTGTGTCTGCTCATTCTCTGCTTCCACAATCTCAAGGGTGGCAGGAAGCGTCATCTTTTCATCTCCAATATCAAGTCCTTTTTCAAACATCTCTTTTGCTTCCGCAGAGATGTTTCCGGTTACAATAGCAAAATACATCTTATCCACATGCTTTTTTGGAGATAGCAGGCGGTGGGATAAGTCTCCGTCATCGGTGATCAGAAGGAGTCCTTCGGTATCTTTATCAAGACGTCCAACCGGAAAAAGCTTTGCCTTTCGGTCAGACGTGATATAATCCATTACGGTCTTATCATTGCGGTCCTGAGTTGCTGTGACACATCCTTGCGGTTTATTCAGCAGGTGATACTCGAATTCTTCGTAAGTTACGGCCTTTCCGTCAAAGATAATCTGATCTTTCAGAGGATCGATCTTGTTGTCCCCCGACTTGCAGATGGATCCATTTATCAGGATACGGCCACTTTTCAGATATTTTTTTACTTCGCTTCTTGTTCCGACTCCGGAATTGGCAAGAAATTTATCCAGACGTTCCATTAGTTCATTCTCCAACCAGAATAGTACTTATTCCTTAAAGTGCCATTGACGATCTTCCCCCATCCGAGTGGATACTGATCTACACAGACAAGGATATAACCATCTTTATAATCTTCTTCATCCGTCAGTTCCAGAGATTCCCCTTTCAGATACTTCTTCACACGAATATCGGATATGGAAAGCTGCAAGGACTGCTTTACCATGTCAGGCTTTAGGTACATGGCAAGTGCCTGGGACGGTTCGAATCGTTTCTTTTTGGAATCTCCTAGATACAGACCGGTTCTTAAAAAACGAATCTGTTTTTTTAAGAAAGAGTCCTCAGGAATCAGATAGAGAGACTCTCCGACCTGTTTGAATTCTCCGGAAAAAGGTGGCTTTTTCAGTACTTTTTTCTGAAAATCCATCCATTCTTCCGTAGGTTTACTCTTATCTGTTCTTCTGGCAGCAGGCTTTGTATCACGCACATCCTTTGCAAGAAGTGCGGCAAAATGTCCTTCGCCCTTTAGCTTATGTGGGAAAAGACGTACACAATGTTCCAGATGATACTCAGGGTCATAGCCGTCTTTATTGCAACCCTGTGAAAAGGCACTGTAGCCATTCATAGGAATAAGATGCATGTCCGGATGCTTCTGTAAGAAGGTATGGATATTATCTTCATTCTCAATAGAAGAAAAAGTACAGGTGGAAAATAAAAGATTGCCACCTGGGCGCAGCATCTGATAAGCGCTTTCCAGAATATCCGCCTGAATCGCTGCATAATATTCCGGACCATGTTCTTCGTAAGACTTCAGCATAGCTGAATCTTTACGAAACATTCCTTCACCGGAACAGGGAGCATCGATGAGGATCTTGTCAAAAAATTCCGGATAAAACTTAAGAAGCTTTTCCGGTGCTTCGCTGCAGACAAAAATATTGCCGAAACCAAATAATTCCAGATTCTTAAGTAGTGCTTTGGCTCTGGAATTGCTGATATCGTTGGCAAGAAGACATCCGGTTCCATGAAGTCTGGCTGCAAGTTCTGTAGACTTTCCACCAGGTGCGGCACAAAGATCAAGACAGAAATCACCTTCCCTGACTGGAATGCGAGATGCGGGAACCATAGCACTTGGCTCCTGAATATAGTAAAGACCCGCATAGTAATAAGGATGTCTTGAGACATCATCATCTGCGGTGATATAAAATCCATTATCCGTCCAGGGAATCGGGGTAAGATGAAAAGGTGCAATACGGCAGAATTCCTCTACACTGATCTTGCCTGTATTCACACGGATTCCCTGATAAAAAGGCTCCTCAAAGGAAGCCAGATAGTCCGGATATTCCGGACCAAGCAGTGCTTCCATAGAAGCTAAAAATTCACTTGATAACTGTTCTGTGTTCGTACTCATATATGACTTGATCTATCTTTCTGCACGGAATTCAATGGACTGGGCACGATATCCTTCTGCAAGGGTGTCCAGATTCTTATGGAAACGATGGAGCTTCTGGAGATCATTCTCTGCATAGATCTCGTAGAATTCTGTATTGATCTTTTCCATGTCTCGTTCATTGGCAACAGCATAGAGATTCTGTATGGTAAGAAGGATCTCTGATACCATACTTGCCTGAATCTGCTGAAAATTCTGTGCATCCATGATCTCATCACGTACCTCTGACATCTCACGGTCCAGAACTTCAATAGCCTGCGCAGCCTTGCGAAGCTTTTCTCTTACATGGACAGGGATGTTCTCACGGTACTTGTACTGAAGAGAATGCTCGATGGTAGACCAGAAATTCATACCCATAGTACGAATCTGGATCTCAGCCTGGATCGTACGGTCTCCTACCATAGTGCGGACATCATAATAGATAATGATATGATAGCTACGGTATCCGCTCTCTTTCTGGTTATCCAGATAATTCTTTTCCAGTTTTACACGCATATCCTTGCGTTCACGGATGATGCTGACAACTCTTGGAATATCTTCTACAAACTGGCAGATGATACGGATGCCGGCAAGGTCTTCCAGTTCTTTTTCCATATCATCAAGCGCAATATTCTTTCTCTGGAGCTTTTCCAGAATACTGGAAACAGACTTTACACGTCCGGTAACCTGCTCGATGGGACAGTACAATCCTCTTGACTTATATTGGTATTGCAGATGCTCAAACTTAGTAAGCATCTCTTTTACAGCAAGATCATAAGGATCAAGCTTATCTCTCCAACTCTGGATTTTCATACAAATCCTCCCTTTAAAAATCAAAGGCAATGATCAGAAATCATTGCCTTTAAGTAGTCATCTATTAAAATCAAACAGAGGAAAAGGTCAAGATTACTCTTCTTCTTCGAAATCCTCTGCACCTTCTTCATAATCAGAAGAATAATTGCTGGTATTCTGTAACTGTGGAGACAATTCACTTCTGTTCTTATTCACGATATCGTAGCAAGACTGTAAAGAACCCATGAAGGTATTGTACTTAGAACTGATCGTATCTGTTGCATGGCTCATGATCTGTTCCAGATTAGCAAGCATATCATCGGTATAGCTGATAGCGCTCATACGAATGCTGTTAGCATCCTGTGTTGCAGAATCAAGAATGCTCTGTGCTTCTTCACGACACTGTGCGATTACCTGCTCAGACTGACGGATAGCTTCCTGCATGATCTCACTTTCATCTACTAACTGCTGCTGTTTCTGCTGTGCATCACTGATCATAGAATCAGCTTTTGCCTGTGCATCTGCAAGGATCGCATCCTTGTTAGCGATGATCTTCTGGTATCTCTTGATCTCATCAGGAGTCTTCATACGAAGCTCTCTTAATAATTCTTCTAATTCTTCTTTATTAACAACAATCTTTGTGGAAGAAAGTGGCTGGAACTTACAGCTATCAACATATTCTTCAATTTCTTCAATGATCTGTTCAATTCTGCTACTCATGTTTACTCTCCTTATTCGTCTTTTTCAATTTCCGTTCGATTGCCTCAACAACCACCTGAGGCACAAATCTGGAAATCTCTCCCCCGTAATATGCAACTTCTTTAACTGTTGATGAACTAAGATAAGCATATTCCAGACTGGTCGTTAAGAAAATGGTATCGATGTCCGGTGCCATGATACGATTCGTCTGTGCCATCTGAAGTTCATATTCAAAATCTGTGATGGCACGTAATCCCCTAACAATAAACTGTGCATCACATCTCTTGACAAAGTCAATAGATAATCCCCCAAAAGATTCTATCCGGACATTCGGAATATCCTGGGTCACTATCTGTAATATCTTAACACGTTCTTCTACAGAAAACAACGGATTTTTTTTATTATTCTGTAAAACGGCAACTACCAATTCATCGACTAATGAAGCGGAACGCTTCATAATATCAAGATGTCCAAAGGTTACCGGATCAAAACTTCCTGGATAAACTGCTCTTTTCATGCTTCTTCTTTCTTTCTGATAAATATATGTGCATTCGTCTTGTACTTCTTATACTTCACCATCTCATATCCCAGACTATCCAGGTAATCGAATGTAGTATCAAGTGCTGCTTCAATAATGATCAGTGTATAAGAATCAACACAAGGCTTATCTGATAGATACTCCAAAACTTCTTTTTCAAGATCCTGACGATAAGGAGGATCCATAAAGATGATATCAAAAGGCTTTTCATTCTGCAGACGTCCCAGTGACTGACGTACATCCATCACGAGAAGCTGACTGTCTTTCTCAAGGTGAGTGAACTTCAGATTCTCTCGGATAACACTGGCGGCATCACGGTTCTGCTCTACAAATACAGCCATCTGTGCACCTCTGCTTAACGCTTCGATGCCAATCGCGCCACTACCACTGAAGAGATCAAGAAAACGGCAATCTGGAATATCATTCTGGATCATATTGAATAATGTCTCTTTGATACGATCAGTAGTAGGTCGTGTAGTCAGACCAGGAAGAGCCTTTAAAGGCAGATGCTTTGCCTTACCTGCTATTACTCTCATAAGTTATTCCTTACTTCTTGTTAAAAATTCCTCTCCAGTCGAGGTCACCATTCGCAAGACCAAGAAGGAGCGATTCTGCTGTAGCGATATTCGTTGCGATCGGGATATTGTATCTGTCACAACATCTTGTAATACTGTCGATATCTGCCTGTCTTGGATCCTGAAGGATCGGATTATAGAAGAAAATGACCATATCCATGTCATTACGTTCGATCATCTCGGTAAACTGCTTGTCGCCACCGACACTTCCAGGTAAAAACTTATGTACTTTCAGATTCGTAACCTCTTCGATTCTTCTTCCGGTAATACCAGTTGCATATAATTCATGTTTGGAAAGAATTCTCTTATATGCCAGACAGAAATTCTCCATCAGGTTTTTTTTACTATTATGCGCAATAAAACCAATATTCATTCTAAATTCCTCTCATAATAAAACCCACTATATATGAAAAAGTATAGCATATGCTAAATATTTAGCAAAGTTTTTTTCTAAAAACACAAATTCTTAATTAAATATTAAGTTTTGTCAGATAGCGTTCCATATATTCTGACAAGGATTGATGTAACTCATGATTCTCTTTCAGTGTAAAGGATGGATCCTGAGATAAGATCCACTGTGCAGCTTCAGAGGCAAGCTTTAATGTTGGTGCATCTGTGTAGATGTCAGCCAGCTGGAATTCCAGCATGCCACTTTGTCTGATACCAAGAAGATCCCCCGGACCACGAAGCTTCAGATCCTCACTTGCAATAAAGAATCCGTCGTTGGACTTATTCAATATCTCAAGTCTCTTTTTCTTTTCTGCTCCTACTGTACCTGCGATCATGATACAGTAGGACTGCCAGGAGCCACGTCCTACTCGTCCGCGCAGCTGGTGTAGCTGAGCCAGTCCAAAGCGCTCGGCATTTTCAATCATCATAACAGTTGCATTCGGTACGTTAACGCCTACTTCAACAACAGTTGTAGAGACAAGAACCTGAATCTCATTTCTGAGAAACTGTTCCATAATGGAATTTTTTTCTTTCGCCTTCATCTTACCATGAAGTGCTGTGACAGTAATAGAATCCGGAAGATTGGCCTTTAAATGTTC
Organism: Marvinbryantia sp.; assembly: GCA_045598185.1. Lineage (GTDB taxonomy): Bacteria > Bacillota > Clostridia > Lachnospirales > Lachnospiraceae > Marvinbryantia. The sequence continues at coordinate 39,285 of JAZLLO010000025.1, forward strand.
TGTATATGAGAGGACATCTTCAGCCTCGATAAGTTCACTTTGTTCTACCATAGGACAGATTACATAAGCCTGATGTCCATTTGCTACTTCTTTTTCAATGAATTCATACGCTTTTTTACGGTAAGAGGTGTTCACAACACAGTTTTTGATCGGAATTCTGTTGGCAGGCATCTCGTCGATGACAGAGATATCGAGATCACCATACAGGATAACGGCCAGTGTTCTTGGAATCGGGGTTGCGCTCATAACCATGGTATGAGGCTGACTGCCCTTATTCTCGAGAGATTCTCTCTGTTTTACGCCAAATCGATGCTGTTCATCTGTAATGACAAGTCCAAGGTTCTGGTAGATTACGGCATCCTGTATAATTGCATGAGTTCCGATAATAAAGTCCGCTTCTCCGTCTGCAATTAGCTTATATGCTTCCCGCTTCTGCTTTGCAGTCATGGAACCGGTAAGAAGAACCGGCTTCATGGAAAGATGCTGCTGTTCCAGAAGTTCCTTCATGGAATCATAATGCTGACTGGCAAGTACTTCCGTAGGAACCATAAGGGCACTCTGAAAATGATTCGCTGCCATCAGGATCATGGAGAGAAATGCTATGATCGTCTTTCCGGATCCTACATCACCCTGAATAAGTCTGGTCATGACTTTTTCTCCGGTCAGATCACGATAGATATCTGACCATGTTCTTTTCTGAGCACCGGTAAGCTCATATCCAAGACTACGGATCACCTGGTCGGCTGCATCAGTGTATGTCAGAGGAAAACTATTCGGAATCTTACTTTGCTGTTCCTGATACATTCGAAGGGACAGGATAAAGTAAAGGAATTCCTGAAACACGAGACGTTTTCTTGCAAGAAGCATATGAGACTCATCTTTCGGGAAATGGATCTGTTCCAACGAGTATGCATACTGTGCAAGCTGATAGTGTTCTCGCAGGTATTCCGGCAAGGGATCCTGCTCTGGATGAATCATTTCAAGAACCTGTCGGATGAGTTTTACAAGCATGGTATTACTGATGCCCTTTGTCAGAGCGTATACCGGCTGAAGACTCTTGGCAAGTTCATGATACTTTTCTATCGGGTAGATGACAGGCTGTTCCAGAATCGTCTGGTTCCCTTTTTTAACTATTTTTCCGGCAAAGACATAAGGATGTCCTGGCTTTATGGTGTTTCGCAGATATGGCATATTATACCAGCGGACAGAAAGACTTCCAGTCTCATCAGATATCGTTGTTGTTATAAGCTGCAAGCGCTTGACGAACTGAACGGATAATATCCGGTCAACCGTGGCATAGACATAGATATTCTGATCGATCTGTGCATCCTCGCACTTCTTAAGTGGTTCTGCCTTCTGGTAATCCCTTGGAAAATAGTGAAGAAGGTCTCCAACTGTGAGGATATCAAGTTTTTTCAGTAAAGCAGCTGTCTTGGTTCCTACGCCTTTTAATGTTTCAATGGATTCATTTCCTGTCATACTTACCTCTTTGAAAAAAGGTGATAGAGAAACTCTCTATCACCCTTTATTTTATTCTACAGATACTACGTAATAGTAGATAGGCTGTCCGCCCATATATAATTCTACTTCGCTGTCAGGATAGCTTTCCTGAACTGCTTCCAGTAATACATTGGCATCTTCTTCTGTTACATCAGCACCATAATAGATAGAAATCAGTTCGGTATCTTCATCTGCCATGCAGGAAATCATCTCTTTTGCTGTACCGAGAATGTCTTTTCCAACTGCGAGAATACCGGAATCACCGATACCCATGATATCGCCCATAGTGATATCCTTATCATCGATTCTTGTATCACGTACTGCATAAGTAACCTGACCAGTCTTAACAGATGAAATAACATCCTTCATTGCTTCTAAGTTCTCATCAGCAGATAAACCTGGGTCATAAGCAATAATAGAAGAAATACCCTGTGGAACTGTCTTAGTTGGAACTACGATAATATTCTTGTCTTCTACAAGGGACTGCGCCTGGTTGGCGGCAAGAATGATGTTCTTGTTGTTTGGCATGATATAGATGGTATCTGCATTCACCTGGTCGATGGCATTAAGCATATCTTCTGTACTTGGATTCATAGTCTGACCACCTTCGATCAGGTAATCAACGCCAAGACCACGGAAGATCTCGCCGATTCCATCACCGATGGAAACAGAGATGAATCCTACTTCTTTATGAGGCATTACTGGCTTTGCTGCCTTCTCAGCCTCTGCTTTTAATTCTTCTGCTTTACAGCCCTCTTCTCCTTCTTCAGTTCTGTTAAGAAGTGAAACATTGGAAAGAGTTCCAAGCTTACAAGCCTTGGTGATTGCAACACCAGGATCGTTCGTATGAATGTGAACACGGATCACAGAATCTGCTTTGAAGACAACACCATCTTCACCGATGCCTTCGAGGATTCCCTGATACTTTTCCACATCTTCTTTTTCAGGTTCTTTTCCACAGTTGATATCAAAAGAAACACAATATAAATGCTTCATGGTCTTTTCTTCTGTTGCTGCTTCTGCATAATTGATCTCTTTTCCAAGATATGCATCGTAAGCACCGCGGAAGAACTCTACAAGACCCTGGCCGCCAGAGTCTACTACACCAGCTTCTTTTAATACAGGAAGCATATCAGGTGTCTTAGCAAGTACTTCCTCTGAATATGCAAGAATCTGACCAAGGAAGTCTTCCATGGAAATATCTGTTGCTGCAAGCTCACTCGCCTTGTCTGCAGCACCCTTTGCAACAGTAAGGATCGTACCTTCCTTTGGCTTCATAACTGCCTTATAAGCAGTTGCAACTGCCTTCTGGAATGCTTCTGCAACAGTTGGAATATCAATCTCTTCAAGTCCCTTAATACCCTTTGTAAAGCCTCTCAGTAACTGAGAAAGGATAACACCTGAGTTACCACGTGCTCCTCTTAATGATCCTGAAGAAATAGCTTTGGAGAGAACATCCATCTTACAGTCCTCATCAAGAGAAGCTACTTCCTTAGCAGCAGACATGATCGTCAGGGACATATTAGTTCCTGTATCACCATCCGGTACAGGGAATACATTCAATTCATTAATCCATTCTTTTTTTGCTTCGAGATTGTTCGCACCTGCAAGAAACATTCTGGAACATAACGCAGCATTAATTGTACTACTACCCACTTCGATAGTTCCTCCTTAATCAATAACTCTGACACCTTCAACAAAGATCTCGATGTTCTCAATCTCCATACCGGTGAACTCTTCAACTTTATACTTTACATTCTCTATAAGATTATTACATACGGTTGAAACACTTACACCGTAAGATACAATAACATGGAAACCGAGGGAAATCTTGTTATCTTCGGAAAGTGTAACATTGATTCCATGCTTTAAACTATCTTTTTTTAATAACTTAACAAGACCATCTTTCATACTGAAAGCAGCCATGCCTACAATACCGAAACATTCAACTGCTACACTACCTGCATACATAGCAATAACATCAAGGTCAATTGAAATTGTTCCCAGTTCGTTCTGAACACGTCCTTTCATATATTACCTCCAATATGACTCATAAAAAATATGTTCGTCTTAGTATATCAGTAATTTGCAAAAAAGAAAACATATTTTTTTTATAAATATACTTGCAAATTAAAATGCAATCTGCTAGAATACGATTGTTGTCAGTCTGTGCACTTAATTATAAGCATAGGCGAAATATGGATATAAGGAGGTGCTATCATGGCAAAGTGTGCAATTTGTGAAAAAGGCGCTCATTTCGGAAACAACGTAAGTCATTCTCATAGAAGAAGTAATAGAATGTGGAAGTCTAACATCAAATCTGTTAGAGTTAACGTGAACGGATCTGCAAAGAAAATGTACGTATGTACTTCTTGTTTAAGATCTGGTGCAGTAGAAAGAGCTTAATTAAAATTATGATAAAAAAAGGGTCACGAAAGTGGCTCTTCTTTTTTTGCCTTTTAGCATGTTGAAGCATTGTGAGCCATTGGGGACGGTTCCGATTGGTGGGAAATCAAAGTTTAGTGGGGGCTGATTTTTTTAGGGATGTTCCGTAGGGTTGTTTAGTAGGGGCTGTTAGAAGGGAACATTCAGTAGGGCCTGTAATGAGGGTTTTGCTTCCGTAGGGTCAGTCAGTAGGGGCGAACTATTGGTTGCAAAGTATTACATGCAGCATAATCTGTTCATAGATTCTGATCCGGAGGCAGAACTCAACCAACCACCGCATAAGCGGCTTGCTCT